>NZ_JABX01000002.1 GCF_001469165.1 Thiohalocapsa sp. ML1 | reverse complement strand
CCGTGGCGGGAGTCTCGGCGCCAGCCAGACGCTGCCTCAACCCTCAACCCTCAACCCTCAACCCTCGGCCCTCTGCCCTCTCCTAAGGCAATATCCGGATAGGCGTCCCGTCGCGCACCAGCCGCCAGATCTCGTCCATCTCGTCGTTCTTGACGGCGATGCAGCCTTCGGTCCAGTCCTTGTAATCGTACTCGCGGGCGACCTTCTCGGATGTCAGCCAGTTGGGCCGGCCGTGGATCATGATCATGCCGCCGGGGCTCCAGCCCATGGCCTTGGCGAAGGCGCGATCACGATCGTTCGGATAGGAGATGTGAATGGACTTGTGGAAGTTGCTGTTGGGGTTGCGCCAGTCGAGGATGTAGTCGCCCTCCGGCGTGCGCCTGTCGCCCTCGCGGAATTTGTGGCCGACCGGCTGGTCGCTGAGCGCGACCTTGTACTCCCGATAGACGCCGCCGTTGTGCATGAGCTGGAGCTTGCGCTTGCCCTTGTGCACGACGACCTTGTCCACGTAGCTCACCTGGGGCTCCGGCGGCTTGCTGGCGCAGCCACCCAAGAGCCCGCTGATGCCGATAGCGAAACCGAGCAGCAGCACGGGCAGCAACAGGCGCGGCAGGCGCGACAGGGACGCCGAGATCGGCGCGGCGAGCGGACGGACGGACATCTTACGATTGCACTCTTCGGCAGTTGGCGGATGGCGCGATTCTACTGCTGTGAACGGCGCCGCACATCGGCCAAATGCGCTACAGATATGGCGGAATTCTCGATGCTTACGCGGAAGACTTAGAGCGGCGCCGCAGCAAGGGCGCCGAGCGCGTGGCGTCGCCCCTCGGCCCTCCCCCCTTGGGCCCTCGGCCCTCTACGCCGCCGTCTGCTCCGCTGGCGCCGCTTGCACCAGGAGCTTCGCAACGGCGCGATCGGTGAGCGGATCGCGGCTCAGCAGCCGCGCGCTGCCTTGTCGCAGCGCCGTCGCGAGCCGCTCGGTGGACAGCACCCGCGCGTTGCGGCCGCGCCGGTCGGCGAACAGGATGAGCCCGCTCTGGGGGCTCATCCAACTGGCCCGCAGGCTCAGATTGGCGCCGCCCAGTTGCTGCACTTCCAGCCAGTCGCCGAGCTCGACGGCGCAGGCCGCATCGAAGTACGCGTCACGGCACGCGGCCGCCTCGGCCGCGGCGGCGGCCTGGGACTCGGACAGGTCCGAGACCTCGGCGGATGCGGCCTCATCGGCCAGGGTGCTGTCGGGCTCGATGTCCTGCGGCGCTGAGGGCGCGAGCTCGGAGTCGGAGTGCAACAGCCAGGGCAGCGCGTCGGTGTCCGGCGCGTCGGCTGGCGCGTCGCCTGCGGCCGGTGCCGCCTCGGTCTCGGTCTCGGGCGCCGGCGACGCCTCGGCGGGCGCCGGCTCGGACGGACGGATCGCGGCCATGTGCAGCGTCATCAGCTCGGCCAGGAAGGGCTCCCAGGCAGCTTCGCGGCCAATGCGCGCCAGGCCCGCCGGTAGCTGGTCCAGCAGGCAGGGCAGCAGATGCATCAGCCGGCGGCGGTCCTCCGGCGTCGCCTTGGGCTGCACGCTCCAGACTAGGTCGTCGAGCGTGGCGAGGGCCGCGTGCCAGTCCTCGCCGCCATCGCCGAGCTTGACGTAGATGCGCCCGAGCAGCTCGCGCCAGTGCGCCTCGATGAAGCTGGTCACCGCCTCCGGCAAGCGCTGGCCGTTGAGCCGCCGCGCCAACTGGTCGGCGACGACGGTCTCGGCGACGAGCTGGCGGTCGCGCTGTTCCAGCCGCTGCACCAGCTCGCCCACTTGGCCGCGGGCGGCGCGCTCGGCCTCGTGCAGCAGGGACTCGATCTGTTCCGCTTCGGACTGGAACACGTCGGTATCCTTCTCGAACGCCGCGAGCACGTTGTCCACCGCGGCCTTGATGCGCGCGAGCAGCGCCCCTTCTTCGTTGCCGCTCCAGCCGCGGGCGCCGGCCGCCATGACGTCCAGCAGGCGCCGCGCGGGGTGGCGCCGGTCGGAGAAGAAGGCCTTGTTCAGCAGCGCGACTTTCAGGATCGGCACCTGCAGCTTGCCGATGTGGCCACGCAGGTGCGCGGGCAGCTCGCCGTCGCTGAAGATGCAGTCGAACAGCATCGCAACCAGCTCGATGGTGACGGCGTCCTGCGGCTGCAGCCAGCGCAGCAGCGGCGACGCGCCGAGGCTGCGCAGCACGGCGCTGCTCTCGGTGTCCAGCGTGTCGAGCGTGATGCCGAGCTTCTCCGCCGCGCTGCCGCTGCCGCGTTGCAGGCCGGTGAGGCCGTCGATGAGCTGGCTCAGGACCATGGGTGCCATCCGTCCGCAGGTGGGGTCGGTGCCGCCCGGCGCCGCGCCGCCGCCCGCGGGCGCGCCGCCACCGCCGGCATAGCCATTGCCCAGGCCGTAGCCACCGCCGCCCTGGCCATCATCGCCGCGACCGCGTGCACCCATGATGCCGCTCGTGAGCTGCACGAAGATGTCGCCCATCGTGTCGCCACCGGTGCGGTGGCGGCGCTCCAGCTCGCGCGTGCGCTCTTCCGTCTCGACGGGCAATTTCGGCAGCACGCCGGCGTCCACCAGTTGCTGGTTCAGGGCGCGGTAGATATCGGGCAGCCGCTCGGCGGTGTAGTGCTCGAAGGTCTCCAGCAGGACCAGCGAAAGCTGCGCACCGGCCCAGTGGGCCTCGGCCGCATCGACGAAGGCGCTGAAAAGCCGCTTCACCGCAAAGGGATTGCCGTCGGTATCGAGGCGCTTGAGACCCAGCAGCGCGGCGATGCGCCGCTCCAGTGCGGTCATCTGCTGCGCACAGGCGTAGCCGGCTTTCGCGGATAGGCGCGCGACGGCGAGATCGCGCTCGAAGGCATTGGCCTCCACGAGGGCCAGCTCGTCGATACTGGCCCAGGCATCGCCGTCGCGGCCGTTCAGCACGCCGATGGCGTGGTCACAGGCGTGGCAGTAGATGTCGCGGAAGCGGCGCAGCAGGCCGAGCCCGCCGTTGGCGAGCAGCGCGTAGCCGGATTCGTAGAGCTCCCGGCGGCTCGCCTCGCTCGCGCGCTGCGCGAGCTGCGAGAGGTCCGTGCGGGCGTCTTTGAGACGCTCGGCATAGGCATTGGATGCCGCATCCACGAGCCCATCGCGCAGCGCATGCAGCAGGCGCAGCGCAGCGCCGGGCGAGAGGGCCTGGGATGGCAGATGGTCGGGTCCGGTGTCGGGCATTGCTCGGCCTATGCTTGCAGCACGCGCAACCACCGCGGTGGCGCGGACCCCTAGCCGGATCGGGTGCTGTCTGCGTGCGGCGAAGCGCGCCTGCGTCGAGCGCGTGCCGCTGTTATGTCGGGTGTCTGGGTTTTACTCTGCCCGTGCACACAACGATAGCGACCGGGCGCCCGGGCCGCCGTGATGGCGCTCGCAGATCCAAGGCCAACGCGCCCTTGTGCTAGCATGCCGCGTGGTCCGCCGGGCCGTTCCTCCCCTGTCCAGAACCGCTGGTCCGTTGTGCCCCGATGTTGCGCCCGCTGTTTCGCTTCACGCTGATCCTGCTCGCGCTGGTGCTGGCACTCGCGCTCATCGCCGCGGCGGTCGGGCCGCTCTTGGTGGACCCGGCGCCCGCCACCGGCGAGACCCGCTTGCAGGCGCTTGCGCGCCCCGGTAGCGAATTCGTGACAATCCCCTTCCCCGGCAGCGACGGGCTCACGCTGCACGTGGCCGAGCGCGGCGGCGACGGGGCCGGCACGGGGCAGCCGACCTTCGTGCTGCTGCACGGCTTCACGTTCAATCTGTCTACGTGGAACTGGCTCATGGCGCCCCTCGCCGAGCACGGGCGGGTCGTCGCCTACGACCAGGTTCCCTACGGGCTCAGCGCGAAGCCGCTGCCCGGCACCTGGGATGGCGCGAATCCCTATTCCAAGTCCGCCGCGCTGGAGCAGATGATCACGCTGCTGGACCAGCTCGGCGTGGAGCGGGCCTACCTGGTCGGCAACTCCTCCGGCGGCACGCTGGCGCTGGAGGCGGCCCGCGCCTATCCGGAGCGCGTGCAGGGGCTGATCCTGCTCGCGCCCTGGGTCAACTCCCAGCGCCCGAATCTACCGAGCTGGCTCGTGGACTTGCCGCAGATGCAGCGCCTGACGCTGCTGCTTGCGCGCACGCTCGGCACCGATGCGCCGCTCCTGGACCGCGGCTACGCCGACCCGAGCCGCATCGACGAGGAGCGCCGCGCGCTCACCGGCGCCCACCGTGCGATGGCCAACTGGGATGCGGCCTGGGCCGCGCTCCTGGCACGCTCGCTGGGCGACCCGGTCGAGATCGGCACCCATCTTGGTGAGATCATGCAGCCCGCCCTCGTCGTCACCGGCACCGAGGACCGCATCGTGCCGCCGGCGGACACGCGGGACGCGGCCCGTGCACTGCCGAACGCCACCTATGCCGAGCTGTCCGGCTGCGGCCACCTGCCGCAGGAAGAATGCCCGGCGCTGGTGATGGATATCGTCGATCAATGGCTGGACGGTCTTAACCCCGACGGAGGCTGAGCGTATGGCCGAGCCGACCCAGGCAGACAGCTCCCCGGCGCCCGCGCCCGTCGGTCGCTGCCTCGTGTTTGGCGCCAGCGGCTACATCGGCAGCCACTTGGTGCCTCGGCTGCTGGCCGAGGGCATCGCGGTGCGCGCCACCAGCCGCCATCGCGCGAGCCTGGAGAACCGCGGCTGGGACGGCGCGGAGCTGGCGGAGGCGGACGCGCTCGCGCCGGAAACGCTGGAGGCGGCCCTCGCCGGCATCGACACGGCGTACTACCTGGTCCACTCCATGGGCGCCGGTAAGGACTTCGGTCGGCTGGACCTCGAAGCCGCAGGCAACTTTGCCGCCGCCGCCGAGCGCGCCGGCGTCAAGCGGATCATCTATCTGGGCGGCCTGGTGCCGGAAGACGCCACGAGCGAGCACATCCTGTCGCGGCGCGACACCGGCGACGTGCTGCGCCGCGGCGGCGTGCCGGTCACGGAGCTGCGCGGCGGCATCATCGTCGGCCCCGGCTCCGCGGCCTTCGAGGTCATGCGCGACCTCGTCTACCACCTGCCCGTCATGGTCACGCCGCGCTGGGTGCAGGCCAAGTCGCCGCCCATTGCACTCGAGAACCTGCTCACCTACCTGGTGCGCGTGGCCGGCGTCCCCGAGGCCGCGAATCGCATCTTCGACACGGCAGGGCCCGAAACGCTGACCTATGCGGCGATGATGCGCATCCTGGCCGAGGAGGGCGGCCGGCGCCCGCCCATGATCATCCCGGTGCCAGTGCTGAGCCCGAAGCTGTCGTCGTACTGGCTCAGGCTCATCACCTCGGTGCCGACGAACATCGCCCGTGCCCTCATCGAAGGGTTGAAGCACGATTTCACCGCCGACGATGCGGAGCTCAGGCGCCTGGTGCCGCAGCGCCTGCTCGGCTTCCGCGAGGCCGTCGCCGCCGTGTTCGCGGCGGAACGGGCCAGCGAGCCCGTCGTCGCCCGTTGGATCGAAGGAGCCTTTGCCGTGCGCAAGCAACGTATCGACTACGCCTACTATGCCAAGCGCGCCAGCGCCGCCCATGAGACCAGCGCATCCCCCGCCGCCGTCTGGTCCGTGCTGCGCGAGATCGGCGGCGAGCGCGGCTGGTTCTACCTCAACGGCCTGTGGCACCTGCGCGAGACGCTGGACTGGCTCGCCGGCGGCCCCGGCCGCCGGCACGGTCGCCGGCATCCGACCGAGTTGCGCGTCGGCGACCGCATCGACTCCTGGAAGGTGCTCGGCATCGAGCCCGAGCAGCGCCTGTCGCTCGCCTTCGGCATGCGCGCGCCTGGGGCCGGCATGTTGGAGTTTGACGTCAAGCCGTTGCCCGATGGCCCGCAGGCGGGCGGCGCCCGCCTCAGCATGACCGCGTACTGGCACCCGGCCGGCGTCTGGGGGCTCTTGTACTGGTACGCCTTCGCACCGGCCCACGGCGTGGTGTTCGCCGGCACCGTGAAAGAGATCTGCCGGCTGGCGGAGGAGCGGCAGCGGCGGGTGCCGTCCGCGGCGGCCTGAGTCGACCAGCGGCGGCGCGGTCGCAACGCAGCAAAATCAGCGCTCGTCGGCTTGAGCTGCGGCGTCCCTGGGGGCGGACCAGGTTCGGCGCAGGTCGCGGGGCGGTGTGGCCCATCACGCGTGCTACGCTTTGGCAACGCATTTTTCCTCTTGGGCCTGGTCAATGGACATGCTCCATGTCTTCTCTGTCCGCGATCTGCGTACTCGCTCGGGCGATCTGCTGCGGGACGCGGAGCAGGGGCAGCTCGCGATCATAACCAAGCATGGCCGCCCGGCGATCCTAGCCGTGCTCTTTGATCGGAGACTCCTCGATCAAGGCGTGCATCCCGCCTTGGCGTTGACGTTGTTCGAGCAACGGCGACTGACGCTCGCTCAGGCCGCCAAGGTTGCAGACCTGTCCCTTGATGCCTTCATCGACCTCCTGGCGCCCCTCGGCCTCGCGGCCGTGGATTACCCGGCCGGTGAGTTGACGGATGAGCTGGAGGCGGCCCTGTAGCGTCGTTCCGACGGGGGCGCGATGGACGGGGTCGTCGTCGCGGACGCCGGGCCATTGATCGCGCTGGCGCGTATCGCTCGCTCGCTTGTCGCTGCCGCGGGTCCTCTACGGATCGGTGGTCGTTGCGCCGGCCGTCCTGGCGGAGCTGCGCGTGGATTCCGATCGCCCGGGTGCACGGGCGTTGTCGGCCGCCCTTGGCGAGAACCTGATCCAAGTACGCATGCTCCCTGCGCATCGCGATCAGGAAATGGCAACTCTGGGCAACTCTGAGTCTTGTGCTTGATGCCGGCGAGGCAGCGGCCATCCTGCTCGCCGAGGAGGTGTCTTGTCGTTTCCTGCTGATGGACGAGAGGCGCGGACGTTCCGCTGCCCTGCGGCGCGGCATTCCCGTTGTTGGACGGGCCGGCGTGCTGCTGGCGGCGAAACGGCACGGCCTGTTGTCCTCGGTGGCGCCGACGCTGCTCGAGCTGGCGCACCAGGGCTATCGGCTCTCGGACGCGTTGGTGCGCGAGGTCTTGCGTTTGGCCGACGAGGACATCGCCGACTAGCAACGTTTCAGGATCAGGACACTGTCCCGACGCCAGGGAGCCCTCAGCCCTGGTCGCCGCACAGGACGCCCAGATGGATCTCGATGTCCAGCGACTTGCCACTCGGACATGCGGCTCGGGCAGAACCGGCCGAAGCCCGCTTGTCGGGGCTACGCCAGGGGTCGCGCAACACTGTGCTGGCCTCGTCGCACGCCTGATCGCAGGCTGCTCGTGAAGGGCTTTTGTCCAGCCCGCGGCTGTACATCGCGCCACGGCTCTGTAAGGATGAGAAAGGGCGGGCAATATTGTCTGCTTTTTGTGCGGTTGTCGGGGACACGGCGCCGCACTGCCGCACGGGGCTGTTGCGCGCCGCACGGGCGGCATTCATCGGCGGGCAAGCCGCTCCGTTCAGGGGCGCGAGCCTGCCAGTACGTCGTGATGACGCCGCGGGAGACGCAGGCGCATGCGGCATCGTAAGAAGCGGTCCGCGCCGACCTCAGCGCCGGGCCGAAGCCAACGTGGCGCCCTCGCCGCCGCAGGAGGTGCGATCTTGTACGCCAAAATCATGGTGCCGGTGGATCTGGCCCATGTGGACCGACTCACCAAGGCCATCGACACGGCCACCGACCTCGCCAAGCGCTACCAAATCCCCGTCTGCTTCGTCGGCGTCACGCCCAGCGCGCCGAGCCCGGTGGCGCACAACCCGCAGGAGTTTGCACGCAAGCTCGATGCCTTCGCCCAAGCGCAGGGCGCGGAGCACGGGCTCGATGCCGGCAGCGCCGCGTATATCAGCGACGACCCCGCGGTGGACCTGGACCGCACGCTGATGGACGCCATCGCGGAGCAGGGGGCGGACCTGGTCGTGATGGCCTCGCACATTCCGGGTCTGCCGGAATACCTCTTCCACTCCAACGCCGGCCACCTCGCCGCGCACGCCAAGGTCTCCGTGTTCGTCGTCCGCTGAGCGCGGGCCCGAGCAGCGCCGGAGGCTGCCAACCCTCTCCGACCCTCTCACGCTAAGGGGAAGCCATGAGCTCTCAAGTCAACCTGGGGCCGTCCGGCCCCGCCGACATCATCGAGACCGATTACGAGCTCGGTCAGGACAACATCCAGGCCCGTGTCGGCCCGTTCGGGCTGGATATCCATAACCCGGTGTTTGCGATCTCGGGGCTCACGATCGTCGCCTTCGTGATCCTGACGCTCGCATTCCAGACGCAGGTCGAGCCGGTCTTCGAGCAACTGCGCGAGTGGCTGACGACGAACCTGGACTGGTTCTTCCTGTCCGCCGCGAACGTGTTCGTGCTGCTGTGCCTCGTGCTCATCGTGACGCCGCTCGGCAAGGTGCGCTTGGGCGGCGTCGACGCGGAGCCCGATTACGGCTACCCGGGCTGGTTCGCGATGCTGTTCGCGGCGGGCATGGGCATCGGGCTCATGTTCTACGGCGTCAGCGAGCCGATCTCGCACTTCACGGCCGCGCTGGACGGCACGACGCTGGAGGAGGGGGCCCGCACCGACTGGGCGCCGCTCGGCGCCGCCGTCGACGACGCGGAGGCCGCGCAGCGGCTCGGCATGGCCGCGACCATCTTCCACTGGGGTCTGCACCCCTGGGCCATCTACGCCATCGTGGCGCTGTCGCTGGCGCTGTTCTCGTTCAACAAGGGCCTGCCGCTGACCATCCGCTCGATCTTCTATCCAATCTTCGGCGAGCGCATTTGGGGCTGGACCGGGCACATCATCGACACGCTGGCGGTGTTCGCGACGCTGTTCGGGCTCGCGACCTCGCTCGGCTTCGGCGCCGAGCAGGCCAACGCGGGGCTCAATCACCTGTTCAATATCCCGGTCAACGACGCCTCCAAGGTCATCCTGATCCTCGGTATCACGGCGGTGGCGCTGGGCTCGGTGCTGCTCGGCATGGACGGCGGCGTCAAGCGCCTGTCGGAGGCCAACATGCTGATGGCGGCGCTGCTGTTGATCTTCGTGATCGCGGTGGGGCCGACCATGGGCATTCTGACCGGATTTTTCTGGAACCTCGGTGCCTACGTGCAGGAGCTGCCGTTTCTGTCGAACCCGGTCGGGCGCGATGACGACAACTTCCGCCAGGGCTGGACGGCCTTCTACTGGGCCTGGTGGATCTCGTGGTCGCCGTTTGTCGGCATGTTCATCGCTCGCGTGTCGCGCGGGCGCACGGTGCGGGAGTTCCTGATCGCGGTGCTGCTGGTGCCGTCGGTGGTGTCGGTGCTGTGGATGACCGCCTTCGGCGGCACCGCCATCGGCCAGATTGTCAACGACGGCTACCAGGCCGTCGCCAACGCCCCACTGGAGCTGAAGCTGTTTGAGATGTTGGCGGAGCTACCGCTGGCCGAGGTGACCTCCTTCATCGGCATCGTGCTCGTCATCGTGTTCTTCATCACCTCCTCGGACTCGGGCTCGCTGGTCATCGACACCATCACCGCGGGCGGCAAGGTGGATGCGCCGCTGCCGCAACGCGTGTTCTGGTGCACCTTCGAGGGGCTGGTGGCCGTCGCCCTGCTGCTCGGCGGCGGCCTCGGGTCGCTGCAGGCCATGGCGGTGTCCACGGGCTTCCCGTTCGCGCTGGTGCTGCTGCTGGCGTGTTATGCGCTGGTGGTTGGGCTGATCGCTGAGGTGCGCCACCCCGCGGTGCGGGCGGCCGCTGAGGCCGCGGGCTGAGCGCGAGGCGGCGCGCTGGGGGGCTCCCGCGCCCGCCAAGGTTCAGAACGAAAGGAGCGCGGTGTAGAGCAGGAGCAATAGGCCGACGACGCCTGCCCAGTCGAACATGCGCCGCACGAGCTGGTGCTGCCTGCGCAGCCGCGCGGCGGCGGCGTCCAGCTCCGGGCTCGCGGCCAGGGCCGGCGACACGTAGGTGCGCTGGTGGCGAAGCTCGATGGCGTCGAGCACCGCGGCGGCTTCCACCATGTCGGCACGGTAGGCCTTGCGGTCGGGGTCCAGGAGCCGTCGGCGCAGTCCGGTATGGAAGTGCATCGCCGCAGCGTCTACGTCCCAGAAGTAGGCGATGACGGGGGTAGTGGCATCACCCGTCGGCGGCACGGCCGCCTCATGCAGGCACACGGCACCCGGCAGGTCCGCACAGGGGGTGAGATAGAGATACCCGTCGCGCATGCGGGGATGGCGCTTGCGCCTCCGTGGGATTGATAACTCAACCGCAGTTGCGGGCGCAAGGGGACGTATGAAAGACCCGCGCGGCTGGGGCGGCCGGCAAGAGGTGCTGCCGGGCGCGGCACCCGCCGGTCGCGCACGATGGCCGGCGCCGGCGCCGGCGCATCGGTGCGGTGAGGGAAGGTCGTGCGGAGCTCAGGCAGCCTGGCGCTGCGATTCCCAGTTCGCGATCCGGATCAGCTCGCGGATCTCGCGTGCCACGGGCAGTTGGCCCTTCGGCGTGTAATCCTGGCCTCTGGCCCATGCCTGTTCCGCTTCGGCGGCGATTCCGTGGAGGCCTTGGCAGCAGAGCTCCCAAACGGCTTTGTCTTGATGCGGTGTCATGGTACTGCTCCGGGTCAATGTTATGGACTAAGACCGACTTTGTTGCTGTCGTTGTTGCTTTGGCACAAAGATGTTGCGATCTCAGCAATATCTGTCAAATCGGAGGCCGTAAGCCAGTCTCAATGAGGGCTGTCGGCGTTGCCTCCGGGCCACGTTTTCAGCATAGACCACCCGCGCGGGACGACAATTGGTAATTTCCACTTGGCCCTTGCGAGACACCGCCGCACGCCTGCGATAAACCTGGGCTTGTACTGCCGAGAAGGCGCAGACGGCGGCGATTCGGGTTACTGTCAGCCGGTTTTTTGGACAGATATTAGGGGTCCGAGGTCCGAGGTCCGAGGGCCGAGGGCCGAGGGCCGAGGGCCGAGGGCCAAGGAGCGCTCCCTTGGCCCTTCCCCAGCCAGTGTCCGAGGTCCGAGGAGGCTGGGCTGCCCGAAACAGGGCGCCGACACAAATAGGCCTGCGTTTGGCGTTGATTCCGGAGCCCGCGAGCAATAACTTGCGAAGACCATGATTTAACGCACCTGATCTAACGAACCTGATCTAACGCACCGTGTTCTAAGGGGAGATGGAAGTGAATCTGCAAGCGCTTCAGGCCGGCGTCGTGTCCGCTGGTGTTGTTTTGGTCGGCCTCGCGTTCTCGTTTGGGGTCGCCGTGGTACCGCATTTCGGGTCGGCCTACCAACTCTTGGCGTTGCCCTTCGGGCTCGGCGTCAGCCTGTACGGGATTTACGGCGTGGTGGCGGCGCTGTTGCCGCAATCGGCGGCGGACCAGTTGGGGCTCAAGCTCCTGGGCCTGCATGTCGTGATGGGGCTGCTGCTGCGGGCGTCCATCGACCCGCGCATGCTGTCCGGCTGGCTCGCGCTGGTGCCGACGCTCCTGATCCTCTACATGCTGGCCGACCTGTACCTGCGGCACCGGCACGGCGGCGCGGCTTGAGGATGGAAGGGCCGAGGGCTGAGGGCCAAGGGCCAAGGGGCTCGGCCCTCAGCCCTCGGCCCTCACATCGGGATCGGTTTGCCACAATCGATGTCGATTTGGAGTTCGATTTCGATAGCGATGAGAAAACTTGGTCGGTCCGAGGCGAAGACGTAGGGGCTTGAGCGTTGGATCTGCTGCAAACCGTAAACGGCTACTGCCCGTGGTGCGGTGAGCCCATCGAGCTCATAGTCGATTGCAGCGGTCTCGATTCCGGCGGTGGCGACCACGTCTACGTGGAGGACTGCGAGGTGTGCTGCGCGCCGATGCAGGTCCGCGTCAGCCCGGCGGCGGACCCGGAGGCGCCGCCGGAGCTGAGCCTGGCGCGGGAGAACGAGTAGCCGGCGGGCTCAGAACCCGCCGCCGGTGCGAAAGCCGCCGCCGCCACCGCCGAATCCCCCGCCGCTGCGAAAGCCGCCACCGCCCCGGCTCGACGGCATGCGGGACGAGCGTCCGGCCATGCCGCCGCCCCAGGGGCTGCCATGCCCGAAGCCGCCGGAGCCGAAGGTGGGATCGGTGCGCGGCGGCCGATAGCGGTACTGCTCCTCCAGCACTCGCATCAGGGCGTCGCGGTCGATGACGCCCTTAACGAAGTTGGTCAGCATCATGGCGACCACTGCGGCGTCGCCGAAGCTGCCGCCGGGGCGGTGCATGCCCTCGCGCTGCAGGTCGCGCCGCAGCCGCGCGAGGTCTTCCAGCTTTTCCTGGTGCTTGGCGCGCGTCTGCTTCAGGTTCTCGAGCAGGAAGCTGTGGCGGCGTTGTTCGCGCTCCAGCTCTTTCAGCTCGGCGACGATGCGATCGTCCTCCGGGAAGGGCGTTTGCGCGGCCTCGCGCTCCAGCGTCGCGAGGTCCTCGCGTTGCAGCGTCTCTGCGAGCTGCTCGACGGCGCGCTGGCTGTGCTCGTCCTCGCCGGCAGCGAAGGCCGAGCGCTGGGCCAGCAGTCCGGCGAGCTCGGCCTCGGCGGTCTCGAGTCGGGACTCGTTGTCGTCCACCGCCAACTGCGCCGCATCACGATCATGCTCCAAGCCGGGGATGCCGGCGGCCGCGCGGGCGTCGTCGTCGAGCTGGCGCAGCGCCCCGTATTCGGCGTCGGCGGCCTCGCGCCGCGCCTTCGCGTAGTCGCGCAGCCGTAGCGGGATCTCGGCGAGGCGCTGGTAGTTGAGGCGCACATCCTCGTAGCCGATGAGACGGGCGACCTTGCCGTCGAGCCAGCGGAACAGGCCGCGGCCGCGGTACTCGGCGGTGCCGAACCGGCGCCGCCATAGGTACATGAACAGCGGGTCGTCGCGATAGGCGGCGCCCTTGGACTGCTCCTCGGCTTCGCTGTCGCCGGCCTTGGTCTCGGCGTGCTGCGCGATGCGCTCCGCCTCGGCCGTGCGCTCGCGTTGGGCGCGGTAGGCGGCGTCCGCGTCGAGCTTGGTCTGCACGGCGGCCTCGGCGTTGTCGAGCACCTCGGCGGCGGCCTCCAGCTCCCCGCGCAGGCGCTCGCGCCGGGCCTCGAGGTCCGCCTTCGCGGCCGTGGTCTGCTCAATCTTGCGCGCGACCTCGGCGGCGGCGGCGTCGCGCCGGCCGAGCAGCTCCACGACGCGCTGCTCGGCAGCGTCGAGCGCACCGGCGAGCGGCGCCTCATCGAGCAGCGAGATGTGCACCCGTGCGAGCGCCTTGAGCCGTTCGCCGCGGCGCTGCATCAGCTCGCGGATCTGCTGCTGGAGCGCCTCTGCCTGCGTGTCCAGATCGCCCAAGGCGCTCTGCTGGTCCCGACTCAGCGTCGAGAGCTCGGCGATGGCCTGCATGCCGCTCATCATGGCCGCGTTCCCCCTTACCACTCCGTAATCGCCGCGCCGGTGGTGCGCATTGTGTAGTCCGGCGTCAGCCGGCCAGCGGCCTTGCGGCCCACGAGGTCGGCCTGGATGATGCCGTCGTCGCGCTTGTCGGCGGCCACGCGCTCGAAGGTCGCCTCGTCCACGCGCACCCCCCAGGTGCTCACGCGCTTGGTCTTGCCGGTCTCCTCGCTCGTGATGGGCAGCGTCAGCACCTCGCCGCGGGGGCCGATGGCCTCGACGATGAGGTAGTAGTTGCGCGCGCCCGTGTTGACGTCCGGAATGCGCCAGACACCGCTCCGCTCCCCGGGGCGGGAGACGATGCGCAGGCTGTATTCAAGCTCAAGCTGCGCACGCAGGGTCTTGAGGTCGGCGAGCGCGGCATCGGCCGCCGCCGTGTCGCCGTCGCGCAGCGCCCGCTTGCCGGCGGCGAGCAGCGTGTCCGCCTTGGCGTCCGCCGCGGGCTCGACGGCGAGCGCCGTGACCTCCGCATGCAGGGCCTGGAGCCGCTCCGGCAGCGCGGCACGCGGCGCGACTACCAGCAGTTGCCAGGCCACCGCCAGCACGGCGACGGCGGCGAGCAGACCGGCCGCCCACTTGCCCCAGCGCCCGCGGTTCACGTAGAGGCGCGCGAGCGTCCTGGCGAAGGACTTGGGCGGCGGCTTGTAGACGAAGCGGTCTTCTTCGAGCGCGCGCACGCCCTCGGCAAGGACGGCGTCGCTGACCTCGATCCCCTGGGCGGCGTAGATCTTGCGCAGGCGCTCCTTTAGCGCCTGCTCGCGCTCGCCGCTGTCGAGCTCGCGCTGCACCAGGCGCTCCTTGCGGCGCAGCGTGTCGACCACGTCCATGGCCAGCATGACGTCATCGAGCGGCGGCGTAGCGGTGCCGGCGGCGGCGCCCGGTGCTGCGTCGGTCGCGGTGGCGCTCATTGGCCGGTCACGAGCCCCTTGCCCTGCTCGGCGAGGCGCGCCATGCGCTGCTTGCCGTCTTCCACCGCCTCGCGGATCTCCTCGGCGTTGCGGGTGGACTCCTTGCGCATCTGCTCGATGATCTCGCGCGAATGGGTCTGGTAGCTGACCACCGAGTCCACCAGCTTCTTCACGGACTCGGCGCGGATGGTCGGCCCGTAGCCGGCCTTGACCGCCTCCTCCTGCACCTTGCCGCCGATCTCGGCGAGCACCTCCAGCGACTGGCTCACGCCGTCCTTCATGGCGTTCACGGTGGCCGTGGTCTCGGCGAGGCCGAACATGCCGGTGAAGGACGCGGAGAGCGCGGTCAGCACCGTCTCGTTGGTGGTGAAGAAGCTGATCGCCTGCTGATACAGCCGCTCCTTGGCGTTGGTGGTTTGCAGCAGCCGTGCCATGACCACCTCGGAGGTGTTGTAGGACACGGTGATGTTGTCCGACAGGTCCTTGGCGATCTGATAGCGCTTTTCGACGTCTTGGAGGTCGCGGACGCGCTCGTCGCGGGCCATCTCGAGCCGCGCGCGCTCGGCGGGCGCGTCGCCGGAGAAGCCCTCGACGGCGGCCATGGCCTGCTGCACGGCGGCCTTGGCGGCTTCGAGCTCGCCCTCGGCGGTCTTCAGCACCTCGAGTGCCAGCACCTCTGACTGCTTCATGGCGCCGCGGAAGTCCTGATACGCATTGAGGATGCGCTGCTCGCGCTGCACCTGGTCGTTGGTGGAGGCGGTGACGTCGAGATAGGTGTCCTTGATCTTGTCGAAGCGGGCGGCGATGTCGCCGCGGGTGGCCTTCATCCAGATGTTGGACAGGCGCTCGAAGGTGTCGATTTTGCCGTCTTCGAGCTGATCGACCATTTTCTTGGCATCGTCGCGGATGCTGTTGAAGGCCTCGGTGATCTGCTCGTAGCGGCTGCCGACCTCCATGGCCTTGACCTGCTCGCGCACCACCTCGTTGAAAGTGGACGCCTGCGCGAGCGTGCGCGCGATGGCGGTGACGCGACCCTCGTCGAGGCCGGCAATGCGATCGAGCAGCGCGACCATCGGGTCACTCGCGCTCGACTGCGCCGTGGGCGCAAGGCCCATGTCGTGCAGCGTGTTCATCGCCTTGTCGAGGTACTGCATCGGGCTTGCGATCTCGGCCATGGGTCGGTGCCTCCGGTGGGCAGGGCGCAGGCTATGCGTACGCCGTTGCCGGTTGTTCAGTGCTGGGGTCGATGCCGCGGCGCTCGCGAGGGGCACCGCCGGTCAAAACGCGTTATACCGCGGTTAGTTGACGAAACAAGGTCACCCCGCCGCTCCAATGCCCATCGGACTGCCCGGCTGTCCGCCCCGGGCGGACAAGCGGCGGGGCGGACAGCCGGCCGCTTTGTCAGTCGCCGTAGAAGGCCTCCTCGACCTCCGCGGCGGGAACCTCCTGCTCGCCCTCGTGCTCGAGGCGCACAAGGCGGGCGACGACGCGCCCGTCCAGGCTGAGCGCGATGGATTCTCCGTTGGCAACACGATCGATCAGCTCGTCCAGGTGGGCGGCGGCGTACTCGGTGGTGACGGTCTGCATGGTCGCTCTCGTTCTCGTTCTCGTTCCCGTTCTCGTTCCCGGCGTTCAAATGCGCCTGTCGACGCAACGGCAGCAGATTGGGCCTGCGCGTGCGGTTTGAACAGTCCCCGGGCAGAAAGCGTCCGGCCCGGGCGGGCTCAGGCGGCCTGGCGTGCCAGGAGCCCGCGCAGCAGCGCCCGCGGCAGGCCCGGGCCGCCGTAGACCAAGCCGGTGTAGATCTGCAGCAGGTCGGCGCCGGCGGCGAGCTTGGCGGCGGCGCTGTCGGCGTCCATGACGCCGCCGACGCCGATCAGCACGGCATCAGGCCCGAGCTGCTGCCGCAGCACGCCGAGGAGCGCCGTGCTGCGGGGCATAAGTGGCCGGCCGGAAAGCCCGCCCGACAGGCCCGCGGTGTCGCCGCGCACGCCGCTGAAGTCCACCGTGGTGTTGCTGATCACGAGCCCGACGCACCCGGCGTCGAGCGCGGCGCGCCCGGCGGCCACCGCGGCGTCGTCGGCGAGGTCCGGCGCCAGCTTCACGAGCAGCGGGCGCGGCACCGCGAGGGCCTGGTTCGGCGTCTGGATGGCATCGACGATGGCCCGGACCTGCTCGGCGCTCTGCAGATCCCTGAGCCCAGGCGTGTTCGGGCTGGAGACGTTGACGACGACAAAGTCCGCAAGCTCCCCCAGCCGCTCGAAACTGCGCCGGTAGTCCGCCGCCGCCGCGTCCGCCGGCACTACCTTGGACTTGCCGATATTGATGCCGAGCGGCACCGCGAGCGTGCCCTGCTGGCGCAGTCGCTCGATGCGCGTGGCCACCACGTCGGCGCCGGCGTTGGGGAAACCCATGCGATTGATCAACGCGCCGTCCCGCGGCAGCCGGAACACGCGCGGGCGCGGGTTGCCGGGCTGGCGCAGCGCCGTGACGGTGCCGACCTCGACGAATCCGAAGCCGAGTGTCTGCCAGAAGGTGACGGCCTGGGCGTCCTTGTCGACACCGGCCGCGATGCCGAGCGGGTTCGGAAAATCGAGCCCCATGACCCGCTTCGCCAGCGTCGGCGCATGGGCCACGTCGGCGCCGCCACGCCAAAGCCGGGCGCCGAGCTGCGCCGGCCAGGCGGCGGCAGCCAGCAGGCCAAGCTGGTGCGCGCGCTCGGCCTCCAGCAGGAACAAAAAAGGTCGCAGCAGGCGCCACGCGCCGGCGGCTGGCAGCGGGGTCGAAGGGGAGGTCAACGGTGCTTGCGACACGAGTGTCTCGGCGATTGAATGCGTCGGCACTGTCGCACAGGGCCGGCGCAAGCGTCCAGCACCACCGACCGCGGCAGCGCCGGCCATTCAACGCGCCGCGTGATGCGCGCGCGATTGCCGCATGTCGGTGTCCGGCCCAATGCCGACGTGGCAGACTACCCGATCGTACGCGGCCGGCGCCGCGGTACGTTATCACCGCGGAGGCCAAGAAATCCATGTCCGATAAAGTTACGTCCGACAGCGTCAAGTTCCTGCTCGATGAGGAGCATCTCCCGACCCACTGGTACAACATCAGCGCGGACCTTCCGGAACCGCTGGCACCGGTGCTGCACCCGGGCACGAAGCAGCCCATCACGCCCGACGACCTGGCGCCGATCTTTCCGCGCGCCGTCATCGAGCAGGAGATGTCCACCGAGCGCGAGGTCGAGATCCCGGGTCCGGTGCGCGAGGTGTACCGCCAATGGCGCCCGTCGCCGCTGTTCCGCGCCCGCCGGCTGGAGCGCGCGCTGAATACGCCGGCCCGCATCTACTACAAGTACGAGGGCGTGAGCCCCGCCGGCAGCCACAAGCCGAACACCGCGATCCCGCAGGCCTTCTACAACAAGGTCGAGGGCGTCAAGCGCATCACCACCGAGACGGGCGCCGGGCAGTGGGGCTCGTCGCTGGCGCTGGCCGGCACCTTCTTCGGGCTGGAGATCGTGGTGTTCATGGTCCGCGTCAGCTTCGACGGCAAGCCGTACCGGCGCGCCTACATGGAGACGATGGGCGCGCAGTGCATCGCGAGCCCGAGCGACCAAACCGAGTCCGGCCGCGCCATCCTGAAGGGCCGTCCGGACAGCACCGGCAGTTTGGGCATCGCCATCAGCGAGGCCGTGGAGATGGCCGTGCAGCGCGACGACACCCGCTATGCGCTCGGCTCGGTGCTGAACCACGTGCTGCTGCACCAGACCGTTACCGGAATCGAGGCGATCAAGCAAATGGACATGGCCGACGACTATCCGGACATGGTCATCGGCTGCACCGGCGGCGGCAGCAACTTTGCCGGCATCGCGTTCCCGTTCCTGCACCAGAAGTGGCAGCGCGGGCTCGACACCGAGTTTATCGCCGTGGAGCCGTCCGCCTGCCCGACCCTGACCAAGGGTGCCTTCGCCTACGACTTCGGCGACACCGCCCACCTGACGCCGCTGGTGAAAATGTACACGCTGGGTTCCAGCTTCGTGCCGCCCGGCTTCCACGCGGGCGGGCTGCGCTACCACGGCATGGCGCCGCAGATCAGCCACCTGGCCAAGCTCGGCCACATCGCACCGCGCAGCTACAACCAGCTTGAGTGCTTCGCGGCCGGCATCGAGTTTGCGAAGGCCGAGGGCATCCTGCCCGCCCCGGAGGCGAACCACGCCGTGAAGGCCGCGCTCCACGAGGCCGAGAAGTGCCGGGAAACCGGCGAGTCCAAGGCCATCCTGTTCAACCTCTGCGGCCACGGCCACTTCGACATGCAGGCGTACATCGACTACAACGCCGGCAAGTTGCAGGACCTGGTGTATGACGACGCCGAGGTGGCGATGGCCCTGGCCGGCCTGCCGTCCGGCTGCTGAGCGGCGGCGCCCGCCAACCAGCGCACAAGTCCCGCGGCCGGCTAACGGCCAGCGGGCTTGTCCGCACGGCGGGCGCTGCAACCTTGCCCCGTCAAACTTTCCACCTCCCCCGTTTCAAGCTTCACCCTTCACCCTTTCTCCGCCTCCCCCTTTCAAACTTCACCCTTCCCCCTTCACCCTTTCTCCGCCTCCCCCTTTCAAACTTCACCCTTCACCCTTCAAACTTTCTCCGCCTCCCCCTTTCAAACTTCACCCTTCCCCCTTCAAACTTTCTCCGCCTCCCCTTCACCCTTTTCCCATGCAGCTCAACGCCCTAGGCCGCTACCGCACCGCCACCGAGATCGACGCCGTCGGTGAGCTCCTCGACATCCGTGGTGCACAAGTGCTGGAGCTCGGCTGCGGCGCCGCGCACAGCACCCGCGCGCTGGTGGAGCGGCTCGGCGCGGCGGTGGTGATCGCCACCGAGGTGGACCGGATTCAGCACGAAAAAAACCTTGGCTTGGGCGACCTGCCGGGCGTGCGATTCGTGCTGGGCGGGGCCGAGGCCATCGACGCGCCGGACGCGTCCTTCGACGCGGTGCTCATGTTCAAGTCCCTGCACCACGTGCCCATGGCCGGGATGGACCAGGCGCTCGGTGAAATCCACCGCGTGCTCAAGCCGGGCGGCGCGGCGCTGTTCTCGGAGCCGGTCTATGCTGGCCCGTTCAACGACCTGATGGCCTTGATCAACGACGAGCGGGAGGTGCGGCAGGCCGCCTTCGATGCGCTCTGTCGCGCCGTCGATGCCGGGCTGTTCGTTGCCGAGGCGGAGGTGTTCATTGAAGTGCCGGGCGCCTATCCGGACTGGGACAGCTTCGCAGCGCGGTTCCTCGACGTGACGCACACGGCGCTCGAGATCGATGCGGCGCGACGTGCCGAGATTCGCGCCGCCTTCGAGGCACACCTGACACCGGAGGGCGCGCACTTCATGAAGCCGCACCGGCTCGATCTGCTGCGCAAATCCGACCGCGCCGGAGCCGGCGCACGCGCATGACCCCGGGTCGCCGGCCTGCGCCGGCCCGGCGCGCCCGCGCCCGCGCCCGCCGCTGTCGCAGCCCAAGCACGGCGAGCCCGATGCCCAGCAACGCCACGGTGGTCGGGCCGGACGCCGAGGTGGGCGAGTGCTCCGGCAGCGCGCGCGCATGCTCGCCCGCGGACTCGGCGTTCCGGCTCATGCCGATATGCCGGAGTCCCGCGCCGATCACCACGCCGTCGTCGTCGCGCCCGCGCGGCGTCGGCGCGGCAGTCGTAACCCCGAGCCCCGGCGGGACGTCGCTCGCGTTCAGCGTCGCCTTGGCTGTCAGCGCGCCGGCACGCCCGTACCGCGCGCTCGTGGGATCGACAACCACATCGGGGTTCGTGGCGCGGTGCTTGTGCGCTGTGGCATCGACGACGCCAGGCGCCGGGCGCACAACGCTCGCGCCGTCGCCGGTTGCAACGGTTGCGAGCGCGGCCGGTGCGTCGAGGCCCGCGGCGGCGGCCAACAGGGCGATGGGTATCATCCGCAGGCGGACAGACATTTCTTTACAGTTCCTTGTGTCGAGACCTATTCGCCCGGCTACAGGCAAGACGCGCGCCGTCTTCAGTAACAGACTGATTTAAGAAAGCCCCTTAGATTGGACTAGGGTCATCCCCTAGAAATCTGTCAAATTTCCTGACATTTTGACGCCCAGCGGCGACGCGGAGCCGACGGCCCGACAAGCGTTGGGTGCGCCGTGTTGCGCAACCCCCGCGTTGAACTAACGGCCGAGGATGGTTCCGGCGGCCCGTGGACCGCGATCCATCGCGTTCGTTACCATGTCGGACCAACACCGGGCCCGCGCTGCATGCGCACCGCCCCGCGTGGGGCCGGGGGCCGCGATGCTGTATCCTTGCCTGCCGCAGCCTCCGTTGTCCGCGCCATCAAGCCGAGATGTCTATGTTCAAGCAGCCGATCCATGCCGTTGTGCTGCTGGCCGCGCTGGCGGCCGGCGGTTGTGCGACGGACGATTTCATGCGCACCGTCGGCATCGACCGCACGCCGCCCGAGAACCCGAACGCGCCAAAGGTCTCGCGCAGCGAGGCCGTGACCAGCACCGGCCGCAAGGCGGTGGTCATCAGTGTGCACATGAAGAAGGAATTCCCGGACGCCTGCATGCTCGGCATGACGCTGACCAACAATCTGGACATCAAGGTCACAAACCTGTCCATCCGGCTCACGGCGTACATCAACGGCAACGTGAAGTTCGACGCCATCACGCGCAACTTCACCGAGGTGAAGCCCACCGAGCGCCAGTACCGCGAGGCGACCTTCACGCAGATTCGCTGCGACGAGATCGACTACATCGGCGTCACCGATCCGGGTCGCTGCGCCATCGGCGAGGACATGAACCGCTTCACGGCCCAGCCCGGGGACTGCGCCAAGTTCGTCGATATCGCCGTGAGCCCGCACATCACGATACGCAAGATCAAGCAGGAGCCGGCGCCGGAGCCGGAGACGGTGGTGCTGGAATGATGCGCCGTGCGCGCCGCGTCGGCCCAGGGTAGGCACCGATGCGCCTGGTCCTGATCGCCATCGCGACGCTGTGGGGCATCGGCGCCCTGTTCGCGTTCCTGCGCACCCGCGACAAGTCGCTGGATGCCAAGCTCACGGCGGGCTATCTGGTGGCCTGGCCCGCGCTGCTGGTGCTCGTGTACCTGAACCAGCCGCTGCCGCTCTGGATCGGGCTCCCCGTCATGTTCGGGTTCATCCCGTGGTTCCTGGCCGGCCCACACCTATGGGAAATCCTGAAGGACCCGAGCCGCACGCGCCGCGGCGAGCTCGTCGGCATCCCCATCGGCTACTGGAAATGGGGCAGCATCGGCGCGGTCCTGCTCGGCCTGCTGTTCAATACGCTGGTGCGGCCCTGATCGGCCGACGCGCCACAGCGCCCCTGCCACCCGACCCGACTCCGCGCGCCAAACGCCATCCGCATTGCCGTCATGACCGACCAATTTCCGAAGACGGGCGAGCCGGCACCCGATGCCCGCCGCCTGGACCCGCGCACCATCGAGGCACTGCTGGCCGTGGTCGCGCGGCTGCGCGACCCGGAGCACGGCTGCCCCTGGGACCTCAAACAGACCCCGCGGACCATCCTGCCCTACACGCTGGAGGAGGCCTACGAGGTCGCCGAGGCCATCGAAAACGACGACATGGCGGAGCTCTGCGAGGAGCTGGGCGACCTGCTCTTCCAGGTGGCCATCTATGCCCGCATGGCGCAGGAACGCGATGCCTTCGACTTCGGCGATGTGGTTGCCTCCATCACCGGCAAGATGATTCGCCGCCACCCCCACGTGTTCGAGAACGCCGCCGTCGCGAGCGAGCAAGAAGTCCGCGAGAACTGGGAGGCCATGAAGGCCGCCGAGCGTGAGGCCAAGGGCAAGCGGCTGCGCACCAGCGTCATCGAGGGCGTGGCCCAGGCCCTGCCGGCGCTGGTGCGGGCGGAAAAGCTGCAGAAGCGTGCCGCGCGCGTCGGCTTCGACTGGGATTCCCTGGACGGCGTCGCCGACAAGGTGCGCGAAGAGCTCGCCGAGTGCGAGGAGACGTTCAGCGCCCACGCTGACCCGCTGGAGCGCGTGCACGAGGTCGGTGACCTGTTGTTCTCTTGCGTCAACCTCGCCCGGCATTTGGGCGTGGACGCCGAGCAGGCACTGCGCGCCGCCAACCACCGCTTCGAGCGCCGCTTCATGCGCGTGGAGGTCTGCTTGGGCGCCGCCGGCAAGACCCCGGCGCCGGAGCACCGCGCCGACATGGAGCGGCTGTGGGAGACCGTCAAAGCGGAAGAGCGCTGAGCGCGGGTTTCGCCTAGGTCGAGGTCGATAGCCTGATCGGCGACTTCCGCATTTCAAGCTTCAAGCTTCACCCTTCACCCTTCACCCTTCAAGCTTCCGAACAAGCTTCCGAACAAGCTTCCAAATGGAAACCATCCGCCTCGTCACCCGCGCCCGCGAGGTGCTCGTGGACATCACACCGCAGGTGCGCGCCGTCGTCGCCAAGAGCGGCGTCGAGAACGGCCTCGTCAACGTCTACGCGCAGGGCGCCACCGCGGCCGTCATGATCCAGGAGAACTGGGACGACAGCGTGCAGACGGACGTGGTGGAGTTGCTGCGCCAGTTGATTCCGCGCGGCGTCTGGCGCCACGACGCCCAGGACGGCAACGGCGACGCGCATCTCAAGGCCGGGCTGGTGGGCCCCTCCGAGAGTATCCCTCTCGTCGACGGCCAGCTCGGGCTGTCCACTTGGCAGAACATCTTCTTCTGCGAGTTCGACGGGCCGCGCAACGACCGGCGGGTGGTGTGCACGGTCCTGGCGGGATGACTGGTCCGGCTCTCCACCTTACGGCGGTCGGGCTAGATTGCTTGGGGGCGCCGAATGTTTGCAGACGAGTCAAGTTTCGACGGGACGTCGCACTGACCAGGCGCGTCGGGATCGCTATCGAAATCGAGATCGGAGCGCGTGCCAATCGATCCCGATCCCGATAGCGATAGCGATGAGCACGACTCGTCGGTCTGAGGCGAAGCCTCGTTAGTAGTGCACAGTGCGCACCGCACTTCGCACTTCGCACTTCGTACTTCGCACTTCGCACTTCGCACTTCGCACTTCGCACTTCGCACTTCGCACTTCGCACTCCGCACTCCTTAACCCACCATATAGCCGATCAACCTTGAGCTTCCTGGACCACATCCAAGCCTGCAACCACTGGCGGTCGGCGGACTTCCAGCCCTTCGTCGTCGCGGGCGAGGCGGTGGGCCACGTGCGGCGTGCCTTTGCAGAGGCACTCACGGCCGTCGGCGGCGACTTCGTGCTCGTGGCTGACGCGCTGCACTGGCAAACCGCCCCCGACGGCTTCGAGGCGCGAAGCGACGCCTTCGCCGCCCTCAGCGTGGACCTCGACCGGCGCGATCTCGTGAGCCACCTGCACGGCGAGCGCTACCCGGTGCTGAACGCGCGCGACCAGGCGCGCTTCCTCATGGACCGCGCCGTGGCGCCGTACTTCGGCATCCGCGCCTTCGGCCAGCACGTGAACGGCTACGTGCGCCGCGCGGACGGCCTATACCTGTGGATCGGCCGGCGCTCCGAGAGCCGGCGCGTGGAGCCGGGCAAGCTTGATCACATCGTCGCCGGCGGCCTGCCCTGGGGCATTTCTCTGCAAGAGAACCTGCGCAAGGAGTGCTGGGAGGAGGCATCGCTCCCGGCCGACATCGCCAACCGCGCCCGCCCCGTCGGCGTCGTGTCCTACTGTCGGGATTCGGACCGCGGGCTCAAGCCGGACACCATCTACTGCTACGACCTGGAGCTGCCGGACGACATAGCGCCGCGCTGCAACGACGACGAGGTCGAGTCCTTCCGCCTGCTGCCGGCGCACGAGGTGATGCGGATCGTCGACTCCACGGATGACTTCAAGCTCAATTGCAACCTCGTCATTATCGACTTCCTGATCCGCCACGGGCTCCTCGGGCCGGATCACCCCGACTACCTCGCCCTTGTCCACGGGCTGCGCGTTGCGTTGCCATCGGCCCGGGCGGAACCATCTTGAGCATCGCACCGCGCGGGGCCGTTCCGCGGCAGCCGGGCCAGGGTCCACAGCCACACCTAAGGTCAGCAACATGAGCAGCAGACCCACAGACGCAATCCAGCGCCGGCGCACCGTGCCGGTCACCATCGGCGGCATCCAGGTCGGCGGCGACGCGCCGATCCGCGTGCAGTCCATGACCAACACGGACACCGCGGACATCAAGTCCACCGTGACGCAATGCGCGGACCTGGCGCGGGCCGGCTCGGAGTTTGTCCGCATCACGGTCAACAACGAATCCGCGGCAGCGGCCGTGCCGACGATTCGCGAGCGGCTCGACGCCTTGGGCGTCGGGGTGCCGCTCATCGGCGACTTCCACTTCAACGGCCATCGGCTGCTGTCGGACTATCCGGCCTGCGCCGAGGCGCTCGCCAAGTACCGCATCAACCCCGGCAACGTCGGCCGCGGCGAGAAGCGCGACAGCCAGTTCGCGACCATGGTCGAGATCGCCTGCCGCTACGATCGCCCGGTGCGCATCGGCGTCAACTGGGGCAGCCTGGATCCGGAGCTGGTGGTGCGCATGATGGACGCCAACGCCAGGTCCGCGGCGCCGAAGGAGGCGGAGGTGGTGATGCGCGAGGCCATGGTGGAGTCCGCCGTCGGCAGCGCGCTGCGCGCCGAGGAGCTGGGGCTGCCCAAGGGCCACATCATCCTGTCCTGCAAGATGAGCGGTGTGCAGGACCTGATCGCCGTCTACCGCATGCTCGCCGAGCGCACCGACCATTGTCTGCACCTGGGGCTCACCGAGGCCGGCATGGGCTCCAAGGGCATCGTCGCCAGCACCGCGGCGCTCGCCGTGCTGTTGCAGGAGGGCATCGGCGACACGATCCGCGTGTCGCTGACGCCGGCGCCGGGCGAGTCGCGCACGCGCGAGATCATCGTCGCGCAGGAGATCCTGCAGACCATGGGGCTACGGCCCTTCGCGCCCATGGTCGCCGCCTGCCCCGGCTGCGGGCGCACCACCAGCACTGTGTTTCAGGAGCTGGCGGAGGATATCCAGACCTATCTGCGCGAGCAGATGCCCGTCTGGCGCGACACCCATCCCGGCGTCGAGACCATGCAGGTGGCCGTCATGGGCTGCGTCGTCAACGGTCCCGGCGAGAGCAAGCACGCCAACATCGGCATCAGCCTCCCCGGCACCGGCGAGCTGCCCTCGGCGCCGGTTTACATCGACGGCCAGAAGGTCACCACGTTGAAGGGCGCCGACATCGCGGCGCGCTTCAAGCAGATGGTGGATGACTACGTCGTGGAGCGGTATGGGCCGGGGGCTGGGGGCTAGGGGCTAGGGGCTAGGGGCTAGGGAGGCAGAGCCTCAGACCGACCAGGGCACGGCGCCTCGTCTTGCGCAGCCCGCTCGTCGGGGCATGGAAACAAGGGCCAAGGGCCAAGGGCCGAGGCGGGCTCCCTTTGCCCTCGGCCCTCGGCCCTTCCCCAGGTGTTCTCGTGAAACTTGACTCATCTGCACACATTCGCCGCCGTCAAGCAATCTAGGCCCGCTGCGCCTTCCCGGCTGCAAAGAATCACCACCAACCACGTCAACCGAGACTGAGGAGCCTCCATGCGCTTGCACGCCACCCGCGCCGCAACCAAGACCACCGCACTCACCGCCGCGCTGCTGGCCGGCGCCGCTGCGCTTCCCGCCGTCGCCGAGGACGCGCTGACGGTCTCCGTGAAGCGCCTGACGCTCGATACCGCCCAGAAGATCGCGCAGGCGACCATTGATGCCTGCCGCGAGCAGGGCATCCAGATCGGCGTGACGGTGGTGGACCGCGACGGCGTGGTGCAGGTGCAACTGCGCGACACCATCGCCGCGCCCATCACCGTGCCCATCAGCTTCAAGAAGGCCTACACGGCCGTGAACTTCAACGCCGACACCTCGGCCATGACCGAGCGCGCGGACACCCCCATCGGCCGGCAGGACTTCCTGGTCATGTCCGCCGGCGGCGTGACCGTCTCCAGCGGCGGCTCGCTCATCGGCGGCGTCGGCGTCAGCGGCGCGCCAGCCGGCGAGACCGACGAGGAGTGCGCGAAGGCCGGCGTCGCTGCGGTGCAGGACGATCTCGATATGGCTATGTGATGGGCTCGGTGCGCCGTCGCCGGCCGAGGGAAAAAGGGGCGAGGGCCGAGGGCCAAGGCGGTCCGCCTCGGCCCTTGGCCCTCGGCCCTCGCGCCAGGCGCAACCCGCTTGAATTGCCTACCCGCAACCGGAGACAGAGACACCCATGCGCAACATCGCCGCTTCCGTGCTGCTGCTTGCCGCCATCGTGCCGGCCACGCTTTTTGCCGAGGTGCAGACCAAGGCCGTCGAGTACATGGACGAGGACGTGCCCCTCACCGGCCACCTGTACTGGGACGACAGCATCGAGGGCAAGCGCCCCGGCGTGCTGGTCATCCACGAGTGGTGGGGCCTGAACGACTACGCCAAAGCGCGCGCCCGCATGCTGGCGGAGCTTGGGTACGTCGCCTTCGCCGCCGACATGTACGGTAACAACCAGGTCACGGACAAGCCCGACCAGGCGCGCGACTGGATGCAGGAGATCACCGCTGACGTGGAGCTGTGGCGAGCGCGCGCGGGGCTCGGCCTGGATCAGCTCAAGGCCAGTGAGCTGGTGGCCGCGGACAAGACCGCCGCCGTCGGCTACTGCTTCGGCGGCGGCACGGTGCTGCACATGGCCTACGGCGGCGCGCCCGTGCTCGGCGTGGTGAGCTTCCACGGCTCGCTGCCGGCGGCCCCGGAAGAGATCAAGGGTCAGATCGGGCCTAAGATCCTGGTGTTACACGGCCAGGCAGACAGCTTCGTCGCGCCGGAGGTGTTGACCAACTTCCAGAACAAGCTGGAGGAGGCCGAAGCGAACTGGGAAATGGACATCTACGGCGGCGCCCGTCACGCCTTTACGAACCCGAACGTCGGCGACTACGGGATCGAGAACCTGCAATACGACGCCCAGGCCGACGCCCGCTCCTGGGCGCGGATGCAGGCCTTCTTCGACGAATTGTTCGGCGAATAAGAGCCCGGCGGGGCGGAGGGCACGGACCGTCGTCTTGCGCCGCCCGCTGGTTGCCGCGAGTGAACCAAAGGGCAGAGGGCCGAGGGCCGAGGAGAGCATCCTCGGCCCTCTGCCCTCTGCCCTCGCTCTGCGCCCCGGTCCGGTTCCTAAGGGGCCGGCCAACCGCCCGACCATGGACGCAGCACCGTCGCCAGTCCCACCAGCGCACAGGCGATCAGCGTCAGCAGCAGCACCAGATAGCTCCGCCGGAGCCACAGGTACTTGCGCCGCAGCACTTGCGCCGTGGCGTGCAGGTCGGCGGTGATGGCGTCGTAGAGCCGCGCATCCGCGCTCATGAGCCGCGCCATCGATGCCCGGTAGGCAACCGGGTCCAGCTCCGCCACCTCGGCAAAGAACAGCAGGTTCGGTTGCCGGGGCGCTCCGACCTCGGCCGTTGACGCAGTTGCGGGCGGCGCGCGTTTGCGCGCGCCGAGGCTCGGCATCAGCGCCGCCAGCGCCGGAGCCGCGGCCAGCACCGCGCCCGCCACCAGCACCGCCAGCACCGGATGCGGGCTCCCGCCGAGCAGCGAGCCCGCCCCGACGGTCGAGATCAACAGCGTCACGGTCAACACGATGTTGGCCTTCTGGTCCGCCAGCAGCAGCAATTGCACCTGATTCTGCTGTTGGGTGCGGAGCAGGTAATCGACGGCGCCGCGGCCCTGCACGGCGTCGAATGTGCCGGCATCGAGGGGCGTGGGCTCGCGTGACCGGCGCGCGGGGAGCTCGGGCACCGGCTCGGACTCAGGCGATACTGATGGCATTCGACAAGTAGACATCCTGGACGGCGTTGAGCAGCCGAACGCCCTCCGGCATCGGCCGCTGGAAGGCCTTGCGGCCCGTGATCAGCCCCATGCCGCCGGCGCGCTTGTTGATGACGGCCGTGCGCACCGCGGCGGCGAGGTCCGAGTCGCCGCTGGATGCGCCGCCGGAGTTGATCATGCCGATGCGGCCGAGATAGCAATTCGCCACCTGATAGCGCACGCGGTCGATGGGGTGCGTGCCGATAAGCTTCTCATACATCAGCGGGCTGGTCTTGCCGAAACCGATGGCCGTGAAGCCGCCGTCCACGCTCGCCTGCTTCTGCTTGACGATGTCCGCCTCGATGGTGACGGCCAAGTGATTCGCCTGGCCGGTCAGGTCCGCGGCGGTGTGATAGTCCGTGCCCTCGTGCTTGAAGGCGCTGTTGCGCAGGTACGCCCATAGCACCGTCGCCATGCCGAGCTCGTGCGCGCGCCGGAAGGCCTCGGTCACCTCCTCGATCTGCCGGCGCGACTCCTGCGAGCCGAAGTAGATGGTCGCCCCGACAGCGGCGGCGCCCATCTCGAAGGCCTGCTCCACGTCGGCAAAGGGCGTCTGGTCGTAGAAGCTCGGGTAGCTCAGCAGCTCGTTGTGGTTCAGCTTCACAATGAACGGGATCTTGTGGGCATAGCGCCGCGCGACACTGCCGAGCACGCCGAGCGTGGAGGCCACCGCGTTGCAGCCGCCGGCGATGGCGAGCTCGACGAGGTTGGCCGGGTCCAAATAGAGCGGGTTCGGCGCGAAAGACGCACCGGCGCTGTGCTCGACGCCCTGATCCACGGGCAGAATAGACAGGTAGCCGGTGCCGGCCAGGCGGCCATGGTCGAAGATGGCCTGGAGATTGCGCAGCACGCCCGGGCGCCGGTCGGAAGCGGCCAGCACCCGGTCGATGAAGTCCGGCCCCGGCAGGTGCAGCATGTCCTGCGGGATGCCTTCACAGCGATGCTCAAGCAGGTCGCGGGCGTCATCGCCCAGGGCTTTTTCGATGTCCGTCATGGCGCACCTCCACGTTTGATGGTCGATTAACGGGCCATTGATGGTCCACATGTTGAATGGAGCTGACGACAGATGTCACAGCCTGAGGTTAGACCATGACCCGCCAGCCCTTGGCCCTCGGCGCCGTCACCGTGCCGACCAGCGGACCGCCGGTCGCAGCCGGCGCGCGGAGGCCAGGCTGATGCTCGCAGTCGTGCGCGCCCTGTTCGGCCTCCTGACCTTCATCGCCCTCGTCGGCGCCGGGCTCGTGCTGCTGGTGGCGGAGCCGACGCCGCTGGTGGCTGTGGACGCCGAGCTGGCGCCGACGGAGCTGCGCGATCTGGCGCACCTGGTGCGTGGTAGCGCCCTCAAGCAACCCGGCGTCAAGTCCGCGACCCTGACGGCGCCGAAGCTCGATGCCCTCGCCGACGTCGCCGCCCGCCGCCTGGGCGGCCATGCGCGGCTGCGCGCGGGGCACGGCGGCGCGGCGCTCTACGCAAGCTTCCCGATGGGGCACGGGCTCGGCTTCTCAAACCTGTCCGTCGAGCTGCGCGAGACCGCCGGCATCCCGGCCGTCGCGTCGGCGCAGCTCGGCGGGCTGCCGCTGCCGGCAACGCTGGTGGACGGACTCCTGCACCGCGGCCTGAACGAGCTGGCCCCCGCCGGGCAGTTACTGCGCGTGGACTTTCGGCCGGATCAGGTGCAGGTGCTCTATCGGCTCAAAGACGGCGCCAGGGAGGCCGCGGTGGCGCTGCTCGGCGACACCGAGCAGCGCCGCCTCGGCGCGCGCCAGACGCAGCTCGCGGCCATCGTCGCGCGCCAGCACCGGGCCGGGCACCTGAACCTGGCGACGCTGTTGTCCGGCCTGCTCGCCGAGCCCACCGGCATCGACGGCGCCGACGGCAGGCCGGACCCGGTGGCCGACAACACCGCGGCCCTGCTGGTGCTTGCCGCCTACGTCAACAACCGCCGACTGCCCGCGCCGGCGGCGGGGGCGGTGCCGGAGCGGCGCACGGTGCTGCTGCGCGGCCGCTACGACCTGGCACAGCACTTCAGCATCTCCGCGGCCACCGCCGCGAAGGGCGGCAGCGGGCTCTCGCACCTGGTGGGCCTCGCGAAGGAGTTGTCCGACGCCGACGGCGGCAGCGGTTTCAGCTTTCCGGACATGCTCGCCAACCGCGCGGGCATCCGCTTGGCCGAGCTGGCGACGGGCTCCGCGGACAGCGCTCTGCACCTGCGCCGCATGGCCCGCGCCGGCCTCACCGAGGCGGACATCATGCCGAGCCCGGAGGGCCTGCCCGAGGGCATGCAGGAGGCCGTGCTGGTGCGCACCATCGGCACGCCGTCGAGCCCGGCCTACGACCGGCTCATCGAGCACATCGACCGGCGCATCGATGCGACCAAGCTGCACCGGAGCATGCCGCGGGGCTAGTCTGTCGTTGCACGCAGGCCCTCGCGGGCGATGTTCTTCGGCAGGCGGGGATTGATGTAGTGGTCCGGGTCGGCCCACTCGTATTCCCAGATGGGCAGGGGCTGGATGCGAATACCGGTCTCCAGCAGGACGTCGAAGGCCTCGTCGGCCATCGCGAGCTTGGTGGGCAGCAGGCGCTGGTGATCTCCGCGCAGCAGCACGGCGACATCGGCGTCGCTGTCGCGGGCGTGATCGCCGCGGGCGCGACTGCCGAACAGCATCATGTCCAGCACGTCGGACTTGGCCGTGATCCGCTCGGCAAACAGGCGAACGGCCTCGACTGTGGCTTGATCGATGGCGGCGGCTGTTGGGATTCTCGCTTCCATCTTGCGCGATGTCTCACCGGGAACGACAGGAAACAGCCAAACCAAGGAAGGAAGAAAAGTATAGGTAAATCGGCATGTTACACGCCATTATCCTGCATTTATTCTGCATGGTGGCGAATTTATTCTGCATCCTTTTCTGCAATCCTCCACGTCGGCGCTTTACGTGATCCGGCATTCCAGATCTCACCGCCCCTGCTCAGGTTGTTGAGCAGATTGCTGATCTTGTTGCGCTTTTGATCCTCGTCCAAGGCGTCGCTGAGCTTTCCCCACAAGAGTTGGTCCACATCCTTGCGGCTGGCGCTGCCGAACTTGGCCAGGAAGTCGAGAATCAGTTTCTTGTAGAAGTCATCGTCCTGCCCTCGGGTGCGGATGTAGTCCGCCTGGGTCGCGGTCGCTTTCGCGACGAATGCGGAGACGTGCAGGTTGGGTCTCCTGCCCTCGATCAGACCAGCACGGCGCAGTTGCTTGACCATCACGTCGTCCAGGGGCAGCTTTTTCTGCACCCGATCCAGGGCGAGGATCTCGACCAGCGACAGATCGGTCTTCTGCAGCAGTAGTCGGCTGTAGGCCGGGTCGACGATACGCCCGTGGATCGTCATCTTCACTGCCTGCGGCTCGCTCAGGTCGTAGTCCGGCATTGGAAAGTACCGTCTCGCCTGGGCGAGGTGCATGGCGTAGATGCCGTAGCCCATAGTGTCGATCATGTTGAGCTCGGCCATCGCCTGGGCCAGGAAGGGGTTGCGATAGCGCCGCGGGGTCTTGGTACCGGTCAGATAGTCTTCCGGACGCCCTTCGAAGAAGCTCCCTTCGTTCTCCAGCACGATCCGATCCGGATACTCGGTGACCACAATGCGCCCACAGCGACCGTAATCCTGATGGGCAATGCAGTTGTGTAGTGCCTCAAGCACGATCTTCTGGTCATACTTGGCCAATTCCGTCGCAAGCAGCTCATTCTCCGGCAGAATTCGAATCTGAATGTTGCGGATTTTCTGGTAGAGGGCGCTGCTGTTCAGCAAGAACGGCAACCCGAAATGCTCATACGCCCGTTCCGGGCCTTCGAGTTTCCACGTCATCTGGGCGGGATGGGGAGACAGCAAGTGGGCAGATTCCGGCTTGCCCAGCAAGAGTAAGGTGGTCCGCGTTATCTGACCGTCTCGGGTCAGCTTCGCCCGATCCAGAAACGTCTCCAAAGGCCAACGCATGACCTCGTCGGCGTCGAAGCGATTGGCGTGTTTCTTGGCGAAGGAGTCTCTGGCGCGCGATAACGCGGAGGCATCCAAGTGGTCCGCCGTTGCGTCGGCAACCAGCTGCGCGGACCAGTCACCCGCGCCAACCTGGCTGCGGATTTCGTCGAGCTTATCCAGCCCGAGATGCGTCAGACTCTCGCCGGATCGCGCGTAGTAGTGACCCTTCCAGGCAATTGGCATACCGAGCGGCGCGGCAGGAATCTCGAAGAGCAGCACTCGACCGCGTTCATGACGAAGCTCATGAATATCCCGCAGGGTGACGCTCGGGTCCGCGCCCTCGGAGAGCTGCATCTTGAGCCCTTGCAGACGCTCGGGCTCCGGGCGGTAGTCGGTTCCGACCACTTCGCGACTGCGGTTGTCGACGCCGAAAACCAACCAGGCGCGCTCCCGGTTGCGCAGGTTGGCCTCGTTCGCGAGCGCCGAGAAGTACTTTCCAATATCGTTGGTGCTGTAGCCGTCTCCTGCACGCTTGAATTCCAGGACCTCGTTCTCCCAGGACTGAATCAGCGCGTCCAGCAAGCCCGGTAGGTCTTCCATGTTCATCACCACAGAGGACACAGAGAGCACAGAGACGAATGGGAGAAAACAAAATCAAGGAGCATTTCTCTGTGTCCTCTGTGCTCTCTGTGGTGAAAATTTTCCTCAGCCGAGCTGTTTGCCCAGACCGTAGAGCATGGTGCGGGCCTCGCGTTGGCGGTCCGGGTGCCGGGCCGCCGCGGCCCAGACCTCCAGGAGGTCGATGATCCGGTCCGAGTGCTCGGTGGCATGCCCTTGCAGATAGGCCCGGGCCACCGGGGTGTCGCCCTCGCGGTAGGCCATGATCAGGCCGTGGAGGCGGTCCCAGTCGGTCTGCGGGTTGGCGAGCCGGGCCGGTTGCCGTTCTTCCGGCAGCGCCAGGCGCAGCTTCCCGCCCTTGCGGACCAGGGGGGCGTGGACCAGATCGGCCTTCGATCCGCGGCCCGTCCCCGCAGTCTCGGTGTTCACGCCGATCTCGCGGTCGGCGACCTTGTAGCCCGTGGTGCCCGAGGTGCTGGTCTTGTTGACCAGGGCGATGCCGAGCGATTTCGACAGCAGCAGGATGTCGTCGTAGGCTACCTCCCCGCACTCCCAGATGCCGAAGATGGTCAGGGCCATGGCGGTCTCGCTGTCGAGATCCCCGACCTGGACCTTGCCCTTGGTGATGCGGCTGACCCGGCTCTGGGCCACGACACGGCTGGCCTCGTTCATCGCCCGCATGGGGCTGACGACCTCGTCGCCGTCCTGCACCGGCCAGTGACTGGAGAGTACCTGGAGCGCCTTGCCGTAGCTGGCGACCATCTCATCGACCGGGTTCAGCTTGAGCGGTGCGAAGTCATCGAGACCGGACTGCACGGCGCGCTCGATGTCATAGCGGACGCCCTGGCCGCCGAAGCCTTTCCAGACGGCCGGGCCTGAAGCATCGGTGTTGCGCTTGCGGCAGGCGAGGTAGATCGAGCTGGCCGCGGCGGCCATGTCCCGCTGGTGCATCGAGTTCTCGCCCTCGGACTCCACCGGGAAGCTGGCGGTGATGACCCAACCGGATTCGATCAGCGATCGCGTCAGGGTCTCCCAGGCGTCCTGAGTCTTGTGCGTGAACATCAGCGTAAAGATGCCGCTGGCCTTGAGCACTCGGCGGCATTCCCGAAAGATCTCGCCCATCCGCCGCTCGTACTCGTTCTTGGCCGCGGCTGCATTGCCATCGCGAGCCGGATTGGCGACGGCCTCCGATTTCTTGTCCGTCAGCCTGCGGCCGAAGAGACCTGGGTACAGGTCGCGCAGGGTGCGGCGTTGCCAGACGTAGAAATAGTCGGATAGCTCTGCGTACTGGACGTTGTTGTAGTAGGGCGGGTCCATGCAGACCAGGTCGACGGATGCGTCATCGACATCAGGTAGATGGCTCGCCGTGCCGTTTATGATCGTCACCGGTGGCTCGCCACCGGTTGTGTCGAAAGCGGGCTCGGTCAGCTCAGCGAGACCCTTGTAAGCATCGACGATCTGGGACAATCCCCAAGCGGCACCGGAATCGGGTCCACTGAAGATCATCTCGCCGAAGGTCCACTTGAGCGAAAAGTCGTGCCGCCCGAAGGTCCCAACCACGGCGCCGCGGCTGAAGTGCCAGCGTGTCTGACGGCTGTTGTAATCGACGCCCTTGTCGATGACGAACTGGAGATAGGTCACGACTGCCCGGCCTCTCGCCTCGCCAAGCTCCGCGATGATTTCGGGCTTGATCTGGTTCAGACGTTCGACAAGGGTGAGGTGTCCCAGGAGCTGGCGGGGCGTAAACAAGTCGCACCAGCGGGGCATTCCGTATATTGCCGGCCGCATGTCATTTCCCTCAGGGAATCGCTCAGTCGGGATCAGCCCCGCGGCATCCCAAGCATCCCAGCGTTCGGCTAGCTGTCGTTCAGCCTCGGCGAGTGCATCCAGATCGCGCTCGTTCGGCGCGCGGAAATAGCGAACCTTTGTCGTCTTGATCTCGCCCTTTCTGGCGCCGGAGCTGTAGCGCAGTGGCTGCCCACGCGAGTCCAACTGCGGCTCGAAGCGGACGGCGACTACCGCGTAGAGGCGGTCTTTCCAGGTGCCGTGCGCCGACTCGCCGCGGGCTTGCCGCTTGATCTCGTCGCCGTCGATGGCCTGCTTGCAGTGGACACACTGTCCGGTGCCCCGGTTGACCGTGGCCGTGTCAGGGTCCTCGCCGTTTGGACCACGGCCGCCCTTAACCTGATAGGTCTCGAACCGGACCTGGCCGCCCTCCGGGACGATGCGCACGCCCCAGGTATCCTTTGCCGCCTTCGACAACCAGCAGGTGTTCAGCAGCGGCGCGTCGCCGCCGCAGTGGGGGCAGGTGACTTGGCGGGCATAGAGGAAGCCATCGAGCGCTTCGTAGCTGAGAAGCCGTCGCTCATCAGGGTCCGTGAGGTTGAGCTTCGCAACATTCGTGTAGTGCGGCTCGGGAATCTTCGACGCGGGAAACAGGGGGGCAATTTCCGAGCGCATATCGGCTAGGAGCCTGTTTCCCCAGTCTGCGATTTGTCCTTCCAGAGAGCCGCCGAAGCGAGCGGGGTAGTCGAGGGTTGCGTAGAGGATGACGGCCGCAACTGGATTCAGCTCGTTCGCGAGCCCCCGGTGGCCGACGCGCAACGCCTCGAAGGGAATCGAGCCACCGCCTGCTGTCGGGTCCAAGACCGTTAGCCCAGACGGTTTCCAGGGCACAATGTGGGAATAGGCGCGTGGGTAGAGATATTTGTCCTCTGGTGTCCGGATCTTGTTTGCGTCTTCAAGACCGTTAGCCCAGACGGTTTCCAGGGCACAATGTGGGAATAGGCGCGTGGGTAGAGATATTTGTCCTCTGGTGTCCGGATCTTGTTTGCGTCTTCGAAGGCAATGCGCTCGTTTGCCCAGGCGGGATCGGCCGGAACGCGAATAACAGGAAGCGCATCGCCTTCGTTGGGCCACGGCATGGGCAAGGGCTTGTTCTCTCGACTCCACCGCTCCAGGACGGGGTCGGCCGCCAAGTCAGCGCTTTTTCCTCTCAACTCATCAATCAGCGCCCGGTTGTTGTCTCGTCGGGCTTGCTCTCGATCCAGCGCACGCAGAACAACCGCATCCAACGGCAAGACCTCAGCGCAATTTCGAGACTCGATGCGATCCAACAGCTTGTCGGTGATGGTCCAGGGCTCGCCGTGCACCAGCGCCTGGACGCGCTCGATGCCGAGCTGGCGGATGAAGGTGTCCGGGTCGGTTCCAGCCGGATCGAGCGAGGCGACGATGGCGGCCCGGCTCGGGGTCAGCGGTCGCCTTGCCCACCAGACATGCAAGCGGTTCACCGGCGGCTGAAGTCCGACGCTTTGTTCCCGTTGGGTTTCCGCGCCGACCTGGTGGCAGGGGAATCCCGCCTCGATCAGTCTGAGATCCTCGCCGTCGCCCATCTGGCCTCCTCGAAAAAGTTTGCTTCCGGTCCCGGTTGGCCCATACTTTGTCAAGTAGAGTGTCAACCAGACCAAATAGTACAACAGAAACACCCATGGAGAAGCTCGCAAAATCCCCCCTCGTATATGTCGTGGCCCAGGTGCGGATCGGGGCGGTCCTCAAGATGGCCGACTATGTCCCCGAGATCCAGGAGCGCATGCGCAAGGCCGGTTACTCGCTCTACCGGCCGAACGAGGTCCGGGAGCTCGAGTTTGGGCCTGGCGGGACGGAGGCCCGGGTGACGCGGCAGTGGGCCTTCGATCGGATCGATCGCCGCACGGGCTTCTTGGTCCAGACGGGCTCCGTCGCCTTCCATACGACCGCCTACGACACCCACGAGGCGTTCTTCGCGGATCTGCGGCAGGGCCTGGAGATCGTGCAGGATGTCGTGGGCATCGCGGCGAGCGAGCGGCTGGGGCTGCGCTATGTCGATGCCTTTCAGGCCGGCGCCGACCATACCCTCGCCGACTATCTCAAGGAGGGGTTGCGCGGGGTCGGACTGGAGCACATCGGTGCCCACCGGCCGAGGTCGTTCACCAACCTGATCATGGAGACCGATGTCGGTGGCCGGTTGGTCGTGCGCATCGGTTTGAACCCCGAAGGGGTGCTGCCACCGAACCTGGTCCCGCAAGACCTGGTTTCCGCGCAGGCCTTCGACGCGAACAAGCCGGTCGGGATCCTGGATTACGACCACTTCGTCGAGAAATCCGAGGCGTTTTCGATTGAAGGGGCCATGGATCGGTTCAACGATCTCCATGGAATCCTCTCGGAGGCATTCCGCGAGACCGTCTCCGATTTCGCACTGGAGGACTGGCGATGAGCGCAATGGTGTCGATATGCGGTGCCCCATCTCCCTGGCAGTCTTGGTCCTTGGGCTCGGAGGATGTTGGCTACTCCGCGACCGGCGCCGGTGCGTCGGTGCCTTCTCCCTCGACTCCGCCGGGCTGGATCGTCGCCACGATGCTCGCAACACTGGCCACGACTGCCGGCATGACACCAACGATGGCGATCAAGTCCCTGGTTGGTACCGGCGGATCATTAGACAGCCTGGTCAGCGAAGATCGGACGGCTGCGGTTGCGGCCGAGTCCTGGGAAGGGCTGTTCGAGCGAATCGGCACGCAGGCCAAGGCAGAAGCCGCGGATGTGCTTGCGGGGGCCGATCTGATTGCGGAGATCAAGGCCACCCTGGGCGTCAGCATCACCGATCTCGCCTCTATCGCTGGGGTCTCGCGCCAGGCGGTCTATGACTGGATCGGTGGCGGGCAGGTGAGCGACGCAAATTACGATCGTTTGCTGGGGCTGCGGCGGGTGTGCCTGGATTGGCGGTCGCTGACCAACCGTCCCCTCGGGCGCCTGCTGCGCGCGAAGACTGCCGAGGGACGATCCTTGCTGGATCTGCTGGGTGAGGAGCCCGGAGATCGTTCCCTGATCCAGTCGCACCTGGAAGCTTTGGCGAAGAGGGCCGCGGAAGAGGAGGGCCAGCGCCAGGCGCGAAGGGCGAGGCTCGCACCGCTGAGCGAAAAGGATCGGTACGAGAATGCGCTGACGCATGCCATTCCTGCATCGCATTCGTAAGCTGCTTTGCCCCAAGGCGACATTTAGCGTCGAGGAGCAGGAGCGCGGAGAGCCGGCGTCGATCAAGCAGCGAGGCTGGCGACAATGGTCCTTCGTCAGCACCCCGGACGTGCAGTCGGTGCTCCGTGCGATGTCGCTGGGGGCGGGCTCACCGGAGCTGGCGAAAGATGCTCGGCTCCTGGTGGTCTCGCAAAGCTGCGACCTGGTGCATCACTGCTACGCATCCGAGCCGGTCGCGGAGGCCTATCTGTGCGAGCTGCTGGCTCCGGATGCCCTGCCAAACGGAAACCTGACCGCGGGCAAGAATCCCCGGGAGCTGCACCTTCCCTTCACTTCGGATGGGACGGAGCATTGGTACCGCATCCACTCCAACGGGCGGGTGCTGCTGCCGAGACATGTTTTGGCGGGTGTCGATCCCGACCTGTCTCTCATCGTGCCCGAGCCATCGGTGCGGGTTCTGCAACGCTGGATCGTCAACCGGATCGTGCGCACGGCCTTTCCCGACGCGTTCAACCATCGCACCCGCAAGGCACAAGGAAAGCTGGAGGACCGTCTGAAGAAGACGGGCACCCACCTTCTCGGACTCTACGTGAGCCTCAACTCCTGGGACGAGGTGGGTGACGACGAGGTCTACGAGATCGACTTCGTTGGGCTTGTCGCAGAAGGCTTGGAAGAGGAGGAACGCCAGGCGCTCCTGAAGGCGTTCGGTGAGATCGCAGCGGCCTACGAGAAGTCCGATGGGGTTTCGGTGGTCGACTATCGGGTTCAGGACGAAGAAGAGGCATCAATGAGCCTGCTGTGCACCCATCGTCTGTTTCCGCTGGACTATCTCAGCCTCCGGGACTCGCCCGGCGGCGAGCTGCCCCCATTGCCGTAGCGGGCTCGCTGGGGCGTCTTCTTCTCTTATCTCGATCTGAACATCTCCAGCATGGTCCCGATATCCGGGTCCTTCGGATGCCCCCCGAGCATGATGCGCAGCCCGGAGAGAGCCCAGCGGTTGGCGCTGGGACCGAAGCTGGAGGTCCGGGAGAGCCAGTAGGCGGCCTCTTCGCGGGTGAACTGGGCGACCCGGTAGGCGATCAGCTCTACCCGTTCCAAGTCCTTGAGTCGGTCCTGGAGGCGGAAGATCAGGCCGAGCTTGGCGCCGGCCTCCTCGTTCAGCGGCAGTTTGGCGCGCAGGCGCAGGCCCTCGGCAGTCATGTAGCGATCAAGCTCCAAGGGGATGCCGGCAGTGTCTGTGACCGGCTCCAAGATGCGCCGCAGCACGGGTAGGCAGCGGTGCTGGGGCTCGCCGTAGAGGCTGCCGCGCTCGATCTGGACCGGCCGGGCCTTGCGTCGCTGGCCTTCCGCATCCCGCGCGTCCCCTTCGTCGTCGCGGAACTGCCGTTCCTTGATCACCAGGACCGGGATGGGCTTGTCCTTCCACTCGGTGATGCGCAGCACGAAGGGGGCCTTGGCGTTGAGCTTGGCCAGGCGCTCCTTGTGGTACTGCTTCAGGTCGAGCTTTTTCTTTGGCATGGGAGATTAACCACAGAGGACACAGAGGACACAGAGGACACAGAGGATACAGAGGACACAGAGGACACAGAGGACACAGAGGACACAGAGGACACAGAGATAAAGAGATAAAGAGATAAAGAGATAAAGAGATAAAGAGATAAAGAGATAAAGAGATAAAGAGATAAAGAGATAAAGAGATAAAGATTCTTTTCCTCTGTGCTCTCTGTGTCCTCTGTGGTGAAAAATTTCTTCAAAGTTTGAACCGTTGGACGCCATCGATGAGACGCGTCACGTTGAAGTTGATCAGCAACCCGGTATCGACCGAGGCCAGGCGCATGTAGGTGAGAATCTGCGCGGCGTGGATCGGCAAGATCCGCTCGACGGCCTTCAGCTCCAGAAGCAGGCGGCCTTCGACCATCGCGTCGATCCGATAGCCGCACTCCAGGCTGACACCCTTGTAGCGAACTGGGAGCGGCACTTGGAGTTGGAATCCGATACCTCGTTGCTGCAACTCATATGCGAGGCATGCTTCGTAGGTCGATTCCAGCAGTCCAGGGCCAAGGTGTCGATGGACCTCGATCGCAGCACCAATCACAGCCCCGCTCAGTGGATCCTTTTCCATTGCATTTGCTCACCACAGAGGACACAGAGCGCACAGGGGAAAAGATTTTGCTTGTATCGATTCCTGGACGTCTGAAGGTCTGAAAGCTGCCTGGGTGCGATCCTGGGCACGCATCGCTCTCGTAATAGACATCGTCTCCAACTCTGTGCCCTCTGTGTTCTCTGTGGTGAAAACTCTTCACGACCGGAGACGCTCGACCAGCTTGCAGTCGGGTTGCGGTGCACTGATGACGATCTGGACCTCGGCCTGTTGCTGGTCGGTCAGGTCGAGGGCGATGTCGAACAGCTCGTCGAGGGTGCGGATGTCCTCTGGCGCCAGGGTCTGGAGCTGGATGTTGAAGATGCCGCCCTGGGGGAGCTTGAGGCCGCTGACCTCCAGGTAGTCGATGGTGGACTTGCCGCCGCTCTTGTAGATCTGGGCGAGAGATTTAAGCAGCGGCAGCACCTTCTTGCGGCCCTCGTCGCCGCCGATCTGGATACCCGTCGGCGGCTTGGTGACCCATCCGCGCTTGCTGGCCTCTGGCTTGGTGACGACCTTGTACTCGGGGCCGACGGTTTCCATGACCCAGTCGCTGGCACCCCGCAGGGCGTCGGGCTCCTGGTCCGGGTTCTTGTCGGCGGTGTGGACATAGAAGTGTCCGGCCTTGATCAGCTCGTCGACGGCCTTGCAGATCTCCTGGGTCGGGACGCTTCCATGCGCCTGCTCGACCTTGGAGGCGATCTCGGCCACGGAGCAGTAGCCGGAGCCGTTGATCTCGTCCTGGACCCATTTGGCGGATGCGGGTGGGGTCGGGCTTGTCGGATTCGGTCCAGTTGCGCTTCTTGGCGCCCTGGGGCGTGACGATGCTCCAGCCGGGGTCGGTGAGATTGACCTGGTAGGGGATCTCGCCGGTGTCGCGGGAGTGAAACTCGGCGGGCTTCTCGGACTCGGCCTCACCCATGCGGAACAGGCACCAGGCGCCGTGGTTGACGCCGGCACGGATCAGGGTGTCGAAGACGCTGGACTCCTCAAGCAGGGGCCAATCGCGGCGGCGGGCGAAGTCGGCGCGCAGCTCCGCCAGGGTGCGGTAGTCCTGGTTGGTGAAGAAGAGCTTGGCCGCGGAGGCGCCGGCGGTGGTGGTGCCGGCCAGATCCAAGGTGACCAGCTCGCCGTCGTTGAGCAGGACCTCCTTGATGCGCTCGATGACGGACACGCCGCCTTCGCCGCCGGCGGTGCTGATCTCGCGGCGGATGATCTTGCCGCCCCCGCCTGCCCCACCACCCCCCGGAAACCAGAGGTTGCGATAGGCCTGGGTGACGACGGTGATCAGGGCCTGCTCGCGCTCCTTGGTGTCGCGGCTGAAGGTCTGGTCGCTCAGCGCCGACTCGGCGAGGCCGAAGGCGGCCGGGTCCTGCTTGAGGATGCGGCGGGCGAGCACATCGACGGCGATGCTCTGGAGACGGTCGCGCAGCTCAAGGGCGCGGGTCTCCTGGTTGTCGAGCATGTCGTCGCCGGAACGCTGGTCCCCCGTGACTCTGACGGTGTCCGGGATCAGAAGCAGGACCAGGTTCTGCTCGATGCGCGGCCGGTTGGGACCGGCCTGGGTGATCAGCTCCTCGGGCCGGATGCTGTCGGCATCCAGGGCGATCAGGGCCAGGGTGGGCTTGCCGGTCTTGTCCGGGATGCGCTCTGGGACCGTCACCTCGGGGATGACCTCGAAGTGGTGCTGCCCGGCGGTCACGACCTTGCGGGAGGTCTGGCCCAGCAGCTCTTCGATGCGATCCGAACCGCGCAGGCCGCGGCGGATGTCGGCGAGCACGCGGTTGATGGAGACGCCGGTGCTGGCGTAGTAGCGGCCCTCGGTCTCGGAGAAGCGCAGGTAGTAGGCGTTGGAGCGGATGGCATCCAGGGCGGTCTCGACCTGGGGCGGGGTCATGCCGGGGAAGGCGGTTGCGAACAGGGCATCCTGCTTGCTGATGCCGAAGACGTTGGAGGCGAGGCCGTCGCCGAATCCGGCCAGGCTGTGCAGGAAGACGGTCTTCCAGGTGTCCTCGTAGAGCGGAAAGCCCTCGGGATGGGGGTTGTGCTTGTCCATCAGGGCTGCGTTGCTGTCGCGGGAACCGAGCTCGCTGCTGTCGGCGCCGCCCACGTCGGCGGTGACGATGGGCAGCAGCTCGGCGCTCTCGGTGCGGCTGATTAGCTCGTCGGAGAGGCGATGATCCCTCAGGTCCAGGTGGCAGGTATGGATCGCCGGGACCGCGGCATGCTTTCTCCAGAGGTGGGAGACGGTCAGGGCGAGGACGCGCAGGACACCGCGGGTGCCCTGGAAGGTCTCGACCGTTGAGAGCTTGCCGGTGAGGTAGTCGACTAGGGTCGGGTGAAAGGGGTAGTGGGTGACCATGCGCTCGCGGAAGGTCTCCTGGCGCGCGGCCTCGGGCAGCAGGGTCGCGGTGCGCCGGTACATGTCCATGTAGGTGTCGGCGGTGCGGGCCGCGGCGTCCTGGTCGATGCGCCTGAATAGGCGGCGTGCGAGCACGCGCGAGATCTCCTGGCCGCGGACCGGGGTCACGGTGGTGACGTCGCGGGCGACGACGCTGCGGACCTCGACGTCGGCGCGGCGGGCAATGTCCAGGGCCTCGGTCTTGCTGACCTCCTCGCCCTTGGCCTGGGAGATGATCTCCGCGAGCATCGCGGTCTGGCGGGCGAAGGCGTCCTTCTGGCTGGCCAGGGTCAGGACCACGGCGATGCCGGTGTGGTCCTTGGCGTACTGGAACAGGGACATCAGGAAGGTGGCGACGCTGGAGCGACCGCCGGGCCGAGCCGCTTCGACGCGGGCGGCGTAGGCCGCCAGCTCGTCGAGCATGATGAGGACGCGCCGGCCCTTGAGGGCCAGGTCGAAGTATTCGTCTCCGGGGGAGCCGAAGGAGGTCGCGGTGGCGCCGATCTCGCGGTAGAGGTCCTCGCCGCCGATCTGGAAGGCGATCTCGCCCCAGAGGGTGTAGGGGATCAGACGCGAGCCTTTGGTCTCGTGGATCGTGACCCGGTCGCCGGCGATGCCGACCACGGTGGTCTCGCCTGCGTTCAAGAGCAGGGCGGGGTCGATCAGCTCGCGGGCGGCCTCGGCAACCTCGGTGCCGCGGTAGGCGAGATGGGTGGCCCCGATCAGGGTGTGGGTCTTGCCGCCCCCGAAGGCAGTCTCCAGGCGCTGGATGGCGGGGTAACTGGCGTCACTGCCCTTGAGGCGGCCGAAGATGTTGCGCAACACCTGGCGCATGCCTTCCGTGGGGTAGGTGCCTTCGCCAAAAAAGGCGACGGGGTCCGTGTAGATGTTCTCGATCACATCGGTCTCGCCCCGGTAGTGGCCGATGGCCTGCATCAGGTTGGCGGTGAAGATCTCGGGGTTGAAGGTCCCTGCGAGCAGGTCCTTACGCGGTGTGCATGTGTCGAGGATGGACATCGTCATGCTGCTTGTCCTGTGGGTCCGTTGTTGTGTGATCGGCTTACCGTGTGTCGTGATGCCTTTTTATGCAGCGGCTTGGTTCAGTAGGGAGAGCGTCTTGGGGATGCAACTGAAGTCGCAGCCAATGCTGTACCCGCCGTCGCACTCGATCAGGGCTCCGATCACCGCCGCCGCGCCCCGCCGAGCAGCGAGCCCAGGGTGCCGCGGGCGATCTGCCGGCCGATGTGCGTGCCGAGCGAGCGCATGGCGCTGACGGCAAAGGCCTCGAGCGGCGTCTGCGCGTTGCGGCTCGGGGCGCGGGTGGTCGGCATCGGCGGCATCAAGTCCGCCGCTTCGGCGGCGAGTGCCGCCTGCTCGGCCATGAGCTTGAGCGTCTCGTAGGCGGAGTCGCGGTCTACGGTCTGCTCGTAGACGCCGGCCACCGGCGAGGCACGCAGCAACGCCTGGCGCTCGGCCGGGCTGATGGGCCCAAGGCGGCTGCCGGGCGGCGCCACCTTGACCTGCTCCACGATGCTCGGGATGCCGTCGTCGTCCAGCGTGGAGGCGAGCGCCTCGCCGACGCCGAGCGCCGTGATGGCGGCCTCGGTGTCGAGCGCCGGGTTCTGCCGGAAGGTCTGCGCCGCCGCGCGCACGGCCTTCTGATCCCGCGGCGTGAAGGCCCGCAGCGCGTGCTGCACGCGGTTGCCGAGCTGGCCGAGCACGCTGTCCGGCACGTCCAGCGGGTTCTGCGTGACGAAGTACACGCCGACCCCTTTGGAGCGGATCAGCCGCACCACCTGCTCGACCTTGTCCACCAGCACCTTCGGCGCGCCGTTGAAGAGCAGATGCGCCTCGTCGAAGAAGAACACGAGCACGGGCTTGTCCGGGTCGCCGAGCTCCGGCAGTTGCTCGAACAGCTCTGATAAAAGCCACAGCAGAAAGGTGGCGTAGAGCTGGGGGCTGCGGATGAGTTTGTCCGCGGCCAGTACGTTGACCGAGCCTTGGCCGTTCGCATCCACGCGCATCAGATCCGCGAGGTCGAGCGCCGGCTCGCCGAACAGCAGATCCCCGCCCTGCTCCTCCAGCGTCAGCAGCCGGCGCTGAATGGCACCGACGGAGGCGGCAGACACATTGCCGAAGGTGGTCCGCAGCGACGCCGCGTTGTCGGCGATGTGGTTCAGCATCGCGCGCAGGTCCTTGAGATCGAGCAGCAGGAGCCCGTTGTCGTCGGCAACGCGGAAGCAGACGTTGAGCACGCCCTCCTGCACGTCGTTGAGCTCCAGCAGGCGTGACAAGAGCAGCGGCCCCATCTCGCTGATGGTGGTGCGCACGGGGTGGCCCTGCTCGCCGTAGAGGTCCCAGCACACGACGGGGCAGCCGTCGTAGCTGAAGCCCTCCTCGGCCACGAGGTCCAGCTCCGCCACGCGCGCTGTCACGCGCTTGTTGTCGCCGCCGGGCTGACTGATGCCGATGAGGTCGCCCTTCACGTCCGCGACGAACACCGGCACGCCGATGCGGCTGAAGCGCTCCGCGAGCCGCTGTAAGGTCACTGTCTTGCCCGTGCCGGTGGCACCGGCGACGAGGCCGTGCCGGTTCGCCATGCGCGGGCGGATCAGCACCGGCTGCTCGCCCTTACCCACCAAAATGCCGTCTGCCATTGCGCCGTCCCCTCGATCTTGCTGTGCCCGGCCGCAGTATGTTGGCGCCCGCGGGCGCGGGCAAGCGTGAAGCTCGCCAGACTCGGTTGCCGCCCGCCGGGTGCTCACGGACAATGCCTCGGCAAATCCTGCCCAAAAGCCGATGCCCCATGTTCTACGCCGTCGATGAGGTCCAACGTCGCCGCGGTCGCGCGCCGCACGAGCTGGCCATGATCAACCTGGTGCTGTTTAACCTCTTGATCGGCGTGGTCCTGCTCGCGGGCTCCATGGCAGAGCCGGATTCGCTGCTGGCCCGGCTCAAGTGGCCGGCCGTGGCGGTGCCCTTGGCGGCATCGCTGGCGGTGATGGTCTACACCTGGCTGCGCGCGCGGCGGGCGGCCGAGCAGGACGCCTGGTTCGCCGCCGCGCATTGGCGGCTGACGGCCGGGCGCTGGCGGGTGCTGCTGATTGCCTATGCGGTCAGCGCGGCCGTGGTGAGCCTCGCCTTCTTCGGCGGCGACGGCGACACCGCGGCGCTCGCCGCCCGCATCGCGGACCTGCCGCCGGCGATGCAGGAGATGGAGCGCCATAAGGCGGCGTCGCAGGATATGGGCGCGGCCATCTGGGCGCGCATTGGCGTCGTGCCGCTGTTGCTGACCGTGATGGCGCTGATCATGCTGGAGTCCGGCGCGCTCTATCAGGCCGGCCGCGGCGAGGTGCCGGACGCCCTCGCCGAGCGCCTGCCGCCGCCGCCGGACCTGACCGGCTACGCCGACCCGGTGGCGCGGGATGCCGCCCTCGGCAGCACGGACGGCACCTGACTTGCCAAAGCGCCGCGGGCGCATCACCTGACGCCCTGAGCCGCCGACGCGACGCGCGCCGGCATCGTCCCAACCCGCCTTGGTCTGCACAGCCGCCCATGGATGACGCAACCGTTCCCGCGCTCGCCGTCGAGGGGCTCGGCAAGTCTTACGCCGAGGGCCGGGCGCGCCGTGTCGTGCTGGAGGATGTCGCCTTCAAGGTGGCGCCCGGCGAATGCATCGCGCTGCTCGGGCGCTCCGGCTCCGGCAAGTCCACGCTGTTGAACCTGCTCGCCGGCATCGACCGCCCGGACACCGGCGATGTGCGCATCGCGGGGCAGAGCGTCGTGACCATGGGCGAGCCGGCGCTGACGCTGCTCAGGCGGCGGCACATCGGCTTCATCTACCAGTTCTTCAATCTGATCCCGACGCTCACGGTCGCCGAAAACCTGGCGCTGCCGCTGGAGCTGAACGGCGTGCCGGCGGCGCGCCGGCGCGAGCGCATCGCCGCGCTGCTCGGCAAGGTGGGCCTGGACGGGCGCGAGGGCGCCTTCCCAGACCAGCTCTCCGGCGGCGAGCAGCAGCGCGTCGCCATCGCCCGGGCCATCATCCACGACCCGGCGCTGGTGCTCGCGGACGAGCCCACCGGCAACCTGGACGCGCAGACCGGCCACCGCGTGCTGGAGCTGCTGTCGCACCTGTTCCGCGACGAGGGCCACACGCTGATCCTGGTCACCCACAGCCGCGAGGTCTCGGCCATCGCCGACCGCGTCTTCGCGGTGGACGGCGGCCGGCTCACCGAGCGCACGGAGGCGCTGTCGTGGTGAGCCTGTCCGGCGGCACCGCGGCGCTCGTGGATGCGTTTCGCCTCCCGCCCGCGCTGATCGCCGCGAGCCGCCGTTATCTCACGCGGCACCCGTGGCAGACCTGGCTCTCGATCATCGGCATCGCCCTCGGCGTGGCGGTGGTCATCGCCGTGGACCTCGCCAACGAGAGCGCTCGGCGCGGCTTTCGGCTCTCGGTGGAGCAGGTGGCGGGGCCGGCGACGCACCAGATCCAGGCGGCCACCGGCGGCATCAGCGACCAGACCTATGTGGACTTGCGCATTGAGCAGCGACTGTCCCTCGCGACACCGGTGATCGAGGCGCCGATCCGCATCGGCGAGCGCAGCCTGACCCTGCTCGGGCTCGATCTCATCGCCGCGGCGCCGATGCGCCCCGGGCTGCTGGCTGGGGCCGGCGGCGCCGCCGATGCCGAGGCCGCCGCCGGGCTCGCGACGGCGCTGGTGCGGCTGCTAGGCGAGTCCGGCACGCTGGTGCTCGCCGCGGCGGACGCCCGCGCGCTGGGCGTCGCGGCCGGCGACACCGTGCAGGCCGAGATCGGCAGCGGCACGCGCAGCATGCAGGTCGCCGCCGTGCTGGCGGACGCAGACGGCCGTGGCCTCGCGGGCCTCGCGCTCGCGGACATCGCCACGGCGCAGGAGGTGACGGGCAGCATCGGGCAGGTGGAGCGGATCGATCTGATCCTCACCGACACCGAAGCCGCGCGCGTCGCCGCGGCGCTGCCGACGGGGCTCCGGCTCCAAACGACGGCGCAGCGCACCAACGCGCTGGCGCAGATGACCCGCGCCTTTCACACCAACCTCACCGCCATGAGCCTGCTGGCGATGCTGGTCGGCGGCTTCATCGTCTACAACACCATGACCTTCGCGGTGCTGCAGCGCCGACCGCTGCTCGGCACGCTGCGCATGCAGGGGGTCACGCGCGGGCAGCTCTTTGCGCTGGTGCTGCTTGAGACGCTGCTGCTCGCGGCCATCGGCGCGCTGCTCGGCGTGCTCGCCGGCATCGCCGTCGGCGCCGGGCTGGTGCAGTTGGTGACGCGCACCATCAACGACATCTACTTCCAGCTCAGCGTGCGCAGCCTGCACCTGGACTGGCTGTCGCTGGCCAAAGGGGTCGGACTCGGCATCGGCGTCACGCTGCTCGCCGGGCTGGGGCCGGCGCTGGAGGCGGCGCGCTCGCAGCCGCGCGACGTGATCCGCCGCACCCTGGTGGAGCAGCGCGGGCAGCGGCTGCTGCCCTGGCTCGCCGCCGGGGGTGGGCTGGTGATCGGGCTCGGGCTGCTGCTGATTCCGCTGTCCGGGCGCTCCATGACCTGGGGCTTCGCCGCGCTGTTCCTGGTCATCGTCGGCGCCAGCCTGTGCATGCCGCTGGTGGTGCGCCTGCTCGCCTGGGCCACGACGCCGCTGTTCGGCGCCTTGTTCGGCAGCGTCGGGCGGCTCGCGGCACGCGGCATCACGGCCAGCATCACGCGCTCCGGCCTCGCCGTGGCGGCGCTGGCCGTGGCGGTGGCGGCCACCGTCGGGGTCGGCATCATGATCGGCAGCTTCCGCGCGAGCGTGTCGGACTGGCTTGCGCACACGCTAACCTCCGACATCTACATCGCCACGGACGCGGAAGGCGGCGCCGGCAACCCCGCCTCGCTGCCGCCCGCACTGGCCGACGAGCTGCTGGCCCTGCCCGGCGTCGCCGCCGTGAGCCAGGGCCGCGGCCGTCGGGTGGAGACTCGCGACGGGCAGATGACCTTGCTCGCGCTCACGTCCAGCACCGGGCGTCCGCGCGGCTTCCGTTTCAGCGGGGACACGGCGGACGACCTCTGGCCGCGCTGGCAGGCGGGCGAGCTGGCGCTGGTCTCGGAGCCCTATGCCTATCGGCAGCAGAAGTCCGCGGGCGATCGCATCGAGCTCTTCACCGGCGCGGGCTGGCGCACCTTCGAGATCGGCGCCGTGTTCCAGGACTACGGCAGCGACAGCGGCACCGTGATCCTGCCGAAGCCGGTGTATGCGGTGCTGTGGGATGATCCGGGCGTGTCGTCCATGGGCGTCGTGCTTGCGAGCGATGCGGATGCCGAGTCCGTCGAGGCGCGCGTGGAGGCCCTCGCCGCCGGGCTCTCGCCCCCCGCCGCCGTGCAGACCAACCGCGGCATCCGCGAGCTGTCCATGGACATCTTCGATCGCACCTTCACCATCACCGAGGTGCTGCGGCTGCTCGCCATCGGCGTCGCCTTCGTCGGCATCCTGAGCGCGCTGATGGCCTTGGAGCTGGAGCGCGCGAAGGACTATGCGGTGCTGCGCGCCACCGGCATGACCCGCGGGCAGCTCAGGCTGCTGATCCTGTTGCAAACTTCGCTGATGGGCATCGCCGCCGGGCTCTTGGCCATGCCGCTCGGCGTGGTCATGGGGGACCTGCTGATTCAAGTGATCAACCTGCGCTCCTTCGGCTGGACCATGCCGATGCAGATCGCGCCGGGCACACTCGTCTCCGGCGTGCTGCTGGCCTGGTTTGCGGCCATCGTCGCCGGGCTCTACCCGGCGCTACGGGCCGCCCGCGCCGCGCCGGCGCAGGCGCTGCGCGAAGAGTAGGCGCGGGGCTGAGCGGCCATGCCCCGGTCCGGCTGCTCGCGGGTGCCTGCCGGCTGGCCGTGATGTGACCCTGTTGATATCCCGCCGGGTCCCGGTTTATCTACCCATAAAGAGGCTCTGCTTCGTCCGTGCGACTGTCTCGCCCAATTCCCCGACTATGGTATTCGGCTTGCGAGATTCGTCGTGTATGCTTCGGGCGAACGGCCGGCGGCAGTGCAGGCGGCGCCATCGGGCGCGCGGCGGTTGCGGCTTCAAGCTCTATCCCAAAACCTGAGGCGAGTAACGACGATGGCTGAGGACAAGAAGACCGTAACCAAGAAGACCGTGACCAAGAAAACCGCGGCGGCGGCGGCCGTTGGATCATCCGCGCCGGTGACCAAGAAGGTGGTTGCCAAGAAGGTCCTGTCCGCACCGTCGGCGGAGCCGGCGGCACCGCCGACCAAGAAGACCGCCGCCAAGAAGGCGCCGGCGAAAAAGGCCGCCCCGAAGCAGGCGCCGGCCCCAGAGTCTGCAACCCGTGCCCCGCTGCCTGATCGCGCCGTGCTGCTGAAGCCGGTCGGTGACGTGACGCCGGAGCAGCGCTATCGGATGATCGAGGAGGCGGCTTACTACCGCGCCGAGAAGCGCGGGTTCGCGGCTGGCGGCGAGGAGGCGGACTGGGCCGCCGCCGTCGCCGAGATCGACGAGATGCTCTCGAAAGGGGCCTAGGCAAACGCCGAAGTATTCGGCGTTTCCCGCCGGGCAGGATGCCCGGCCATTGTCAGTGCCGTTAAGGCACTGAAAATGGAGGAGCCGGGAGACCGCGTCTTCCGGCTCCGTACGATGTTTGGGCAGGATGCCCACTCAATCGGTGTCCCCCGAGTGCCTCGCGGCGCAGATCCCGTGGCCGCGCTCCGTCGTCGTCGCTGTCCTCAGGGGTGTCGTAACTGACGATAACGACAGTGGCCCCGCCGGCACGCGGGCCAACGCGCGCTTGGCGGGAGTGTCGGCCTCCCGGCCGACACGGATCGGCGCGGTGAGCGAACGGCAGTGCACCAGCCGAAGGCGCTCCGTTGCGGACGTTCGGACACCGGAGTGTCGTTATCGACGAGCGCCTTTTACCGGCCCGGCACGGTCGCCATCTCTTGGCCCAGACCGCCGCATGGTGACCACCCATGACCGCCCCCGACAACAGCACCCCCTACCTCACCAGCCCCATCGAAACCGACGCCGACCCGGCCGCGCTGCGTGCCCGCTTCATGGCCGAGGGACTGGACCGCGAGCGACTGGATGCCGACCCCATTCGACAGTTCCAGTGCTGGTACCAGCAGGCCATCGACGCCCGCCTGCCGGAGCCGAACGCCCTGTCGCTCGCCACCGTCGATGCCGACGGCCAGCCGAGCCTGCGCACCGTGCTGCTCAAGCTCTACGACGCCGACGGCTTCGTCTTCTTCACCAACTACGACAGCCGCAAGGCGAAGGAGATGGACGCGAACGGCCGCGTCGCGCTGCTGTTCCCGTGGGTGGCGCTCGCCCGGCAGGTGAAGATCCTGGGGCGCGCGGCCCGCATCCCGACGGCGGAGTCGCTCCGCTACTTCATGACCCGACCCCGCGGCAGCCGCATCGGTGCCTGGTCGTCGCCGCAGAGCCAGGTGATCAGCTCGCGCTCGCTGCTGGAGGAGAAGGTCGCGGAGATGAAGCGCCGCTTCGGCGACGGCGAGATCCCGCTGCCGCACTTCTGGGGCGGCTACCGCGTGGTGCCCGAGAGCATCGAGTTTTGGCAAGGGCGCGACAGCCGGCTGCACGATCGTTTCCGCTACAGCCGCGACGCGGATGGGTGGCGTGTCGAGCGCCTTGCACCTTAGGGGAAGGGGCTAGGTGCTAGGGGCTGGGAGCTAGGGGGTCAGGCGGCGGTTCGGCGGGCTCGCGCAACCTTGGTCCTCGGTCCTTGGTCCTCGGCCCTCGGCCCTTGGCCCTCCGGGAGGCTCCGATGCATCTTGATGAGCTGACCGGGCTGATCCTCGCCGGTGGGGCGGGGCGGCGCATGGGCGGGCGCGATAAGGGCCTGGTCACGCTCGACGGCCGCGCGCTGGTGGACTGGACGGCAGAGCGGCTGCGCCCGCAGGTGGGCCGGCTCTGGATCAGCGCCAACCGCAATGCCGAGCAGTACGCCGCGCTCGCGGAGCACATCGTCGCCGATCGCCTCGACGGCTTCCAAGGGCCGCTCGCGGGCATCGCGGCGGCACTCGCCGTCATCGAGACGCCCTGGCTCCTGACCTGCCCCTGCGATACGCCGCGGCTCCCCGTCGATCTCGGTGCGCGGCTCGCCGCCGCGCTCGCCGCCGACCCGGCGGCGGACCTCGCCATCGCCGCAGACAGCCAGCGCGAGCACCCCCTGCACGCGCTGCTGCCCGCGCACCTCGCCCCGAACCTAGATGCCTACCTCGCCGCTGGCGGGCGCAGCGTGCACGGCTGGCTCACGGGGCTGCGCGTGGCAGTGGCGCGCTTCGACGACGCCGACCGGCCCTTCGCGAACCTGAACGACACGGAGCAGCTTGCGGGAATCCGGGCCGCAGGCTGATACCAGTGGCGGTGGGCCGGCGGCGTTGCCGAGCTTGGGGCGCGCATCTGTATAGCATCGACGATCGGCTCTAACTGCCGCGGCCTCTGGCCGGTGTTGCGGCCCTGCGCGGCGAGGTTAGCCGTCGATGGCCGCTGGCGTCAGCTCCGCCAGCCGCCGAGGCCGCATGGCCTTCAGCAAACCCTCCGCGCGCAGCAAGTACCAGGGCTCCCCCAATCCCACGCGCCCTCCAATTTTTTGACCAGCGTCAAAAATGTGGTCCAGAAGGCATCGATTCTCTGCTGGGTGGTTGTCGCGGACTCGGACATAGACTAGCTTCATCCTCGTAGGACAGGATCAGGGAGTGGAGGATGCCAGCGGGTCGCCAGCGAGGGTTGAGTTTACCGACTGGTTACAGTGTCTCTAGCTCGGGAGAGGCACATTGTGGATAGTCTGATATTTCTGATTCTGTCCATTACACGTTGGGCATTTAGGAGAAAGCATCTATGCATGAAATGGCTGTCTGGAGTGACGACTACGCACTGTTGGATGAGATCGAGAAACTAGAACACGCCGACGTGACCTATGGTCGCGTATGTCTGGACGACGCGAGTTCACTCGAGAATGTGACAGCATATGTCGCGCTTGCTGCAAACTTAGTCTCGCTTCTCGCAGCGGTCCTGCCTGTAGTATCTGCTCGCACGGCGAACAGAAAGAAATCGACTAAGATCTATGTCAGAACCACTGAAGTTACTGCGGAATTGGAGCAGGTGTTGGTTAAGTACCGTCAAAGCGTCTCTATAGAAGTTGTCAAGCGAGGAAATTCGCCAACTGATCAGAAAGACTTTTAGTGGCTAGCACGGCTGCAATTTTTTGGTACCCGTTTTGCGAGCAGAGCACAACCGCCGCGGCGCCAGTCTTTTCCCGTCTCCACGTGCGTCCGGTATTCCCGCGGCGCTAGAGTATAGCTATGCATGACTTCGAACAAAGATCACTTTTCGATGATAAGTCTGAGGACGACTCAGAATACACGTACGAGCAACAAGTTGACTGTTTGATTGAGGTTATGGGTGAACTAGCGACCTCCGCTCGTCGGCCGATCTTCGACAAGCTTTTCAAGTCTGTCGTAAGAGAGTGGAAAATGGCGGAACCTCCCGACCCCGAGGAGGGCATCACCAATGCTTGGGAATTCTTGGGCGTCATCAACTATCACGGCAGTGACCATGGCTTATGCGAATTCACCATATCGGAGTTGCAAGACACCGTTGAGCGAAAGATCCGCGACCTTCCACTGCATGAGAGAATCCTGTTCAATTTGGCAAACACCACTAGCTGTCATGACTGGGATGACTTCAAGCGCGGCTTCACCTCGACCCGAGCAGAAGATGTACTGAACTACCTGAGCCAAGACGAGCCGCTAGAGGAGTCGTCGAAGGTGGCCGCTGACACGATACGCTCGCGTGCACCCGTATATCACCCCTACGATTAATGTATTTGTGTACAACAGCGCATACAATTCATAGATTTACCGCCGTACTGCTTGCCCAACAAACCCGCAAGCCCGACGCCAAACCGCGGCGGGCGCTTCGCGCGTCGCCGCAGTTAAGACAATAGGGGACAGACTAAGACAATAGGGGACAGACCACGTTTCTTTCCCCGTAACCAATGAATCGCCCAACAAGTGGCTCGGCTGCGACCGTCCGTTGCCGCGCCGTCGCTTCGCTTCCGGCGCGGCAACGGGCGGCGCGCCAGCCTTGACGTTGGGCGTGCGGAGTAACGCAACGCGGGGGAGATGTGAGCTCAATTGACGAGATACCGCGGCTCGTGGGCTCGCTCTACGGCATCGTCCAGGAACTCGAAGCGCTTTTTCCTGGGCGGAAGTTTACGCCCGACGGTCATTTGGTTGGCAGCATTGGCGAGGTTCTTGCTGCCCACCGTTACGGTCTCGATTTGCTTCCGGCCTCCGCTCAGGGTCACGACGCAACAGCGGCTGATGGGCGCTTGGTTCAAATCAAGGCGACCCAGGCGACGGTCGTCGGCATTCGGTCGGCGCCGGAGCATCTCATCGTGCTGAAACTTGCTGGAGACGGCGCCGTTTCTGAAATCTACAACGGCCCAGGCGCACTAGCTTGGCAGCATGCTGGCAAGATGCAGAAGAATGGCCAGCGACCAATCGGGGTGGGGCGGCTTGCCGCACTGATGTCCGAGGTGTCGGCGGCCGAACGCCTAAGCGCAACGACGATTGGATAATGGGCCGAGTTCAACAACGGCGAGCAACCAATGCACAGACGCCCAACGAATAAGGTTAGATCGCGCGAGCGAAGCGAGCCGCGATCTGAACCGGTCGTTGGACGAGCCCGGGGTCGAGGAATCACGGGGAGGGCATAGAAAACATCTTCCATGCAGCCGGTGGTGCGCCGGCCGCGGGGACCTGCGGCCGGCGCACCACCGGCTTTCTTCGTCGCCGTTGCGGCGCCGGCGGCAGGCCGAAGCGGGGATCGCGCGCCGTTTGGCCCGAATTCGAGCCGAGCGCGGTCCTCGGCCTGCGGCAGCCGAAAACCGAGTGGTCGAGTTCCGGGGACAGTGCGGCCTGGCAAGGCCGCGTGATCTAGCGGGTGTGAATCCCGCCTGGGTAATCGTGAGCCGCGAGCCCAGTATCGAGCCTTGCTGCGTGACTGGTAACAGGCGCGTCGATGCTTCGGCTGATGCGCAGGCGAGGTGCAAAGGTAACGGGTGAAGCCGACCCTTAAGGTGTTGAGCCCCGAAAAGAACAGTCGGGAGTGCCGACGGGTTTGTCCCCCCGGCAGGCAACAACCCGTGTCGCGTCATGGCGAGCGGCACGGGTGCTCCCCGGGGTCCGAGGCCGTATCGAGCCTGACATCGAGAACACGCGGTAACCAGGGAGATCCGCGCATCGGTCCGCGGGAAGCGGGCACCCGCGAACAAGTGTAAAAGCGAGGACGCGGGCAGTGATGCGTGGAAGTCGGAGCCACCCATACGAGCTGTGACGCCCGGCAATGCGTGGTCAGCATTGCGGGTGGCGGCCCGAGATAATGCGCGGGTGAAACACGGCCCTACACCGAGAGGATTCTGTCCGTGACAACCTTGCTCGCGCGTTTCACGCCGTTGGCGTGCCCGCCCTTGTGGCGGTGCGCGACACACTCGGCGCTGCGGCGGAAGCCGCACGCGCGGAGTCGACAGGGCGCTGGACTCGCTCCCCTGTGCCACGGCGAAAGGCTCGGGCCGGGAGCCTGAAAAAGACAATAGGGGACAGACCACGTTTCTTTCCCCGTAACCAATGAATCGCCCAACAAGTGGCTCGGCTGCGACCGTCCGTTGCCGCGCCGTCGCTTCGCTTCCGGCGCGGCAACGGGCGGCGCGCCAGCCTTGACGTTGGGCGTGCGGAGTAACGCAACGCGGGGGAGATGTGAGCTCAATTGACCAGATACCGCGGCTCGTGGGCTCGCTCTACGGCATCGTCCAGGAACTCGAAGCGCTTTTTCCTGGGCGGAAGTTTACGCCCGACGGTCATTTGGTTGGCAGCATTGGCGAGGTTCTTGCTGCCCACCGTTACGGTCTCGATTTGCTTCCGGCCTCCGCTCAGGGTCACGACGCAACAGCGGCTGATGGGCGCTTGGTTCAAATCAAGGCGACCCAGGCGACGGTCGTCGGCATTCGGTCGGCGCCGGAGCATCTCATCGTGCTGAAACTTGCTGGAGACGGCGCCGTTTCTGAAATCTACAACGGCCCAGGCGCACTAGCTTGGCAGCATGCTGGCAAGATGCAGAAGAATGGCCAGCGACCAATCGGGGTGGGGCGGCTTGCCGCACTGATGTCCGAGGTGTCGGCGGCCGAACGCCTAAACGCAACGACGATTGGATAATGGGCCGAGTTCAACAACGGCGAGCAACCAATGCACAGACGCCCAACGAATAAGGTTAGATCGCGCGAGCGAAGCGAGCCGCGATCTGAACCGGTCGTTGGACGAGCCCGGGGTCGAGGAATCACGGGGAGGGCATAGAAAACATCTTCCATGAAGCCGGTGGTGCGCCGGCCGCGGGGACCCGCGGCCGGCGCACCACCGGCTGTCTTCGTCGCCGTTGCGGCGACGGCGGCAGGCCGAAGCGGGGATCGCGCGCCGTTTGGCCCGAATTCGAGCCGAGCGCGGTCCTCGGCCTGCGGCAGCCGAAAACCGAGTGGTCGAGTTCCGGGGACAGTGCGGCCTGGCAAGGCCGCGTGATCTAGCGAGTGTGAATCCCGCCTGAGTAATCGTGAGCCGCGAGCCCAGTATCGAGCCTTGCGGCGTGACTGGTAACAGGCGCGTCGTTGCGTAGGCACGAAAGCAGGCGAGGTGCAAAGGTAACGGGTGAAGCCGACCCTTAAGGTGTTGAGCCCCGAAAAGAACAGTCGGGAGTGCCGACGGGTTTGTCCCCCGGCAGGCAACAACCCGTGTCGCGTCATGGCGAGCGGCACGGATACTCCCCGGGGTCCGAGGCCGTGTCGAGCCTGACCGTGTGGATATTGGGATCGAGAACACGCGGTAACCAGGGAGATCCGCGCATCGGTCCGCGGGAAGCGGGCACCCGCGAACAAGCGTAAAAGCGAGGACACGGGCGGTGATGCGTGGAAGTCGGAGCCACCCATACGAGCTGTGACGCCCGGTCATGCGTGGTCAGCATTGCGGGTGGCGGCCCGAGATAATGCGCGGGTGAAACACGGCCCTACACCGAGAGGACTCTGTCCGTGACAACCCTGCTCGCGCGTTTCACGCCGTCGGCGTGCCCGCCCTGTGGCGGTGCGCGACACACTCGGCGCTGCGGCGGAAGCCGCACGCGCGGAGTCGACAGGGCGCTGGACTCGCCCCCTGTTCCACGGCGAAAGGCTCGGGCCGGGAGCCGGATGGTGTAACACTCCAAGTCCGGTTCAGCGAGGAGCCGGGAGCCGAACCGTCGCATGGCAGAGATATTGCGGCACCGCCGGGAAACCAGGCGGCAAACAAAGCAAACATCTGCCTAAGCGACGGCAAGGCGCCGGCTTACTTCCCGTGACGTTGAATAATAAGGAGCTCGGGGTCACGTCTTGCAATCAAGCATCCTGGCAAGGTCGGTAACTTGTTGCCTCGGCTCCGTACTTCCAGCACAATCAAGCCCAACAATTGGCTCCGCCCGACCGCATGGTGCCTCGCCGCCGCTGACGCGGGCGGCGCAACAGCATGCGCAGGCCGACGTTGACGTTGGGCAGCAAAGGCTCGCGCTGAGCGGCCATGGTAAGTAGATTCCGGGGATGATCGTTAACGATATCCAAGAGAAGATCCGATCTCGGTGTTACGAGTTCTCCCGACATGCGTTGGATCAGAGCATTCGTCGCGACATCAGCGTAAACGAGTTTGAAGAAGCCTTATTGGGTAAGGTCGAGATTGTCGAGGATTACCCTGATGACAAGTATGGTCCGAGCTGCCTCGTTCTCGGCTACGCCAGTTCGGGGCGTGCGCTTCATGTGCTCTGCAGTTACCCTAATCGTCCAGTACTGAAGGTCATCACGATCTATGAGCCAGGCCGGGATCGGTGGTTTGATGATCGCATCAGTATAAGCTGAGAATGTAGAGGCATCCATGAAAGAAACCATGGTCGAGACGACGGTGACCTACACGCTTGAGTACGATGGGAAACTCTACATGGTCCGACACGTACCGGCGCGTGTTTGCCAGGAGACCGGAGAGGAGTACTTCTCGCCGGATACGGTCGAGCACATTCAAAGACTCATCAAGGGTGGAAAGAGTCCTGACCGAGTCATTGAGACCCCAGTCTTCGAGTACGTATAGAACACGCAGAACAAGCGGCCCAGCTCCGGCGCCAAACTGCGAGTTCGAGTTCCGGGGACTCGAGTTCCGGGGACGAGTTCCCGGGACAGTTTACTTAATTTGCTCGCGTGGGGCACGCGCAGGGCCCTAGGGGCCAGGGTCACCATTTAGCTGACCCCGCTCAATAGGCGTCGAAAAAACCTCGCGGCTGCGCACGATGATCTAGGCCAGTATCCCCGGGGAGAAGTAAGGGACGGGGGAGAAATAGGGGACGGGGAGAAATAGGGGACGTACCACCAATCATCGCGAGCGATCGGCCGCGAGCTGTCGGCCAAGGCCCGGGTCGAAGTGCGAGGGGCGGGTCCGACATCGCGCACCGGGAGCGATGCTTGCAGCTCCTGACCGAATCCGGATGCGCCCACTCGTTCTGCCAGAAGCGGATCGGGTTCGACGTCAGTCAGGTACGGCGTCGGCGCAGTGCCGCAACCCTGCGGCTTGTCGTACCGACTTGAGGCGTCAACGGCAATGCGGAGCAGTCCGCCGCGCTCGCGGAGCGCGTCGTCGCCGATCGCCTCGAAGGCCTCCAAGGGCCGCTCGCCATGGCCGCCGATGCCGAGCGCCAGCCCCTTCCGCACGCGCTGCTGCCGGCGCGCCTCGCCCGGAGCCTCGACGCCTAACTCGCCGCCGGCGGGCGCAGCGTGCACGGCTGGCTCGCGGGGCTGCGGGTCGCGGCGGCGCGCTTCGATGACGCCGATCGGCCCTTCGCGAACCTGAACGACGCGGATCAGCTTGCAGGAATGCGGCCCACGGGCTGAGGCCGGTAGCGGTGGGCCGTCGGAGGCGTCGCCGTCGAGCTGATGCGGTGGCCCCCGGGGTCGATGCCGGCGATGCGGCTGGTGCAGGTGGACCGCGCGCCTATTCCCTCTCCTCCGCGAACTGCGCGGCGTTGATGCCCATGGCCGCGGCCAACCGCGCCAGCGTTGCCGGCCGAGGGTTGCCTTCGCCGCGCTCCAGCCGCGCCAACGCGGGCTGCGCCATGCCGGCGGCATCGGCAACGGCCTGTTGCGTCAGCCCGAGATGCTCGCGCCAGGCGCGGATCAGCGGCACGTCGCCCAACACGTGGGCCTCGACCACGGCCTGCGGGATGCCGTCGGCGGCACGGGCCGCAGACAACAGGGGTTTGATGCGCTCCCAGTCCACCACCGGGACCAGCACATACGCCGGCCGTCCATCGTGGAAAATGGTCTGGTACTCAGTAGGTGCGTTCATTGCGCTTCTTCACCTCTTCGATGCTGACGATGCTGACGGCGGCCAGCACGTTGAAGAACACCCGATAGTTGCCGACCCGCAGCCGATAGCCGTACTGGTGATCGGTGAGCGCCTTCACGTTGGCGGCATCCGGGAACCGCTCCAGCGCTGCGGTGGCACTCAGGATGCGCGACTGCGTCGGCTTGTTGTTCAACTTCTTGAGCTGCTTCAGAGCCTTGGGTGTCCATGTCACGTCCATGCGCGCAGCATAACAAAATATAACAATCGACAGGCTTGATCGTTATGCGCAGCGCTGCCATCCCACGCGGCGCCCACTCGGGAGGCTAGCGAAGTCGCACCGGACGCAAATGCCGTCAGCATTAACAATCGGGGGAAAGACCATGCTTCTGCCCCAAAACCAATGAATCGCCTAGCAAGCGGCTCCGCTGCGACCGCCCGTTGCTGGGCCGTCGCTTCGCTTCCGGCGCGGGCAGCGGGGTCACTGGGGCAGCGGGTCTATTGCTGGCCGAGAAACGCCGCGAGCAGCCCGGGGTGCGCCGCCCCGAGGGCGCGGCGCTGCGCGACGTCGTCCGGCGTGCGCGCGAGCGCCAACGCGGCGCGATAGGCGGCGGCACGCAGCGGCTCCGGCGGGCACTGATCGGCGAGCACCTCCGCGGCCAGGCCTCTGTGCCAATGTAGGTGAGACATTTCCCCCTGGCCGATTTACTGTAGCGGCGGGAAGGAGAATCACCAATGACCGACACGCAGAACGAGACCCAGCGCGACGCGGCCGCGGAGCCGACGCAGGGAGCCCGTAGGGCGACCGAAGTCGGCTCCGCGGCCGCGTCGCGGGCGCCCGCGTCCACCCCGGACCCGGAGGTGGTGGAGCGCGCGCAGCGTCGGCGCTTCGGCGCCAAGTACAAGCTGGAGATCCTGCGGCAAGCCGATCGCTGCGAGCCGGGCGATCTCGGCGCCCTGCTGCGCCGGGAAGGGCTGTACTCCTCGCACCTGACGACCTGGCGGCGGCAGCAAGAGGCGGGGGCACTGGCGGCCCTGGCACCGCGCCAGGAACAATAGGGGACAGGAACAATAGGGGACAGTGCGGCCTGGCAAGGCCGCGTGTTCTAGCGGGTGGAAGTCCCGCCTGGGTAATCGTGAGCCGCGAGCCCAGTATCGAGCCTTGCGGCGTGGACGGCAACGGACACGTCGATGCGTAGGCACGAAAGCAGGCGAGGTGCAAAGGTAACGGGTGAAGCCGGCCCTGAAGGTGGTGAGCCCCGAAAATTGTCCCCATTTTCCTCCGCCAGGCTGCTGCTGACGTTGGCGCACTGTCAGGCGGCCGTCGCGACGCTCGCCGATGCCATCGGGCCGCCGGATCAATGGGTCGCGAGTCATCACGATGCGCTACTGTCCGGATAAACAGTTGGGTGGGAGGCGATTTTGTGGGGACACCTCAGGGACAGACCACGTTTTTCGGGTTGTACCTTTGGCCAGACGATTGAAAACGTGGTCTGTCCCCATTTTCGCGCGATGCCAGGCGGGGTGCAGGTGCAGCTCCGGCTCGTCCACCAGCACCAGGTCGAGCCCGGCCCGCGCCATGATCAAGGCGCCGATCATCGAGAGCGCCTCGATCTCTCCCGAGCTGAGAGTTTGTGAAAAAACCCTTTTCTCGCCGGCATCTCAGAAAATTTCCATTTATAAATCCGGGACTTACGGAGACGGATTCTTTCGGCTGCCGGTTTTTTCACAGCCTCTGAGATCATCGACTGATACGCCGTTCGGGCGTCTGCGGTCCTTGAGCACCAGATCGAAGCGCAGGTCGGTGACGCCGTCCGGCTCGCCCAGCCGCGTGCGCGGATCGCTCGACGCTACTTGTGCCGGCGCGCCCGGTAAGTCAGGGTACGCAGGTATGCACCCGCGCCGGAGAGACGCCCTATGCACGTACAGTCCCAGCACATCGCCTGCCTGCTTGCCAGCATTCCGCTCGCCGTCGGCGCGGTAGGCGCCGTTCGCGCCGCGGACGATCCGCGCACCGACCTGCTCAGCTTTGCGCAGGGTGCGCTGCCGGTGCAGATCCTCGGCGGCGAGGCCTACAAGGTGCGCGACGATCATGCGCTGGCGATGATCGACGGCGATGTGCAGGGCTTCGTCTTCGCGAGCCGGGCGCCGGCGGATGCTCGGGTGGAATTCGTGTATCGGCTGCCGGCGGCGACGACGTTCGATCGGCTCGCGGTGCCGAACGTGCTGGAGACGCCGAGCCCTTCGCAGACCTTTGTGCGGGAGGTCGAGGTGCTCGGCAGCGCGGAGGGGCCGGATGGGCCCTTCGCGCCGCTCGGCAGCGCGAGCCTCGCGACGCACGCGGGCAAGGGTGAGGTCACGGAGCTGACGATGACCGAGCCGCGCGCGGTGCGCTGGGTCAAGCTCCGGCTCGGCGGCGGCATCGACGTGCAGCGCGACGCGATGTTCTATGAATTCAGCGAGATCATCGGCAACGGCGAGCAGGAGTCGGTGCCGCTCTCGGACGCCTTCAGCGGTGCGTGGAAGGGCAAAGGGGTCAAGCTGACGCTCGCGCAGGACGGCGCCGTGGTGTCCGGCTGCTATGACGCCAACGGTGATCTGGCAGGTACCGTAGACGGCAATGTGCTGCGGGCCCGGGGCATCTCGCCGGACGACGGCATCGAGAGCCTGTTCGTGCTCATGGTTCACGATGGCGCCCTTGCCGGCGTGCGCTCCAGCAACGGGGCGCCGTTTCGGCGCTACGACGGCGAGCCGGTGACGGATGCCGGCACCCGCTGCGCGGCGCCTGCGCCGCCGGCGCTCGGCTGCGGTGCCGTCATCCATGCGCTGCGCTTCGACTACGACTCGGATGTGCTGCGCCCGGAGTCCGCGCCGGTGCTCGATGCGCTCGCGGATGGCCTGCGCTCGGCCGGTGCCGCGCGCATCGCCATCGAGGGCCACACCTCCGGTGAGGGCAGCGACGCCTACAACCGGGCCTTGTCCGAACGGCGCGCCGCCGCGGTGGTGGCGGCGCTGGTGGAGCGGGGCATTGCCGCGCCACGCCTGAGCGCCGTCGGGCGCGGAGAGGCGGCGCCCATCGCCAGCAACGACGACGAGGCCGGCCGCTCGCTGAATCGTCGGGTCGAAGTTCGCTGCGGGGAATAGGCCTGCTTAGAGGGCCGAGGGCCGAGGGCCGAGGAGGGCGGCCCTGCGACTCGGGAGTCGTGTGATATCGCTCACCGTCGATAGCGATAGCGGCAGAGCCGCTAGTGCTTCGGCGCGGAAATCCCGAGAGAACCGAAAGCGTCTCGGGTCGTTGTCGTAGTCGTAGTCGTAGTCGTAGTAGTAGTCGTAATCGTCTACCGTGGACTCTTGCTGGCGACAACGATGACGACAACGACAACCACAACGAGGGCAAACGGTCTCGGGATTTGCGGACTGCTGCACCAGGAGGGGGGCCGGCTGACCGTTGTCCGCCGACCCCGGAGGGAGCCGACTGAAGTCGGCGTACCCGGGGGCGGGGCGCTCAGGTCAGTTGTCCTGATTCTCCGTCTGCGCCGCAACCTGCTCTTGGGAGGACAGCAGGATCTCGACGCGGCGGTTCCGGCTGCGGCCCTGCGGCGTGCCGTTGTCGGCGATGGGCCGGTCGGGGCCGATGCCAACGGCGGTGAGCCTTGCCGGGTCGATGCCGCGTGCCACCAGCGCCGCGCGCACCGCTTCGGCGCGCTGTTGCGACAGGGACAGGTTCAGCGCGGCGCTGCCGACGCTGTCGGTGTGGCCTTCGATGCGGGCGGTGAGCTCCGGCCGGCTCACAAGCAGCTCGGCGGTTCGGTCCAGGTCCGGCAACTCGCCGGTCGGCAGCGTGGCGCTGCCGCTCGCGAAGCTGAGTCGATCGCCGCCTAGGTTGACGCGGATGCCGGTGTCCGTGACCTCGCCGCCGACGGCGGCGGCGCTCTCGGCCAGCGCCTCGCTTGCCGCGGCCGGCCCCGCCGGGGATGCAGGCGGCGTCGGCGCCGCGCGCGTGCCCGCGGGCGCGGCGGGGTCCTCGGCGCTGCCGTCGCGCTGCCCGCGGACGACGACGAGCTGCTGCTTCAGCGCGTGCGTCTGCTGGTCCAGCCGCGCCTGCATTGCATCGATGCGTGCCTCCAGCGCGGCGATGGCGGCCGTGTGCTCCTTCGCCGGCACGCGCGCCAGCACCTCTTCCCGGGCCTCGTCGCGCTGTGTGCGGACCAGCCTGAGCTGCTGGCCGAGCGCGTGGGTCTGCTGTTCCAGGCGCGCGCCCATGGCGGCGAGCGCGGACTCGGCAGCGGCCAACGCGCTGCGGTGCTCGCTGCCGGGGATGCGCGCGAGCACCTCCTGCTCGGCGTCATCGCGCTGGCCGCGGACCACCTCCAGTTGCTGGTTCAGGGCATGGGTCTGCTGCGCGAGCCGCGCGCCCATGGCGGTCAGCTCGGCCTCGGCGGCGGCCAGCGCCTTGCGGTGCTCGTCGCCCGGCACCCGGGTCAGCAGGGCGCCCTCGGCGTCGTCGCGCTGGTCGCGCACCACGTGCAACTGCTGGTTCAGCGCATGGGTCTGCTGCGCGAGCCGCGCGCCCATGGCGGTGAGCTCGGCCTCGGCGGCGGCGAGCGCCTTGCGATGCGCGTCGCCCGGCACCCGGGTCAGCAACGCTTCCCCGGCCTCGTCGCGCTGGTTTCGCACGACGTGCAGTTGCTGGTTCAGCGCATGGGTCTGCTGCGCAAGCCGCGCGCCCATGGCGGTCAGCTCCGCCTCGGCGGCGGCGAGCGCCGCGTGCCCCGCGTCGCGCTCCGCACGGATGATCGCGATCTCCTCGCTCAGCGCCTGCGTCTGCTGCTCGAGGCGCTCGTTCATCGTGCGCAGCGACGACTCCGCGGCGGCGAGGGCCGCATCCCGCTCGGGACCCGTGGCTGCGTCTACGGACTGCGTGGGGCCATCGGCGCCTGCGCCGGCTTCGGTGAGTGCCCGCAGCGCGGCGTCACGCTCGGCACGGACCACCGCGAGCTGCTGCTCCAGGGCGCCGATCTGCTGCTCCAGGCGCGCCTCGATGGCGTTGATCTCGCGCCCTGCGGCCGCCGCGACTCGGGACTGATCGACGCGCGCGTACAGCGGCATGGGCTGAACGCCGGAGCCCCTGGCGGTGGCCTCGATCTTGGTCGGCGGCTGCGGCTCGATCCGGTCGCCCGGCTGCGCACCATGGCCCGCATCGCCGGGTTGGCTCGGGGTGGGCAGCAGCGTTGCGTCCGGTGCGCTTGGCGCGGCGGCCGGCAGCGTTGCGGACGGTGCCGCCGCGGCGTCCAGTTGGGCGCGCACGGCGCCGAGCTTCTCAACCAGCCCGAGCACCGCGCCGAGCGCCCGGTCGAGCTCGCCGACCGTCATGTCATCGGTCGACACGGTGCGCGCGGACTGCGCCAGCAGCGGCATGGCGCTCGGCGCGGCCGTGCCCGCTGCGCCTTGCGTCAGCGGCGCGAGCGTGGCGACGGCCTCTCCGCCCGCGGGCGGGGCCTTCGCCGCGTCACGCTGCCTGCGGACCACCACTAGCTGCTGGTTCAGCGCCGTGCGCTCCTGGTCGAGGCGCGCCTGCAGTGCGCGCAGGCGCCCCTCGGCCCGAGTCATGGCCTTGGCGTGGGCCTTCTGCACGTCCGCAATAGTTGGCTCGACGGCCTCTGCCTCGGCGCTCTCGTCCGCGTCCTCGGCGTCGGCCGGTGCGCCCTCCGCCGGGTCGGTTGTGTCGGCCGAAGCGAGCTGCTGCGCCGTGTCGGCGCCCGCGGCTGCTGCCGCCGCGTCTGCTTGGGCGACGGCCGGTGCGGCCTCGGCCCCGGCAGCCGGTGCGCCCGCGGCCATGGCCAGCATCGCCTCGGCCATGCGCGTGCGCTCTTCCATGGTGGCGATGGTCGCGCCCTCGGGTGCCGTGGAGATGCGGATCAGCCCGCCTTCGGTGGGGTCCGGGCTGAACCGGCCGGGCAAGACGCCCTGCAGCGACGGATAGTCGGCCAGCATGCTCTCGCCGTATAGGGGCTTGTACGTGCCCTTGTGGCAGGTGGCGCAGGCGGCCTTGGGTGCATCGCCGGTGGGGCCCAGGCGATGCTCCGGATACAGGGGCAGGAGCGGCTGCAGGTGCTCCTGGTTCATAGCGCGGACCATGCGGATGCCGTGCCAGGCGGTGACGCGCTGCGGCGTGCTCTGGTCCCATTCCCCCATGGCGCGGGTGTTGTGGCAGTAGGTGCAGTTCACGCCGAGGGAGTTGGACATGTACATCATCAGCGCATAGGTCCACTCGGTTTGTTTGGTGGACTGGCGGTTACCGTAGGGCAGCGCCTGAGAGCCCTGCACGCCGATCTCGGTGTCGTCGGTCAGAAAGGCCGTGAGCGGGTCGAACGGCAGCGAGGTGTTGCCGTTGTTGCGGATGCCGGCGGTGTTCTGGCCGGCCTTGGCGCCGCTGATATTGGCGGACGGGCGCCTTGGCTCGGCGGCGGTGAACCAGACGTCGGACGGCACCGGCTGGCCGCGGTGGCAGGTCCAGCAGGTGACGCCGGTCTCGGCAACGTGCGACGACCAGTTTGCGTTGATGTCCCGCGTCATCTTCAGCATTTGTCGCGACACGTGCTTGGTGTACTTGCTGTCGTCGGCGAGGTTCTCCGGGTTGTGACAGTAAGCACAGCCCTCCTCGGGGGCGATCCAGGTGACCATCGCGTTCATCAGCCGAGCGAGCTCGAGCGCATTCAGGTCCGTCAGCACCTGGACGTTCTCGTGGATCTCGGTCGCCATCGGGAAGGTCGGGTCGTAGGGATCATCCGGCTCCGGCTCCGGGATCGCGTTGATGTCCGCGAGCGCGCGCACGCGACTCGGCGTGAAGAGCTGGATCATCGACGAGCCGCGATGGCCCCATTGCACGCTGTCCGGGCGCTCGCAGCCCGCGAGCAGCACGATGCCGAAGGCGATGCCCGCCGCCAGGAGCCGCATCCAGACGGCCTGGCGCGGGGCGGCGCTCTCGCGGCGGTCGGCGCCGCGGGGTGATGATTCGGGTGGGTCGCCGGGGACAGCCGGACGGGCAGCGAAGCCTGCATGACGCCGCATTGGGAAGCCTCCAAATGGTCGGTTGCGCCATCGGGCGCGATCCGGCGGGAGTGTTGAATGTGTGCAGCGGGCGCCCGCCTACGCCCCTTCCGTGAGCCTGAATTCGTGCGCGTTCGGTGCACCGTTCAGGCTGCCAGTGAATCTGACGGCTGCCGGCATCCTGTCCCTGCCGTGGGCGCGCCTGCCGCAGCGGCCGTCGCAGGCCACGGCATGACGCCGTGGGCTCGACTCCTTTGCTCGATCGCGCCGCGCCCGGGTCCGAACGCTGTCGGGGAGCCGGGAGCGGTGCGCTTGGGCGGGCCTCAGGCGGGCGCGCCCTTCGGCTTGTGGTTGCGGCACCAGCCTGTCGGCGGCACCTGGCGACCGCCGAAGAAGGAGCAGGGGCCGAGCTCGGCGCCGTCCGCCCCGGAGTAAAGCTGGCAGTTAACGCAGGACTGGTCGGTGCTGTGCTTCGGGAACTTCGCGGCATCGGCGTCGGCTGTGTTGACGACAAAGCCCATGGCTTTGGCATAGGCGTCGTTCGGGTCGAGCGCGGGCTTGGCCTCTTCGGCCAGCGCGAAGCGGCCGAGGCCGAGCGTCGCGGCGCCGGCGGCGAGCTGGAACAGAAAGGTGCGACGGCTGTTGGGGGTCATCAGTGCTACTCCTCGATTTGGCTTATCGCTTTGGTGCTGGCGACGCCCCGCGGCAGGCGGTCGGCGTCGCGCATGGGCCGGATGCGCCGGCGGTGCATGCCGGGGGCTCCGGAATTCGGTCTCGCGCATCGCATCAGCCGATGCGGGTCTCGGCCTGCTGCTCCGTGCCGAGGTTGTCGCGCCAGCGCACGGCAATGCGCGCGTCGGCGGGCAGGTCCAGCTCCAACCGGAAGGTCAGCAGCGGGTCGCGCGACACCGCGATGCCTAGCGTCGCCTCCAGCACGACCCGGTCGTCCACGCTAACGGTCGCGTCCGTGATGAAGTGCGCCGGCAGCGGCCGACCCGCCGCGTCCTTGCGCAGCCCCGACTCCATCGGGTGGCGCAGCAGCACCGTCACGTCGATGCCGCCGTCGCGGCGCCGGCTGCGGATGCGGATGTCCGTGGTCATCTTCCGATGGTGCGAGCTTGAAGCCCGCAACCCCTCAGCTACACCCGCCGACGGCAACGACGGCGTCGGCAGCGGTCCAGAACAACCCCGCGTCCGTGCGCACCGCGGCGTAGACGCGACCGCTGCCGGCGAGCTTGACGCGCAGCGCCATGCGCGGCGCCACGCCGGCGCCGAGCCGGAACTGCGCGGCAATGGGCATCGGGTTCATGTCGGCGAGCACGTAGAGCTCGCGCACGCCGGTCAATTGCGTGCCGACGGTCACGGGCACGACGGCGCCGTCTTCGATGAGCTGGGGCAGCTTGATTTGAACCAGATCGGATGCCACGGCGTTATCGGATGCCTCGGCGTTATCGGACGCCGCACCCTTGCCGGCGATGGCCGCCAGCGCCGCGCCGACGCTGTCCACCGGCGGCGCCAGACTGGCCTCGGCCCGGCTGATGAGGCCGCAACCGGCGAGCGCGAGCCAGATACCGCAGGCGATGAAGCCGCGGCGCTCAAGCCCGCCCGGCCCGGTGGCCGCGTGGTTGGCGGTGGCCGGGCTCATTGCGCCGTGCGCACGAGGCGTAGCAGGTGGGCCATGTCCTTGGCGTGGGGCTCGACGCCCTCGGGGCCGAAGCTGAGCGCGTAGGCGCGGTCGTCCGGGTCGCCCTTGCGCTCCGTGCCGGTCCAGTAGAAGGCGGGCGGCGTGTTCGGGAAGACTGTCAGATTAATGCGCGGGTCCTGGCATTCGCGCTCGGCGATCATCGCGAGGTCGCGGAGCCCCGGCACGCGCCAGTCGCTGAAAAAGTGCTCGCCGCCGTCGTTGATCGCGGTGGCGGCGCCCGCGAGGCCGGGCCAAGCGAAGGTCTCGGCCGCGCCGGTGCAGGTCTCGCCCGTCCAGGTCTGACCCAGCGCACAACGCATCCACATGAGCCCCGAGGCGGTGTCGGTCACGGTGCCGTCGCCGTTGTCGGTGAAGCGCTCGGTGGGCGCGGACAGCGGGAACCTGCTGGTGTCGCAGCGCTGCTCCGCGTGCACGCCGGTCTGGGGCGCGAGGCAGAGGGTCAGGGCAAGGGGCAGCAGGGCACGCATCAAGGGGGCACCGGTTGCGGTCATGGATCTGGGCTGGTTCTGTCGGGCGGGGCGCTCCGTCGCCCCGGGGCCGATCAGTTGGGTGTCGGCGTGTGGTCGCGTGAATCGACCCCTAGGCCGGTGGGCTCGCGCTTAAAGCCGGTGCCGTGCTCGACCACGACGCCAGAGGTCTGCTGGGATGCGAGACCGGGCTGGATCGGGATGCCGCGGTGCAGGTACATGGCGTAGGCCGCCAATGCGGTCATGTCGTCGGAGGCGGGGTCGATGCGCTCACCGAGCTGCGGGTTCTCGATGCACCAGTTCACCATCTCCGGCCACTGCACCACCTTGCCGTACATGGTCATGTACTTCGGGAAGGTCTGCGGGTTGGAGGCCGCGGTGTCCGGGTGACAGTTGCCGCAGGCGAGGCCGTTGGTGGCCATGCTGGGCTTGGTGCCGTGCCACATGTCGTAGCCAAGCTGGACGGACTCATAGAGCGCGTCCATCTGCTGGGCAAGCTCCTCTTCGGTGAACGGGGCGCGGGCGAAGACGCCGCTGGCCACGATGGCCGCCGCGGCAACACCGCCGATGCCGACGGCGCGGCGGATTGCAGTGCTGGTTGTCATTGGACTAGCTCCTCGAGTAAGTGATGGCCGACCGACAGCGTTGCCCGTGCGCGTAGCCGCCCACGAACCCGCGGCTGCTGCCGCCGGCGTGACGCTTTGTGTCGGCCGGTACCCCCGGGTGTCGGGGGCGGGGCGTCGCGATCAGACCGTGAAGCCGTCCTGCATGAACGGTGTCAGGGAATCCTCGAAGGGCTTGTATTGCACGAGGCCCTGGAACTCGTTGTTGAGGTCGATGATCTGCACGCCCTGGCCATCGGTGGCGATGGACGGGTCGGCGCGGTTCATGCGGGTCTCGGGGAAGGCCAGCTCGACGGGCGGGTAGGGCCAGGGCCAGGAGGTGCTCATGGCCGCCACCGACGACATGTTGCCGATGCGGTTGTAGAGCGTCTGGTGAACATGCCCGTGGTAGGACATGACGTTGTCGAACTTCGACAGAATCTCGCGGATCTCCGGCGCGTCGGAGGTCTGGAAGTTCCAGCGCGGGTAGTAATCCCACAGCGGCGAGTGGGTGAAGATGACGATCGGCGTGCCGGGCCCCAGGTCCTTGACGTCGTTGGCGAGCCACTCCAACTGCTGCTCGTGCACGCCCCAGGGGCCGGGGATGGGGCTCTCCAGCATCTCCATCACGGTCATGCGCTCCTTCGGCGAGAGTCCGGCCTCGGTCCAGAAGTCCCGAACCAGGATGGAATTGAGGCCGATGAAGTGAACGCCCTTGTGGTTGAAGGACCAGGTCTCGTCACCGAACAGGCCGCGCCAGGCGTCGCCCATGTCGAGATACCAGTCATGCTCGCCGGGGATGATGTGCATCGGCATCTCCAGCTTGGACAGGATCTCCTTGCCCTTCACGAGCTGGTCCTCGGTGCCGTTTTGCGCCACGTCACCGCCGAATAGGACAAAGTCCGGCTTCGGGCTCATCGCATTGACCTTGTTCACGGCGTCGATCAATTGCTGATCGAACTTGTGATTGTCCATGCTGTAGAGGTGCGCATCGCTGATGATGGCGAAGCGGAAGGGGTCGAGCTTGCCGCCGCTTTCGGCGCGGACGACATCGACGATGCCGAGATTGATGCCGACGGCCTGGGCGACCAGTGTCGCCATGCCGGCCCGGCCGCTGAAGGCGAGAAAATCGCGCCTGCTCTTATTCACTTCGGACATGAAATCACTCCACCTTTCGTTTGGCTTATCAGCGAGCGCTTGGCGCCGCCGTTTTGCTGCGCCGCCGATCGGGCACGCGCCCGCCGCGGCGGTCTTGCCGGCACCTGTCCGGCGGAACCGTTGCTTGTCGTCCGTTAGACGCGTGGTGACTGGTCTGAGGTCAGGGGAGCGAACGGGCATTGACCAGCAACTCGGCTTGTCGGTCAAGCTGCTGCTTGTGCAGCGAACGCATGATTCCTGCTCAGTGTTTTCCGTAACCTGCCGGCCCTGTCTGTCCGGTTTTGTCCAGATAAGCGTGGCTGATGAGGATATAGATCTATTGACCGGAGTCAAGGCGAGCTTGGGTTTTATTTCCGATCGGCTTGATCCGTTTCGCCTATTCTGTCGTTCCGTTAATCAATTAGTTTAGTAAATACTGATGGAGCTCCTGCCGGCAATGATCCCGGAGACTCCTCAGCGGCTTCAATCGCGCGGCCTGCGGGCTTGCAATGACTGCCCGAGGATAGAGCGGGAAACCCCAATACGATTTCCCGAACGCGTTGTTGGCGAGATAACCGAATGCTGATGAATAACCGGTCGGTCATTCGACGGCCGGTCGATGGCGTGATCGCAGCGCGAGGCCGATGCTGGCAAGGCGTGCAACGGGTGCGACGGATGGGGGCGGCGAGCGTGATTCAGGGCGGGCGCCGCCGGCCGCGCGCGCGTCGGGGTGCCGGCGGCAGCGCTCGGCGGTGCGCCGAGCAGCTACGCGAAGCGCCGCACCTCGCCGCCGCCGTCCACGTTGTCGACGCAGCGCCCGCACAGCTCGGGGTGCTCGGCGTGGGTGCCGACATCGGCGCGGTGATGCCAGCAGCGGGCGCACTTGGCATGCGGGCTCGCGCTCACCTGCACGGCGAGGCCGGCAAGCTCGGTGTCGGCGGCGCTCTGCGGGCGCCGCGCGAGCGGGTGCACGCGGGCCGCCGAGGTGATCAACACGAAGCGGAGCTCATCGCCAAGCCGCCCGAGGATGTCCGCGAGCGCCGGTGCGCAGTAGAGGTCCAGCTCCGCGTCCAGCGCGGCACCGATGACCCCGTCCGTGCGGGCGGCCTCCAAGTGCCTGGCCACGGCGGTGCGGGCGGCGAGCACCTGCTGCCAGAAGTCCCGATCGAACGCGTCGTCCGCGTCGAGCGCGAACAGGCCCTCGTACCAGGTGGCCGTGAACACATGCGGGTCGCGCGCGCCGGGGATGTGCTGCCAGATCTCGTCCGCCGTAAAGCTCAGGATGGGGGCGAGCCAGCGGCTCATGGCCTCGACGATGTGGTACATCGCGCTCTGGCAGGAGCGCCGCGGCAGGCTGTCCGCCTTGGTCGTGTACTGGCGGTCCTTGATAACGTCCAGATAGAAGCCACCCAGGTCCACGACGCAGAAGTTGTGGATGCGGTGGTAGATCAGATGGAACTGATAGTCCTGATAGGCCGCGATGATCTGCTGCTGGAGCGCAAAGGCGCGGTCCACGGCCCAGCGGTCGAGCTCGATCATGTCGGCGGGTGCCACCAGGTGCTCCGCCGGGTCGAAGCCGTGCAGGTTCGCGAGCAGGAAGCGCGCGGTGTTGCGGATGCGCCGGTAGGCATCGGCGGTGCGCTTGAGGATCTCGTCCGAGACGGCCATTTCGGTGCGGTAGTCGGTAGCCGCGACCCAGAGCCGGATGATGTCGGCCCCCAGCGTCTTCATCACGTCCTGGGGCTTGACCACGTTGCCCAAGGACTTGGACATCTTGCGGCCCTGCTGGTCCACGGTGAAGCCGTGGGTGAGCACTTGCCGGTAGGGCGCGCGCTCGTGCATGGCCACCGAGGTCAAGAGGCTCGACTGGAACCAGCCGCGGTGCTGATCGGAGCCCTCCAGGTACAGGTCCGCCGGGGCGCTTAAGCCCGGCCAGCCGTGCTCGGCGTCGTTGCGCTCCAGCACGCAGGCGTGCGTCACGCCGGAGTCGAACCAGACATCGAGGGTGTCGTGCACCTTCTCATACATCGCGCCCTCGGCCTCGCCGAGCAGGTCCGCCGGGTGCAGCTCGAACCAGGCCTCGACGCCCTGCTGCTCGATGCGTGCGGCGACCGTCTCCATCAGCTCGGCGCTCTCGGGATGTAACTCGCCGGTCTCTTTGTGCACGAGGAGCGGGATCGGCACGCCCCAGGTGCGCTGGCGCGAGATGCACCAGTCCGGGCGGTTGCGCACCATGCCGTCGATGCGCGACGCGCCCCAGTCCGGCATCCAGCGCACGCCACCGATCTCGCGCAGCGCCGCCGCGCGCAGCCCCTGCTGGTCCATGCTGATGAACCACTGCGGCGTGGCGCGGAAGATGATCGGCGTCTTGTGCCGCCAGCAGTGCGGGTAGCTGTGCGTAAATCGCGCGCCGAGCAGCAGCGCGCCGCGGGCCTTGAGCGTGTCCACCACCCGCTGGTTGGCGTCCCAGACCGACTCGCCGGCGAACAGCGGCGTGTCCGGCAGGAAGCGCCCGTCGCCGCCCACCGGGTTGTCCACGGCGAGGTCGTAGCGGCTGCCGACCACGTAGTCCTCCAGGCCATGACCAGGGGCGGTATGGACGGCGCCGGTGCCGGCCTCCAGCGTCACGTGCTCGCCCAGGATCACGGGCACCTCGCGGTCGTAGAACGGGTGCTGGAGCTTTAAGCCTTCGAAGGCGTCGCCGCGGCCGTAGGCGATGACGCGATAGTGCTCGATGCCCCAGCGATCCATGGTGTCCTTGAGCAGGCCTTCGGCGACCAAGAGCCGCTCGCGGCCATGCTCCATGCTGCCCTGCCCATCGGTTTGGACCAGCGCGTATTCCAGCTCCGGGTTCAGTGCGACGGCTTGGTTGGCGGGCAGGGTCCAGGGCGTCGTGGTCCAGATCACTACGGACATGGGCCCGTCGCCGTGACCCTCCGGCACCGAGTGGCAGCGCGCCAGCAGTGCCTCCTCGTCCAGCACCGCAAAGCGCACGTCGATGGCCATGGACTCCTTGTCCGCGTACTCGACCTCCGCCTCCGCCAGCGCCGAGCCGCAGTCGATGCACCAATGCACGGGCTTTGAGCCCTTGTGGACGTGGCCGCGCTCGAAGATGCGAGCGAGCGCGCGCACGATGTCCGCCTCGAAGCGGTAGTCCATGGTCAGATAGGGCCGCTCCCAGTCGCCGAGGACGCCCAGGCGCTTGAAGTCCTCGCGCTGCCCGTCCACTTGCCGCCCGGCGTAGTCCCGGCAGGCCTGGCGGAACTGCGCCGCGCTGATCTTCTGGCCCGGCTTGCCCTTTTTCTTCTCGACTTGCAGCTCGATGGGCAGCCCGTGGCAGTCCCAGCCCGGCACGTAGGGCGCGTCCAGCCCATCGAGCGTGCGCGCCTTGACGATGATGTCCTTCAGGACCTTGTTTACGGCGTGGCCGATGTGGATCTCGCCGTTGGCGTAGGGCGGGCCGTCGTGGAGCACGAAGCGCTCGGCGCCGGCGCGGGCGGCGCGCACCAGGGCGTAGACATCGGCCTGCTGCCAGCGCTTGAGCATCTCGGGCTCGCGCTGGGCCAGGTTGGCCTTCATCGGAAAGCCGGTGTTGGGCAGGTTCAGGGTGTGCTTGTAATCGGTCACGGCTTGAGGGTTCCTCGGCGGCGCCGGTGCAGCAGGCGCGGCTCTAGGGCGCTGGAAATCGGCCAGACTATCAGACATCTGGCCCGTGTTGGGAGACGCGGCGGCCGGGCGGCGCCAGCGCCGGCGGCCGGGTTGGTCCGCGCCGTCCCTGGGGCTATGCTTGGGCGACAGATTTATGCTCCGGCGCGTTGGCTGCAATGCAGGACACATCATGAACGACCTTGCCATCCGTACAGAGCCCAAGGACCCGCGCCTGGCGCCGGACAACATCGTGCGCCTGCACGACATCGACTGGGCCGATTGGCAGCGGCTGCTCGCGATGCGCGGGGAGCACTCGGCGCCCCGACTGGCGTATCTCAAAGGAGAAGTCGAGATCATGAGCCCTTCGCGCAGCCACGAGTCGATCAAGTCCGTGATCGGCCGCCTTGTCGAGACCTATTGCCTGGAGCACGAGATCCCGTTCCGGCCCTTGGGCGGCTGGACGCTGGAGTCCGAGCCGGACGAGCGCGCAGTGGAGCCGGACGAGTGCTACATCTTCGGCGCGGAGGACGCCTCCCGGCCGCATCTCGCCATCGAGGTGGTCTGGACCTCCGGCGGCATCGACAAGCTGGAGATCTATCGCAAACTGGATGTGGCCGAGGTCTGGTACTGGAAGCGCGACGTCCTGACCCCCTACAGCCTGCGCACCGACGGGCCCGATGCACCGCGCTACGAGCCGGTGGCGGCAAGCCTGGTGCTGCCCGGCATCGACTTGGCGCAGCTTGCCACCTTTCTCGATCAGCCCACCGCCTACGACGCCATCCGCGCCTATCGCGCCGCGCTGCGCGGCGGCACCTAGCGCAGCGGAGCCTCAGACCAGCACGGGCGGGCAGCGCTTCGCGCAGGGCCGAGGGCCGAGGCGGGCTCCCTCTGCCCTTGGCCCTTTCCCCGACCTGTCGTCGTCAAGCTTGACTTACCCGCAAATCAAGGTGTACACGCGCCTATGATCAGTTCAGTCAATACATAAAAAAGAAATAATTTGCTGTTTTAGTGTGGTACCTCTCGGGTAACGTGCAGGGAATGTTGCAGCGCAGCAAGCCCGTGATCGGCACGGAGCAGCGGCGCTAGCCCGGGGAGCCTTAAGCGCCATGACAGCATCCACCCACTACGACTGCATCATCGTCGGCGGCGGCGTCACCGGCACCGCCCTGCTCTACGAGCTGGCGCGGTTCACGGACCTGAAACGCCTGTTGCTGCTGGAGCGCCGCGAGCGCCCGGCGCAGGTCAACTCGCACGCCCACAACAACAGCCAGACCATCCACTGCGGCGACATCGAGACCAACTACAGCCTGGAGAAGGCCGCGGCGGTGAAGCGCACCGCCTCAATGATCGTCAACTACGCCACCAAGCTGCCGGCGCGCGAGCGCGAGCGCATCATTTTCACGATGCCAAAAATGGTGCTCGGCGTCGGCGCGCGCGAATGTGGTTACCTGCGCGGGCGCTTCCAGGCCTTCCGCAGTCTGTACCCGCGCATGCGGCTGTTGGAGCGCCGCGACATCGCGGACATCGAGCCGAACGTCGCGCTGGTGGACGGTACCTGGCGCAGGGACGAGATCGTCGCCACCGGCACGCCGGACGACTACTGCGCCGTGGACTTCCAGGCGCTCGCGGAGTCCTTCGCGGCGCAGTGCGTCCGTATGGACCGCAGCAGCGACCGGCTCGTCAGCCAACTCTACGGCACCGAGGTGTCTGGCATCGAGAAGGACGGCGGCCTCTACGTGTTGCAGACCAGCCGCGGCCCGATGCTCGCGCGCGCCGTCGTCGTCTGCGCCGGCGGGCACTCGCTGTTGATGGCGCAGAAGATGGGGTTCGGGTCGGAATACTCCTGCCTGCCCATGGCCGGGTCCTTCTACTTCGCACCCGAGGCCCTGGAGGGGAAGGTCTACACCGTCCAGAACCCGAAGCTGCCCTTCGCAGCCGTGCATGGCGACCGCGACATCGCCACCGACGGCAAGACCCGCTTCGGGCCTACCGCGCTGATGCTGCCGATGCTGGAGCGCTACAACCCGGCCACCATCCGCGACTTCTTCCAGGTGCTGAACCTGGACCGCGACGTCATCGCAACGCTCTGGGACCTCATGAAGGTCCGGGACATCCGCAACTACGTGCTGCGCAACTTCCTCTACGAGGTGCCGTGGCTGAACCGCCGGCTCTTCGTGCGCGAGATTCGCAAGATCGTGCCGGACCTCACGGCCGGAGATATCGAATACGCCCACGGCTTCGGCGGCGTGCGCCCGCAGCTCATCGACCGGCGCACCCGTGAGCTCAAGATGGGCGAGGTCAAGATCATTGACGGCCACGGCATCGTTTTCAACATGACCCCGTCCCCCGGCGGCACCAGTTGCTTGGGCAACGCCGAGCAGGACATGCGCCTGGTGGCCGAGCACTTGGGGGCCCGCGTCGACTGGCCCGCCTTCGAGCGCGAGCTGCTTTGCGGCCACGAAGACACCCGCGACGTGCCCACACCCCCGCTCGCCGCCGTCTGCTGAGCCCCGCGCCCGGGTACGCCGGCGTCAGCCGGCCGCCCCCGGGTACGCCGGCTTCAGCCGGCCGCTGCTTGGTACGCCGGCTTCAGCCGGCTCTTCCACAAGCCCAGGCTCCCCCGCAGAGCCGGCGTCCATCCCGCCGCCGCCACATCCCATCGCCGCCGTCTACAGTCGCCTCCACCGTGCATGACGCTTAGAATGTCCTGCAACCCAAGGCAGAGCCCAAGCACATGAGCACGCCCCTGCACGATGCAGACTTCTATAGCTGGACCCGCGAGCAGGCCGCCCTGCTGAGCGAGCGTCGCCTGGATGAGCTCGACACCGAGCACCTGATCGAGGAGCTGATGGACATGGGCGCAAGCCAGGAGCGCGAGCTCGAAAGCCGCTTGGCCGTCCTCATTGCCCATCTATTGAAGTGGCGCCACCAGCCCGAGCGGCAAGGCAAAAGCTGGCGCGCGACCGTCAAGGAACAGCGCTACCGCATTGCCCGCCTGCTCCGGAAGAACCCGGGGCTCAAGTCCCAGCTCGACGAGGCGTTCGAGGCCAGTTGGTTCAGCGCCGTGCAGCAGGCCGTGAAGGAGACGCCCTTCGACGAGGACGCCTTCCCGGAGCGATGCCCATTCACGCAGAGCCAAGTGCTGGCGCCGGATTTCTGGCCCGAGTCCGCCGCGGCCGGTGCCGCCACCGACCCGCACGGCTGACGCGCGCGGGGAGAAGCGTCGTCGGGCTCGCCCGACGCACGGACCCCGCCATCATGCTCGACGCCACCCAACTCCCATCGCCATCGCCGTCTCCGCCCACCTGCTCGCCCGCGGGGTACCCTGGGCGAGGCCGGCAAGGACGCCTACGCCGGGCTGAAACAGCGCATTGGGCAGATCGAGTTTCCCTACGACACCGTGAAAGTCGCGTTTCTGTTGCGGGCAGCGTGATGCCGCCGCGCGGCCGACTGGGATCGCCGGCTTTCCAGCCGGCTCGGCGCCGCCGCGGCTCGATGCCGCGGCGGCGCCGTCTGGGTGGGTACGCGGGCAGATGCGGGGACGCCCGCCCAGTGGCGCGGCATGGGCGACCGCCCGGGTCCAGCGCCGCAGGTCGCGCGCCGGGGGCATCGAGCCCCCGGCGCGCGAAGCCGGCTGAAAGCCGGCGCTCCCAGTGCGGGCCGGCACGGTGTCCAGCCCAATTTTCTGCTGCGCGACGCCGGCGCTCCCGCGCCGCGTCCAAGACCTGCAAAGCTGGCCCGTCCCGCCACCCTGGACACTCACCTGCTCGCCGCCGCGCGGCCGACTGGGATCGCCGGCTTTCCAGCCGGCTCGGCGCCGCCGCGGCTCAATGCCGCGGCGGCGCCGTCCCGGTTGGTATGCGGGCAGATGCGGGGACGCCCGCCGAGCTGAGCGGCACGGGCGACCGCCCGGCTCCAGCGCCGCAGGTCGCGCGCCGGGGGCATCGAGCCCCCGGCGCGCGAAGTCGGCTAAAAGCCGGCGCTCCCAGTCCGCGCCGGCACGGACGCGCGTCGCGCAGTCCCTGAAGTTGGGGGTGCCTCGCCGTGACGAGCGGATCAGCAACCCCCCGCGGAGACCCTGCGCCTCTTGCTGCGCGTGCTGAATGCCTCAAGCGCCGGGCACGACTCGTCGCCCTGCTGCTTGCGTCGGGCGGCCGCAGCCGAGTAACCGTACCCCGTTGGTACGTCTATACTGGTTGGGGAAACCCCTGATGTGCAGCTAGGCTTTTTCGGTGCCCGACTCCGCTCCGCCCCCTTCCATCCCGCCGCATTCCTCTGTCGCGTCGGCCCCCGACCCTGCCGCGAGCACCGCGCTGCCGTCGGCTACCGCGGCAGTGCAGCGTCCGCTGACCGCTGCCGAGCTCCGGCACTGGGCGGAGCAGTACGCGCGGACCGACACCGAGCTTGCCGACACCGGCGCCGGCACTGCGCATGTGATCTTTCGGGTCGGCGGCGAGCGCTTCGCGGTGCCGCTCGCCGACTTGGACGAGGTTGCGCAGGTGGAGGTGGGCATCGGGCTCGACCACGCGAGCCCGCTGGTGCTCGGTCTCGTCAACATCCGCGGCGAGATCGTGCCGATGCTCGACACGGCCGCCGCCCTCGGCACCCGCGCGAGCCATCGGCTCGGCCCGCAGAACCGCAGCCTGGTGATCCGCGACACCCGCGATCGGCGCACCGCGCTGCCGGTGGATCAGGTCGAGTCCATCGAGCCGCTGGCGCCGGAAGCCTTCGAGGCCCGGGGCGGCGACGACACCGCGGCGCTGATCCGCCGTGTCGGCATCGGCGAGCACGCGGGCGGCGCCCTGACCCTGCTCGACGTCGGCGGCCTCAGGCGTGCCGGCGCCGATGCCTGCTTCTGAGGCACCGCGCACGGTGCGCTGCGCAGGTCCGGCAGACACTGCGCCTCACTCGACAGCAGCAGCCGGGCACATCGGCCCCAGCCGATGGCCCCGCACGACAAGGGCGGCCCGGCTACGCACCGGGGCGCCGATTCAGGCCGCACAGGAGCCGCCATGAGCAGCGAATCGCACAGCGTCCAGCCGAAATACCCCGACAGAGACCAAGGCGACGACTTCGTCGTGCCCGAGCCCGACGGCGTGCAGAGCGGCATCCCCTTCGATGCCGAGCAACAGGCGCCGGCGAGGCCCGCCAACCGCGACGAGGGCGGCTTCAACGGGGGCCTGTTCGAGCGCGACCCAGACGGCGCGACACGCGCCCGGCGCGGGCTTAGCATCCGGCTCAAGCTGCTCTTGAGCCTGGGACTCTTGACGGCGGTGATCCTGCTGCTCGGCCTGGTGTCGGTGCTGACGCTGCGCGACATCGCCGCCAACGGCATCGAGGAGCTGCGCGCCCACGCGAACGCCGCGCATGCCACCGGGAACCTGGTCACGGCGATCCACCGCCTGTATGAGACCGAGCAGGCCTTGGAGCGGGGCGATAGCGGCAGCGAGGCGCGCCTGCAGCGGCGCCTGGAGGCCGCGCGGCAGGCGTTGCGCGATCTTGAAACCCGGGCGGCGGAGATCGAGACCTCGGCGGGCGACCTCGCCGCCGGCCATGCGGCGATGGCGGAGCTGCTCGACGCCTACGCCGCCGATGTGGAGGCCAAGGTCGCGGTCTTGGATGCCGCCGCGGCACGGCGCGCCGCTGCGCAGGCCGCCGAGACGGCCCGGGGCGATGCGCTGGCGGCGCGGCTCGCCCCGGCGTTGGAGGCGCTCGCCGCGCTCGGCGCCGCGCACTGGCAGCGCGCGGGTACAACCGCTGCTGCTGACGACATCGATCTCGGGCTCCGGCTGGCTGAGCTGGAGCGCGCGCTCTGGCGCATCGCACAGGACGTGCAGCGCTTCCTCGCCGAGGACGACGTTGCGCTGGCCGAGGCCGCCCGCGGCAGCCTGACCGAGGTGCTGGCGCAGGCACAGGCGCTCGGGCGCGAGGCCGATACCCGCAGCGTGCGCGACGGGCTCTCCACGGTGCGCCAGCAACTGCTCGCCTACGGCGCGCTGCTGCGCGAAGCCGGCCAACGTGCCGAGGCCGACCGGGCGGCGGCCGCCGCCGAGGCCGCCGCCCTGGCCGAGCAGGCCCGCGCGCTCATGAGTCGCGGCGAAGGGCTCCTCGCCCACGCCGAGCAGCTCGCCGCCGACGCCTGGCGGGACATCCACCACGAGAGCCAGGCGTTGCGCGCGCTCGGCGCGGGCGCGCGCTGGCTGGTGGGCATCACTGCCGCCATCGGCACCGCGGTGGGCCTGCTGGTGCTGGTGACGGTGCCGCGGCCCATCGTCCGCAACGTGGAGCTGCTGGTGGCCGCGACCCGCGAGATCGCCCGCGGCAACCTGACGCGCCCGGTGCGCAGTGACAGCCGCGACGAGCTCGGCGAGCTCGCCGCCACCTTCGAGCACATGCGGCGCAACCTGCTCGCGCTGGTGCAGCGCATCCAGCGCGCGAGCGTGCAACTGTCCTCATCCATTAACGAGATCCAGGCGGCCAGCACCGAGCAGGCGAGCTCCGCCGCGCAGCAGGCGAGCGCCGTCAACGAGCTCACCGCGTCGCTGAACGAGATGTCCCAGAGCGCGGCGACGCTGTTGTCCTCGTCGGAGAGCGTCGGCGGCAGCGTCGGCGACATTGCGCACACGCTGAACGAGTCCGACCAGTCCTCCACCCGCATCCTGTCGTCCATGGACGCCATCGCGCTGTCCACGGAGCAGACCGCCGAGCGCATCAAGGCGCTGAACGACAAGATGGACGACATCAACGAGGCGGTGGCCACCATCTCCATGGTCGCGGACCAGACCACGCTGTTGTCGCTGAACGCCTCCATCGAGGCCAACAAGGCGGGCGAGATGGGCAAGGGCTTCTCGGTGGTCGCCAACGAGATCCGGCGCCTGTCGGACCGCTCCATCGACTCCGCCGGCAACATCAACGGCATGGTGCGCGACATCCAGCGCGCCACCGAGTCCTCGGCGCTGGCCATGGACAAGTCCTCCGAGGAGATCCGCCACGGCGTCGGCCTGGTGCGCGAATCCATCGACGCGCTCGCCAGCATCAACCGTGGCATGGAGCGCATCCGCGAGCAGATGGACATGATCCTGGAGAGCCTGCGCGGCCAGTCGGACGCCTCGCGCATGGTCCAGAGCACCGCCACCGAGATGCTCTCATCCGCCAACATGGTGGCCAAGGCCGCGAGCCAGACCCGCTCCGTGACCTATGAGCTGAACGCGATGGCGACGCAGCTCGCGAGTGCCGTGTCCGTGTTCCGCGTCTGAGGCGGCCCATGGAGGCCCTGGTCTTCAACGCGGGCGGCAGCGCCTACCTGGCGCCGCTCGCGGGCCTGACGGAGGTGCTGATGCCGGCGACGCTGCGCCCGGTGCCGGCGGCGCCGCCGTTCCTGCTCGGGCTCCTGAACCGGCGCGGCATCGCGCTGCCGGTGATCGACCTCGGCGCGCGCCTAGCCCATATTTAACCTGGCCCCATTGATATTCGCCGTTTCTGGCCGGTAAGTGCCCGATCCCTTTGTACACAGGTGCCTCGGCAGGCGAAGTAGTGCCATAACATTCAAAGGGGCCGGTTGCCTTGCGGCGTGCCGTGGTCTAGCGTTTGGGGCATGTATATCCGCCGCACCCACACGCGCAACACCGCCACGGGCGAGCGCTACTACACGTATCGATTGGTGCGCTCGCAGCGCGTGGGGGGGAAGGTCCGGCAAGTCACGTTGTTGAACCTGGGCCGGCATTTCGCGATACCGCAGGCGGATTGGCCAACGTTGTGCGCGCGCCTGGAGGAGATCCAGAGCGGCCAAGAGGTCCTGCTCGGCGGCTGCGGCTCGCTGCTGATCGAGCGCGAGGCGCAACGCCTGGCGGCGCAGTTGTTGGCGCGCGCGCAGGCGCCGAGCGCCGAGCCGGCGCCGGGCGCGCAGCCGAGTGCCGAGGTGCACAGCGTCGAGATCGATTCCCTGACGCTCGCGCGCCCGCGCACCGTGGGGGTGGAGGCGCTCGGGCTGTGGGCGCTGGCACAGGTGGACTTCGTCGCCCTGCTGGAACGGCTGGGACTGACCGCGCCGCAACGCGCCGCCGTCGTGGGCGTGATCGTGGGGCGCATGGCCGCGCCGGGCTCGGAGCTGGCCACGCAACGGTGGTTGTGCGCGCGCAGCGCCTTGGGCGAGCTGCTCGATGTGGACTTCGAGGCCATGAGCCTCATGCAGCTCTACCGGGCCGGCGATGTGCTCATGCGCCATCGCGCGGCGCTGGAGAAGGCCGTGTTCGCCCGCGTGAGCGAGCTGTTCGGGCTCGACTGGACGGTGACGCTGTATGACTTGACCAATACCTACTTCGAGGGCGAGGCGCCGAGCGACCGCAAGGCCCGGCGCGGCCACTCCAAGGAGAAACGCAGCGACTGTCCGCTGCTGACCTTGGGGCTGGTGCTCGACGGCAGCGGCTTCGTGCGCCGCTCGCAGGTGTTCGACGGCAACGTGGTCGAAGGCGACACCTTGGAGGAGATGCTGCGGGGGTTGGGGGCGCCGGCCGGGGCCTTGGTGGTGATGGATCGCGGTATCGCCACCGAAGAGAACGTCGCTTGGCTGGGCGCGCAGGGCTACCGCTATCTGGTGGTCAGCCGCGAGCGCCGGCGCCAATTCGACGCGAGCGACGCAATGGATCTGCTCACGGCCGGCGGTGAGCGTGTCGCCGTGCAGCGGGTCGAGGATACCGATGCCGGGGAGGTGCGCCTGTACTGTTACTCCGAGTCGCGCGCACGCAAAGAGGCAGGCATCAGCGCGCGGTTCGCCCAGCGCTTCGAGGCCGCGCTGCAAGCCCTGCACGAGGGCCTGAGCCGCCCGCGCACCACCAAGCGGATCGACAAGCTCTGGGAGCGCATCGGCCGCCTGAAGGAGCGCAGCCGCGGCGCCGGACAGCACTACCACATCGAGATCGTCGCCGATGCCGGCGGCGAGACGGCGCAGGCGATCCGCTGGGAGCGCCGGCCCGTAGCGGGGACCATGGACACCCATCCCGGGGTCTACTGCCTGCGCACCAATGAGCTCGGCTGGGACGGCGAGCAACTGTGGCGGACCTACATCATGCTCACCGACCTCGAGGCGGTGTTCCGCTCGTTCAAATCGGAGCTGGGACTGCGCCCGATCTTCCACCACAAGGAAGCGCGCGCCGACGGGCATCTGTTCATCACCGTGCTCGCCTATCAGCTCGTGCAGCTGATCCGTCGGCGCCTGTCCATGCAGGGCATCCACGAGAGCTGGAAGCGCCTGCGCGAGACCCTCAACGGCCAGGTACGTGTGACCGCGACCTTCCGCCGCCCCGACGGCCGTGCACTGCATGTGCGAAAGACCACGCAGGCCGAGCCCGAGCAGTACCGCATCTACCAGGCCCTTGGCATCGACCCCAGTCCGGGCGGAGTACGCAAGATGCTCGTCTGAGTCGCCGAACATGAAGAATCTCGCGCTTGTAGTGCCACTCGCTGATTTTCTTCAAAGCAACTCTATGAACTGGAAGGGATTGCGGGCATACCAGTTAAACTTGGGCTAGGCCTGCCGCCGCGCGCCGGCTTTGTGCGCGGCAATCGCATCCTGCGGGTCAGGCTGGACGCGCAGGGCGCCGACGGCGGCGACGGCGCGGACCTCGGCATCGCCGTGGACGCGGTGCTCGGCATCGTCGTGCTGGACGCCGCCGCGCGGCGCGAGGCGACGCCCGGCGCCGGCGCCGGCAGGCACGGCCGCGGGCCGCTGTGGCAGCTCGACGGCGAGCTGATCCAGGAGCTGGCGCTCCAGCGCCTGCTCGGCGCCGACGAGCTCGCCGCCCTGGGCCTGACGCCGCGCGCCGGACAGGCCGATTTCAACGGACTCCTGGAGCAGCCGGCCTGCGGCGCACCCCGAGGCGACACGCCGTGAGCGAGCTGGTCGAGATCTTTCGCGACGAGGTGGACACCAACCTCAAGGAGGCCACGCGCCTGGCGCTCGCGCTGGAGCTGGCCGCCCCGCGGCGCGCGGACACCGAGGCCCTGATGCGCGTCTTCCACACGCTGAAGGGCGCGGCGCGAGCCATCGGCTTCGAGCAGGAAAAGACCGTCGCGCACCTGCTGGAGGACGTCTACCACGACGTGCTCGACGGCCGCGCCGAGCCGCGGCCGGCGCTGGTGGATCTCAGCCTCGCCGCCGTGGACCTGTTTCGCGACACGGTCGCCGCCCGCCTCGCGGGGCAGCCGCTGCCGGACCCCGGCGACTTCGCGACGCGGGTCGCAGCCTATCGCGCCGGCCCGCCGGCGGCGCCGGAGACGACAGCCGCAGGCGCCGAGCCCGCAGACCCGGGCTTCGACTTGGGCGACGGGCTTGATCTCATCGCCATCTTCCGCGCCGAGGCCGAGACGCATCTCGATGAAGCCGCCGCATTGCTCGCCAAGCCCGACTCGGCCGGCGGCGATCTGCGCCGGGTCTTCCACACGCTGAAGGGCGCCGCGCGGGCCATCGGCTGCGATCCGATTCGGCGCGTCGCCGGCGCGGTGGAGGCGCTGTTCCATGCGGACGGCGCCGACGACGCGGCCCCGGCCGGCGCGTCGCAGCGCCGCGCTGCCGACTGCGCGCTGGGCTGGGTGCGCGTGCTGCTCGACGCGTTGCTGGCAGACCGGCCGCTGCCCGCCTGCACCGGGCTGCTGGAGCATCTCGCGGCGCTCGGCGCCGGCGCGACCGCCGGCGACTGCCCGCCGCCGCCGGCCGGCGCGCCGCACGCCGCGCAGGAGGCTGCAATCGGCCCCGCGCCGCCCCCGCGGCCGGTCGCGCCAAGCCCCGAGCTCGCCCCGGCGGATGCCCGCAGCCCGCAGCCCGCCGCCGCGTCGCAGCCCAGCTCCGGCGCCGTCTCCGACACGCGCGTCAGCCCCGAGCAGCGCCCCAACCGCGCGCGCACCAGCGTCGCCTACGAGCAGCTCGACCGGCTGCAGCGCCTCTCCGGCGAGCTTACCGTCGCGGTGGGCGCGCTCAACGCCCAGCGCGGGCAGATCGTCGCGCTGAAGCGGCTGCTCGGGCGCACCACGCAGCAGCTCAATCGGGTCGTGGCCGACGGCGGCGGACGCGATGCGCTGCTGGAGCTCTTACGCGAGCGCCTGCCGCTGCTCGCTGAGGTCGGCGGCGGCCTGGATGCCCTCACCGAGGGGCAGGACCGCCTCGACGGCCGCCTCCAGCATCTGGTGGACGGTCTCGCGAGCGAGGTGACGCAGGCGCGCCTGGTGCCGCTCAGCGACCTGCTGGACGACTATCCGCGCATGGTGCGGGACCTGGGCCGGGAGCTCGGCAAGCAGGTGGAGCTGCGCCTGGACGGCACCGAGAACCGCATCGACCGCGCCGTGCTGGAGCAGATCAGGAGCCCGCTGCTGCATCTGGTGCGCAACGCCATCGACCACGGCATCGAGACCGCAGCGGTGCGCGCCGCCGCCGGCAAGCCCGCCGCCGGGCGGCTCTACATCGAGGCGCGCCAACTCGGCTCCATGATGCGCATCCGCGTCGCCGACGACGGCGCCGGTATCGACCAGGACAGGCTCAAGCGCCGCGTCATCGACGGCGGGCACACCACCGCGGAGCTGTGGGCGGCCATGGACCTGGAGGAGCGGATGCAGTTCCTGTTCCTGCCGGGCTTGAGCACCGCGGAGCAGGTGAGCACCACGTCCGGGCGCGGCTTCGGGCTCGACATCGTCAAGACCGTGCTCGACGGCACCGGCGGCCAGGTGGGCGTGCACAGCGAGACGGGGCGCGGCACCGTGTTCGAGCTGCGCGTGCCGCTCAGCCTGGCCCTGACCCGCTGCCTGCTCGTGGTGGCCGGCCGTCATCCGCTGTTCGGCGTGCAGCGCTGCGCCCTGCCGATGCACGACGTAGCCAGGGTGGAGCGCCTGCACCCCGACCGGCTGCGCGAGGTGCAGGGCCGCATGGCCGTGCGCATCGGCGCGGAGACGCTGCCGCTGTTTCAGCTCGGCGCCATGCTCGGGCTCGCGCCGGTGCACGCGGACCTGGCGCGCAAGCACCTGATCGTGCTCGGCGAGGCGGACAGCCGTTACGCGCTGGCCGTGGACGAGGTCACCGACGAGCTGGACCTGGTGAGCCGGCCGCTCGACGAGCGCCTGGGCAAGGTGCGCCGCGTCGCCGCGCCGGCGCTGCTCAACGACGGCGGCCTCGCGCTGATTCTGGACGTGCCGGACCTCCTGGAGCAGATGCACGAGCACGCCGGCCAGGCGGGTCGGGTTTCCGCGCAGGCGCCGCTGCCGGCCCGGTATCCGGCCGCTGGCCTGGCGCCGCCGGAGCCGCCGGAGCAGGAGCCGCACCTGCTGGTGGTGGAGGACTCGGCGACGGTGCGCGAGGTGGAGCGACACTTTCTGGAGCAGGCCGGCTATCGGGTCACCACCGCCGTGAACGGCATGGACGGCCTGAACAAGGCCCGCGGCGGCGACTACCGCATGCTGATCACGGACATCGACATGCCGCGCATGAACGGCATCGAGCTGATCCGCACGCTGCGCGGCATGGACCGCTTCCGCGCGCTGCCCATCGTCGTGGTGTCCTACAAGGACCGCGCCGAGGACAGGGACAAGGCCCTGGAGGCGGGTGCCAACCGCTACGTGACCAAGTCCCAGTTCGACACCGACGTGATGCTGGGCATGGTCGCGGAGCTGCTGGCCGAGCACGGCGCGGCCGAGACGCGGGCGCGAGCCTGAGGCGGTGAACGGCATGGGCAAGCAGGCAGCGGAGCAGGCCGGGGTGCTGGTCATCAACGACTCGCCGGTGGCGCGCGCGGTGATCATTGCGGTGGTGCAGGCGGCGCCGGACTTCCGGCTGGTGGGCCAGGCCGCCTCCGGCCTCGTCGGCGTCGAGCAGGCGGCGCGGCTGCGCCCGGACCTGGTGCTGCTCGACATGCACATGCCGGACATCAACGGCGTGGAGGTGACGCGCCGCGTGCTGGCGCTGCGGCCGACGCGCATCCTGATCTGCACCGCCACCATCCGCCGCAACACCGGCTACCTGTTCGATGCGCTGAAGGCCGGCGCGCTGGACTACTGCCGCACCCCGAGCATCGACGCCCGCCCCGGCGAGCGCATCGGCCGCGAGGCCCTGCTCGTCGCCGGCCGCGGGCTGCTCGGCAAGATGCGCACCGTGCTCGGGCTGCCGCTCCGCGCCGCCGCCGGTGCCGCCGAGCCCGCCCGCGCGGGCGGCGAGCGCGGCGCCTCGGCCCCGGCGCCGGCGCCCGGCGGCGAGGCGCGGCCGACGCGCATCGTCGGCATCGGCTGCTCCACCGGCGGGCCGAGCGCGCTCGCGACGCTGCTGGCGGCGCTGCCGCGGACGCTGGCGGCGCCGGTGCTGGTGAGCCAGCACATCGAGGCCGAGTTCACGCCCGGCCTGGCGGACTGGCTCGCGCGCGAGTCGGAGCGCCCCGTCAGCGTCGCCGAGAGCGGCGCGGTGCCCGCCGCCGGGCACGTGTATCTGGCCCGCGGCGGGCGCAGCAACCTGCTGCTGCGCCCGGGCTGGCGGCTCGCGTACGAGCCGAGCGGGGCGGCCGTCTACTATCCGAACATCAACCGCATGCTCGCGAGCCTCGCCGAGGTGGCAGGCAGCGCCGCCTGCGGCGTGGTGCTCACCGGCCTGGGCGACGACGGCGCCGACGGCATGGCGGCGCTCGCGCAGGTCGGCGCCAAGCTCTTGGTGCAGGACCCGGCGAGCGCGGCGGTGGACGGCATGCCGGGCGCCGTGCTGCGCCGCAAGCTGCTCGGCTACGGGCATGGCCTGGTGGACCTCGCGCGGCTGATCGGCGCCTGGGCCGGGAGCCGGCCATGAGCACGCGTGAGGACTACGGCATCGGCGCCAATCGCTCGCTGGTCTCGGCGGAGCTGCGGCACTGGATTCGCGAGGTGACCGGGCTCTTGATCACCGACGACAACGCGGCGCCGGTGGATCTCGCGCTGCGCATCCAGGCCGAGCAATTGCGCCTCCCGCCGGAGACGCTCCGCGCCCGACTCCTGAGCGGCGCCATCGGCGCGCAGGGCTTCATCGACGAGATCACCACCCACGAATCCTATTTCTTCCGCGCCCGCGAGCAGATGCAGCTCGTGGTGGAGCGCATCATCCCGGAGCGGCTGCGGCGCGCGCCGGGCCGGCGCGTGCGGGTGCTGTCGCTGCCCTGCGCCCGCGGCGAGGAGCCCTACAGCCTCGCCATCCTGTGCGAGGAGGCGGGCCTGCCGCCCACGCTGGTGGAGATCGTCGGCGGCGACATCGCGCACGGTTGCATCGAGTCGGCCAGCGCCGGGGTGTTCGGCCCGCTCGCGCTCAGGCGCACCGACCCCGCGCGGGCCAAGCGCTGGTTCCGGCCCTGCGCCGGGCAGGCGCTGTGCCTCGACCCCGGCATCGTGGGGCGGGTCGGCTTCCGGCGCGTGAATCTGCTGCGCGATGCCGAGCGGCTGTTGCGCGGCCCCTTCGATGTCGTGTTCTGCGAGAACCTGCTCATCTATTTCGACGCTGCCAACGTGGACCGGGCGCTCGCGGTCATCGGCCGGCTGCTGGCCGAGGACGGCTGGCTGTTCGTGGACCATGCGGAATGGAACCTGCCGCGGCAGCGCTTCGAGATGCAAGAGCTGGACGGGCGGGTCGGCTTTCGGCCGCGGCGCTCGGCGGGCGCGGATGCGGGGCATGGCGCCGAGCGGGCGGACTCGGCGGGCGGGTTATCGGCCAGCCCGCCGCCCCCGGCAGCACCGATCCCACCATCCGGCCGGACCCCGCCGAGGCCGGCGCCGAGCAGCCGGCTGACGGCGCCGCCGAGCCGTCGCGAACCGGGCCGCACGGCCGGCGCACAAGCGTCCGACGCCGGCCGGCAGCGCCAGCTCCGCCAGGCCGAAGCCGACTACGCCGCGAAGCGCTTCACCGAGGCCCTGCTCGGCTTCGAGCAGGTGCTCAGGCGCAGCCCTGACCTGCCCGAGGCCCTGCTCGGCAAGGCCCGGTTGCTCGCGGACTGCGGCGAGGACATCGAGGCCCTGGAGGCGCTCGAATCCCTGGTGGCAGGGGCCGCGGGCAGCCGGCAGGTGCAGGCCGATGCGCTCGGGCTCATGGCCGTGCTGCTGCACAAGAAGGGGCTCCGGGACCTCGCCGCGCAGTATCTCCGGCGCGTCGCGCTGCTGGATCCGGCGCACCCGTCCTTGCGTCTGCTCGGGCGGCGCGCCGATGGCTGAGTCAACAGGGGGCCAGGTGATGGGTCAGACGGGCTTTAAGGTGCTGATCATCGAGGACTCGCCGACCATGGCGGCGGTCTGCGCGCGGGCGCTCGCCGGTGTGGGCATCGGCTGCGCGCACGCCACCAGCGCCGAGGCCGGCGAGCGGCTGCTGCGCGAGGCCATCGCCGCGAAGGCGCCCTTCGACGGCCTGCTGCTGGACTGGCTGCTGCCCGGCATGGGCGGCGCGGAGCTGCTGGAGCGCATCGGCGCGGAGCGCGCCTTCGACTCCCTTGCGGTGATGATCTTCACCGAGAGCCCGGACGAGCGCGCCTATGCGCTGGCCAGCGCGCGCCCCAACAACGACATCCAGCTCAAGGAAGACCTGACGCTCCTGCCGTATCGGATGCGCAAGTTCCTGACCACCTACACCGAGATGGGCGGTCTCGGCGACTGGCGCTCGCGGCAATTGCTCGGCACGCGCGAGCAGCTCGGCGGCTCGATTCTGTTCGTGGACGACTCGCCCACGGTGCGGGCCAAGTACCGCGATCTGCTCGCCGCCAACGGTTACGAGGTGCTGGTGGCGAGCTCCATGGACGAAGCGCTCGCCATCGCCCGCCGCGAGCAGCCGGAGCTCGCGGTCATCGACTTCTTCATGCCCGGCGGCAACGGCGACGAGCTGTGCCGGGCGCTGACCCGCGACCCGCGCACCCGCGACATGACGCTGGTGATGCACTCCCAGCGCAAGGAGGTCATCGAGGACGCGCTGCACGCGGGCGCCATCGATCTGATCTGGAAGGACGACCCGATCAACATTTTTCTCATGCGCATCGGCTCGATCATGCGCACGCTGCGGGCCAAGCGGCAGGCAAAGGAGCTCGACGTGCTCTACGCCGCCACCGAGACGCTCGGCATCGGCGTCATGTCCGCGAGCGACGACGGCTGGGTCGCGTTCAACGACATCATGGCCGGCTTCGCCGCCGACTGCGGCGGCCTCGGCGCCTTCGACCCGGCGCTGGACGCCGAGCAGGCGGCGATGCCGCGCCGCCTCGCGTGCGCCGACGGCGGCGAGCGCGCCTTCCAGATCTACCGCATGGCCGTGCACAGCGGCGAGCCGATGGTGCTGGTGCAGGATGTGACCGTCATGGCGGACCAGGCCGCGGAGCTGGAACGCGCGCGCGACGAGGCCATGGCCTCGGCGCGGGCCAAGAGCCAGTTCCTAGCCAGCATGAGCCATGAGATTCGCACACCGCTGAACGGCGTGCTCGGCATGCTGGATCTGCTGCGCGCCGGCCGGCTGGAGCGCGAGCAGCGCCATTTCGTCGAGCTGGCCGGCACCTCCGCGGAGACACTGCTCGCCGTCATCGGCGACGTGTTGGACTTCTCCAAGATCGACGCCGGCCGGTTGGAGCTGGAGGAGACGGTTTTTGCGCTGCCCGACCTGGTGGAAGAGACCGCGCAGATGCTCGCCGGCAAGGCCGCCGAGAAGGGGCTGGAGCTGATCTGCTACGTCGGCACCGACGTGCCGAACCGCGTCAGCGGCGATCCGACCCGGCTGCGCCAGGTGCTGGTGAACCTGCTCGGCAACGCCATCAAGTTCACCGAGCGCGGCGAGGTCTGCCTCCAGGCCGTGCTGGAGTGGCGCGACGCCGCCGCCGCGCGCGTGCGCTTCTGCGTGCGCGACACCGGCATCGGCATCGACCCCGACGCGCAGCGGCACATCTTCGATGCCTTTGCCCAGGCCGACGGCTCCACCACCCGGCGCTTCGGCGGCACCGGCTTGGGGCTCGCCATCTCCCGGCAGATCGTCGCCATGATGGGCGGCGCGCTCGGCGTGGAGTCGGCGCCCGGGCGCGGCAGCCAGTTCCGCTTCGAGCTCGGCCTGCCCTGCCACGACGACCCGGCCACCGCGCCCTGGATCAACACCGGCATGGAGGTGCTCGCCGGCATGCGCGTGCTGGTCGTGGACGACAACGCCACCAACCGCACCTATCTCCAGAGCCTTTGCGCCGCCTGGGGCATGCGCGCGGACGAGGCCGAGGGCGGCGCGCGCGCCTTGGCCTGCTGCCGCGAGGCCGCCGCGTCCGGGGAGCCCTACGCGCTGTTGCTGCTGGACCGCATGATGCCGGACATCGACGGGCTCGCGGTGCTGGCCGATCTGCGCGCGGAGCCGGCGCTGGCCACCGCAAAGGTCATCCTGCAGACCTCGTTGGACGACAACGCCGACGCCGGCGCGCTCGCCGCTGGCGCCATCCGGCTCCTGAAGCCGCTGCGCCGCCAGCAGGTGCTGGACGCGATGCTGCGGCTCTGCGGCGGCGCCACCGTCGGCGACCCGCCGCGCGCGCCGGCAGCGCCGGAAGCGGCGCCCTTCGTCGGCTGCCGCGTCCTCGCGGTGGAGGACAACGCCGTCAATCAGGAGGTCATCAGCCGGCTCTTGGAGCGGATCGGCTGCACCGTGGAGCTCGCCGACAACGGCCGCGAGGCGCTGAAGCGCCTGGAAGGCCCGGAGCGCTTCGACGTCGTGCTGATGGACTGCGAGATGCCCGAGATGGACGGGCTCACGGCCACCCGCGAGCTGCGCGCCCGCGAGGGGCCGGATCGGCACCAGGTCGTGGTGGCGCTCACGGCGCACGCCATCCCGGCCGAGCGCGAGCGCTGCCTCGCCGCCGGCATGGACGATTACCTGTCGAAGCCCGTGCGCATGCCGGCGCTGTGCGAGGCATTGGCGCACTGGTGGCAGGCGGACGGCAAGGCGCCCGGGCAACTCGGCGCCGGCGCGGCTGCAGACCTGCCCCCGGTCGAGCCGCCCGCCGACGAGCCGGCGCTGGACCCGGCCGTCATCGACGGGCTGCGCGATGCACTCGGCGACATCGACGAGGTCGTCGCCGCGGTGCTTGAAGACCTGCCGCAGCGCGTGCAGAGCCTTGGCGCTGCGGTCGTGGCCGGCGACGTTGAGCAGGTGCGCATGGTCGCCCACACGCTGGCCGGCTCCATCTCCAACTTCGGCGCGCGGCGGCTCACCGACGCCGCGCGCCGGCTGGAGCACGCCGCGGCGGCCTGCGACCTGAGCGATGCACCGGCGGCGCTGGCGCAGATCGAAACGGAGGCCGTGCGCGCCGGCGCGGCGCTGGAGGCCTTGCTGGACGCGCCGGCGAGCGCGCCGCGGCGCCGGTCCGGGGCGGGCGCATGAGCGGGCCTGATGCGGCGGACGCGGACGCCGCGGCGCCGCCTCCCGCCGCTGGCGACCGCGTGCCCCGCGGCAGCGCCGCCGACGCGCGCACGGCGCTCATCATCGACGACGACCCGGTGCTGCGGCTCACCATCGCGCGCTTCATCGAGAAGCTCGGCTTCGCGACCCGCCTCTGTGCCGACGGCGCCGCCGGCGTCGGGTCCGTGCGCGCCGAGCGCCCGGACATCGTGCTGCTCGATGCCGCCATGCCGCAGATGGACGGCTTCGCCGCCTGCCAGGCCATCCGCGACCTGCCGGCCGGTGCCAACCTGCCCATCATCATGATCACCGGCTTCAACGACGAGGCATCGGTGGACCGCGCCTTCGCCGTCGGCGCCAACGAGTACATCACCAAGCCCGTGCACTGGGCCGTGCTGCGCCATCGCGTGTGCCAGCTCGTGGCGGCGGCGCGGGCCGAGCAGGCGCTGCGCGACGACCGCGCCTTCCTGCAATCGCTGGTGGACGCCGTGCCGGCCCCGACCATCGTCTGCAACGTCCGGTCTATTTTTTTCAATCGAAACAACGCCTACCGCAGGCCCGTGACGCCCGACGCGGACTATCGGCGCGCCGCGCGGACACGCTTCGCCCTGCCAGCCTTGTCACATCGCAACTTTGTATATACAGTGAGCGTGCGTGAGCCGTCGAAGCCGCGACGCAGCGTCTCCGGGATATGGTGCAGGTAGCATGGGATTAATAATTTCCACACGTGTTCGGGAAAAGCTTGCGAACAAGATCCCGCCCGTAACCGAAGAAGAGATCCTGCAGTGTTTCGACAACCGATCCGGAAAGTACCTTCTGGACATGCGGGAAGAGCATCGGACAGATCCGCCAACCCGGTGGTTTATCGCTCAGACTCACTACGGCCCTACGGCCGTGAGCTTAAGGTCGTATTTGTCCCCAAGAAAAATGAACAGGGCTAGCTCGCGATCGTTGTGAAGACCGCGTATGACCCGAACGACACGGAGAAGCGAATATACGGCAGGTTCGGCGGCTGAGCCGTTTTCCGGCTGTTAGATGGCGTTATGCAAGCTTAAGTATGAGGCCATAATGATGGTTACCGAAGCGAAAATTCCGGGAACTGAGGACGCATGGGAAACCGGCGAGCTCGGCACCGATGCGAATTTTGCAGCAGCGGCCGACGACATGGAAGATGCAAAGATTGACGAGGCGCTCGCGCTTCAACCGATCTCCATCCGGCTGCAGAAGTCGCTGATCGACGATTTCAAGCTCATTGCCAAGCTCAATGGCATCGGCTATCAACCTCTGATGCGACAGGTTCTGGCGCGTTTCGCCGAGTCCGAGAAGAAGCGTATTCTGCGGACCTATGTCCGTGAAACATAGGACGTCAGGGCGCGAGCAAGATGAACAGAAAGCTCGCGCAAAGACGCAAAGGCGCCAACGGGAGAACGCCAAGGTAAGAACGGCAAGGTAAGAACGGCAAGGCAAGAACGGCAAGGCAAGAACGCCAAGGCAAGAACGCGATCTGGAAGTGCTTCTGGTGCAGCGCGTCAGGTGCTCGACGAGTTTGAGCGCCGGCGCCTGCTTCGCCGACCTCGCCCGGAGCTGGGCGGATCACCCGCCGCGCGGCCGCCGCGCGGTCCGACTGCACTCGGCGTACCCGGGCGGCTAGCCATCCGGCACGTTGCGCTCAAGCTCATCCAGCCAAACCGCGGCTTCGGCGTCGCTCGGCGCGCGCCAGTCGCCGCGCGGGCTGAGTGATCCGGCGCCGACCTTGGGGCCGTTCGGCATGCAGGTGCGCTTGAATTGGCTCATGCCGAAGAAGCGCCGGCAGAAGACGCCGAGCCAGTGCTTGATGGTCGGCAGGTCGTATGCGTTGCGGCGCTCGGGTGGCAGGTTGTCCGGCCAGTCGCCATGGTTGCGGTCGCGCCAGGCGTGCCAGGCGAGGAAGGCGACCTTGCTCGGGCGCTGCCCGTAGCGGGTGATGTGGAAGGCGTTGAAGTCCTGGAGCTCATAGGGGCCGATCTTGGCCTCGGTGCTTTGCAGGCCGGGCTGGTCGGCGCCCGCCGCGCCCGCGGGCACCAGCTCCGGGGAGATCTCGGTGTCGAGGATGGCTTGCAGCGTCCGGTTGGTGGCGGCGTCGAACGGCCCCGTCGCGATGAGCCAGCGGATCAGGTACTGGATCAGCGTCTTCGGCACCGATGCGTTGACGTTGTAGTGCGACATCTGGTCGCCGACGCCGTAGGTGGACCAGCCAAGCGCGATCTCGGATAGGTCTCCGGTGCCAAGCACCAGGGCGTCGTGGTGGTTCGCGAGCCGGAACAGGTGGCTGGTGCGCTCGCCGGCCTGCACGTTCTCGAAGGTGACGTCGAAGACCGGCTCGCCGGCCGCGTACGGGTGGCCCAGGTCGTTGAGCATCTGCTCGCAGGACGGGCGGATGTCGATCTCCGCGGCGCTGACGCCGAGCGAGCGCATCAGTGCCCAGGCGTTGGCGCGGGTCTCGCTGCCGGTGGCGAAGCCGGGCATGCTGTAGGCGAGGATGTTGGTGCGCGGCAGCCCGAGCCGGTCCATGGTGCGCGCGGCCACCAACAGCGCCTGCGTGGAGTCGAGCCCGCCCGAGACGCCGATGACGATGCGCGCGATGCCCGTTGCCGCGAGCCGTTTCGCGAGCCCGTGCACCTGGATGTTGTAGGCCTCGTAGCAGAGCGCATCGCGCGCCGACGCCGCCGCCGGCACGTACGGGAAGCGCTGGATGCGGCGCTTCAGCCCCAAGTCCCCGACCGGCAGATCCAAGTCGAAGCCCACCCGCCGCAGCGCCCGCAGCCGCTCGCGATGGGCGGCGGCGTTGTCGTGGAAGCTCGTCATGCGCAGCCGCTCGGCGTTGAGCAGCTCCAAGTCGATGTCCGCGAGCACGAGCTGGCCGCCGGTCGGGAAGCGCTCGGACTCCGCCAGCAGCCGGTCCTGCTCAAAGATCACCGCATGCCCGTCCCAGGCCAGATCGGTCGTGGATTCCCCCGGTCCGGCGGCGGAATAGAGGTAGGCCGCGATGCACTTGCCCGCCTGCGCGGCGATCAGATCGTTGCGGTAGGCCGCCTTGCCGATGGTGATGTTGCTGGCGGACAGGTTCAGCAGCACCGTGGCGCCGGCGAGCGCCGCATAGGTGCTGGGCGGGATGGGCGCCCACAGGTCCTCGCAGAGCTCCAGATGCAGCGTGAGATGCGGCAGGTTCGCGCCCGCGAGCAGCACGTCGTTGCCGAAGGGCACGCGCGCGCCGAGCAGCTCGATCTCCGTCGAGACGGCCGCATCGGCGGCGGCGAACTGGCGCTTCTCGTAGAACTCCCGGTAGTTCGGCAGGTAGGTCTTCGGCACGGCGGCCAGCACCCGGCCCGCGTGCACCGCGACGGCGCAGTTGAACAGCCGCCCGTCCACGGCGAGCGGCAGGCCCACCGCGAGCAGCGGGCGCAGGCTGCGGCTCGCCTCCACCACGTCGGCCAGCGCCGCAAAGCCTGCATCAAGCAGCGCCTGCTGGTGGAACAGGTCGTCGTTGCTGTAGGCCGAGAGCCCAAGCTCCGGGAACAGCGCGATGACGGCGCCCTCGGCATGCGCTTGGTGCGCCAGCGCGATGGTCGCGCGCGCGTTGAACCGAGGCTCCGCGACGCGCACCTCCGGCACGCAGACGGCGGCGCGGATCAGGCCTTGGCGGTAGAGGTTGAAGAAGTCGGCGCTTGGTCGCTCGATCATGGCGGCTCCCGGCTGGGGGCAGCCGTTGGGTCCGTGTGGAGCCCCGATTATGACGACTGCCGCGCGCCAGGCGGAAATCCAGTGCGTCCGGCGGCGGGGCGCTCAGTGCCGCCCCGGCGCCAGCCGATCCAGCCGCAGCCGCGCGCGCTTGTCGAACAGCCGGCGCGAGCCGATCCAGACGCCGACGACGCTGCCGAGCCCGGTGCCGGCCGTGATCAGGAACATGATCAGGAGCTGGTACTTGGCCGCCTCCATGGGCGGGCTGCCGGCGAGGATCTGGCCCGTCATCATGCCGGGCAGGCTGACGATGCCGGCGGCGGCCATGGCGTTGACAATGGGGATCAGCCCGGAGCGCAGGGCGTCGCGGCGGATGTCGGCGATGGCTTCGCCCCAGGTCGCGCCGAGCAGGAGCCGCGCCTCGATGCTGATGCGGTTGTCATGCGCCTGGCGGGTGAGGCCATCGAGGGCGACGGCGACGCCGGTCATGGTGTTGCCGAGCAGCATGCCGAGCAGCGGGATCAGGTACTGCGGCTGATACCAGGGCTCGACGCGAATGATGACCGTGAGCGCGAGCACCGTGACGCCGAAGGACGACAGGAACATCGACAGGGCACCGATGCCGTAGCCCCAGAGCCCGCGGTAGCGCCGCGTCTGCCGCGCCATGACCTCCCAGCCCGCCACGGACAGCATCACGAGCGTGAGCAGCGCGATGAGTCCGGGATGCGTGGTGTCGAACAGCACCTTCAGCACCAGCCCGAGCAGCACGAGCTGCACCGTGCTGCGGGCGGCGGCGATGAGGATGCGCCGCTCGACGCCGAGCCGCAGCCGCCAGGACAGCGCGGCTACCAGCAGCACCAGCAGGGCGGCGAGCACGAGGTCGAACGGGTTGAGCGAGACGAGGCTCACGGTAGCAGGCCGTCCGCGTCCGTCTCCGGCTCCAGCCGGCCGTCCCGGATCACGAGCCGGCGGCCGTTCATGCGCTCGCGTTGCTCCGGGTCGTGGCTCACCCAGAGCACCGCGGCGGCCTGCTCGGCGCGGTAGTCGGCGATGATGGCCTCGACGCGGTCGCGGTTCTCGGGGTCCAGGTTCGCCGTAGCCTCGTCCAAGAGCAGCACCTCTGGCTGGTTCGCGATGAGTCGCGCCAGCGCGAGCCGCTGCCGTTCGCCGGTGGAGAGCCGCCGGACCTCCCAGTCCAGCACCTCGGGGTCGTCGAAGCCCAGGCGCGCGAGCAGCCGCGGCGCGTCGCCGTCCTCGGGCAGACCGGGTGGAAAGTGCGCACCGACCCGATCCGCCCACCAGCCGGACTCCGCCGGCAAGAGCCCGACCCGGCGTCGCCAGGTCGGCGCCGGCACCGACGAGCGCGCCGTCTCATTGCACCAGGCCTCGCCGTCGTTCGGGTCCAGGTCCGCGATGGCGCGCAGCAAGAGGCTCTTGCCGGAGCCCGACGGCCCCGACACGAACACGAGCTCGCCCGCTTCCACCACGAGGTCCACCGGCGCAAGCAGGCGCAGGCGCAGGGTTCTGAGGCGAAGCGCGGACATGGCGGTTGGAGACGGCGGCTGCGGGTGCGGCGTCGCGTCAGCGGCGCCGGTAGAGAAGATCGAGCACAGCGTGTCCCAGGCGCTCGCCGCGGCGCTCGAACTTGGTGAGCGGGCGGCGCGCCGGGCGCGGTGCGAACCGGCCAGCGCCCGCGGTGTTCTCGAACAGCTCCGGCAGGGCCTCGATAACGGCGCGCATATGCTCGGCGTAGGGCGCCCAGTCGGTCGCCGCGTGGAACAGGCCGCTCGGTGCCAGCACCCGAGCTATGTCGCGCATGAAGTCCGGCTGCACGATGCGCCGCTTGTGGTGGCGCGTCTTCGGCCAGGGGTCCGGGAAGAAGAGCTGCACGCGGGCGAGTGAGCCGTCCGGTAGGCCTGCCTGTGTCCCCGGCGGGCGGCGCAACAGCGCCGTCGCGTCCGCGCGCAGGACGCGCAGGTTGGTCAGCCCCAGCCGCTCGATCTCCAGCAGCAGGTGCCCGACGCCGGGGCGATGCACCTCCAGCCCCAGAAAGCCGCGGTCGGGCTCCGCCGCCGCCTGTGCCGCCAGGGACTCGCCGTTGCCGAAGCCGATCTCGAGCACCACCGGCCGTCGCACGTCGAACAGCGCTGCCGGGTCGAGCGGCGTACCCGGCGCCCAGTCCACGCCGAAGTGCGGCCACAGGGTGGCGAAGGCCCGCTGCTGCCCGGCCGTGAGCCGGCCCTCGCGGAGCACGAAGCTCCGTACCGGGCGGCGCGGCGGGTCGAGGTCGGCGAGGTCGGTCACGGTCTCCATTAGATTGCTAGACGGAGCTAACTGCTTGCAGGTGAGTCAAGTTTTAGGACGACACCTTGGCGAAGGGCCGAGGGAGCCCTCCTCGGCCCTCGGCCCTTGCTTCAATGCCCCAACGAGCGGGCTGCGCAAAACGCCGCTCCATGCCCTGGTTAATCTGAGTCTCTGCCTCGCTGGCAGTGCTCGGCAGCGCGCCGGTGCCGGCTCATGTCGGTCCGTGCGGTGAGATCGTCGGTGTCAATGACCTGGACTGCTGCGGGTCGGCGGCGCGGGCGCTATGATCAGCGCCCCATTCTACCCACACCAACCGTTACCGCCGCATCGGTCCACGAAACATGCCCCGCATCAGTGTCCACGACTTCTACGACTACGTCCTCAATTGCTATGGCGAGACCGCCGAGGGCCTGCACTACAACTCCGCGGGCTCGCAGCAGACCCGCTTTCGGGTGCTGCGGGAGATGCTGCCGGAGAACCTGCACGGACTGAGCATGGTGGACCTGGGCTGCGGCTTCGGCGATTTCCTGCTGTATCTGCGCGAGCACGGCGACGAGATCGGCCGCTATGTCGGCATCGATCTGCACGAGCGCATGGTGGAGGTGGCGCGCGCGCGCACCGGGGCGGAGATCCTCCATGGCGACGTGCTCGCGGACCCGCTGCCGGAGGCCGACTGGTACGTCTGCAGCGGCGCGCTGAACAACCTGACCCAAGACGAGACGCGCACGGCCATCGAGCGCTGCTTCGGCGCCGCCCGGCGCGGCTTCGTGTTCAATGTGCTGCACGGCGACGACCGCTCGGGGACCTTCAACTACCGCACGCCTGAGGAGGTCGAGGCCTGGGCGGCGGATCTCGGCGCCGAGGTCAAGATCGTCGACGACTATATGTATCGGGACTTTACTGCGGCCTTGACGCGGGCGGAGTAGCGTCGGCGTAGCCCGCCGTTACCAGGACACCCTACGAGGCAGGGCAGATAAGTCAAGTTTCACGACGACGCGGCGCTTGAAGGGCCGAGGGCCGAGGGCCAAGGGCCAAGGGAGCCCCCCCCTCGGCCCTTGGCCCTTGGCCCTTGTTCAATGCGCCAATGAGTGGGCGAGCGGGCGGCGCAAGAAGATGCTCCGTGCCCTGGTTGGTCTGAGCAAACGTTCGGCGCCATCAAGGAATCTAAGGCTCCAGGAGCGGTAGCTTGACAAACGCCCGCCAGCGCGCGAACAGCGCCTCATCGGCGGCGGCGAGGGCCAGCCGCTTGCCGAGATCGAGCCCCGTGACCGGCGCGTCGCCGCCGGGCGCAAACAGCCCCGACGCGCAGCCCGCCTCCGCGGCCACGAGCCGCCCGGCGGCGTAGTCCCACAGCTTCTGCCCGCCGTGCAGGTAGAGCTGGAAGCGCCCGGCGGCGAGCCAGCACCATTCCAGCGCCACGGCACCCAGATTGCGCTGCGAGCGGAAGCCGCCCGCGCCGAACAGCGTCGGCACCCGCGCCGGCGGGATGCGCTTGAAGTCGATGACGGCGACGCAGTCCCCGAGCGCCGGACCGGGCGCATAGGGCACCAGCGGCGCACCGTCGAGCCACGCGCCCTGGCCGCGGGCGGCGGTAAAGCACTCGTCGCGCAGCGGGTCCAGGATCACGGCCAGCTCGGTGCGGCCGTCGCGCAGCAGCGCCAGCGAGATACAGAAGCCCGGAAAGCCACAGGCGAAGTTGGTGGTGCCGTCCAGCGGGTCCAGACACCAGAGCGGCCCGCCGGCGGCGAGCAGGCGCGCCTGCTCCGCCGCGTCCATCTCCTCGCCGAGCAGTGCGACCTCGGGCCAGCGCGCGGCGAGCGCGGCGGTGAGCCGACGCTGCACGCCGAGGTCGGCGTCGGTGACCAGGCTGCCGTCGGCCTTCGCGGTGCCGGCCGTGCTGCGAAAGCGCGGCAGGATCTCGTTCTGCGCCGCCTCGCGCAACAGCTCGGCGAGGTGCTCCAGGTCGGCGGCGGTGGGTGTTCTCGGCATGCATGCTCCTGGTTCGTCTTGGACGCGGCGCAAGTCGGCGCTGCGTTCCGGGGGTGTGCGGCCGATAATGGCGGCAGTTCTGAGCCTCTGCCAGGGCCGCGGCGCGGGCAGCGCTCGGCAATCATCCGCTATGGCATCGACTGCTATCACTGTGCGTATCCCTTTGCGTAACTTTCTGCGTAACTTTCTGCGTAACTTTTTGCGTATCCCTTCGCGCCCGCGGGCGCATGCTCGTCTGATCCTCCGCCGGGCCGCGCGGCTGCGGGCGCTCGGCCTCCTGCTTGCCGGGCTCCTCGGCGCCGCGCTGCTGCCGCAGGATGGCCTTGCGGCGACGCTCGCGCAGCAGCGCCTGGACTTCGTCGCCGCCGAGCGCGCACTTGCCGCCGGCGACCGGGAGACCTTCGCCGCGCTCGACGCTGGGCTGCGCGACTATGCGCTTTGGCCCTACCTCCGGCTCGCGGCGCTCAAGCGCGGCCTGCGCGCGGATAACGCCGCCGCAGTGGAGCAGTTCATTGCCGAGCACGCCGGCACCGCGCCGGGCGAGACGCTGCGCCTGCTCTGGCTCAACCGGCTCCTTGCCGACGGCGACATGGCCGGCTATGTCCGCAACTATGCGGACAACGGCTCGGCCGAGCGGGCCTGTCGCTACCGCCAGGGGCTGCTCGCACTCGGGCGGGAGCAGGAGGCCTTCGTCGGGCTCGACGAGCTGTACCTCACCGGCGCCTCGCTGCCGGATGCCTGCGACCCGGTGTTCGCCCGCTGGCATGCCGCGGGCGGCCTGACGCCGGACCTCGTCTGGCGGCGGGTGGGTCTTGCGCTGGCACGGCGCAATCCCGGCGTGGCCGGCTTCCAGCGCCGTTATCTGCCGGCGCGCCAGCAACGCTGGCTGGATCAGCAGCTCGCGCTGTACCGGGACCCGAAGCGCCTCAAGGATGCCGAGCTGCCGGACGACCCGCAACAGCGCGTGGCGGCGCTCATCGCCGGCATCGAGCGCCTGGCCGCCGACGACCCGCGGCTCGCCGCCGCCGACTGGGCGGTGCTCAAGGCGCGCGAGCTGGTGCCGCCGCCGGCCAAGGATCGCGCCGTCACGGCCATCGGTGCCGGGCTCGCGCGCGCCGGCGAGCGCAGCGGGCTCGTGTATCTGCGCGAGCTGCGCTCGTTGCCCGAGAACCTGGATCTGCAGCGCGAGCGACTGCGCGCGGCGCTGCGGCTGCGCGCCTGGCCGGAGATCACCGAGTGGGTGGAGGCGCTGCCGCCCGAGGAGCGCGAGCGCGGCGAATGGCAGTACTGGCTCGCCCGCGCGCTCGGCAAGCGCGGCGACCTGGTGGGCGCCGCGCACGCGCTGGACCGCGCGGCGGCAGAGCGGGATCTGTGGGGCTTTCGCGCCGCGGAGCTCTTGGGCCGCCCGCCTGCGCTGCGCGCGCAGCCGACGCCGGCGGACCCGGCCGAGATCAAGCGCCTGATGGCATCGGACACCGCCCGGCGCATCCGCGAGCTTCAGGCCTTAGGGCGCAGCGCTGATGTGAGCCGCGAATGGCGCGAGCTGACCCGCACCGATGATCCGGCAGCGCTACGCAGCGCGGCACTGGTCGGCCAGCGGCTCGGGCTCGTCACCGAGTCCATCTTCACGCTCGCGCGCAGCGATTACTGGGACGACATCGACCTGCGCTTCCCGCTCCTCTACACCGAGCTGGTCGGCGAGCGTGCCGAGGCGCACGGGCTGCCGCCGGAGTGGGTCTATGCCGTGATCCGCCAGGAAAGCGCCTTCGATGCCGATGTCGCCTCCCACGCCGGGGCCGTGGGCCTGATGCAGCTCATGCCCGGCACCGCCCGCGACATGGCCCGCGCCGCCGGGCTGTCGGCGCCGGGGCGCATGGACCTCATCGACCCCGCGCTCAATATCGCGCTCGGCACCCGCTACCTGGCCCTGATGCGCGAGCGCTTCGGCGGCAACCAGGTGCTCGCCACCGCGGCCTACAACGCCGGCCCCGGTGCCGTGTCGCGCTGGCTGCCGGATGCGCCCGTGGCCGCGGACCTCTGGCTGAGCGAGATCCCGTACCGCGAGACCCGCGACTACGTGCGCCGCGTGCTGACCTACCGCGTCATCTACGCCCGGCGACTGGGGCTCGATGGCTTTCGGCTGGGTGCGTTGCTCGCGCCGGTGTCGGCGCCGGAGCCGCCGACGCTAGCGGATGAGTGAGCGCCGGGCCTTGGTTCAGCCGAACTCCCCGCGCAGCCTGCCCATCACCGACTCATCGGCGATGACCTCGAAATAGTGCCGGTGCTCGGTGTCCGGCTCGCCGAGGCCGGTGCCGTCCCAGGTCGGCACCCGCGCGCAGCGCACCGCGAGGCGGCGGCTGCGCCCGGTGAGGTCGTTATAGCGGGCAACAAAGTAGATGCCGTTCTCGTCGCCGGGCACGGCGAGCCGCGTCTGGCGCATGCGCAGCTCCCGCTGCAGTTGGAAAAAAGCGGATTGCTCCAGCAGTATCCCGTTGACGTTGTAGGCGAGCAGCTCATCGCCGCCCGCCGCCATCGCCGCGGCGCCCACCGGGCGCACCAGCATTGCCCGGTGGCCGCTGCCGGTCGGGGTGAGGCCGGTGCTGCGCAGCGGCGCCGAGCAGCCGGAGAGGCGATCCGCCGTATTGATGGCGCTGGAGATCATGATGCGCCGGCCGTCGTCGTACAGAAAATGCGGCTCCCGCGGCGAGTAGGCGACGCCCAAGCCCAGCTCCAGCTCCGGCAGGCCGTGGCGGCGGTTCAGCACGTTCTGCATCGCCACCACCCGCAGGATGCTCCGCGCAAGGCCGCAGGCGCGCGCCACGGGCTGCGCCGAGGCGCCCTCGTCGGCGGCGTCGGTCTCGAAGTCGTAGAGCGCCAGGATCACCGCGTCGCCCTCGACGAAGAGCTTTTCGGCGCCCAACTCCGGCAGCAGCCGGTTCACCGGGTCGAACAGGTTCAGGCTGAAGTGCGAGGCCGGGTTGAGCCCGCGGCGCACCAGCTCATCGGTGATGCGCGTGGAGCCGCGGATGTCGGCCTTGACGATGGCGTGCGCATGCATGCGCCGCACCTGCGGCAGGGTCTCGGCGCGGGAGACCAGCTCCCACAGGCTGCCGTTGGCGCGCGAGAGCGTGACCTCGTCGGCGCTCTCGGCGAGCCGCAGCCGGTCCATCGCCTGGTAGGTCTTGTAGGCGAGCTTGAGGTCGCGCCGAAGCACCGTGAAGTCGCCGACGAAGCGGTCTAGGTAGCCCGCGCGCTCCTCCGGGGCCAGCTTTTTGAGTGCGCTTTGGCAACGCTCCAATAGGCGCAGCGCGGCGCCGCGGTCGGTGTCGTTCTCCAGCGCGGCCAGGCGCTCGGTGAGCCGGCGCCGGGACAGGTTGCCGGCGCAGTGGTCGGCCACCAGCGTCAGCGGCAGCGTCGCGCCGAGCTGGGTGCGCAGGGCCGGCAACCAGTAGCAGAGCACGATACGGTCGACAAAGCCCGCGTGCAGCAGGCGCCGGTGCAGGCGCGCACGCAGCTCCCGGCGAAAGCCGAGCCAGCGGCTGGAGCTCCATTGCACCGGCGCCAGCAGCAGCGCGGAGTCGCCGGCCTCGGCGTCGCGCTCGGGCACCTGCAGCAAGCGGCGGATGTTGGCGGGCTCGTCGAGCCAGCAGGCTCGCGCCTCCTGATATTCCTCCGGTGCCATGAAGCCGCTGAGCAACAGCTCGGTGGCGAGGTAGCCGCGCAGCACACCCTGGTCGCGGCGTTCGCCCAGGCGCTCGGTGAGCTGCTGCGGGGCAAGCTCCTGGCGCACCTGACGGCGCGCATACTCCGGCAGGTACTCGGCGAAGGTGGACAACAGCGCTTGGTTTGCGAGCCTGAACCAGTTGTCGTCGCCGCCGTCGCCAACGGCCGCGATGAGGTAGTCCTGCGACAGCTCGGCGGCGTCGCCGGGGTTCGTGGCGAGCAGCACCGGGTTGAACAGCGCCTGCGTGGGCAGCGGCCAGGCATCGGTGCTGACCGCGGCCCGCAGCTTGCCCAGGCGGCCGGACTCGAGCTTGCGCAGTTGGCGGAACAGCAGCCGCAGCACGCGGCGGTTGATGGCGGCGCCGTGGCGTTTGAGCAGCACCAGCTTCTCGTGCAGAGCCAGGCTGCGGCCGGTGCCGGCCGCGAGCGACTGCTGGCCGGCACGCTGGCACTCGGCGAGCTGGTTCTGGTGCTCGCGCACCGTCAGCTCCAACAACAGGCGCATCAGCGCGAGCTGCAACAGCGCGAGCAGCTCCGCCGACTGCGAGGAGCCGTGGCGTTCGAGCGTCTGCTCGAACAGGTTCGCGTAGTGGCGGCGGAAGCGCTCGAGGTCCTCTGGATCCATCCGCTGCGCCGGGGTCTGGCCCACGGCCTCGGCCATCTCCTGGGCGAAGAGCTTGCGTACGGTGATGGCCGCGAGCTCCCGAAAGCGCGGGCTCAGGTACACGTCGACGTGGACGTTGTCGATGCCGACGCCGAAGCCGTCTACGTCGAAGGTCCAGCTTGGCGGCTCGCGCATCGCCGCGAGAAACGCAGACAGGCTCGGGCGCCAGGTCGGGCGCGGATTGTCGCTGTCAGGCGGGAGCATGCTGCGGCCTCAGTCCCGGGTGCGGGCGTGCGGTGCCCGGGCTATCGGCGTGCACAACTGTCTGCGCTCGCGCCGGGCGCGCCGGCCGCTCTGGTATGCTTCGGGGATTCGATCCGGAGGCAGCGGCATCGGCGGCCGCCGGTGGCCCGCCGGCCAAGGACCCCCGAGCCCCGTCAACTGACACCATGCGCCGCCCGAAGCCATCGCGCCGCCCCCCCTTGCCGGTTTATCTCCTTGTTGCGCCGCTCCTTGTTGCGCCGCTGCTCGGGCTCTGCCCGGCGCCGCTGACGGCGGCCGACGCGTCCGACGGTGTGCGGGTGTTCGCCGAGGCCATGGCGCGCATGATGGAGGCCATGGGCATGTTCGGCGACGGCGCCTCTGCACCCATGCCCGCGCCGGGCGCCATGCCCTTCGGCATGGGGCAGATGCCCCCGGGCGGCATGCCCAGCGGCATGCCCGACATGGGGGCCTGGATGCAGCAGTTGCCCGGCGCGCAGTTGCCCACCCTGCCGGGCTGGCAGCGCACCAGTCTGGAGGGTATCTGGGAAGGCCCCAACGGCGGGCTGTTGATCGTGCAGGCACATCGGTTTCGGCTCTATTCCGGCCGCGGAGACTATATCGAGGGCTTGATCCAGCAGCGCGGCGACCGCGTCGCGCTGTACGACCCCGAGCACGACATCGCCAGGCCCTACGAGTTTGCGCAGCACCAGGGCCGGCTCGTGCTGCGGGATCCGGCGGGCCAAGTCTACCTGTATCGGCGCCTGTGGCTCGACGATGCGGGCGTCGACGACGCGGCCTTCAAGGCGCCGTCGACGCCCGCAAGCGCACCGTCTGCGACCGGCAACAACCGCTGACCGCCGCCGGGCGCGCGTCAAGACACGGCGAGCCGCACCCCCACCACCAACAGCACCACCGCGAATACGCGCCGCAGCGTTGCGGTCGGCAGCCGGTGCGCGAGTCGTGCCCCAATGGTCGCAAAGGGCACCGCGGTGACCGCAATGGCGAGCGCCGCGGGCCAGAGCACGAAGCCGAGGCTGTGGGCCGGCAACCCGGCGCGGTCCCAGCCGGTCACGACAAAGGCAAGCGTCCCGGCCAGCGCCAGCGGCACACCGCAGGCGCTGGAGGTGCCGACGGCTTGGTGCATCGAGACGCCGTGGCGAGCCATGTAAGGCACCAGCAGGGTGCCGCCGCCGATGCCGAGCACCGCCGACAACGCGCCGATGGCACCACCCGTGGCCGTGGTGGCGGCCGGGCCCGGCAGCGGCCGTGCCGACGTCGCAGCCGTCGATGCTCGCCACAGCCGCACGCCGCTGTAGAGCAGAAACACCGCAAAGAGCCGTTGCAGCCAGAGCCCCGGCAGCCAGCCGGCGATCACTGCGCCCGCCGCCGCGCCGCCGAGCAGGCCCGGCACCAGGCGCGCCCACAGCCACCAGCGCACCGCGCCGCGGCGATGGTGCGAGCGCGCCGAGGCCGCGCCCGCGGCGGCGACGACGGCGAGCGACGTCGCCACCGCCTGATGCGCCGTCCAGGCGCTGTCCGCGCCGAAGGCCGGCAGCAGCACCAACAGGGCCGGCACGATGACGATGCCGCCGCCGATGCCGAGCAGCCCCGCGAGTAGGCCGGCGCAGGCGCCGACGGCGGCATAGGCGAGGGCGGCGAAGGGCTCCAAGGGCGGGCTCCAATGGGCGGTCCGGTCAGGCGGGTGGCGGTGACCGGCACGCCGCGACCGGCTTTCGCATCATGCCGCCCGCGGTCTGCGCGCGAGCAGAGCGGACGCTTGCGGCATAATAGCGCGCCGCGCGCATCGGCCGGCGCGGCCTGGCAAGCCTCGGCAGCGCGCCGCACGACCCCGCGCTCCAGCCGTCGCAGACCAGCGTCGACGCCCAGCCGGGCTCCAAAGAACGACCTAAAGCACCGGACCTGCAATCCATGAAGCGACAGCGAGCCTGCATCATCGGCGGAACCGGCTTTGTCGGCCGTCACCTGTTGAGCCGCCTCCGCGCGGCCGGCTATCACTGCATCGTGCCGACCCGGCGCGCGCATCGGCACCGGGACCTCAAGCTCTACCCGGACGTGGAGCTGCGTCTGCTGGAAGACGGCGAGGACTTCGCGTCGCTGTTCGCCGGCTGCGCGCTGGTGGTGAACCTGGCCGGCATCCTGAACGAGTCGGGCGGCACCGGCTTCGAGGCCGTGCACGTAGGCCTGGTGCGGCGCATCGTCGCCGGCGCCGAGGCCGCGTCCGTGCCGCGGCTGTTGCACATGAGCGCGCTGCACGCGAGCGCGGCGGAGGGCGGCAGCGCCTACCTGCGCTCGAAAGGCGAGGGCGAGGACGTCGCCCACGGCGCCGCGCTCGCGGTGACGAGCTTTCGCCCATCGGTGATCTTCGGCCGCGGCGACAGCTTCTTCAACCGCTTTGCCGGGCTCCTGGGCATGGCGCCCGGCCTGCTGCCGCTGGCCTGCCCGAATGCCCGTTTCGCGCCGGTCTGGGTCGATGACGTGGTGCAGGCGATGGTGCGCAGCAGCACCGATCCGCGCACGCACGGCGCGCGCTACGACCTGTGCGGGCCGCGCGTCTTCACGCTGAAGGAGCTGCTGGAGTACACGGCGCGCCGGCTCGGCAAGCGCGTTTGGATCCTGGGCCTGGACGACAAGCGCTCACGGCTCATGGCCGACCTGCTGGGCCGGCTGCCCGGTGCGCCCATCACCCTCGACAACTACCTCTCGATGCAGACGCCGAGCGTGTGCGAAGAGCACAACGGGCTGTTGCAGCTCGGCATACACCCGACGGACATCGATACCGTGGTGCCGACTTATCTTGGCTAGCGGAGGGGCGGTTTATTTAGGGCCGAGGGCCGAGGGCCGAGGGCCGAGGGCCGAGGGCCAAGGAGTCATCCTCCGCCCTTGGCCCTTGGCCCTTGGCCCTTGGCGCGTGCACCTTATCCGCCGATGGCGCGCCGGAACGCCCGCACGGCATCGTATTGGTCCGGCATGCGCACGTGCCGGGCGAGCAGGTCGGGGTCGAGGTCCGGCAGCAGCCGGCTGGCGGCGCTGAGCCGATAGCTGCACTGGCTGGGCTGTTCCGCCTGGTCCAGCACGTGAAGCTCCAGCCGCTCCCGGCGCCAGAGCCAGACCTCGGCAATGCCGAGCGACTGGTACAGCGGCAGCTTGCTTAGCGCGTCGCTGGTGTCCACCACCTCGATGACGAGGTCCGGCACCGGCTTGTCGGTGCCGATGCAATAGGACGCATCCGGCTCGCCGCCGGCGCGGCCCGGCTGCGTCAGCGTGAAGCCGCCGCGGCCGTAGAAGCGGATGCCGTTGACGTCCAGGAAGGCCTGCAGCAGGTAGCACAGCGTCTGCTTCCAGTTCGCGTGAGTCGGTCCCACTGGCGACATGATTTCCAGGCTCCCGTCGATATAGGTCAGGCGCAGCGCGCGCGAGCCCTCGAAGCAGGCGGACAACTGCTCGTAACGCGCCCAGGGGACGCCTTCCAGCAGGATGCGCTGGTCTTGGGTAGTCGTCGGTTCGGCGGGTGGCGCGACGGCGGTGCTCATGGCGCGGATCCTCGGATAGAGCCGTTGCAGTGGCGGCTGCTGCTTGCCTTGACAAGCCAAGCCTAGCATTGTCCGGTCTTGCTGCGACCTGTAGCATCCACGCGTTACCGTTTGTTCCCAACCGATGCCCCCAATGACCGAGCCGCTCAAGCACATCTGCGTCGCCGCAGGCGTCACCCTCGGCAACGACCTGCCGTTCGTGCTGCAATCCGGCCCCTGCCAGATCGAGTCGCGCGAGCACGCGCTGATGCTGGCCCGGGAGGTCTCGGGCGTCTGCGCCGAGCTTGGTATCCCCTACGTGTTCAAGGCCTCGTTCGACAAGGCGAATCGCTCCAGTCTCGGCGGCCGGCGCGGCGTCGGGTTGGACCAGGGGCTCGCGATCCTGGCCGAGATCCGCGAAACCGTTGGCTGTCCGGTGCTGACGGACGTGCATACCGAGGACCAATGCCGGCCGGTGGCCGAGGTCGTGGATATGCTGCAGATACCGGCCTTCCTGTGCCGGCAGACGGACTTCGTCCTCGCCGTCGGCGCCGCGGCGGCGGCCTTGGGCCGCACCGTGAACGTGAAGAAGGGCCAGTTCCTGGCGCCCTGGGACATGGCCAACATCGTCGCCAAGCTCGAGTCCACCGGCTGCACCAAGCTGACCTTGGTGGAGCGGGGCGTGACCTTCGGCTACGGCAACCTCGTGGTCGACCCGCGCAGCCTCTACGAGATGGCCAAGACCGGCTATCCGGTGGTCATGGACGCGACCCACGCGGTGCAGATGCCGGGCGCGCTCGGCAACGCCTCCGGCGGTAAGCGCGAGTACGTGCCCGTGATCGCGCGCGCCGCCGTCGGCGTCGGCGTCGCAGCGCTGTTCATGGAGGTGCACGACGACCCGGACAACGCCGCCAGCGATGGGCCCAACTCGGTGCGCCTCACTGACCTGAAGCCGCTGCTCGCGGGGCTGGTCGCGCTGGATCGGGCGCGGAAGGTACCCATCGTCGAGGATTGATCGCCGGCGATCGATCGCTGCGGAAAGCATCGCTCGGTACTAGATTGCTTGACGGCGCCGAATGCTTGCAGATGAGTCAAGTTTCTCGACGACAAGGCGCTTGCAGGCAAAAGGGCCGAGGGCCGAGGGCAAAGGGAGCCCGCCTCGGCCCTTGGCCCTTGTTTCCATGCCCCGACGAGCGGGCTGCGCAACACGAGGCGCCGTGCCCTGGTCGGTCTGAGGCTCTGCCTCCCTAGGGCTCCGCATGGATTTCCGAACCTCCCGGCAAGGTGCCGATAGCTGAAGGAGACGAGTCATGGCCGCTTCTACCACCCTCGAGCCCAGGGTCGCGACCCTGGAAGACGCCATGCGCGAGCTGGCGTTCCAGTCCGCTCGTACGCAGGAGGAGCTGGCACGCTTGAGCCGCGAGATGCGCGATTTCAAGCAGGAGATGAGTGAGTTCAAGGACGAAATGAAGGAGTTTAAGAACGAGATGAGCGATTTCAAGGACGAGATGAGCGACTTCAAAGACGAGACCCGTCGCGAGCACCGCGAGCTGAACAAGAAGTGGGGCGACATGGCCAATCGCCTCGGCACCATTGTCGAGGATCTGGTGGTGCCGAGCCTGCCGCGCATCATTGAGGAGACGTTCATGGAGGGCATCGACGACCTCTCGGTGCGGCGCAAGCGCAGGCTGCCGAATGGTCGCTCCAAGGAATTCGACGCCATTGCCGTGACGCCGAGCCTGGTCTGTCTGAACAGCACCAAGGCGACGCTGCGCAGCGCCGACGTCGACCAATTGGTCAAGGAGATCGAGGAGCTGCGCGAATTTTTTCCGGACTACCGAGGGGTTCCTGTGGTCGGCATTCTGGCGACGCTGGCCGCCGAGCAGAGCGTTGTCCGCTACGCGACCAAGCTCGGGTTTCTCGTGCTCGCGGTGGGCGATGAGCTGATGGAGGTCCAGAACCCGGCGGGTTTCGTGCCGCGGCGCTGGTAGCGCCCTCGCCGACCAACGTAGTCAGGCCATCCTGGCCTGAAGGAGGCGAATCATGGCCGCTTCTACCACCCTAGAGCCCAGGGTCGCGACCCTGGAAGACGCCATGCGCGAGCTGGCGTTCCAGTCCGCTCGTACGCAGGAGGAACTGGCACGCTTGAGCCGCGAGATGCGCGATTTCAAGCAGGAGATGAGCGAGTTCAAGGACGAGATGAAGGACTTCAAGGACGAGACCCGTCGCGAGCACCGCGAGCTGAACAAGAAGTGGGGCGACATGGCCAACCGCCTCGGCACCATCGTCGAGGATCTGGTGGTGCCAAGCCTGCCGCAGATCATCGAGGAGACGCTGATGGAGCGCATCGACGATCTTTCGGTTCGGCGCAAGCGCAGGCTGCCGAATGGTCGCTCCAAGGAATTCGACGCTATTGCCGTGACGCAGAGCCTGGTCTGTCTGAACAGCACCAAGGCGACGCTGCGCAGCGCCGACGTCGACCAATTGGTCAAGGAGATTGAGGAGCTGCGCGAATTTTTTCCGGACTACCGAGGGGTTCCTGTGGTCGGCATCCTGGCGACGCTGGCCGCCGAGCAGAGCGTTGTCCGCTACGCGACCAAGCTCGGCTTTCTGGTGCTCGCGGTGGGCGATGAGCTGATGGAAGTCCAGAATCCGGCGGGTTTCGTACCGCGGCGCTGGTAGCGCCCTCGCCGACCAACGTAGTCAGGCCATCCTGGCCTGAAGGAGACGAATCATGGCCGCTTCTACCACCCTAGAGCCCAGGGTCGCGACCCTGGAAGACGCCATGCGCGAGCTGGCGTTCCAGTCCGCTCGTACGCAGGAGGAGCTGGCACGCTTGAGCCGTGAGATGCGCGATTTCAAGCAGGAGATGAGCGATTTCAAGCAGGAGATGAGCGAGTTCAAGGACGAGATGAAGGACTTCAAGGACGAGATGAGCGAGTTCAAGGACGAGATGAAGGACTTCAAGGACGAGATGAAGGACTTCAAGGACGAGATGAGCGACTTCAAAGACGAGATGAGCGCGTTCAAGGACGAGACCCGTCGCGAGCACCGCGAGCTCAACAAGAAGTGGGGCGATATGGCCAACCGCCTCGGCACCATCGTCGAGGATCTGGTGGTGCCGAGCCTGCCGCAAATCATCGAGGAGACGCTGATGGAGCGCATCGACGATCTTTCGGTGCGGCGCAAGCGCAGGCTGCCGAATGGTCGCTCCAAGGAATTCGACGCCATTGCCGTGACGCCGAGCCTGGTCTGTCTGAACAGCACCAAGGCGACGCTGCGCAGTGCCGACGTGGACCAGATGATCACGGACATTGAAGAGCTGCGCGAGTTTTTTCCGGACTACCGCGAGGTTCCCGTGGTCGGCATTCTGGCGACGCTGGCCGCCGAGCAGAGCGTCGTCCGCTACGCGACCAAGCTCGGCTTTCTGGTGCTCGCGGTGGGCGATGAGCTGATGGAGGTCCAGAATCCGGCGGGTTTCGTACCGCGGCGCTGGTAGCGCCCTCGCCGACCGCGTAGTCAGGCCATCCTGGCCTGACCGACTCCGGGCCAAGCCCTGCGCCCGCGCGCAACGCAACCGACTGTCCGGAACAATAGTCAAGGCCATCGCCACCTGGCCAACATGCGAGAATACGCCACCGATCCCGGCCGCGGATGGCGGCAGACATTGAATTGGCGTTTGGAGCTACATCGGATTGAACATCGACACCCTGCACGGAGGCGACTCGGGCGCCGCGAATGAACGCATCGCCATCCTCGGCGCCGGCGCCTCCGGCCTCGCCCTCGGTTGGCTGCTGTCGCAGGCCGGCAAGCAGGTAACCGTCTTCGAGGCGGCGCCGCGCATCGGTGGCCTCGCGCGCACCTTCGACTGGCGCGGCATCCCCTGCGACATCGCCCCGCATCGGCTGCACACGAGCGACTTGGAGGTGCTGTCCGCGGTCCAGGCGCTGGTGCCGTTGCGCGAGCATCGGCGCGTGAGCCGCATCCTCATGCGCGACAAGCAGATCCAAGACCCAATCAACCCCATCGAGCTGATGCTGCGCTTCCCGCCGCGCACGGCCTTTGCGCTGGTCTGGGGCTTTCTGAACCGGCCCAAGCTGCCGGAGACCTCCTTCGAGAGCTTGGCGCTGAACCGCTACGGCCGCGGGCTGTACGACTTCTTTTTCGAGCCCTACACGAAGAAGATGTTCGGTGTGCCGCCGGCCGAGATCTCGGTCACTTGGGGGCGCGAGAAGCTCCGCTCCTCCGGCTTGCTCGACGTGCTGAAGCGCCAGTCCAAGACCTTCTTCAGCACCTTCTGGTATCCGGAGCGCGGCGGCTATCAGGCGATTCTCGACGCGATGCAGGCGCAGATCCGCGGCGAGGTGCTGCTCGGCGCGCCGGTGACGGGCCTCGAGCTCGGCGACGGGCGCATCACCGCGGTGCACTACCGGCGCGACGGCGCGGCACAGCGCTTCGACTGCGACCGCGTCTTCTCGACCCTCCCGGCGACGGTGCTGGGGCGGATGCTGGGCGCGGAGCTCAAGCTCCGCTTCAAGCGCATCCAGCTCGTCTATCTGGACATCGCCAAGCCCGAGGTCATGCCCTATCAATGGGTCTACTTCGGCGACGGCGACGTCGTCATCAACCGCATGGCGGAGTTCAAGCACTTCCACCCGCACCTACCGCCCTGCGACCACAGCGTGCTGTGCGCCGAGGTGACCATGGACTCGGACCATGCCGAGGCGGACGTCATCGCCGCGCTGACCCGCTACGGGCTGATTCGCCGTGAGGACATCCTGGACAGCCTGGTGCTGGAGGAGGGCTGCGGCTATCCGGTCTACGACCGCGGCTTCGAGGCCGCCCGCGACCAGGCGCAGGCGCTGTTCGGGCGCTACGCGAACCTGCACTGCGTCGGGCGTAACGCCGAGTTCCGCCACATCGAAACAGACGAGGACATCGCCTCCGCCGCCGACTGCCTGCGCCGCATCTACGGCACCGAGACCGTCCGGTTGCCGGCATGAAGCGCGCCGCGAGCCTCGGCGTCGCCGCTGCCGTGACCGCGGCGACGCTGACCTATGCGCTGTGGGGCGCTGATCTCGGCGCGCTGTGGCGCACGCTCGCGGGCGGCGCGCTGTGGGTGATGCTGCCGTTCCTCGCCGTGCTCGCGGTGTTCTTCGCGAGCAACGCCCAGCGCTGGGCCTGGATGCTCCGGCCCTTCGGGCGCTTCTCGCCGCAGCAGCTCCTGCCGTCGATGATGATCGGCTTCGCGGCCAACAACCTGCTGCCGCTGCGCGTCGGCGAGCTGATCCGCGCCTACCTGCTCGCGAAGGACGCCGGGCTCGCGAAGAGCGGCGTGCTGATGAACCTGGCGCTGGAGCGGCTGCTCGATCTCATCGGCATCCTGGTCATCTACGTCGCAGCGCTGGCGCTCCTGCCGGCGGCGCCGGCCGCCTTCCGCACCAGCGCCTGGCTCGCCGCGGCGGCGGTGCTCGGGCTCGCGCTGGTGCTGGCGGCCTTCATGCTGGCGCCGCGGCAGATCGACGCGCTCTGGCGCCGGCTCGCGCTGCGGCTGCCGGCGCGGCTCGGCCAACGCGGCAGCATCTACCTCGCGCAGTTCGAGCAGGGCTTGTCCGCAATGCGCACGCCGGCGCTGGCGGCGCTCCTGATCGGCTATTCCATCGGCCGCTGGCTGCTCGCGGTGGCGCTGGCCTGGCTCGCGATCTACGCCTACGCCGGCGCCGTCGCGCTGCCGGTGGCCATGGTCACCATCGGCATCACCGCCTTCGCGGTGGCGCTGCCGAGCGCGCCCGGCTTCGTCGGCCCCATGCAGGCGGCGTTCGTGCTCGCGCTGACGCCCTTCGGCATCGAGCGGGAGGCGGCGCTCGCGGCGAGTGTGCTGTTCCTGCTCGGGCACTGGATCCCGGTGACCGCGGTCGGCGCGCTGTACCTGGCCTCACGGCACCTGTCGTTCCGCGAGGTCGCGGCGGAGGCGGAAGCGGAGCCGGCGATGCCGCCCGGGACGCCTGGATGAGCGGTGTCTGCGCCGCGGCGCCGTGGCCGCTTCGGCCCGGCGGCGAGCGCGCCTTCGGCCTAGCCGTGCTGGCGCTCTTGGGGCTGCGGCTGCTCTTGGTGCTGCTGCTCTGGGCCGTCGGCGGCGAGCCGTTGCAGCCGGACTCGCCGCTCTACCTGCAATTGGCCGCAGCGCTCGCGGGGCCCGGGTGGTTCTCAGCGGACCTCGAGGTCTACACGCCGGAGGTCTTCCGCACGCCGGGCTATCCGGCCTATCTCGCGGCCTTTCTGGCGCAGGGCGTGCCCGGCACCTTCTGGCCCCTCGTCGGGCAGGAGCTCTTGTACCTGCTCGCGGTGGCGGTGTTTTTCGTCGGCACCCGCGCGCTCTTGGACGGCGGGCTGGCGCGGGCCGTGGTGATCTTTCTCTTGATCGAGCCCGGTGGCCTCGCCTACCCGAAGCTGATCCTGAGCGACACGCTGAATCTCGCGCTCATGGTGCCGGCGCTGTTCGCGCTCGGTGCGCATGTGCGCTCCCAACGCTGGTCCTGGCTGATCCTGGCGGGGCTCTTGCTCGGCGCCGCCGCCTGGGTGCGCCCGGCGGCCTTTCTGCTGCCGGTGGTATTTGCGCCGGTGCTCATCGTCGCCGGGCGGTTTCGGCGGGTGGCCTTCCTGCGGGCAGGCCTGCTGATGCTGGTCGCGACGCTGACGTTGAGCCCCTGGCTCGGGCGCAATGTGCTCCTGTTCGGCACGCCGACGCTCTCCGGCCAGGCGAGCAACATGTTCGTGCACTATCACCTGCCCTATGTCTGGGAGGTGACGCGGGGGTTGCCGTTTCAAGAGGGCCAGCGGCAGGCGGCGGCGCTGGCCGAGCAGGCCGTCGCCACCGCGCAGATCGAGCGCGGCGCACCGCTCAACGCCGTCGAGCGGCTCAAGGTCGCGCAGGCGGCGGCGCTGGACCAGCTCAAGGCTCAGCCCGAGGCTTACGCCCAGCGCTGGGCCATCGGCATGCTGAAGACGCTGCTCGGCCCGGGCCTGCTCGATGCCTACGCCGCCTACGGCCACCAGGCCGAGCGGGTGCGTTTTTCGACCATCGACGAGGCGAGCTTTGCGCGCAAGATCATGACCTTCCTGGCCGGGCAGGATTGGCTCGTGCTGGCCGAGGTGGCGGTGCGGGCGCTGCTGCTCGGGCTCGCGCTGGTGGGCGCCGTCGCGATCCTGCGCGCCGGAAACGCCTTCTTGTGGATCATCATGCTCTTTTCCGCCTACACGGTGTTCGTGCCGGGGCCCATGGGGCTCACGCGGCTGCGCTTCGCGGCCGAGGGATTCTTGTTCTTGCAGGCCTGGATCGGGCTGCGTTGTCTGCGCGAGCTGTTCGACAGCGCGCGCGCTCGGCTCGGCGGGCTGTCCGCGCGCACCGCGGCATGAGCGGTTCACGCTATCTGGTCACCGGCGCCGGCGGCTTCGTCGGCACGGCGCTGTGCCGGCGGCTGCAAGCGGACGGCCACCGCGTGCGCGCGCTGCTGCGCCGGCCTGCCGACGGCCCCTGGGACGAGGCGCATGCCTGCGAGCTGGGCACCGACCCGCTGCCGCCCGGGCTCATGCACGGCATCGACGGCGTCTTTCACCTGGCCGGCATCGCGCACGTGCAGGACATCGCCGGCATCCCGGACAGCGTCTACGAGCGCGTGAACGTTGCCGGCACGGCAGCGCTGCTCGATGCCGCCGTCGCCGCCGGCGTGCGCGGCTTCGTCTACGTCAGCAGCGTCAAGGCCGCGGCCGACCCCGGCGAGCGCTGCGTCGATGAGACCTGGGACGCCTGGCCGGCGGATGCCTACGGGCGCACCAAGCGCGAGGCGGAAGCACTGGTGCTGCGCGCCGGCGCGGAGCATGGCCTGCATGCCTGTTGTCTGCGCCCGTGCCTGGTCTACGGCCCCGGCGTGAAGGGCAATCTCGCGCGGCTCATCGATGCGGTGGACCGGGGCCGGTTTCCGCCGCTGCCGGAGCTCGGCAACCGCCGCTCCATGGTCGGGCTGGATGACCTGCTCGCCGCGGCCCGCTTGGCCATGGACCTGCCCGCCGCGGCCGGCGGCACCTTCATCGTCGCCGACGGCGTGCAGTACTCGACCCGCGGGCTTCTCGTCGCCATCGCCACGGCCCTCGGCCGGCCGGTGCCGCGCTGGACGCTCCCTAAGTGGCTGCTGCGCCTCGGTGCGCGGGTGGGCGACGGGCTGGAGGCGCTCACGGGGCGGCCGATGCCGCTCAACACCGCCGCCTGGCAGCGCCTCGCCGGGTCCGCCTGCTACCGGGCGGATCGGCTCCGCGAGACGCTCGGCTGGGTGCCGCGGCAGACCTTCACCAGCGCATTGCCGGCGATCATTCGCTGTGGCGCCGTTGCCCAACGTCGGCGACTTGCAAACTTCGACGGAGATCGCCAAAAATCGATCGAGTCGCGATCAGGTCAAGAAGGGTTTGATGATGGCTAAACACGCAAGAGTGGAGGCATGGGTCAGCCCGGGCGTTCTCGACCTCCTCAAGCGAGCGGCGGAGATCGAGGGACGTTCACTTTCGGACTTCGTGGTGTCCGCCGCGTGCGTAGCCGCAGAGAAGACGGTTGCGCAGACAGACGCAATCGCCTTGTCTGATGCCGACCAACTGCGCTTCGCCCAGGCGCTGATCAACCCGCCACCGCTGGCGCCGGCCATGGAGCGGGCGATTGACCGTCATAAGCGCATGACACGGCCAGTTTGAAGGATTCTTCGTTCCGAATCGAGCCTTTAGGGAACCGTCATCGCGGCCTGTTCTGCTGCGGGGTCAAGGTGCTCGACCGTTACTTCCACCGCCAGGTCTCCCAGGACATACGTCGCCGCCTGACCGCGTGCTACGTCGCCATCTGCGGCGATTCCGACCGAATCTGCGCGTACTACACCCTCTCGGCCTGTCATATCCCGTTGCCGGATCTGCCCGCCGACATCACACGCAAGCTGCCAGCTTATCCGACCATCCCCGCCGTTCGGATCGGCCGACTGGCCGTTGACCAGGACTTCCGAGGCCAGGGGCTCGGCTCGGCCCTGCTGGTGGATGCCGCCCGCAGGGTGATCGAGTCGGACATCGCCGCGTTCGCGCTGATCGTCGATGCCAAGGACGAGGGTGCCGTCGCATTCTATGAGCACCATGGGTTTTCCCGTCTCAACGTGGTTGCGGGGGCGCAAACCCTGTTCATTGCTCTCAAAGGCATTACGGCACGCCTCGAGTCGAAATAGGTGAACGTGCTCGAGCCTAACCGACGCTGACCGCACCGAGCAGCTCGCGGTAGACCGCGAGCGTCTCCTCCGCCACCCGCCCGATGCCGAGCTCCGCCTCCGCGAGGCGCCGGGACGCGCGGCCATAGTCGGACCGCAGCGCCGCATCGCCGGCGAGCCGCGCCAGCGCATCCGCCAGCGCGGCGGCATCGCGCGGCGGCACCAGCAGGCCGTTCTCACCGTCGCGCACCACCTCGCGGCAGCCCGGCACGTCGGTGGCCACCAGCGGCAGCCCCGCCGCGGCGGCCTCGATGAGGATGGTCGGCAGCCCCTCGCGGTAGGACGGCAGGCAGACGATGTGCGCCGCGGCGAGCACCGCCGGCATGTCCGCGCGGTGCCCCCACCATTCCACGGCGCCGCTGTCGTGCCACTGACGAAGCTGCGCCTCCGGCACGGCCGAGGGATTGCTCGGGTCCGGCTTGCCGACCAGCGCCATGCGCAGCGGCACGCCGCGTGCGCGCAGCACCGCCGCCGCGTCGACAAACTCCTGCAAGCCCTTATCCCAGAGCATGCGCGAGGCGAGCACGACGGTGACGGGGCCGGGCGGCGGCGGTGCCGGCGTGAAGCGCGCGAGGTCCACACCGGCACCGCGGATGAGCGCGGCGTCGACGCCGGCGTTGCGCCGCAGCTCCGCCTGATCGTCCGGGTTCTGCACGATGACACGCACGCGCGGCTGCCCGAGGAGCGCGCGATAGGCGAGCACGAGCCCCGCCCGCAACAGACGCGCCCGCGGGCTCGTGGCCGTGAACACATAGCCCATGCCGGCGAGGGTCGCCACCAGCGCCGGTGCGCGTCCGAGCCGTGTGGCGAGCGCGCCGTAGAGCACCGGCTTCTGCGCGATCCCATGGAGCAGCACCGGCCGTTCCACGCGCAGCACGCGCAGAATCGCCCGGAGCGAGCGCCATTCCTCCCGCGGGCGCATGCCCTGGCGCGACAGCGGGATCGCATGCAGCCTAAGGCCCGCGGCTTCGATCCGCCGCACCAGTTTCGGGTCCGTGGTGGACGTCATCAACGCCACGTCGTAGCCCGCGGCCAGCACGGCGCGCGCGAGCGGCAGCCAATGCAGGCAGAAGTACCAGTCCACGGTGACGTGGAGCAGCACAGCGCCGTGCCTCGGCACAGCGGGCCGAGGTGCCTCAGGCATGGCTGCGCGTCTCCATCAGGTAGCGATAGAGCCTGGCGTAGCGTGCAGCCACCGCCGGCAGCGAGAACTCGCCGACGATGCGCGCCCGCGCGACCTCGCCAAGCGCGGCGCGGGCGGGCGCGGGCAGCCTCAACAGCGCCAGCAGGGCGTCCGCAAGCGCCGCGGGGTCGCCCGGGGGGACGCTGTGGCCAGTGTCGCCGATGATTCGGGCGGCATCGCCGACGTCGGTGGCGACGCAAGGAACCCCGCAGGCCATGGCCTCGCCGAGCACGAGCGGAAAGGCTTCTCCGTAGGCCGAGGAGAGGGCGGCGACGTCGAAAGCCGCGAGCAGCCTGCGCGCATCCTGGCGCAGGCCAAGCAGATGAAAGCGATGCGCGGCGCCGGAATCGCCGATCCATCGCACCAGCTCGCGGTTGCCAGGCTCGCAGCCCTTGCCGACGAGCACGAAGTCGACATCCGCGCGTTCCCGCGCCAGCCGTCCGGCCGCGCGGATGAAGCTGCGGTGGTCCTTCTGCGGATCGAAGCGTGCGACTTGACCCACGAGCACGGCGTCGGATCGAAGGCCCAGCTCGGCGCGCACCTCAAGGCGATAGGCCCGATTCGGCCGCAGGGCCTCGGTGTCGAAGCCGTTCGGAATCGACAGGAGCTTGTCGGGCGCGTAACCCAGGCGCGCGTGCAGCGCCGCGCCCGTGTCGGAGCAGGAGACGATGCGCGCCGGCACGGCATGCGACAATGCGGCACAGGCGCGCACCACCCAGTGGGTGGAACGCTTGGTGCGTTGCGGGTCCAGGTCGGTGTTGTGGAGTCCCCAGACGATCGGCACCCGCGTGGCCATGCGAGCCGCTAGCCCGCCGAGCAGGTCCGCGTGGTACATCCAGGTTTGAATCAGGTCAGGATGTAGGTCACGCGTATGCCGGGCCAGGCGCAGCAGTGCACGCGGGTCAGGCCGGCCGGGCTGCATGCCGATCTCGTGTACATCGAACCGCTCGCGCCTGAGCGTCTGGGCCAGAGCGCCGCCGCGCATCAGAGATAGCACCGTCGCCGAGAGGCCTTGCTGCGCGAGCGCTGACACCAGCGTCACGAGCATATGCTCCGCGCCGCCGATATCGAGGTCGGTGATGATGTGCAGCACCCTCGGCCCAAGCCCGGCGCTGCTGGTCGATGCAGCGGTTGTCATAGACCGTGAGCCGCGGCGGGAGCGGAGCTTGCAGACATCGTTCTGTGGCGGCGTGAGGCGTCGGCGAATCCATTACTATACGGCAGGCAACGGACCTGAGGCTGCGCTCTGAGGGCTCCGAACGCTGTCTTGGCCGGCATCTAGAAAGCGTCCCACTTTGGCTTATGCATTGCCAGGAGGGCTGTTTCCACAATCCCGGTAAAGCGGGGCCGGGCTCCGCAGCGCGAGGCAGACCAGGCTCCCCGAGTGTGGCCAGCGTCTGTTGACCGCCGGCGCAGCCGCCTGAATCCGCAGACTCGGCAACTCCGAAACCTATGACAGACTTACAAGGGGCCGACCCGCTCAAACTGGCCAAGCACGCCATTGCCGAAGGCGATTGGAAGGCGGCCCTCGCGGCCTGGCGTGCAGGCGCGGGCCGCGGCGAAGCGCACGACGCTGCCGAGCTCGTGCGGCTTGCCGAAGCGCTCGGCGACAGCGGCGAGAAGGCCCTGGCCGCGGCTGCTGTCGAGCAGGCCCTGGAACGCTTCCCGACGCACGCCGCGAGCCTTAAGGCGGCGGCCGAGCTTGCGGCGTCGCAGGCCGAGTGGGCATTGGCTGCTGCACGCTGGCAGCGCCTCGCGGACGGCGCCGTGGCCGAGGATCGTCTGCACGCATTGCGCCAGTGCGCGAAGGCGTGCGAGCAAGACGGACGCGTCGAGGAGGCCGAAGCGCTCCTCGACGCTGCCGTGCGAGCGTTTCCGCGCTCGGCGCCCTTGCGCCGTGAGCACGCGCGGCTGGCCATGCGGCGGAGGCAGTGGGAGGCCGCCGCCAAGCGCTGGCGGGTGCTTTGCGACGGCTGGAGCGATGCGCGTGCGCCGAGCGCGCGTGATCATGCGGAGCTGATCAACGCGCTGCGGCGTGCGGGCCGACTCGATGCGGCCGAATCCTCACATGCTCGGGCAGTGGCTGCCTTCCCGGAGGCGTCGGAGCTCTTCGCCGCCGGGGCGGAGACAGCCGCCGCCGCCGGCGATTGGGCGCTTGCGCAATCGCGCTGGCAGCGCCTACTGGACTTGGTCGGTTGCGCGGCGCCCGCGAGCGTCAGCGTGAGCCTTGCGCGGTGTCGGCGCGAGATCGGGGATCTCCTCGGGGCCGAGGCGACACTGGCGTCCGCGCTGGCCCAGCACCCCGAGGATGTGCAACTGCTCTGCGAGTACGCGCTGCTGGCGGCGCTGAGAGGCGAACAGGCCATGGCGCGCGAGCGCTGGCAGCAGGCGCTCGCAGCCTCCGCCGCCGTGCCGGCCGCTGGGGTGCTGCGGGCGCTGCTGCAATCGGTTCGCGCAAGCAGCGAGCACGCCGCCCGCGAAGCCCTGCTGACCATGGCCCTCGATCGCTTCGGACCCCAGCCGTCCCTGCTGCGCGAGCTCGCTCGCGCCGCGAGCAGTGCAGAGGACTGGCCGAAGGCCGCAGACCGTTGGCAGCGCTACCTCGACGCCTACCCAGACCAAGCCGCAGCCGATGACTACCGGCATGCGGGGGCGGCACTTTCGGCGCTCGGCGCGCATGAGGCTGCGGCGCGGCTCCTCTACAAGGCCTCGGCGGCTTTCCCAAACGACCCCCGACTCGCGAGCGCGGTGATTCAGGCCGCCGTAACCCATCGCTGCGCCGCGGGGTTTCACCTCGGCTCGCTAGAGACGGGGCCGGGGGCAGCGGTTAGAGCCGGCGCTGCGCCGACCGTGACCGACATCTGCGACGCGTTCTGGGAGATCGAGTCCACCCTGGGACTCGTGGACTGGCAGGTCCGAGGGGTATATCCGTGGCGGCTGCTGAGGATGGCCCTGTACTACGCCATCACGCAAGCCGTCGGCACCTTCGATGCACCGCATCCGAACCTCGCTCGCCTCGCGCCCCCCGACGAGCAGCGCAGGGCCGAGGCCGTGCGCCTGTGGCAGTCAGTGACCACGCGGGCCGCCAAGAGGCAACGAGGCTGGCTGTCCCGACAGCTGCGGCAACCTGCGCCGCGGCCGGACCATGCCGTCTTGATGGCCACTCGGCAAATGAACGGGTCCGAGCCATATACCGAGGCCTTGCGAACAGAGCTCGGTCCACGGGCGCTGCTCATTGATCGCACCCCCAGCGAGCGCCCCGTGCCAGGCGCGCTAGACCTGCGCGCGTTGCAGCCACATTTCCTAAAACACCTGCGACAAGCTCAGGACGGCGAGCTCGGCTATCTGGATCTGCTCCTCTGCGCGGACATTCGCGAACGCTTCTGGGAGATGCTCGGCGTGGACATCGGCAACCTGCCGCAGCGTTGCCGCCAGGCACTCCTGACCTTTCGCGCGGTAGAGCGGGGCATGTCAGCGGTATTCGAGCAGAATCCGGTGCGGACGATTTTTCTGACCAACGGCTACGGCACGGCGAACTGCGCCGTGCTGGCCGCCGCACAGGGTGCCGGCGCCCGCACGGTGGAGCTCCAGCATGGCTTCATCTCGCATCTGCACCTGGGCTATAGCTGGCCCGGCACGGAGCGGGTGCCCTACATGGCCGACGAGCTTTGGTGCTTCGGCCAGTATTGGGCGGACGCGACGCCGCTGCCGCGCGCCACGCGCACGCGCATTATCGGTGCGCCCTATGTTCGAGCGCGCGTGCGGGCGGTGTCGGCGGATCGGGAGCAGGGTCTCGTGCTCTTTACCTCACAGGGCGTGATCGGCAAGGTGCTCGTGCGTGTGGCCTTGGAAACGGCCCGGCTGCGCCCGGACCGCAAGATACTGTTTCGCCTGCACCCGAGCGAGGAGCTGGCCGAGTATGAACGCCTCGTGGCCGAGCTCGGCGAGCAACCGCCGAACTTCCGCCTATCGCATCGTGAGCCCGTCATCTTTGACCTATTGGCGAGGGCGGACGTCCAGGTCGGGGCGTTCTCGACTACGTTGCTAGAGGGTATCTGTCTCGGCACCAGAACCGTCGTCGTGGAACTGCCGGGCAGCGAGTACATGCTGCCGGTGGTCGAGCGTGGCGACGCGATCCAGGTGTGCACCGCTGCGGAGCTGGCGGAACGCCTCGACGATGCGCCCGCCGCAGCAGACCCAAGCTACTATTACGCTGAGCCGGTCTCGCCTCTCGTGCGGCATTGATGGCACCTCGCGGCATTCCGGGGTACATCAGGGGAATGCGAAAGGACTCGGCGTTTCCCGCGCTCCGGCTCCGTCCGAGTTACGGCCAGGAAGGCCAATCCATCGGTACATCCTCAGGAGATGCCGATTCATTGGCCATTGCGGCCGCAATCGGACTGCGCCAGCGTTCCCGTCATCGCACGCCGCACGATTGCGAGCATGGCAATAGCAACGAGCGCAGCTCCAATACCGAAACGAGTCCATCCATGCATGAGCCAGGCTTCACCATCGGCGGGCTCACCGCCGGCTATCTGCGTCCGTATATCGTGGCCGAGATCGGGGTCAATCACGAAGGCGACCTCGACCGCGCCAAGCGGATGATCGAAGCGGTGGCGCAGGCCGGGGGCCACGCTGCCAAGTTTCAAACCTACAAGGCCGAGCTCTTGGCCACGCGCGACAACAGTCCGGCCTATTGGGATCGCTCCGAGGAGCCCGCCGATAGCCAGTTCGAGCTGTTTCGACGCTGGGACAGCTTCGACGATGCAGATTATTGCCACCTCGCGGAGCACTGCCGGGATTGCGGCATCGATTTCCTGTCGACGCCGTTCGACCTCGGTGCCGTGGACCTCTTGGCGCCGCTCGGGCCGGCGCTCAAGGTCGCGTCGGCGGACCTCACGAACATCCCGCTGCTGCGCAAGGTGGCCCGGCAGCAGAAACCGGTGCTGCTGTCCGTGGGGGCGTCGCGCCCCGATGAGATTGCCGTTGCGGTGCAGGAGCTGCGCGCGCACGGCGCGCCGCGGTGCGCCCTGCTGCACTGCGTGCTGAACTATCCGACGCCCCCGCAGCGCGCGCAGCTAGGCCAGATCCCGAGGCTAGCGCGGCTCTTCGGCGACGACTGTGCGATGGGCTATTCGGATCATGTCAAGCTGGGCGCGGACGGCGCCATGCCGGCGCTCGAGCTCGCCGCGGTGCTCGGGGCTCTGGTGCTGGAAAAGCACTTCACCGACGACAAGACGGCGTCCGGCAACGACCACTATCACGCCATGAACGCGACCGACTTGGCGCGCTTTGTCGCGCGGCTCTCGCAACTGCGAGAGCTCTACGGCGACGGCGGATCGCGCGAGCTCGCTGCGGAGTCGCTCGCCATCGCCAACGCCAGGCGGCGCATCGTCGCCGCCGCCGGGCTCGCCGCGGGTCAAGCGCTCCGTGAGGAGGATCTCGTGGCGCTGCGATCCAACCTCGGCATCGAGATCCAGCATTGGGACAGGGTTGTCGGGCGCCGGCTACGCCACGCCGTTGCCGCCGGCGTGCCGCTCGACTGGGCGGACCTGCTGTGATCGTCACTATCACCGGGGCCTATCGCAACGCGGGCGACCACCTCATCGGGGAGTGCGCGCGGAGCCTGCTGCGCACTTATGTGGACGACGATATCGTCAATGTCGACCGCTCCAGCATCACCGCTGACCACTACACGCTCTTCAACCGCGCGCGGGCGGTCCTTCTGACCGGCGGCCCGGCATACCAGAAGCATATTTACCCCGGGATCTATCCGCTTGAGGTCGGACGCGTCAAACCGCCGGTGATCCCCTACGGGCTCGGCTGGAAGGCCAATATCAAGGCCGATGTCGACGCCTTCCGGTTCAACGACGAGGCGCTGGACTTCGTGCGCGCGATGCATGCGCGTATCCCGTTCTCGAGCGCGCGCGATCCGCTCACCGTCGACGTGCTCGCCCGCGCGGGTGCGACCAACGTCTGCATGACGGGCTGCCCGGTCTGGTACGACCTCGCGCATCTTGAATCACCTTATGCCTTTTGCGCGTCGCCGCGGTCCGTGGTGCTGAGCATGCCAGCCCGGCCAAGCCCGGCCACGGCGCCGCTGCTGGACTGGCTGACGGCGCGTTTTCCGCGGGCGACGCGCAGCTTGAGCTTCCACCACGGGCTGGTCCCGGCCTACACGGCGCGCGGTCGGGAAACGGGGCGCGCAAACCTGTTGCTCGCGGCCCGCGCCCTGCGCCGGGGCTGGAGGGTTGCTAGCCTTGCCGGCAGCGCGGCCAAGATGCGCCGCCTCTACGGCGGTGCGGATCTGCACGTAGGTTACCGCGTGCATGCGCACCTGCATTGCCTGTCTGTTCGCAAGGCGTCGGTGCTCCTCAATGAGGATGCGCGCGGCATCGCCCAGGCCATTGCGCTCGGGGCGCCGAGCGTCACCCTGTCCGGGGCCGATGTCGCACCGGCTATCGCCGCAGTGGAGAGCGTTTTCGACACGCGCGGGGAGGTCATCGCCCACAGCATCGAACGGATGCGCGAGCGGTTTGTGGATATGAGGCGCTTCCTCGACAGCCTGTAGCTGACACCCTGTCGAGCCCCGGGGTCAGCCGCAGGCGCCTGGCTCGGCCCAGCCAATGCGCTGCATGATCCGGCCGATCACGGCGGCATTCGCTCGTGATCGGGTCTCGTGGATCGCGCGCTCGCGCAGCAGCTGCCGGAGCCCCGATGCGGTGCAGAGCCGCTGTATGTGCGCCGCGAGTGTCTGGACGTCCACAAGCGAGCCCAGACCCAAGTTGATGACGCCGTGGCGGGCCGAGGCGTGGGTGTGCGTCAGCTCTTTGTCGTTTTGGCACATGCACAGCACCGGAATGCCGCAGCAGAGCAGCTCGGTGATCGTGCGACCGGCGCTCGAGAGCGCGAGGTCCACCTGTCGGAAGAGGCCTGGCATGTACTTGACGCCGCTGTGAACCCTGGCCCGCAGCCCATGCGTGTCGAGTGCGCCCGCCTGTCGGTTGCCCGGCCCCGCGATGACATGCACCTCGCCCGCGAACTGCGCTGCGGCCAGCGCGGCAAGCGCCTTGTGCGTGAGGTTCGACGGGTCGGTGCCCCCGAACACGACCAGGATGGACGCGACGTCTTCGCGAAAGGGCGCGGGCTCGCGCAGCGTCTCGAAGCTCGGCGCGAGGATCGCGTTTTCGATGCCCGAGAGCTGGCGCTCGCCCGGTACCGCCAGGTTCTCGTACAGGTCCGACACCAGCAGGTCTGCCCGCAGCGCGCCCGTCCCTTGGTCTTCGAAGGTGACGACGTGCCGCTCCTTAGCCTGAAGTGCCTGTACGTACGCCGCGGTGGTATCGAGCTGATCGAGCACGATCAGGTCGGGGCGACGCTCCGCCGCCAGCGCGATGAAGTCGGCATCCCCATCCACCTCGACGACCTCAAAGGGATACTGCGACAGCAGCGCATGGCCGAGGCGCCCCGCCCGCGCCGTAGCGAGCGTGATGGCATGGCGCGCGAGTTCCTGCGCCAACGCCAGCGCTCGGTAGGCATGCCCCATACCGAGCGTCACGCCGGCGTCGGCGCGGATGAGGATGCGGCGGCGCGAAGCGATCTCGCGCGCGATGGCCCAGTCATGGAAGTCGTCGATATCGAGGGCCTCGGCCTTGTCCAGCCCGAGAAGGCGGATCGGCGGCAAGATGCGCGTGCCTTGTTGCTGGAGCGCACCGAGGCGACAGCCGATCACGGCCCCGGTCTCGCGGTACTGCGCCGGCAGCTGCTGGCGGTTGACGCGGGCCGCATAGTCCGGCGTCGGCTGCCCGTCCGCGCCGAGGCGCCAGCCCAGATGCCGGTCATCGGCAACGGTGACGACGGAGCCCGCACCGTTCTCCAGGGCCAGGGCGGCCTCGCCGATGCGCGCGCTACGCACGAATGGGCATGTTGGCTGCAGCGTGAGCAGGATGTCTGTTGCCTTGGCGCCAAACGCGAAGAGGTCCGCGGCGGTCCGCAGCGCGACGTCGTCGAGCGTTGCCCGGCCCGTGGTCTCGGGCTCCCGGACGACGCGTACGCCCTTGGCGCAGGCGAGGGCGTCGATCTCGTCGTCATCGGTGACGACCACGATCCGTTCGCCCGCCACGGCGCCGAGGGCCGCGTCTAGCACCCACCACAGGAGCGGCTTGCCGCCGAGGAGGCGCGCGTTCTTGCGTGGGAGTCCTCGGGAGCCGCCGCGCGCGGGCACCATGATCCAGACGTCGTCGAGGTTCATCGGCTGCTGCTTGTCTCCGAGGTTCTGGGATCGCGAGGCCGCGACCCGCGCCGGGCCGCTGCGGCGGCCCGTTGGGTTCCGGGCGGTGCGGCGCATTCAACACGACCGCCTGCGGGTGTAGCAAATTGCGCTGATCAGAACCAGCCTGATCTGCGATCGCGCACCCGATACGATACAATCCCGTCGGCCACGGGGGCCAGGGGGTAAGCATCCGGAAACGCGTCTCCGCCCGCGCCCTCCGTGCCTCGCGCCGCTTGCCGGCACGGACCGAACCGCTGCGTTCGGCGAGCACCGCCGCCGAGCCACGTATTCAGACATCGGCCACGCGAGCCCGCACGCATCCTCGTCCAACCGCCAGGCGGTGCGCGCGTTCGGGTCCGTCGGCCGGCGGAGAAAGGCTGCGATACCATGCGAACGTCTCCCTTCGGACATGCCAGCCGCGGCATCGCCGGCACCTTGAGCAATGCTACCCGTGCCGCGCGCGGCTCGTGGCAGGCTAAGCGTGATGGTGCTGCGGCGCCGCCGGAGCTTGTCGAACGCCTGGCTGTGTGTGCGGCAGGGTCCGAATACGCTGCCGTTGTCACGCTGGTGCAAGAGGCGCTTGACCAGCACGGGATTGCGGCGATGGTGGCGGCAAGCAGGATCGTGCTGCGTGCGCGAGACCCGCTGCTCACCGAGACAAAGGCGGCGCGGCTGTTCCGCATCACCTTGAGGGAGGTCTCCCGCTTGGACGCTCCGGCGGGCCTGGCCTTTGGCGAGGAATGCCTCTCACAAGCGGACACCATCACAGCCCGACTGGACCTGGCCAAGGCGGGTCAGCGCGCGGGCCGGATCAAGGCGCCCCTCGCGCTGCTTGAGGGTCAGGGAGACGATCCGCCCGAGATGGTGGAGCTTCGCTCGCGCCTGCGTGCGGAGGCTCTGCTCCTGCGACAAGGTTTCGCTGCCCAGTCCCCCCAAGGGTCCAGGCTCGCCCCAGCACATCCGCGCCGGATCATGTATGTCGTGAGCCAGAGTCTGCCCTTGCATAGCAGCGGCTATTGCGTGCGTACCCACTACATTCTGCGCCAGCTCAAGGCGCTGGGTTACGACGTCGCGGGTTTCGCCCGCGCGGGCTACCCGGTGGATCGTTTTGACTATGATGGCGACGGCAGGATCGACGAGTGGTCCGATGTGGACGGCGTGCGCTATTGCTTCATGCCCGACGCGGTGGGTTCCCGGCAGCTTGACCCGCGCGCCTACGTTGCCAAGGCCGCCGACGTTCTCGTGACCCAGGCGAAGGTGTTTCGCCCGGCGGTCATTCACAGCGCGTCGAACTATCTGGTGGGCCTCGCCGGCGCGGTGGCCGCGCGGCGCATCGGCGTGCCGTGTGTCTACGAGATGCGCGGCCTCTGGCACATGACGCAGGCGTCCAAGCGGCCGGAGTATGAGCATTCCGATCAGTACCGCCTGTCGCATCGGCTGGAGGCGTCGGCCGCGGGGCTCTCAGACCATGCTTTGGCCATTACCGGGGCGGTGCGACGCAGCATGATCCTCGCGGGCGTTGACGCGGGGCGCATCTCTGTGCTGCCCAATGGGGTCGACATGGGCGGGTTTACCCCGTTGCCGCGAGACCCGGAGCTGACCGAGCGCCACGGCTTGGCCGGTCGCGTGGTGTTCGGATTCATCGGCTCCTTCGCGGCGTACGAAGGTCTCGACGACCTCGTCACGGCCGCGGCGGAGCTGCGCCGGGACGGCGACGATCGCTTTCGGGTACTCCTCGTGGGCGACGGGGAGGCCATGCCTGAGTTGCGGGCGCAGGTGGGCGCCCTCGGCCTCCAGAATGTCGTTCAGCTGCCCGGGCGTGTGCCGCACCAAGATGTTGCGCGCTACTACTCGGTCATGGATGTCTGCTGTTACCCGCGCACGCCTGCGGAGGTTTGCGAGTTCGTCTCGCCGCTGAAGCCGCTGGAGGCGATGGCCATGGAGAAGGCAGTCGTCGCGTCCGATGTCGCCGCCCTGGCCGAGATGGTGCAACACGACGTCACCGGTCTCCTCTGCCGCAAGGGCGACGCCGCTTCGCTGTGCGACGTGCTGCGACACCTGCTGGACGAGCCTGCGCTCGTGCGCCGGTTGGCGTCCGCCGGGCGCGATTGGGTGCAGCGCGAGCGGACCTGGCCCCAGCTGCTGCTTCCGGTCGCGGCGCTGTACGACCGGCTTGCGAGTGCCGCGGCGGAGCCCGAACGCCCTTGAGCCCGGCGCCTGCGAACGGAGCACCGGGCGGCGGCTCGCCCCTCGCCGATCTGTCTGCCGGCGTGACTCTGGCCTCGGCAAACGACGGCCCGGGAGCGGCGTCAGTACGGCTCGCGGCGGCGGGCGAGCCGGCGCCGGCGCTGCTCGATGCGCTGTTCGTCGTGCCCCACCTCGGTGCGGGCGGCACGCAGCGCGTCGTGGTGCTGCTGCTGAATCACTGGGCGGCCGCGGGATGGCGCATCGGCCTGCTCACGCTCTTCCCAACCCCTGACACCTACGCGCTGCATACCAGCGTGCTGCGCGAGGACTACGCGCGGGCCCAGCCCGATGAGGCCGGCGCCGGCGTGCTGCGGCGCGCGAATCGGCGCATCGAGCGCTCGCTGTCGCGCCTCAGCGCCGTTCAGGCTTCCTGGAAGCCGATGCTGGGAGGGCCGCTGCTGCGCGGATTCCGCGCCCTGCGCCAGGGCGTGGTCACGGCCGTGACCGCCGCGAGCCCGCGCCTCGCAGAGCGCTTCGTGCGCGGCAAACGCGAGGTACGCTGGCTGCGGCTGCGCTTCAGGGCGCTGCGGCCGCGCGTCATCGTGAGCTTTCTCGGCGCCACCAACATCCAGGCCGTGCTGGCGGCGGAGGGGCTCGGCGTGCCGGTGCTCATCTCCGAGCGCAATGACCCCGCCGTGCAGCACCTAGGGCAGCCGTGGCAACGGCTGCGCACGCTGATCTACGCGCGCGCCGATATGGTGAGCGCGAACAGCGCGGGCGCCCTCGACACGCTGGCAGAATGGGTGCCGGCCGGGAAGCTGCGCCGCGTTCACAACCCGCTCGCCGTCCCCCCTCGTCCCGAGGGCGTTCCCGTCGGGGAACCGCGCCTGGTGCTGGTGGCGCGGCTCGTGGAGCAGAAGGGTGTCGACCTGCTTCTGGAGGCCTTCGCGCGCGTCGCCGGCGCGCTGCCGGACTGGCAGCTGGATCTGGTCGGCGACGGCCCGCTGCGCGAGCGGCTGGCCGAGCGGGCGCGCAGTCTCGACCTTGTCGGTCGCGTGCACTTTCACGGTCATCGGCAGGACCCCTTCCCATTCTTGTACCGCGCATCCGTGTTTGTTCTGCCGTCGCGTTTCGAAGGCATGCCCAATGCGTTGCTTGAGGCGCTCGGCGCTGGCCTCCCCGCCATCGTTTCGGATGCATCGCCGGGACCACTGGAGCTGATTCGCGATGGCGAGACGGGGCTGGTTGTCGCCACCGACGATGTCGATGCGCTGGCGGGCGCGATTCGGCGGCTGTGCACCGATGCCCCGCTGCGGGCGCGGCTCGCCGCCGCGGCGGTCGAGCTCGCCGGGCGCATGGCGCTGCCGGTGGTGGCGGCGCAGTGGGAAGCGGTCATGGCGGAGACCGTCGAGAATTACCGGGGTGCCCAAGGCGATGCGCAGACTTGAGCCGCTGCGCTGCCTCTGTGTCCTGCCCTCGTTTGCCGGCGGCGGCGCCGAGCGCGTCACGCTGCTCTTGGCGGAGGCACTGGCGGCGCAGGGCATCGCGAGCAGCCTTGTGGTCGTCGATGGCAACGGACCGCTCGCGCCCGCAGTGCCGAGGTCGCTAAGCGTCAAGGTCCTGCATCGACGCCGCCTGCGCCAGGCATTGCCCGCGCTGGCCCGGCACATTCTGTGCGAGCGTCCGGACATCCTGTTCAGCTCCTTGGACTATGTCACCGCGGCACTGGCGGGGCTCCTCTTGCCGTTCCGGCGGCGCCCGCGCCTCGTCGCGCGCGAGGCAAATCTGCCCTCGCTCGCCTATGCCGGCGCCGGCTTGTCCCGCTGGATGCGCTTCGCGTACGGGCGCTGCGATCTCGTCATCGCATCGTCCCGGCGTATGGCCGAGGAGCTGCGGGCGCACTATCGCGTGTGCGAGCGGCGTCTGATGCTGCTGCCGAACCCCGTGGACGTGTCGGCGCTGCGGCGGCATGCGCGCGCGCAGCCGTTGCCCGCACCGGGCGGGCTCACAGATGACGTCTGCGTGGGCGAGGCGCGGTGCTTCGTCGCGAGCGGCCGGCTCGTGCCGCAGAAGGGCTTCGACCGCCTGCTCGCGTGTTGGCCGCACATGCACCCCGGCGACCGTCTGATCGTACTCGGTGACGGCCCGGGGCGCGAGGGCCTCATGCGCCAGGCGGAAGCCCTCGGCGTTGCCGGGCGCGTCCACTTTGCCGGGTTTGTCGATAACCCCTGGGCCTGGTACGCGCGTGCCGATGCGGTGCTGCTCGCGTCGCGCTTCGAGGGCATGCCGAACGTCGCCCTGGAGGCCCTCGCCTGCGGCGCGCCGGTGATCGCAACGCCCGAGTCGGGGGGCATCGGGGAGCTGGCGGACGAGGCGGCGCCCGGCGACGTCGCGGTGGTCCCTATGGGCGAGCCCTACATTGCCGCGATGCAGGCCGTGAGCGTGCGCCACGCCTGTGGTCCGAGCGCATCCCGCCTGCCCTCAGTGCACGCCATGGAGGTGGTCGCCGCCGCGCTGGCGACGCGCCTCAAGGCACTCGCGTGGGGGTGAGACGGATGCTGGATCCGCGCCGACTGCCGCGCCAGGCAAGCCGCTATTTGCGCGGTTTCAGTTGGCTCTTGCGTGAGAGCCTGCGTGTCGCCGCTACCGAGTGGCGCCGTATCGTACTGGCAACGCTCATGTTTCTTGGCGGTAATGCCGCGCTGCTCGGCGCCATTTTCCTCTATGTCCGGCTCCTGGAGCAGAACCAGGCCATCGCGTTGCCCGGTGTCAGCTTGCATCCGCGCGAGTCGGTGCTGCTGCTCGGTGTCTTCATCGCGACGGTATTGGTGGGCCTTGCGACCATTGCCGTGAGTCAGTACGTCGCGCGCACGGCCGCACTGCGCATGTATCAGCGCTATCAGGAGGAAAGCACGCGCACGGCGCTGCGCTTAACGGGGCGCCTGCCGGATGCGTGTGCGCCGGAGATCGCCGCGCTCATCGGGGAAGCCGGTCTTCGTCCCTACTACATCGAGTACCCCCGCAGCTGCGGCTGGACCATGCGCTTTATCGCCAACGCCTTTCCGGCGCTGATGCTGTTTGCGGTGGCCTTCGTGCTGCTGCTGTGGCTTGACCCCTGGGTCACGTCGCTGGTTGTGCTGCTGGGCTTCCTGCTCGTGGCCGCGCAATACCCGTCGAGCCTATTTGCGGCACATGCCTCCAACGTCGTGGACCAAACGCGTGTGGACTTCTCGCGCAAGCTGCAGGGTCTCGCCGCGCGCGTTGACCAATCGGCCCCCGGCACCGCGCCGGATGCCGCGCTCGCGAAGGACATTGATCGCTTCTACAAGCTGCCCATCGCCGTGCGCTACCAGGATGCCCAGCACAACCGCTTTTGGGCGCTGGAGCTGAGCGCGCTGACCATGCAGACAGGCGGCGCCGTGGCGCTCGCTTTCATTTTGTTCACCATCGTGCGCGGCCTGCTGCTGGACGGTGGAGATTGGGCCACGCTTGCGGTCTATGCCGCTTTGTTGCGACAGCTCTTGGGTACCGCCACCGATGTCTTCCGGGCGGTGACGGTCTTCAGTCGGTTTTCGCCGCACATCAATGCGTATCGGCTGCTGGTCGCAGCGGTGGAGGGTCGCCGCCCCTGCTCGCCGCCGCCGCTGCCCGAAGCCCTGCCGTTTGCCGCGGCCCATCTGCATGGCGGCAACGGCTCGCCGATGCTGCGGCGAGGCGAGCGCTTCTACCTGCTCACGCGCGCCAAGCCCGGGTGCGGCCTTGCCTTGGACTTGCAGGCGATCCTGTTGCAGGCCGACCCCACCCCAGCCACCGCCTCGGCGGACCTGCCGTCGATCCGTTTCGTTGCCTCGGGCTTTGAGGCGGGCGCGGATGGCGCCGCCGCGGTCGCCACCCTATGTAGCGCGCTGGAGCAGTCGTCGGGTATCCTGCTCGCAGACCTCAGGGGCTTTGCGCAGCTCGATGCCAGAGCACAGGCCCGCGTCACCGGCTGCATGCGCCAGGCCGCGCTCGGCCTCGTAAGCCCGCTGCCGCCAGAGCAGGTGGAGCCCGACGCGCTCGTGCTCGTGCGCGATGTGCAAGCGCGGTGGTATTGGCTTCGGGCCGGAGAAGCCGGCCTATCCGGGGCCGACCGGCGCAAAATCCTACAGCGGCTGCGCCATCCAAGCGGCGTGGCCAAAGGCGCGTCGTCGCTGTTCGAGGCGGAGTTGGACTGAGAGCTTGTGAAGTCGGCGCGCTTTTCACACTCGGATCGCTTGTGAAGAAACCGGTCGCTTTGCGGCGATCGCCCCGGACGAAAACTGGCCGAGTGCAAGCCGATGTGCGAGACTCCCGCGCTTGTTTCCTCGATGCTGGCCAAAGGATTTCCCGTCAATGTCCAAATTTGATCTCGTGACCGAGAAGTTCGCGTCTGTTCCCTATATGCGCGAGGCGCAAGCTGCGGCCCTCAAGGAGTTGATCATCGCGAACCAGGCCGAGAACATCCTCGAAATCGGTTTCTATCATGGCAAGAGCAGCGCCTACATCGCTGCGATTCTGGAGGATCAAAAGCGCGGCCACTTGACCACCATCGACCTCAAGACCGCGGTTGCTCGCAAGCCCAATATTCACGACCTGTTCGACGCCTGCGATCTCACGCATCGCGTGACACCGGTCATTGCGCATCGCTCCTATACCTGGGAGCTGCAAAAGATGATTCATGCCGGAGGCCAGCGCTTCGATTTCTGTTATTTCGACGGCGGCCACACCTGGGACGGGACCGGGTTCGGCGTCCTGTTGGTGGACATGCTGCTGAAACCCGGCGGTATTCTGCTGTTGGACGACATGAGCTGGAGCATCGCCGGCTCGCAGTATTTCCAGTCCAAGCCCGCGCTGGCCGAGAGGTACTCCGAGGACGAGGCGGCCACCGAGACGGTGCGGCGCGTCAGCGAGCTGATCCTGCCGCACCTGGGTTACACCATGGAGCAAGAGCTCAGGGAACTGCGCTGGGGTGTCGCCCGAAAAGCGCGCACAGCGCGCTGATCCGCAGGGCTCACCGGCGTCGGCTGGGCCAGCGCAAGGGGGATTGTCGCGTGCGCACGGCCCTGCTCTATGTTTCCAACGGAAATATCCCGTCGCGTTGGGCGCATACGTTGCAGATCATGAAGATGAGCGAGGCGCTCGCGGCGCTCGTGCCGTCGTTTGCGCTCGTGATTCCGGGCGCGCTCGCGGCGGTTGCGGCGAGCGATGCGGCCATCTTCGACTGGTATGGCGTGCGCCGGCCGTTTCCTCTACACCGCCTGCCCATGGGCTGGCACCTCGACCCGCGCGAGCTGGAACGCTCCAACTGGCGCCGCTTTTCTGCTCGCGCGCGCTGGTATGCGCGACTCCTGCGGCCGAGGCTCCTCATGACGCGCTGCCACGAGACGGCCGACTATGCGCTGCGCGACGGCCTGCCGCTGTTGTTTGAGACCCACGACGGACCGGGACACCCCAAGACGATGGAGCTGATGGCACGGCTCGGCCGCTATCGGCGGCTCAAGGGCGTCGTGACCACCTCCGAGACGCTAAAGCAAGCCTTTTGCGAAGTAGGCGTGCGCCCCGAGCAGGTGCTGGCGACCCCGAACGCAGTGGATGTGGCGCGCTTCGAGCTGCCTCCTGCGGCGCGCGCTCGGGCGCGCATGGAGCTGCGTGCCGAGGAGGGGACCTTTCTCGTTGCCTATACCGGCTCGCTCAAGCCGTACAAGGGCATCGATACGCTAATCGCGACGGCAAGGCTCAGGCCGCAGTACGGTTTCGTGACCATCGGCGGCGATGCGAAGGATATCGCCGCATGGCAAACGGACGCCGCCGCGGTGCCAAATCTTTCCATGCTGCCCTTCGTGCCGAACAGTGAGCTGCCCGGCTATCTCGCGGCCGCGGACGCCTGCCTGGTGCCGAACTCCAGTGCCGATCGCACCGCGGGGTGGACCTTCTCGCTCAAGCTCTACGAATATCTCGCCGCCGCGCGGCCCGTCATCGCGAGCGACATCCCATCTCTGCGCTCTGCCACGGACGGCGGCGAGCTGGCGTTGCTCGTGCCGCCGGATGATCCAGGCGCCGTCGCCGCCGCCCTTGACCGTCTGCAACAGGACCCGGCGCTGGCGGCCCGGCTCGGTGAGCGCGGGCGCCGGCGCATGGCGGAGCGGACCTGGCGGCAGCGCGCGCGTTGCGTCATAGAGACCTTCGCGCCGGAGCTGCTCGAGGAGCAGGGAGCCTTGGCCAGGCATGGGTGCAGCTGATCGCGCAGGTGTCGCGCGCGCGCCCCGGCCGAAGCGAGCGCGCATGTTGGCCGGGCTCGGCGGCCTTCTAGGCGGCGGCGTTGCCTGGCGGCGCGGCGCGAGGACAATGGCGAGCTTGGGGCGAGGGCTCTCGCGCAGGCTCTGGACGGTCTCCGCCCGGCTCTTGCTGCCCCTGCTGCGCGTGCTCGCTCCGGGGCATCTCGCGCGCTTGGCGGCGACCGCGCTCGGCCGTGGCGAGCACGATCTCGCCCGGCGCGCCGCAACGCTCGCATCGGCGCGCGATCCATGCGCCCTTGAGCCCCTATGCGCGTTGTTGGCGTTGGCGCCTGCCCGTGGCGCGGCGTCGCGCGACGCTGTGCTCGCGCTCTTCCTAGCACGCTGCCCCGCTTCCGGCGCGGCCTTGCACCTTCAGGCGAGCCGCCTAGCTGGCGAATCCGGCGACTATGCTTCGGCGCACGCGCACTGTCTGCGCGGGCTTGACTGCGCTGCGGATGCGGGCGAGCTCCTCGCCCTTAGGACGCAAAGGGCCTATCTCGCCGGGGATAGCGGTGAGGTGCGCAACGTGCTGGAGGAGGTCGAAACGGCCGTGCAGGGCGGTGCGAGCTTGGCAGTCGAGACGTTGCTCGGTGCCGCCCGTCTCGCCGAAGAAGCAGGGCACATCGACCGCGCCCGCGCGCTACTGGAGCTGGCCGCCGGCCGGTCGGCCGCGCACCCGCGGGCCCTGGACCGCCGGCTGCTGCTCGATGCGCGCCACCTGCCGCTGGACGAGTTGCGCGCGGAGCTGGCCGGCTACCTCGCGCGCGGCGGGCGTTACGCCGATGCGGCCCGCCCTCTGGCCGTATTTCTTGCCTACTACCAGGACCGGGACGATGCGCGGGTGCTGGCGCTGGCCGCTGCGGCGCCTCCCGGGGTGCGCGCTGTTCGGGTGCATGCAGCGCTGGCGCATGCGCGGCGCGGCGAGCGGCGGCAGGCGCTTGCCGCGCTTGCCGGTGCTGGTGCGCAGGCATGCGCGGAGCTGGCGGCGGCGCGGGCGGAGGTATGCCGAATGACCGCAGACGCAGCCGGACAGGTTGCCGCACTCAATGCCTGGAACGCCCGGCATGCGGTCGCGCCCGTGCGGGCACTCGCCGCGGCGGGTGACTTGCGCTTGCCGGTAGCCGCGGCGGCGGTCGCGCCCGAGCCCGAGAGCCCGCTGGTGAGCGTCATCATGCCGGTGTACAAGGCCGGTCCGCTGCTCGATATGGCCGTGGCGTCCCTGCTCGCGCAGTCTTACGCCAAGCTGGAAGTGCTGCTGCTGGACGATGCGTCGCCGGACGACACCGCTGAGCGCCTCGCTCGTTGGCAGGTCGCAGATGCGCGGGTACGGCTGCTGCGCATGCCTCGCAACGGCGGACCCTACCTGGCGAAGAACGCGGCGCTCGTCGAGTGCACGGGCGAGCTCATTGCGTTCGCCGATAGCGATGACTGGAACCACCCGCAGCGCATCGCCCGCCAGGTGCGGATGCTGGCGGAACGCCCCGACGCCGAGGCCGTTTGTGTGCGCTACGTGCGCGTGGATGCGGACGGACACATCATTTTCAGGCGCACCGCCGTGAAGACCGCATGGCAGACCTTGCTGTTGCGCAGGCGCGCGCTGGCGGCGCTTGGCTTCTTCATGCCGTTGCGGGCTGGCGCCGACACGGAGCTCGTGGAGCGGATCCAGGCGCGCTTCGGCGCCGCTGCCGTGCTTGTCGATCCTGCAGTGACGCTGCTCGCCCAATATCAGGCAAGCACGCTGACAGGCGGCGGGGCGCTCGCGATGACCTGGCGTCCCGTCGGCGGCGCACGTCAGGCGCATCACCTCGCCTTTCGGCGCTGGCACCGCCGCCAGCTCGCCCTGGGCGGGAGCCTGTACGTGCCGCACCCGCTGCCGGCGCCGCCTTATCCGGTGCCGCAGGTGTTGCGGGTCTGAGTGCTGCCCACGACCGGTCGTTCAGGCGCGTTCGGGTTCGGGTGCCGGGGCGTCGGTCGTCCCCACAACGCTCGGCGGGGCCGGGAACGGCCGTTCCGCCGGGCAGATGTCGACATAGGGCGTGCGGCCGTCGGCACGGCAACGCTGGTGCCAGTGCTTAAACGCGCGGTGGTAACGCCAGCGGTCACCGGTCACCGAGCGCCAGCCGATGTAATGCATGCCGCCGCCGGTGAGGCTGCCGGCGCGGCGCGCCATCAGTACGGTCGGCAGCGGCTCATGGCGCACCGCCTCGGGGCCGTAGAAGCTGCGGATGCGGGCGATCATTTCGGCATCGCCGCTCACCCGCACCGCGTCGAAGTATCCCAGCTCCTCGATGACGGTACGCCGCAGCATGGTCGAGATGTAGGCGAACCTGGATGCCCGCTGGCGAAACTCGATCCAACCATCGGGCTCGATGCGGATACTGTTGTGCACAACAGCCATGGCCTGGGCGTGGGCGGTCAGGCTCTGCACCTGGCGCTCAAGGCGCTGGGGGTGGGACCAGTCGTCGCTGTCCATAAAGGCGACGAGCTCGGCGTTGGTCTGCGTGATGCCGAGGTTCTTTGCGCGGTAGGTGCCGCCGTTGACCGGCGTCTGGAAGACGTGCACGCGCGGGTCCGCCCGAACGAGTGAGTGCAGCAGCGACAGCGTGTCGTCGGGCGAGCAGTCGTCCACGAGTATCAGCTCCAGGTTCCGGTAAGACTGCCCGAGGATCGAACCCACCGCCGCACGCAGCGCCGTTTCGTCATCACGGCCATACACGGTCATTACCACCGCGACCCGCGGCCCCGTGCTGACGACACCGGCGGGGTCGCAGTTGACCGACATGGGCGCGAGCGGTGGGCTTGCGTCCGTCCGCAACGCAATCGGCGCAAGCGCGTGCTGGGAGAGCAGCCGGTTGATGCATGCGAGCTGCTTCTGGACGTCCCCAGCGCGCTGCGCAATGTTCGCCTCGGCAAGCGCCAACTCGTCCCGGAACATTGCGACGTTGCTGCGCTCGCGCGTTGCCGCGCGGGCACTGGCCAGCGCCGCATCCGCGGCTTCGAAGTCGGCCAGCAACGCCAGCGCCAGGATCCGGTGCGTCGTCGCCTCCAAGTCGTCGTCGCGGAGCCGATTGGCATGCTCGATGACTGCACGCCAATCCTTGTCCTCGTGGAAGGCCAAGCGCAGGGCTGCCGGTGCAGCCACCTGCGCCATCTTGCCGCCGTGAGCCACCCACGCAGAGATCTCCGCGCGCTGCTCATCTAGCGACAGGATCTTGACCCCGGCTCGGTGCAAGAGCTTGAGCGCCTGCCGGTGCCCGGGCCGCAGCGCCAGAAACAGTTTCGCCCAATGGCGGGCCGCTGCCATTTCCCCCGCCTCGGCCGCGATCCGCGCCGCCTGCAGCAGCAGTCTGGCCCTTGCGCCTCGTCGGCGCGGCAGTGGGTCAAGTAGCGCATTAATGCGCGCGGCAGCCTCTGCCAGCTCACCTCGTTGCTTGAGTTGGTGCAGGATCACGAGCTTGGCCGCCGTCTGCTCACCCCCTGCCGCCAACAGCGCTTCCGCATGCATTCGAGCGCGGTCAATATCGCCAGCGTGCCATTCAACGCGCATCATGAGCTGATGCAGCAGCGTTAAGCGCGGCGGCGTTTTGGGATCGCGCAATGCAGTGTCCGCGACCGGTCGCAGTGCATCGGCAAGGCGTTGGAAGAGTCCGGGACATGCCGCATTTCGCGACGGCGCCGTTGACTTAGACCTATGCATAGGACGGTTCAGCTTGCTTCTAGGCAGTGCGGATGGCGAATGTGAGGCCGGTCGATTCTATCAGGCCGGACGGGCAAGGGCCGATGGCGCTAAGCTGGCCGCCACGGCGTCGGCCGCCGTCCGCCTATGGACCTGCTGCTGCCGCCGGCCCATTCCCGTGCGGGCGCCACGTTAGCCGAGTGCCGTTTCGCTCGCGATTGATTCCTGCCCCTCGTCTCCGGGTATAGTGCATATGCGCCCTTCGCCCCGCTTCTCCTTGGCCGTCCATGCGGCGAAGCGCCTTGCCGCGCTGCCCATCGCCATCGCGCCGTCTCGACCGCTGTTCATCATCGGCTGTGCCCGCAGCGGCACCTCAGTGCTTAAGCGGCTGCTCGGCGCCCATCCGGACATCGATGCCTATCCGAGCGAGGCGAACGAACTCTGGCACCCCACCAGCTACCCGTGGGCGCCGAGCGAGCATCGGACACCGCCGCTGTGGCAAGCGCCGGCGGAGTTTACCGCGGACTCGCTCGCGCACTGGCCCACCGCGCACGGCGAGCGCATCCGGCGCGTCTTCGGTTGGCACCAGCGGCTGCGGCGCCGGCCGGTATTCCTCGGCAAGAGCTCGATGATCAATTTCATGCTGATGGACGTTGCGCGGCTGTTCCCGGACGCGCGCTTCATCCATATCGTGCGGGACGGACGGGCGGTGGCCTTTTCGTATGCCGAGAAGGAGCACCGGAAGCTCCTTGCGGCGCCGGCGGTCTACCGCGCGGCCGGTGCCTGGTACGACAAAGATGCGCTGATCCGGCACATGGGCGGACTCTGGCAGGCAACGCTCGCGGAGATCGACCGCACGGGCGCCGCACTCGGCTGGACCGCGGCCGGGCACCGCCATGTCTGCCGCTACGAAGACCTGTGCAGCGACCCGGCCGGAACGCTTGCCGAGCTACTCGCCTTCATCGGTGTCGCGCGGCCCGCCCCGGCGCCAGCCGAGGCAGTTCGCGACATGAACCACAAGTTCCGCGAGCGTGTGTCGCCGGCACTGCTGCGGGAGCTGACCGAGGCGCTGGCACCGACGCTGGCGGTCCATGGCTATGACTCCCAATCCGCCTGACCCGTCCCGGAGCCTGATCCCGCTCGCCGGCCGCCGCAGCATGCCGGCGACCGGCTTTCAGTCATGAACCTCGGGCCCACGCTCCTACTGCTCGCCGCAGGGGGCGTGGCGATGGTCGGGTTCGGCATGATCGCGTGGGATAGTCTTGACTATTGGCACTGGGGCGATGAGGACGAGAAGCTCGTTGCCGCCTGGATGATCGCCAGCGGCGGGCGGCTCTACGACGACATCTTCGCCCACCACGGACCGCTCAACTACGCGCTTGCACATGTCGTGCACGCGCTAAGCGGATCCATCGAGCTTGCGCCCTATCGTGCCGCCCAGTGGACGACGGTGCTGCTCGCGGCATTGGCCCTGGCGGCGAGTCCGCTGCTTGAGGGCGCACTGCGGCGCGTGGCGGCGGCGAGCCTGTTCTGCCTGCTGGTAGCCCTGCTCGCGCCGCTCTGGTATGGCCATACGCTGCTCTATCACTCCCTGGGCGGCGTGGCGATCAGCATCGCGCTCTGTCTGCTGCTGCTGCCACTGTCCTTCGGCCTCTGCCCATCCAGGCTCCAGGCAGCGGCCGGCGGTGCGGCCCTGTCGGCTGCGGTTTTCGCGGCCTATCCGTTTGCCGTTCCCGTGGTTTTGCTCACGCTTGCGGCGCTCTTGCTAGTGCGCTCGCGGGGCCTGGCTTGGCGCGATGTCCGCGGGGCGCTGCTCGCCGCCGCGGCCGGCTTCGGCGCCGGGACGCTGCTTATGCTGCTCTGGCTGCTGCGCTACGGCGACGTGGTCGGCTACGCCGTCTATCACCTCTGGTTCAACCAGGTGGTCTATGCCGGCTTCATCGATTTTGAGCCCGGGGTGGCGCTGCGCCAGTTGGAGAAGGTCTTCCAGAGCCCGCTCGGCTGGGTGCTGCAGGCGATCCTATTGTTCTGGCTCGCGCTTCTGCTGGAGGCGCGCGCGGCCATGCAGGGCGCGCACCGGCTCCGCTGGCTGTGGCTTCCGGGCGGCGCGGTGATCTTCCTCGTCGGGATCCTATTCCTGAATCCCCGAGGTGAGGTCGTGTTCAAGAACGCGGCCCTGTGGATCGTCGGCCTTGCGCTGATAAGCCTCCTGATCTGTCGAGCGCCGGCGGCGCCTGGCGTCGCCGGCGCCGTGCGCGTGCTGCGCGTGCTCGCGGTGCTCGTTGCGATCGCGGCGCCGGTCTACCTTGCTGGCATCAAGGGCTGGTCCGATGTCGATGGACGCTATGTGACGCGCGCCTACGCGGAGAAAAAGCATGCTGGCTCCGCGAAGCGCGTCCGTCTTGCGCAGGCCTTGGTGCCGGCGGGCGAGCCGATCCTGGCCGTGGTCTTCTCGCCGCGCTGGTACCTGCTGATCGAGCGTCTGCCGTCATCCGGCGCCTACTATTACTTACCGTGGCAGGCGGCCTACAACCGCGCGCCGGTGCTCGGCTACCGGCTCGACCCTTGCGCGGACCTGGAGCGTGCGCCGCCGAAGCTGATCGTCTGGGACCGCTGGCCGGTGTGGGATCGGTACGACGTGGCGGACTATGCGCCCTGCCTGGTGGAGCTCATGCAGCGCGACTATGTCGCGGTGAGCGGCACGCAGTTTCTGCTGCGCAAGCCCGTCGGCGACGCGGACCGGGCGCTGGTTGCCGGGTTCGGGGCCAGCCTGGAGCCGGTGACCGCTGGGGATTGAGCTGTCTCGTCAGGCCATGGATGCTGGACGTTGGGCGCCGGCAGCGGGCTCCGCACCCAGCTCCGCTGCCAACGCCGCCGCCGCCGCGCGCCCCTCGCGCACCGCGTAGTTGGTGCCGCGGTCTTCGGGATAGATCTGCGCCATCGTGGCGAGCTTGAGCCCGGTGATGGGCGTGTTCCGCGGCGGGATTAGGCCAGCATAGCCGCGCTCGACGATGGGCTGCGAGAAGCGCGCGCGCCAGACGTGGGCGGCGCGGACCCAGTCGGGACGCAGGTCCGGGAACATGCGCGCCAGGTGCCCGAGCGTGAAGTCCACCACCGCCGCATCATCCATGCGGTACAGCGGGTCGTCTTCCGGCAGGTACTTGGACAGATACACGATGTGCCGCCCGCCGTAGCTGTCCACCGGCTCGAAATTGGTGTGCTCGATGACGCCGACGAAAGGGAAGCCTGGGTCGTTGACGTTGAGCCAGTAGGTCGCGGACAGGCTGCGGTCCAGCTCCAGCACCACGCAGAGGTTGGCGAGGTAGCGGATGCGCCCCAGCCGGGCGAGGTAGTCCGGCGGCACGTGCGGGGCCAGCAGCTCCGCGACGATGGGCAGCGCGGGCGTGGCAATGACCGCGTCCACGGCGATGCGACCGACGGCGGTGTCGAGCGCCGTCACGCGCCCGTCGGCGACCTCGATGCCGCGCACCGCGGCGCTGGTGTGCACACGGCCGCCCTGCGCGGCGATGGCCGCCGCGAGCCGCTCCGCCAGTGCCGCAAAGCCGCCGCGAAAGTACGCGAGCTGCTCCGCGCCGCCCTTGCCGCGACTGCCGCCGCGGAGCTTGAGCTTGTTCCAGATCCACACCGCCGAGACCTCGGCGGCGACGGCGCCGAACTTGCCGCGCAGCAGCGGCTCCCAGACGACGCGATAGACCCGCTCGCCGCCAAGCTCAAGCAGCCAGTCGGCGGCGGTGCGCTGCTCCAGTGTCTGCCAGTCGCGGACCCGCCGGGCGCGCAGCGCCAGCAACCCCAGGCGGATGCGGTCCGGGAAGGGCAGCGCCGAGAAACGCAGCAGGTCGAGGGGCGTCGAGAGCTTATGGAAGCGGTTCGCGTAATACATGCCCGTGCGGGTCGGGCGCAGCAGCACCTGATCGGCGGCGCCCAGATCGTCGATCAGGTCCATCACGTGGCGGTCGTTGGTGAACCAGTGGTGATAGAACCTCTCCAGCCGCTCGCCGCCCACCACAAAGCTGCCGGCGAGCCCGCCGAGCTCTGCGTCCTGCTCCAATACCGTCGCGCGGATGCCGCGGCGCCCGAGCTCGTAGGCCGCCGCAAGGCCGCAGAAGCCGCCGCCGATGATGCCGACGTGTGCCGTCGTCGCCTGATCTGTTTCCATCAAGCCATCCCCTGTTCCGCCTTCGCCGCCGCGGCCCGCGCCAGCAGCCCGCGCCCGCGTAACGCAAGCCAGCCGAGCCCGAGCACCGTCAGCGGCAGCCACAGCACCGCATGCACGGTGAAGGCGATGGCCGCGGCGTCGGCCTCCGGCACGCCATAGGCGGCGAAGGCGGTCAACGTGAAGTAATCGAAGGTGCCGACATACCCGGGCGAGCTCGGGATCAGCGTCGACAGCGTGCCGGTGGCCATCGCGAACAGCGCACCAATGGGGCCGGACGGCGCCGCGAAGGCCAGCGCGATGATGGCGAACAGCGCCGCCTCCAGCAGCCAGATCGCGAACGACAGGCCGAACAGCGCGAGCACGTCCGCCGGGCGGCGCAGGATGCCAAAGCTCTCGGCAAAGCTCTGGCCCCAGTGCCCAATGCGCTCCGACCAGCCGCGCGCCGCGAGCGCCCGCTGCTCCGCGACCCACTGCATTATGGCCGGCAGCCGCGGCGCGAGCAGCAGCAGGGCGGCGAGCGTCAGCGCCGTCGTGCCCGCCAACCAAGCGGCGGACAGCGTGATAGCGCGCGGAAACAGCTCCGTCGGCACCGCCAGCAAGCCCACGAAGAAGAGTGCGAGCAGCGTCGTCATGTCCAAGAGCCGCTCCAGCACCAGCGTGCCGAGCACCCGCATGGCCGGCGACTGCAACTGACGCCGGAAGCCGAAGGCCCGCAACACGTCGCCCGCGCGAAACGGCAGCACGTTGTTGACCGCGATGCTGGCGAGGTAGGGCCACGCGCAGGCCCGGGCGGGCAGCGCCGGCGCCAGTGACCTGAGCATCCACCACCAGCGCAGGATGCGCAGCGCATAGTCGGCGGCGAGCAGCGCGAGCGCGAGCAACAGCCAGGCCGGCGCAAGCCCGGCGAAGGCGCCGACGAGGGCGGCGGCGTCCACCTGCCTCGCAATCAGCCACAGAAACGCCAGCGTCACCAGGAGCCCCAGCGCCGGCTTGAGCCAGCGGCCGGCGCCGCTCAACCGCAGCGCCGTCATGCGGTCTTGTCCTCGGGCGGGGCGTCGAAGCCGAGCCGCTCCTTGACCAGATACAGCGGTCGGCGCTTCACCTCCCAATAGACCCGCCCGAGGTATTCGCCGATGACGCCGAGCGCGAGCAGTTGCACCCCGCCGAGGAAGAGCACGGCGATGAAGAGCAGCGTCCAGCCCGGCACCCAGATGTCCGTGAACAGCCGCATGGCCAGCGCGTAGACGATACCGAGCAGCGCCAGTGCCGACGCCGCGAGGCCCATGTACACCGCCAGCCGCAGCGGCACCAGCGAGAACGACAGGAGCCCGTCCGCCGCGAAGCGCAGCATGCGCCCGAGCGGATACTTGCTCTCACCGGCGGAGCGCGCCGCCCGCTGGTAGCGGATCGGTTCTTGGCGGAAGCCGGTCCAGGCCACCATGCCGCGCAGAAAGCGGTCGCGCTCCGGCATGGCCAGCACCGCGTCGACCACGCGCCGATCCATGAGCCGGAAGTCGCCGGTGTCGATGGGGATCGGCGTGGCCGAGATGCGGTTGATGAGTCGGTAGAAGAGGCTCGCCGTGAGCCGCTTGAAGCGCGTCTCGCCGGCGCGGGCCGCGCGCTCCCCGTAGACGACGTCGGCGCCGTCGCGCCAGCGCGCGAGCATGTCCGGGATCAGCTCGGGCGGGTCCTGCAGGTCCGCATCGATCAGCACCACCGCGGCGCCGGCGGCCGCCTCCAGGCCCGCGCTCACGGCGATCTGGTGGCCGAAGTTGCGCGACAGCGACAGCACCCGCACGCGCGGGTCACGGGCCTGGATATCGCGCAGCAGCGTGAGCGTCGCATCGCGGCTGCCGTCGTCGACGTAGAGGACCTCCCAGTCCGGGGCCGGCAGGCCCGCGAGCACGTCCACGAGCCGCCGGTGCGTGGTCGCGATGACGGCCTGCTCGTTGTAACAGGGCACGACGACGCTGAGGCGGCCGTTCCCGCGCACGTCGGACAGCACCGGCCTCGGGCTCACGAGTGGCACCGGCGCGCGGGCGCGCGCGGCGCCATGGGTCCATGCTTTGTCGCGGCAGCGGTCATGGCGCGAGTGTGCCACGGGCACGCGCCGCCGGCATCCCGCGAGCGCGTCGGCGGCGGAGACCGCCCCTGCGCCTGCGCACAACAGCGACGTCGTGTGCTCATGCCGGCATCAGCCGATCGATTCCACCTCGAACCCCACCACGGTGCGCTGCTCGCGGCTGAACTCGACGCCGATGAGGTGAATCGGCCGGCCCTCGGCGCGGTACTTGTCCGCATAGCCCTTGTCCTTGATCTGCGCCAGCGCGCGCCCCGCCGGTGCGAGCTCCACGACCTTGAACTCGAACAGATACACCTGAGCGTTGAAGCGCAGTGCCATATCCAGCCTCCCGGCGTTGCTCGATTCTTCCGGCGTCAGGTCCAGACCGAGCGAGGCGAAGTAGGCATAGAAGACGCTGGCGTAATAGCCCTCGTACGCGGCGATGGGGTTATTGCGGTACCAGTCATGAGGAATGCTCTGGAAGAAGGCGGTGAACAGCGCCTGCATGCCGGCGAAGTCGTTCGCGAGCAGCAAGTCGTACAGGCGTGCCGTCTGCTCCCCGGTGGAGCGGTGGTGCCCGCGCAGCGGCTCGAGCAGGGCGCCGTTGAGGGCGGCAAAGACCTCCAGATTCGGGTAACGCAGCCGATACTGAATCATCGCGCCGAGCCGGCGCGTGGCAGCGATGGTGAGATACCCGGTTTGGAACAGCAGCGCTTCGGTGGCGATATGGTCGACGTCGAAGCTCGACAGCAGCGCTTCGCTGGCGATGGTCTGCCCGAGCTTCGGCACGAACACCTCGCGTTCGAGCAAGAGGTCCACCAAGAAGGTCGGCGTCGCCGTCTCGAACCACCAGGGGCGGAACTGGCGGGCATCGAACAGCAGCAGCGCATCGAAGGGGTTGTAGACGGACTCCCCGGTCCAGTTGTAGCCGTTGTACCAGTCGCGGATCTGCGCGCGGTCGAGCCCGTCCAACTCCGGGGCGAAGACCGTATCCAGATCGGCCTCGGTGTAGCCGCAGATGGCCGAATAGCGCGCATCGACGGTGATGTCCTTCAGATTGTTCAGCCCGGAGAACAGGCTAACCTTGCTGAACTTGGACACGCCCGTCAGGAACGCAAAGCGGATGTGCGCGTCGCTGTCCTTGATGACCGAGTAGAGATTGCGCAGTCCGTCGCGGATCTCGCGGGCCGCGTCCGGACGGGTGAGATTGTCCAGGATCGGCTTGTCGTACTCGTCCACCAACACGACGACCGGCGCACCATGTCGCTCGTGTGCCTGCTCAATCAGTTCCGCGAAGCAGCCGGCATTATCGTCGGCGTCGCTGCATGCGAGACCGAGCGTGTTCGCGTTCCTCGCCAACAGGGTGCGGATGCGCCGATCCAGCTCCGCGCGGCTCTGGACCACGCCACCGCCGAAGCTGAGCCGCAGCACCGGGTACGGCCGCGACCAATCCCAACGCTGCTCGGCCTTCAAGCCCGCGAACAGCGCCTCGCTGCCCGCGAACAGCTCCGCCAGCGTATCCAGAAACAGCGACTTGCCGAAGCGCCTTGGCCGGGACAGAAAGTAGTACTTGCCCTCGTCGATCAGCCGCAGCGCGAAGCCCGTTTTGTCGACGTAGTAGTAGCCGCCCTCGCGGATCTCGCGGAAGGTCTGGATGCCGATGGGGAGCTTCTTGCGCTTGGGCATGCTGGCCTCGGGCTTGGCTGAAGACTGGTTGAAAGAATAACCCGCCGGCAACCCCGGGCGTGCGCTGCAGCGGGCTGAACCGTTTGTGGTCGCGGCGCCTATGACCGAGCGCGCTCGGCAGCGTGCGCGCATGCGCGGCATCAGCCGATCGACTCCACTTCGAACCCCACCACGGTGCGCTGCTCGCGGCTGAATTCGACGCCGATGAGGTGGCCTTGATCATCATTCCGGCCAAGCGGCGGGCATGGCAGGGGCCGAAGGAATGCGTCTGCTGTCCCGCACCATCAACGCAGCCACTGGCGCGACTGGATCTCTCTGGTGACACCGCTCCCGCGGTGTCACGAGCAGGACCTCGGCTCCTGGCGGCCGGAACGATGATCAAGGCCTGCAAAACCGACTTCAGCAGCGGATTGCGTTCGCTGATCGGCGGTCGAGCGCTGGCGCACTCGCTTGGCGTCTCCGCTCGGGCGTTTCGGGTCATCCGGATCGTCCTCGCCCATGTGCTCCAGTTCCAACGACGACTCATCCCGAGCACCTGGGCGACATAGGCGATGCCGCCATAACCGATCTTCAACGACTCGATTGCGGCATAACGGCGCCGATGATCTATCGACGCCCGCTGCGCGACGTGGGCCAACCTTGGAGTGTACGCACCAGGTCTGGCTCTGGTGGGTGACGAAGCGCGACTGGCTCAGCCGCCGCGCAGGTCCGTGAGTAGCGCTTCCACGTCCGCGGCGAGCCGGGCGATGGCCTGTGACGGGGACTCGACGTCGATGTCACCGATCTCAAGATAATCGACGCGTGCAGCGTGCTCCGGGAAGTGGGCGCGCATCATCGGCTCGTGCTCGCGGCGGCTGACCGCGATGACCCGGGGATAGCGCAGGAAGTCCGCTGGCTCCACACGCGCAGGCCAGCGCGCTGGGCCGCGGTGGAGGATGCCGCGGGCGTCGAGCGCTGCCAGCGCATGCGGGGAGATTGGGCCGCGGTTGCCGGTGGCGCCCAAGTCGCGCACCAACGCCTTGGAGTCTGCCCGCCAGGGCAAGACCTGATGCGCGGCGGTGTGGTTGAAGTACGCCTCCGCGAAGCGGCTGCGGTAGTAGTTGCCGGTGCAGAGGAAGAGGATGCGGCGCATGGATGCCTCCGCATGGTCCGCGGGCGCCGGGCGCGTTGCGCCCCGCGTCCGCGGGAGCGAACGGTTATTCCGGCTGCTGAATGCCGGTAATGAGCCAATCGCCGGCGGCGCTGTCCCAGTCGTGCGCCACGTGCCAGATCTCATCCAGCGGCGTGGCCGGCGCGGTCTCGGCCTCGCGGATCAGGCCCGTGAAGTGCACGCTGGCGATGACCTGATCGCCGTCGCGCTGCACGCCCAGGAGCTCGGCGTTGAGCGTGACCACCTCGGTGTAGTTCGGCGCCTCGCCCAGGGCCTCGCGCTCGCGCTTGAGCTCCGCGAAGAGTTGCGGGCTGGTGTACTCGCCGATGTCGCGGAAGTCGGACTTGTCCCAAGCGGCCTGGAGCCGGATGAAATGGGTCTTGGCGCCGGCGACGAAGCCGTCCGCATCGAACCAGCGCGGGGCCTCGGCGGCACCCGGGTCAGCCGCGGGCGGCAGGTACTGCTGGTCCTGCTCGAGCCGGCCCTGGCCGCCGCCGCCGAAGGGCGACTGCGCGCCGCTCTGGTCGTGCGCGCGATAGGCGGCACCGGCACCAACCGGTAACGGTGTTGGGCCGGCGCTGCGGTTTCGCCGCAGCATCTTGAACAGCATGAAGCCGCCGAAGATCAAGGCCGCGATCAACAGAAAGTCCATGATCTGGAAGCCGTCGAAGGCGTCGCCGAAGAACATCGACGCGAGCAGCCCGCCGGCGGCGAGCCCGGCCAGCGGCCCGAGCCAGCCCATGCCCGTGCGCGGGCGCTGGCCGGCGGCCGGGGCGGCACCGGGGCGCTGCTGGCCCGCGGCCTGCTGGTCGCGCTGCGGTGCCTGCGGGCGCTGCGCCTGACGCGGCGCGGTGTACTGCTTGCCGAGGCTCTTGCCGCCGCCCAGGCGGCGTGCGTCGGCCGTGTCCGGCAGCACCAGGGCGCCGACGGCGAATAGGGTCAGCAGGGCGATGAGAAAGGTCTTCATGGGGTCACTCTCAGTGGTTCCGTCTGTGGTTGCGGTGGGCGCGCGTGCTTGGCGCCGGCCTCGATTTCGACAGGGATGACCGCAGCGGCACCAATGCCGCGCGGGTCGCTCGCGGCGGAGACAAGGCCCGCGGCGCGATCCCAGTGGATCAATTGCATGTTGCCATAGGGCCGCTCGCCGGGCGCGAGCCGGTGGCCGCGCTCGCCGAGGTTCCGCTGCACATCCGCGGACAGCGCGCCGGGCTCAAGCAGCACATCATCCGGCAGGAACTGGTGATGGTAGCGGGGCGCGGCCACCCAGTCCGCCGCGGTGTCGCCCGGCTCGGGGTTTGCGCCGGTGGCGGCAAGGATGCCGTGCAGCACCATGCTAATGATGCGGCTGCCGCCTGGAGTGCCCAGGATCACGACGTCGTCGGCGGACTCGATGAAGGTCGGACTCATGCTGGAGAGCATGCGCTTGCCGGGGGCGATGGCGTTGACGGCGCCACCGACCAGGCCATAGGCGTTCGGTTCGCCGGGCCGGGCCGAGAAGTCGTCCATCTCGTCGTTCAGCAACACGCCGGTGCCGGGCGGGACGAAGCCCGAACCGAACGGATAGTTGATGCTGAGGGTCGCGGCGACGCGGTTGCCGTCGGCATCGAGGATCGAGAAGTGCGTGGTGTCCGCGCCGGCCGGCCCGGTCAGTGTCTCGGGCAGGCTCGGCGTCGCCCGCGCTGGCGAGAAGTCGCGCATCAGCCCGGCGGCGTAGAAGGGGTGAGTGAGGCGCGGCAGCGGTACATCGACAAAGTCCGGGTCGCCGAGATACAGCGCGCGGTCGCGGTAGGCGCGGCGCATGACCTCGATGGTGACGTGGGCGCGGTCCGCCGCCGACATCGCTGCAAGGTCGTAGGCGCCGAGCATGTTTAGCATCTGCACCAGGAGCACGCCGCCGGACGACGGTGGCGCGGCGCTGACGATGCGCCAGTCGCCGGTGGGGGTCGCGAAGCGGCCGGTGATCGGCGCGCGCTCGACGACGCGGTACTGCGCGAGGTCTTCCAGCGTCCAGATGCCACCCGCCGCACGCACGCCGTCCACGAGCCGGTGGGCCAGCTCGCCGGCGTAGAAGCCGTCGTGCCCGAGGGTCGCGAGCCGCAGCAGCGTCCCGGCGAGGTCCGGCTGGCGCAGCCGCGTGCCGACGGCCGGCACGGCGCCGTCCGTGAGGAACTGCTTTGCCGCGGCGGGAAACGCCCCGAGCACGCCCTGGCGCCAGGTCGCAAGGCGCACGTAAACCGGGTCCACGTCGAAGCCGTCCCGCGCCAGCTCGATGGCGGGCAGCAGACTCGCCGCCAGCGGCAGCCGACCGTAGCGCTCGGCGAGGTACACCAGTGCCGCGGGCTCCCCCGGGATGCCGGCGGCCAGCGGGCCGTTCAGTGCGCGCTCGGGCACGAAGCTGCCCTGCGCATCCAGGTACATGTCGGCGGTGGCCGCGAGCGGCGCGCGCTCGCGCCCGTCCACCATCACGTCCATGCCAGTGCCGGCAAGGTGCAGCAGCCAGAAGCCGCCGCCGCCGAGGCCGGAACTGTAGGGCTCCACTACGGCCAGCGCCGCGCTCACGGCCACGGCCGCGTCGAAGGCGTTGCCGCCGGCGTTCAGCATGTCGATGCCGGCCGCAGTGGCAGCGGGGTGGGCGCTGGCCACGGCGGCGGTGCCGGGGCGAGCCGGGGCATTAGTCGGACGCGCCGGCCAATGAGCAGGCTGCGGCTCGGCTGCCGGAACGGCGGGCATCGAAAGGCACAGCAGCAGGCCGATGAGCGGCGCTGCGCCGTGCCGGAGCGGGCGACGAAGGTTCATGGGATGGATGGCCCGAAGGCGTGAAAGCAGCATGCGGAGGGCGCCGCAGCGGTGCCCTCGCAAATCCCCGGCCGGGGCCGCGCGGCCCCGGGTGTCAGGGACGGACAGGTGTCAACCGGCGGTGGTGGGAGCGGTCTTTCCTTCGGCGACGAGCTTCTCGTACTTGCCGCGCAGCTCATCTTCGGTCTCGTCGTGATCCGGGTCCTTGATGATGCAGTCAACGGGGCAGACCTCGACGCACTGCGAGGTCTCGTAGTGGCCGACACACTCCGTACAGAGGTCGGGTGCGATGACATAAATCTCGTCGCCCTGCGAAATGGCACCGTTCGGGCATTCAGGTTCGCAGACGTCGCAGTTGATGCACTCGTCGGTGATGATCAGGGCCATGGCGTTACTCCGGGTGTAGCTGAGGCCAATTGCAATATGGACAATGCCGATTGTATCGGCGTTTGCCGTCTGGGGCACGACACCCCGTCGTTGTCAGTCAGCACGCGACTGGCAACAAAGGCGTTCTGAAACCGAGGCTTCGAACGCCGTGCCGTTCTTGGCCGGTCCGGCCGAGCGGCAGCTCCCGCGCTCGTTGTGCGGCATGTTGGGATCGGCGCAGTTTATCCAAACCTTTCGCGTAATGCAGTATGGACCGCCGCCGCCACGAAGGGGGACACGTCGCCGCCCAGGCGGGCGATCTGCGTCACGAGCGATGACGAGATGTACGCGTACTGCTCCGCCGGCGTCAGAAACAGCGTCTCGATGTCCGGCGCCATGCGCCGGTTCATGCCCGCGAGCTGGAACTCGTACTCGAAGTCCGACACCGCCCGCAGCCCGCGCATGATCACATGGACGTCGGCCCGCCGCGCGAACTCCACGAGCAGCCCCGAGAAGGCGACCACCTCGACGTTGTCGATGTCCCCGCAGACCTCGCGCACCAGCGCGACCCGCTCCTCGGCCGTGAAGGTGGTGTTCTTGCCGGTGTCTTGGGCCACGGCGACGACGACGCGGTCGCAGAGCTTCGCGGCCCGCGCAATGAGATCGGTGTGGCCGTTGGTGACAGGGTCGAAGGTGCCGGGGTAGACGACGCTGCGCATCATGCTCTCGGGTCTCGGGCTGGATCTCGGGCCGGTGCTCGCCCGTGCGGGCGGCAAGTCGGGCCGCGGCGGAGCATAGCAGAGTCCCGACGGCAGCCCCCCGACTGGCCGCTCAGACGGCGTCCGCTGCTCCCAGCGTGCGGGCCAGGGCGTAGCGCACCTGGCCGGCCGTGCGCTCGCGGTGCCAGGTCCAGCCCGGGGGCAGGACCGGCGGCGCTGCGCTCGCCGGCGTCTCGACATAGACGAATGCGTCCGCCGCTAGCCAGCCGCGGGTGAGCAGCGCCATGGCCTGCTCCACCGCGGCATCGGCAAAGGGCGGATCGAGAAACACGATGTCGAAGGGCGACGGCGCCTCGCGCGCGAGCCAGCGCAGCGCGTCGGCCTTGACCACCCCGAGCACGCCGCCGGGTCCGTCCGCGGCGGCGCTGAGCGTCGCCGCGTTGGCCTTGAGCTGCGCGGCGACGGCGCCGGCGCGCTCGATCAATACCACCTCCGCGGCTCCGCGCGAGAAGGCCTCGAAGCCGAGCGCGCCGGCGCCTGCAAAGCAGTCGAGACAGCGGCTGCCGGCGATGTTCGGCGCGAGCCAGTTGAACAGGGTCTCGCGCACGCGGTCCGTGGTGGGCCGCAGCCCCGGCTGATCCGGCACCGGCAGCCGGCGCCCGCGCAGGCGCCCGCCGATGATGCGAAGCTGGCCCACGCCGGCGGCGCCGTGGCGGCTGAGCTCAGCCCCCGCTGCCGGTGCTTGGGGCCAGCGCCGGGTCGGCGCGCTCCGCCGCGCCCGCGTCCGCCGCCGCGCCATCCGCGGCGCTGCCCTGATCGCCGCCGACCATGACGACGGCGAGCCGCTCCGGGTGCACGCGGCGGCGGTAGGCGTCCTGGATCTGCTCGGCGGTGACGGCCGTGACGCGCGCCGTGAAGCGGTCCAGATAGTCGAGCGGCAGGTCGTAGAAGCCGATCACGGTCAGGTACTGCACGATCTTGGCGTTGCTCGCGATGCGCAGCGGAAAGCCGCCGGTGATGTTCTTCACGGCGGCCTCGAGCTCCTCCGTGCTCGGCCCCTGCTCGATGAAGCGCCCGAGGGTGTCGAGCATCACCGTGCGCGCCTCGTCCACCTGCGCGTTCTTGGTCTGTAGGCCCATGACCATTGGCCCGCGCTCGGCCATCGGCGCGAAGTAGCTGTAGGCGGAGTACGACAGCCCGCGCTGCTCGCGCACCTCGTCCATCAGCAGCGACACCATGCCGCTGCCGCCCAGGATGTGATTGCCGACGTAGAGCGGAAAGTAGTCCGGGTCGCCGCGGCGCATGCCGGGCTGACCCATATACAGGTGCGTCTGGCTGGATGGGAAGTCGATGCGCTGCGCGGCGCCGGGGCCCAGGTCCGCCACGGGCGGCAGCGGCGCGGGCCGGGTGCCCTCGGGCAGGCCGGCCGTCAGCACCTCGGCGAGCACCTCGGCCTGCGCGCGGTCCACGGCACCGACGATGGCGATGGTGGCGTTCGGGGCGTTGTACCAGCGCCGGTGGAAGGCGGCCAAGTCATCCCGGCTCAGCTCGGCGACGCTCGCAAGCGTGCCGTCCGGGTCCGATGCGTAGGGATGCTCGCTGTAGACGGCCTGGTACAGCGCGCGGCTGCCGACGCTGCCGGGGTTCTGCTCCGACTGGCGCAGGCCCACCAAAGTATTGGCGCGCACGCGCTCGAAGTCCGCCTGCGGGAACTCCGGCGCCGCGAGCACCTTGGTCAGGATCTCGACCGCCGTGGACAGGGTCTCGGGCGCCGTCAGGCTGCGCAGGCTCGCATAGCTCATGTCGCGGTCGGCGCCGGTGCCGAGCTCGGCACCGACGGCTTCGACGCGCTCGGCGATGCTGTCGGCATCGAGCCCGCCGGCGCCCTCGGTCAGCATGTTGGCCGTCATGGACGCGAGCCCCGGCTGGTCGCCGTCGCGGGCGCTGCCGGCATCGAAGGCGATGCGCAGGTCCACCATCGGCAGGTCCGGGGCCGGCGCGTACAGGACCTTGGCGCCGCTCGCGGTGCGCCAGGTCTCGATGTCGGGTGTGGCCGCCGCGGGCAGCGCCAAGAGCGTGAGCACCGGGGCTAGTAGCGCGGCAGGCGGCAGTCGGGTCAGGTCAGCGGTCATGGGCTTGAACATGGGCTTGGCCTCCGGCGGCGGCATTCATGGCGGTGCGGGCGTCGTCGGCGTCCATCGGCTGCGGGTCGAGCCGCGCGACGGTGCGCACGTCCGGCACCAGGTACTTGGCCGCGACGGTGCGGATCTGCTCCGGCGTCACGGCGGAGAGCTTGTCCACGTACTCGTCCACCAACTGCCAGCCGAGCCCGATGGTTTCGAGCTGGCCGAGCTGCAGGGCCTGGTAGAAGACGCTGTCCTTCTCGTAGACCTTCGCGGCGATGAGCTGGGTGCGGATGCGCGCCAGCTCCTCGGGGTCGACAAGCTCGGTCTGCACGCGCTCGATCTGCTTGATGAGCGCGGCCTCGAGCTCATCGATGCTGCGCCCGTCCGCCGGCGTGCCGCTCAAGCGGAACAGCCCCGGCAGCCGCGAAAAGGCGTTGTAGCCGGCGCCGGCGCTGGCGGCGATGCGCTCGCCGCGCACCAGCTCGCGGCTGAAGCGGGCGCTGGCGCCGCCGTCGAGCACGGAGGCGAGCATCTCCAGCGCATAGGGCTCCCAGTCCTGCTCGGCATTGGTCAGCACCGGCGCCTTGTAGCCGATGAGCAGATAGGGCTCCTTCGCCGGCGCCTTCACGACCAGCCGACGCTCGCCCTGCTGCTCGGGCTCGGCGCGGGGCTTCGGCGGCGTGATGGGCTCGGCCTCGAGCGGGCCGAAGTGCTCCTCGGCCAGCGCGAAGACGGCTTGCGGGTCCACGTCGCCAACGACCACCAGCGTCGCGTTGTTCGGCGCGTACCACTTGCGGTACCAGGCGCGCAGGTCTTCCACCTGCATGCTCTCCAGGTCGCCGGGCCAGCCGATGATGGGGTTGCGATACGGCGAGGCCTGGAAGGCGACGGCGTTGAATTGCTCGTAGGTCAACGACTGCGGGTTGTCGTCGGTGCGCAGGCGCCGCTCTTCCTTCACGACCTCCAGCTCCTTCAGGAACTCGTCCTCCGGCAGCGTGAGGCGGCGCATGCGCTCGGCCTCCAGCTCGAAGGACACGGCGAGCCGGTCGGCGGCCATGGTCTGGAAGTAGGCCGTATAGTCGGTGCCGGTGAAGGCGTTCTCGTCGCCGCCGTTGGCGGCGATGATCTTCGAGAACTCGCCGGGGGCAAGGTTCTCGGTGCCCTTGAACATCATGTGCTCCAGGATGTGCGAGACCCCGGTGATGCCGCCCGGCTCGTAGCTGGAGCCGACCTTGTACCAAACCTGGGATGTGACGATGGGCGCGCGCCGGTCGGGCTGCACCAGCACCTTGAGGCCGTTGTCGAGCACGCGCTCGTGGACCTGGGTGCCCGACGTGGTGCCCGACGTGGTGCCCAGCGTGGCGCCGACCGCGGCCTGCGCGGTGACGGCAAGCACGGCCGGCAGCAGTAAAGCGATTCGCATGTTGAAGATGTTCCTCGGGCCTTTCTGTGTCGCCCGACGTGGCGTCCGGCGGCTGTTGATACAATGCGCCGATCGCGCGGCGGCGGCCAAGTGACAGCTTCGTAAGCTTGTCGGCAGCCGAAGATCGCCCGTCGTGGCCGGCACCGGCCGCTGCTCTCCCAACCTTGCCGGGGTGCGCCCGCATCCTCGGCGCCAAGCGTGCCCAAACCCCCATGTTCGGATTCGGAAAGAAGAAGCAGCAGGCCAGGGCCGATGCCGCGGCCGTCCAGGCCGAGGTACCCGAGCCGCCGCCGCCCGCGGCCGCGAGCCCAGCGGATGAGCCCGCCGGCCGCCTCGCGCAGGCCATTGCCGAGCGCGCCCGCGGCGAGCAGGAGGCCGAGGGCAAGTCGCGCTTCCTGCGCGGCCTGCGCAATGGTCTCGCCCGCACCCGCGAGGTGCTCAACGCCGATATCGCGGAGCTGGTCAGCGGCCGCAAGGAGATCGACGAGGACCTGCTGGAGGAGCTGGAGATGCTGCTCGTCGCCGCCGACGTCGGCGTGCCAGCGACCACCCGCATCATCGAGGACCTCGCCTACCGCGTGAAGCTGCGCGAGGTGTCGGACCCGAAGGGCCTGCTCGCGGCCGTGCGCCGGCAGCTCGCGGAGATCCTGCACAAGGCCGACGCCCCGGTGCGCCAGCCGGCGCCGGGCCGGCCCCAGGTGATTCTCATGATCGGCGTCAACGGCGTCGGCAAGACCACGACCATCGGCAAGCTCACCAAGCAGCTCCAGGCCGACGGCAACCGGGTCATGCTCGCCGCCGGCGACACCTTCCGCGCCGCCGCCGTGGAGCAGCTCCAGGTCTGGGGCGAGCGCAACGACGTGCCCGTCATCGCCCAGCACGCCGGCGCGGACCCGGCGTCCGTGGTCTACGACGCGCTGCAAGCGGCCACCGCCCGCGGCTACGACGTGCTCATCGCGGACACCGCCGGCCGCCTCCACACCAAGGTCAACCTGATGGAGGAGCTGAAGAAGATCGTCCGCGTCATGCAGAAGATCGACCCCGAGGCGCCGCACGAGGTCATGCTCGTCGTCGACGCCACCACGGGCCAGAACGCGCTGCACCAGGCCGTGCAGTTCAACGCCGCCGTGCCCATCACCGGCATCACCGTGACCAAGCTCGACGGCACCGCCAAGGGCGGCATCCTGTTCGCCATCGCCGAGCGGCTGGAGATTCCGTTCCGGTTCATCGGCGTCGGCGAGCAGATCGAGGACTTGAAGCACTTCGAGGCGGATGTGTTCCTCGATGCTTTAATGAGTGGCTAGGGGCTAGGGGCTAGGGGCTAGGGGCTAGGGGCTAGGGGCTAGGGGCTAGGGCTGGGTTGCCCGCCGGCCGGCCAGCCTCAAGCACCCAGCTCCTTTCAACTCGCGACACCGCTCCAGCGGTGTCGCGCGTCTACGGGCGCTCTGCGCCCCGGTGCGCTGAGGCATGGCACGGCGGAGAGACGCCCATTCTGAGCAGCTAGGAACTAGGGGCTAAGGTTCTAAGTTCCCGCCGGCCCGCCTAGCTCCCAGCCCCTTCCCCCTAGCTCCTAGCTTCCTAGCACCTAGCCCCTTCCCCACAATGATTGAGTTCGAGCACGTGACTAAGCGCTACCCCGAGCGGGGCGATGCGCTGCGCGACCTGAGCTTTCGGCTGGAGGCCGGGGAGATGGCCTTCTTGACCGGCCACTCGGGCGCCGGCAAGAGCACGCTGCTCAAGCTCATCGGGCTCATGGAGCGGCCGACCCGCGGCAGCATCCGCGTCGGCGACGAGGATCTCGCGACCCTGCCGCGCCGGCGCATCCCGGCGCACCGACGGCGCATCGGCATGGTCTTTCAGGACCACCGGCTGCTCGCGGAGCGCACCGTGTTCGACAACGTCGCCCTGCCGCTCGTCACCGCCGGCATGCCGCGGGACGAGACCGCCAAGCGCGTGCGCGCGGCGCTGGACCAAGTGGGGCTCCTGCGGCTGGAGCGGGCGCTGCCGCTCACGCTCTCGAGCGGCGAGCAGCAGCGCGTCGGCATCGCCCGCGCCGTGGTCGGGCGGCCGGAGATCATCGTCGCCGACGAGCCCACCGGCAACCTGGACCCGACGCTGTCGCGGGAGATCTTTCGCCTCTTCGAGCGCTTCCATCAGCTCGGCGTGAGCCTGCTCATCGCCACCCATGACCTGGACCTGATCCAGTCCATGGGCCATCGCACGCTGGTGCTGAAGCAGGGCCGGCTCATCGCCGATGCGCTGCCGCGTGGGCGCCCGGGGCCTGTTGCATGAGCGCTCGGCCCGGGCGCCCGGGGGCCTGCGCATGAAGGGCCGCAAGCCGCGCTGGCTGAAGCGCCTGGGCACCTGGGTCGGCGACCATCAGAACGCCGCGGCGGACACGCTGGACCGGCTGATCCGCGCGCCGCTCGCGACGCTAATGACCGTCGCGGCCATCGCCATCGCATTGGCGCTGCCGGCGACGCTGTTGGTCATCACCGATAACCTGGAGCGCCTGGGCGGCGACTGGCGCCGGGGCGCGGCGCTGTCTTTGTTCCTGTCGCCGGGGCTCGACGAGGCCGCCGGCAGCAAGCTCGCCGAGACGCTGACCACGCGCATCGACATCGGCCGGGTGCAGGTCATCTCCCGCGCGCAGGGGCTCGCGGAGTTCCGCGCATACAGCGGGCTCGCCGGCGCCATCGACCAATTGCCGGAGAATCCGCTGCCCGTCGTGCTCGCCGTCTACCCGGCGCGCGACCTCGGGCCGGGCGATGAGCTGGACGCACTGCTGGAGGGCCTCGCCGCACTGCCGGGCGTGGACTTCGCGCAGGCCGACGCGCAGTGGGTGCGGCGGCTAAAGGCGATCCTGTCGCTGCTGCGCGACGGCACGCTCTTGCTCGGCGGCATGCTCGCCCTCGGCGTCGTGCTCGTCGTCGGCAACACCATCCGGCTCGAGATCGAGAACCGCCGCGACGAGATCCTCATCATGGACCTGGTCGGCGCCACCGGCGCCTTCATCCGCCGCCCCTTCCTCTACGCCGGCGCCTGGTACGGTCTGCTGGGCGGCATGCTCGCCTGGGGCATCGTCACCACCACCGTCGCCCTGCTCGACGCCCCCGTCGGCCGTGTCGCCGCCCTCTACGACACCCGCCTGGTCCTCACCGGCCTCGACTTCCGCCACTCCCTCGCCCTGCTCGGCCTCGCCACCCTGCTCGGCATCGTCGGCAGCCGCATCGCCGTGGGGCGGCATCTGCGGCGGTTGCGGCCGGCGTGAGCGGCGGGTTGCGCCCGGTCCAGACCTCGCCTCGTCACCGCCTACCCAATCCGGGGGCCAAAATGATTGAAGAGTACGCCGACGCCATCCTGACGGAGAACCTCGCGAGCCACGGCCTCGTGGCCGGCGACATCGGCACCGTCGTCATGGTTCACGACCAAGGCGCGGCGTACGAAGTCGAGTTTCTGACCCTCGCCGGCGAAACGCTCGCGGTACTGACGCTGACCGCGGCGCAGGTGCGACCGGCCGCGGCGGACGAGATCGCGCGTGTGCGCCAAGTGGCCTAGCCGGCGTTGATCGCGGCGGCGTCCCGAGCGCTGCGCTCGCGGCGCGACTGGTCGCACGAGCTGGTTTTCAACACCCGGGACTTCCGCGGCTTCGATCAGCTCGGCATCGGCGTTCCGAGACCACGGGAATTTCTTGAAAAACCACCCTGACACAGGGGGAGAACGGCCATGAGTACCCTCAGCATCCAACTGCCGGAATCGCTGCGCACGGCAGCGGAGGCGCTGGCGCGCGAGGATCAGGTCTCACTCGACCAGCTCATCGCCACCGCGCTCGCGGAGAAGATCGCCGCCTTGGAGGCCGAGCGCTACCTTCAGCAACGCGCCGCACGGGACGACCGTCGTGCCTTCGACGCCGCGCTGGCCAAGGTCGCGGACGTCGAGCCGGAGATTCCGCAGGGCCGGATGAACGCTCTGTAGCCCGATGCATGGACATCCGACTCACCAAGACCGAGCAGGACTACGATGCCGCCTTGGCGGAGATCGAGGCGCTGTGGGGGGCCGCAATCGGCAGTCCCGAGGGCGACAAGCTGGACGTACTGCTGACCCTGGCCGAGGCCTACGAGACCAAGCACGATCCGGTTGCGCCCCCGGACCCCGTGGAGGCCATCCTGTTCCGCATGGAGCAAGCCGGTTTGCAGAACAAAGACTTGGAGCCCTACATCGGCCACAGCGGCCGCGTCTCCGAGGTACTGAGCCGCCAGCGACCGCTGACCCTGGACATGATCCGCAAGCTCTGGAAGGGGCTGAATATCCCGCTCGAGAGCCTGATTCAGGCGGAAGATCATGACAGACGCCAACGGCGGGCGCCGTCATGGCTGTGATGTTTACATCACACGGCGGGCGATGTAGCGTGGCGGCGTTCGCGTCTCGCTTGAAGCAAATGCCCATGCATCGCACACAGATTTCGCTGGAGCCCGATCAGTATCGGCGCCTGGGCGACGAGGCGCGCCGTCGCGGCATCAGCCTTGCCGCCCTTATCCGCAGCCTCATCGACGACCACCTCGGACACGGCCAAGCGCCGGAAGAAGATCCGCTCGAAGGGCTGGTCGGCATCGCCGAGGGCACGGGAGACGCCGTCGGCCGGGAGCACGACCGGTACCTTTACGGACCGGGTGACGCGTGAAGTGCGCCTTCGTGGACACCGGCGCCTGGTCCGCGCTGCTGGACAAGAAGGATCCGGACCACACCTCCGTGGCCGACGCCTTCCGTGCATATCGCGGCAGGCTGTTGACGAGCAATTTCGTCTTTGACGAGGCGGTTACCCTAGCCCGCTATCGGCTCGGCTGGGACGTCGCCGATAAGCTCGGCAATGCGTTGCGCGAGCAACGCGTCGCACGCCTCGAGCGCGTGACGCCGCAGGACGAAGCCGCTGCCTGGTCAATCTTCGAGCAGTACCGCGACAAACGCTACAGCTTCACGGACTGCACCAGCTTCGTGCTCGTGCGGCGGCTGGCCTTGCCGGTTTGTCTTGCCGTCGACCCGGACTTCCGGTCCTTTGGCTTTAACTGCCTGCCGAGTCTGGGCTGATTGCCTGGCCGCTGCCTAACCCGATGGCGGGCGACGACACGCACCGGCGCACCGTCGGCAGGCGCCTGGCCCCCGACCTCGCCCTGCGCGCCCGCACCGCGGCCGGTCCCACGCCGGAGGAGATCGAATGGATCCGCGCCATGTCCAACTACCGCACCCGCGTGCCGAAGGGCGTCTTTCGCTACCGCTCGCACGCAGAAGCCAACGCCGACTGGGAGCGCTGGCATGCTGAGCTGGTTGCGGCGACGGCTCGGCGGCGGGGCAGCGGGGCAGCGACCGCGAGCGCTGAAACTCGGGCCGGCGGCGAGTCCGAGCAGGCAACGCATAACCCGGCGTTCACCCGCCCCGCCCGCTGGGAAGATGTCCTCGCGACCACGCGGCTGCTGAATGCCGCCGGTGTCGAGTACGCGTTGGTGGGCGGCTACGCCCTGGCCGCGCATGGCCATGTGCGCATGACGCAGGACATCGACATCGCCGTGGCCGTCGATCCCGCCAACACCCGCCGCTGGATTCAGGCGCTGGGTGCGCTGCCGGACGGCGTCAGCCTGGAGCTTGCCGGCGAAGCGGGCCCGTTCGAGGGCGATCATCTGCACGGCATCCGCCTCAACGACGAGTTCACCGTGGACATTCTGCCGTCCGTCGCCGGCATCCCCTTCGCTGAGCTCGTGCCGCACATCGTCCGCCTCGACCTGGGCGGCGAGCAGGTGCCGGTGCTCGACCTGGAAGGGCTGCTGAAGACCAAGCAGGCGTTGCGGCCGAAGGACCAGGCCGACGCGGCGGTGCTGCGGCGGGCCTTGGAGGCGCTGCGTCGGCCGAGGTAGCAGCATGAAGACGCCGTAGCTGGATGTGACCTATCGCCGCGGCCGGCCCTTGGCCGCTTATCTGTATCTGGACGCAGGCGCCGGCCTGAACAGCGCGCGCACGGAGCGCGTTGGCGCAGGCTTGCTGGGTGGACTACGCGGAATCCGGTCCAGCCCGTCGGACTCGGGAACCAGGCAGCGACGCAGTTGCCCGTGCGGAGCCCGGCTGGAGCCGAGCCGGGCCGAGCCGGGCCGGAGAGCCGACCTCCAGGTCGGCTCCGTAGTCGCGACCGCAGCGACCCGCTCTGTCGCCGTGTTGACCTGGAGGTCAACACTCCAGTCAACACTTCGCAAGCGACCCGGGCAACACATCGGCTTACAAGGCGCGACCATCTTGGCTAAGCTTTGCTGCCATGACGCCGAGCGGCACAGCGGGCACCCACGGGGCGCCCGTGCCGCGCCCCCCTTGGAGTAAGCGCATGCAACCGGAGATCGTGGACTTCATCACCACCCAGAAAGATCGCGACCTGATCGTCTCCTTCGCGATCCGCGACGAGCCGTTTGACTCCGTCAACAGCCTGACGTTGCTGCGTCAACTGGAATTCGAGCCCTTTCTGCCGCTGGAAGACCGGGGAGTCTACGTTTCGCACGAGGGATTCCCGGGCATCGATGACGATGATCGGCTGAAAAGCCTCCGCTGGCAGGGCGAGGAGGTGCAGATCGAGACCCGTGACGGGCATCAGTTCCGGCTGGACGTGGGTGCCGTGGAGCCGGAGCAGAAGCGTGCCGCGGTGAAGGTACTGCGGGCGATGCGCTTCGACCATGCGTTCGGTCTGCGGGTGGAGCTCTAGCCGAGGGATGGATTATGGTTGCCCGGCCGCGTTGATACCGATCGCGCTCGCGCCAAGAGGCGGGCGCGTTCGGAGCGCTCCTGCGACATGCGGCGCCCGCCCATCCAAACCACACGACCACCGACGATGCCAATTACCGACATCGAGACCATCAAGCAACAGCTCGCCGTCCATCGCGGGCACTTTCCGACGGAGGCCGTGCGCGCCGCGGTGCAGCAGCGCGAGGCCATCACGCCGATCCTGCTGGACGCGCTCCAGGCGGCAGTGGACGACCCGGAAGCCCTGGCGGCAAACGACCGGGCGATGCTGCACGTCTTCGCGCTGTACCTGCTGGCCCAGTTTCGCGAGCCAGCCGCCTACCCGCTGCTGTGCAGGCTCTTCTCGCTGCCCGACGAGATCTGCCTAGACCTCACCGGCGATGTCGTGACGGAGGACTTAGCCCGCATCTTGGCCTCTGTGTGCGATACCGACCTCGCCCCGATGCAACGGATGATCGAGGATCCCGCCGTCGGCGACTACGTGCGCAGCGCCTGCCTGACGGCGCACACGATCCTGGTCTGCGAAGGTCGGGTGCCGCGGGAGCAGGTGATCGACTACTTCGCCAGCCTGTTCCGCGAACGGCTGCCTCGCGAAGGGGGTCTCATCTGGTCCTCACTCGTGGTCGAAAGCGTCGATTTGTATCCGCAAGAGCTGCTTGGCGACATCGAGCGGGCGTACGGCGACGGTCTGATCGATCCGTACTACATCAGTTTGAAAAGCGTTCAGCGGACCCTCGCCCGGGACCAGGAACGCGTCTTGCAGGAGGCGCGAGAACGGTACCGAGGCCTCATCGACGACACCGTGGCCGAGATGAGCTGCTGGGCCGGTTTCAACATGCCGGACCCCGCCCTGGCTGCGCCCTCCGGCATCGTTGCCCCGACCCAGCCCGTGGTGAAGAGCAAAAAAGTCGGCCGCAACGACCCCTGCCCCTGCGGCAGCGGCAAGAAGTACAAGAAGTGCTGCCTGGACTTGATCTGATGAATGGCATGCGCGCAGACCGGCGATGGCGCCAACGTGCAGACCAAGAGGAATGTGCAGGCGAGCATGCACGAGCCGCGCCGTAGCTAAAGCAGCCACCGAGAGAGACGCGACCCCGACACCGCTGCCAGTGATTAGCCAGCTTGTTCCCCCTCCGGCGTGCTCAATACTCTACCGCGCACGTCGTAGAATTCGACATCGTTTTCTTGGTCCTGCTGGCGGAAGTATTCGTAGGCTTCGACATCGAATAAGTGGCTGGCGGAGATCTGACTGACGGGTATGACCACCTCGAAGTCCCCCGGCCTCAGGTGACTCAGATTCGGGTGCTCCAGCTGCCTCAGCACCCTGTCGTAGTTGGTTGTGAAGTGAACCGCCGTCGGAGCAGCTCGTGGTTTAACGCTCTGGCGAACGCTCCCGCAAACGGGACAAGGCCGCGATTTGCCGACGCGCTCTCTTCGACTTCAGAATGTCGGAAGCACGAACATGCAATACGCCTGCTCCGGTCACGGTGAAGTGAGGCCTGGTACCGGCATCTGCGTCGGCAACAGGCGCGGGAGCCTTAGCGGCAGTCGGCTTCGGAAGACCCTCGAACATTATCCGTCGCGGGGTTTCGGTGGCGTCTGACATTGATGATCTATTGATGATCTATTGATGATCTATTGATGATCTATTGATGATCTCCACAGGACGTTCTGCCCACGTCTATACGCGAAGTCTAGTCCAAGCGGCGGGCATTGTAGCAGCTTGCATAGGATGCTTGACCTTGCGCCGATCGATGACGCATCACCCTGATCTCTTCGCCAGCGCCCGCCAGCGCCCGCCAGCGCTCGATCATGCCCACGGTCGCCGGGCTCCGACCTGACGCCGGAGTACCCATGCGAAAACCAGTGCGCGCAGCATCGGGGCAGCCCGTATGCCAGAATGCCGCCCCAGCCTCCCCCGGACACAGGAGCCGCACCGGTGCAAACGCTCGCCGAAGCCTGCAAGCCCCGCGACAGTATTTTCGACAGCACGCGCCGCGACACGGTGCTGGACCTCACCGATCTGGTGCAGGGCCGCATCGACCCGGACGCGTTCTTTGCCGAGAACCACATCACCGAGGGCATGCGGATGCTGCTGACCGAGGCGTTTCGGCGCCTCGAAGGCAAGAGCACCCAGGGCGTGTTCAAGCTCGCGCAGGCCATGGGCGGCGGCAAGACGCACAACCTGCTCGCGGCCGGCCTGCTGGCGGAGCATCCGGAGCTGCGCGCGCCGGTGATGGGGGACTTCTACACCCCCGGCGACATCGGGCCGGTGCGGGTGGTGGCCTTCACCGGCCGCGAGAGCGACGCGCCCTACGGCATCTGGGGCGCCATCGCCGCCCAGCTCGGCAAGCAGGAGCAGTTTGCGCCCTATTACGCGCCGCTGTCGGCGCCGGGGCAGACGGCCTGGGTCGAGCTGCTTAAGGGCGAGCCGCTGCTCATCATGCTGGACGAGCTGCCGCCATACTTTCAGTACGCCAAGGCCAAGCCCATCGGCAACTCGGACCTGTCCGTGGTCACGGCCACCGCGCTGTCCAACCTGCTGGTGGCGGTGACCAAGGACGAGCTGGCCAACGTCTGCGTCATCATTACCGACCTCACCGCCACCTATGCCGAAGGCAGCCAGCAGATCGTCCAGGCCTTGGGCGACCTGGACAAGGAGACCGGCCGCACCGCCATGAGCCTGGAGCCGGTGCGCATGAACACGGACGAGTTCTACCAGATCCTGCGCCGGCGGCTCTTCACCGAGCTGCCGCCGCCCGCGGTCATCGCCGAGGTCGCGGGCGCCTACGCCAAGTCCATCAAGGAGGCGCGGCAGATGGACGTGACGAATGCATCCCCCGAGCAGCTCGCGGCGCGCATCGCGGCGTCCTATCCATTCCATCCGGCCATTCGCGACCTCTACGCCCGCTTCAAGGAGAACCCCGGCTTCCAGCAGACCCGCGGCCTGATCCGGCTCATGCGCATCGTCGCCGCGCGCCTGTGGCACAGTGGCCTGCATGCGCAGCGCTATCTCACATCCGCGAGGTCTATCTGGAGCCCTTCGGCCTCGCCGGCCGGCAACTGGCCGCGAAGCTGGACGTCTCCGCATCGACGGTGGCCCGCCTGCTGGCGGGCACCAGCGGCATCAGCCCCGAGATGGCGCTGCGCCTGTCCAAGAGCCTCGGCCGCTCTGCCGAGAGCTGGCTCTTGATGCAGCACATCCATGACCTCTGGGAGGCCCGGCAACGGTTGGACCTGAGCCGGGTCGAGCCGCTGCACTTCGATGCGGCGTAGGCGTGGGTGCTGTGGCTGGCTCCCGCGCTCCAGAGGCTGGGCAAGAACTGGTTGTAGGATGAGTTTCGCTGCACTCTACCCATCCTATACGGCGATACGGCGCTTGGAGGAGCAAGATCCAAATGTCCATTTCCAGAGCACAACTGATCGAAGAAATCGCCGCCTTGCCGGATGAGGGCCTGCCGCGCGCTTACGCGCTGCTGCACGGCCTGCGTTTGGACTTGGCCGCCGCCGATTCATCATTGGAGCCAGCCCCGGGAGACTCTCAACCCGGTAGTGCAACCGCGGCGGAGGACTTTGCGGGTGCTTGGGCCGATATGTCCGATGCGGAGCTTACCGGCTTCCTCGACGAGGTCTTCGCGCGCCGTCGAGCCGCATTCACGGATCGGCCTGAGCGGTGAAGCCGGTCCTGTTGGACACGGGTGTTTTGTCCTTCTACCTCAAGGGCAGCGACGAAGGCGTCGTTGCCCTTTGCGTGTTCTTGAAGCTGCTGACCATGGACGACGCGGGCCTGTGGCGGCGCAAGACCAAGCCCATCGCGCTGAAGGATGTCTATGCCCTGCTGGGCCCGGCCGAACGCCGCGACTGGTTCCGCCCCGACGCGGACCCGGCCCGCCCGAAGCTCCGCGCCGGCCTCGAGCCCGCCGACCGCGAGCGCCTGCAGAAGCTGGTGTTCGAGCGCCTCAGCTACGACGACAAGCTCGGCTACTGCGACCGCCCCGAGCAGGTGCCGGGGCCGGACGCCGACGCCTGGGCGGCCATCAACGCGCATCTGGGCACCGCTGCGGACAGCCTGCCGGCCTTGGTGAGGGTGCTCGGCGAGCGCCGCTTCGGCCATGTGCCGACGGTGGGCGATGCCTTCTGCGGCGGCGGCAGCGTGCCCTTCGAGGCCGCACGCATCGGCTGCAACGCCGTCGGCTCGGACCTGAACCCGGTGGCGGCGCTGCTCACCTGGGCCGCGCTCCACATCGTCGGCGGCGGGCCCGCGGTGGCGGCCCGGGTACGCGAGGCACAGCAGCGGGTCTTTGCCGCGGTGGATCGGCAGATCACGGACTGGCGCATCGAGCACAACGCCGCCATGCGTCGGTCGCGCGGTCATATGGGAGAAATGAGGTCATGATCATCCCAAAGGCCTTAATCATCGTTCCGGCCGCCATGACCCGAGGTCCTGCTCGTGACACCGCTCCTGCGGTGTCACGCGCTCTTCGGCGCTCTGCGCCCCGCGGGGTGTGACGGGGCGACAAGGTCGGCAGCGGCCTTGGCACAGCGAGCGCGGCGGGTGGGCGCGGAGCGCCGGGAGGCGGTGACACCGCGGGAGCGGTGTCACCAGAGAGATCCAGTCGCGCCAGTGGCTGCGTTGATGGTGCGGGACAGCAGACGCATTCCTTCGGCCCCTGCCATGCCCGCCGCTTGGCCGGAATGATGATCAAGGCCGTGTAGCTCACTTGCGCGTCGCGCGAGGGGGCGCCATGCTCTGCCTATTCGCAACGTCAAGCACCCGTCGCGCAGACGGAGCGTTCGGAGCACCCATGAGCGAGCAACGCATCACAATCGACCCGAATGTCTGTGGCGGGCGGCCCTGCATCCGCGGCATGCGCGTCCGCGTCACCGATGTGCTGGATTTGCTGGCTGCCGGCGCCAGCAACGAGGAGATCCTCGACGATTATCCGTACCTGGAGGCCGCCGATATCAGCGCTGCGCTCGCTTACGCTGCGCGCCAGTTGGATCATCCGGTGTTGAGCGCGGCCTGATTGTATCTGCCCTATGCGATTTCTGGCTGGCGGAGTATCTGTCCGGGCTGCCCATGGCGCACTGGCGCGGCGACGCCGAGGCGGCGCGGGTGCTGGCCGGGCTGCTGCGGCAGGACAGCGTGTAAAGATGGGTCAGGCTGGGTGAGACGAAGCACGCCCACCAGGCCAAAGTGCGATGGAGAAGGCCAAGAAGTTGTTGCATCGCCGCCAGACCTACCGTGGCGGCCTCATCGAGATGGTCATTTGGGAGCTGCCCGAGCGCAGCATCCATTGGCCGCACGGCCTCAAATATCGGCTGGTTTACGTGCGTGACCGGGCTCGTGTGGTCGGCTATGACAACGAGCGCGGCAAGGGTGATCATAAGCACCTCGGGGCGCGCGAGGAGCCTTATCGCTTCACCGACGTGCGCTCGTTGCTGCGCCATTTCTGGGCCGACGTCAGGAGCATCGACAATGACTGATCCACGCATTCTGCACATCGAGGTCTCCACGCCGCAGGCAGCCATGGACGCGTTCGCGGATATCTGGGAGCGTGCCCGGCGCGGCGAGGCGGTGATGCCGACGGAATCCATCGGGTTCGAGAGCCTTGCGGAGCTGCTGGCCACCCTGACGTCGGCGCGCTGGGAGCTGATCCGGCTCGTGCGCCGGCATGGTCCGCTCGCACCGGAGCAGCTGCCGGCGCTGGCCGGGCAGTCGAGCGAAGACATCCGCGAGCACCTGGCGGCCTTGAGCGCCCTCGGCATCCTGGAGGCAGATGCGAGCGGGCGCGTCTTGGTGCCGTGGGATGAGATCGACCTGCGGGTGCCATTGGCGGCGTGAAGCCGATCGCGGCCGGTAGAATGACCAGCGAAATCACTGTCGAAATCACTGTCGAGATCACGGTGCTGCGTACGGAGATCACACATGAAGCCAAGTGAGTCTGGCCTGTTTCATGACGCCCTGGCGCTGCCGGAGGGCGAACGCCTGCGCCTGGTGGATACCCTGCTCGAAAGCCTGCATCCGGACGCTGACCCGCAGGTCGACGCGGCTTGGCGCGACGAGGCCGAGCGCCGTCTGGCGCGACTGGATGCCGGGGAATGCACGCTGGTCGATGGCGAGGCGGCGTTCCGTCGTCTGCGCGCCAAGTACCACGGTTGAAATTCTTCCTTCACGACGATGCGGACACAGAGCTGGATGCCGCCGTGGCCTTCTACGAAGCGTGCCGGCCCGGCCTCGGCCTCGACTTCGCCGCGGAGGTCTATCGCAGTATCGAGCTGGCGTGCGACTAACCCCGATGCGGGCTCGCCGATCTCCGCTCGTCTGCGGCGCCGCTTGGTGCGGCGATTCCCGTTTGCCGTGCTGTACGAAAACACCGGTAAAGCCATCCACGTCATCGCGGTCGCGGATCAGCGGCGTCGACCGGATTATTGGCGTCGGCGTATCAGTCCGTAGGATGGGCAAAGCGCAGCGTGCCCATCAGAGCCCCGCGTACCGCGAGTAACCAAGCCTTATGGCAGCATGATCACCCGCTTCAGCTCCCGCCTCCAACGCCTGGACCGACACTTTCTGAATGACCGCCTGGCCGGCGCGCTGGCCTACGACCGCATCGCGGGCTTTTTCTCATCATCGATCCTGGAGGTCGCCGGGGAGGCGCTGGAACAGGTGGCGGGCCAAGTGCGCATGGTCTGCAACTCCGTGGTGGACCCGCGCGACGTGCAGATCGCGCAGCGCGCGGCGCAGGCGGCGCTGCGCCGCGAGTGGTGCGCGAGCGAGCCGGAGCGGCTGCCGGACGCGGCCCGCCCGCGCTTCGCGCGCCTGCACGGGTTTCTAACGAGCGGCAAGCTCAAGGTCCGGGTGCTGCCCGATGCCCACTTCGGCCTGATCCACGGCAAGGCCGGCGTCATCAGCGCCGCGGACGGCAGCCGGCGCGCCTTCCTCGGCAGCGTCAACGAGTCCAAGACCGCCTGGCGGCTGAACTACGAGCTCTTGTGGGAGGACGACGACCCGAAGGCCGTGGACTGGGTGCAGCAGGAGTTCGACGCGCTGTGGGAGTCCCCCTTCGCGCTGGATCTGAGCGAGGCGGTGGTGCAGGACATCGCGCGGATCGCCGCCCGTGTCGTGGTGCCGGACGTTGCCGACTGGCAGGCCGCGCCGGAGCCCGCCGCACCCATCGTAGAGTTGCCGCTGTACCGCCGCGAGGATGGGCTGTGGGCGCACCAGAAGCACTTCGTCAAGCTCGCCTTCGATGCCCACCGCGGGCCGCACGGCGCGCGCCTGGTGCTGGCGGACCAGGTCGGCCTCGGCAAGACCATCCAGCTCGCGCTGGCGGCGCAGTTGATGGCGCTGCTCGGCACCAAGCCCGTATTGATCCTGGCGCCGAAGCCGCTGATCTGGCAATGGCAGCGGGAGATGGCGAGCCTCTTGGACATGCCCTCCGCGGTCTGGACCGGCGCCGGATGGTGCGACGAGCATGGCGTCGAGCACCCGGCGGCGGGCGCCGAGGCCATCCGTCGCTGCCCGCGGCGGGTCGGTATCGTCTCCACGGGGCTCATCACGGCGGGCTCGGAGGCGGCGGACCGGCTCCGGCACATGGACTTCGAGTGCGTGATCCTGGACGAGGCGCACCGGGCGCGCCGCCGCAACCTGTCGCCGCAAAACGTCTACCAGCCGGCGCAGCCGAACAACCTGCTGCGCTTTCTGTGGGACATCGCGCCGCGCACCAAGAGCCTGCTGCTCGCCACCGCAACGCCGGTGCAACTGCACCCCATCGAGGCCTGGGACCTGCTGGACGCCCTGGGCCGCGGCTGCGACGCCGTGCTGGGCCGCATCGGCAGCCCCTGGCGCAAGCCGAAGCAGGCCATCGAGCTGCTGCTCGGCCGCGCCGAGCTGCCGACGGATGAGCTCGGCATGTGGGCCTGGATGCGCAACCCGCTGCCGCCGGCGGCGGAAGGCCCGGACTACACCGCACTGCGGCGCGCGCTGCGCATGGCGGATGCCGACTGCTGCGCCGATGGCGAGAGCTTTCAGCGCCTCGGCGCACCGGACCGGGCGCGGGTGCGCCGGGTCTTTCCGCGCTTCGTGCAGCACGCCAACCCGTTCATCCGGCACATCGTGCTGCGCACGCGCGAGTACCTGGAGACGACCCCGGACCCGGAGACGGGTGAGCCGCTGCTGCGGCCGGTGCGCGTGCGGCTGCACGGCGACGGCGATGCGGACGCCATCCGGCTGCCGCCGTTTCTCGAGGATGCCTACCGGCTCGCGGAAGACTTCTGCACGCGGCTCGCGGAGCGCAGCAATGCCGGCTTCTTCCGCACCATGCTTCTGCGCCGCGTCGGCAGCACCATGGAGGCGGGCCGGCGCACCGTGGAGCGGCTCCTGAACGACTGGGGGCGGCTCGACGACGACGAGGACGACGAGGAGACGCTCGCCGAGCTGACGAGCCTCACCGGGCCGGAGCGCGAGCTACTGGAGCGCTTTCTGCGGGCGCTCGCGGCCACCCGCGAGCAGGACCCGAAGCTCGCCGCCGTGCGCGGGCTGTTGCTCGAACAAGACTGGCTCGAGCTTGGCTGCATCCTGTTCAGCCAGTATTACGATTCGGTGTATTGGCTCGCGGAGCAACTGAGCGCGGCGCTGCCGGACGAGCCCATCGGCATCTATGCGGGATCGGATCGCTCCGGGCTGATGCAGGGCGGGGTGTTCCAGCGCCGGCAGCGGGAGCTGCTGAAAGACCAGGTGCGCGATGGCGAGATCCGGCTGCTGCTCGGTACCGATGCCGCCTCCGAGGGGCTGAATCTCCAGCGCCTCGGCACCCTGATCAACGTCGATCTGCCGTGGAACCCGTCGCGGCTGGAGCAGCGCAAGGGCCGCATCCAGCGCATCGGCCAGCGCCGGCAGACCGTGGACATCTGCAATCTGCGCTATGCGGGCTCCGTGGAGGACCGGGTGCACGCGCTGCTGTCGTCTCGGCTGGAGCAGATCGCAAGCCTGTTCGGTCAACTGCCGGACGTGCTCGAGGCGGTGTGGATCGACGTCGCGCTGGGCGAGCTGGACCGCGCCCGAGCGACCATCGACGCGGTGCCCGCGCAGCACCCCTTCGCGCTCCGCTGGACGGCCGTGCAGCCCGTCGCGTGGGAGACGTGCAGCCGCGTGCTGGCGGCGGATGCGCGCATCGCGCGCCTGCGCGGCGGCTGGTCGGGCAAGGGCGGCTGGTCGGGCAAGGGCGGCTGAGCGGGTGCGCGCGGCTGCCCGCCTGCGCACGCAGCGACGGCACCGCACCCAAGCCGCCACCGGTCGTGCCGCGCGCCGGCCGTCCCGCTTGCCGGCGGCAACGCCGATCCGCTGCCCCGTGACAAAGGTCAATGAGCCCGCCGCCTGACGCGGCTAGGTTGCTCCCCGACGGGCACGTCCGGTAGGCACCCAAGCCGGCCGGCGACGCGACCCTCGTCCCGAGCCCGAACCCGCAAGGAGAGTCCCGATGTCCGCTCGCACCCCGGTCCTGATCACTGGCGCGCTGCTCGCCGTTGCCGCCGCGCTGTCGGCCTCTGTTGCCGTCGGCGCGCGCTGGGAGGCGCTGCCCGACACGCCGCCGATCCCCGCCGACAACCCGCAGAGCCCGGCGAAGATCGAGCTGGGCAAGGCGCTCTACTTCGACCCGCGCTTCTCGGCGGACGGCAACATTTCCTGCAATTCCTGCCACAACCTGATGGCCGGCGGCGACGACAACCGGCCGAATTCCATCGGCTTTCATGACGCCCGCGGCAGCCGCAGCGCACCGACGGTCTGGAACGCCGCCTTCCACACGGTGCAGTTCTGGGACGGCCGCGCCGCGACGCTGGAGGATCAGGCCAAGGGCCCGGTGGTGAACCCGGTCGAGATGGGCATGGCGAGCCTGGACGCGGCCATGGCGCGCTTACGGCAGATCGACGGCTACATCCCGCTGTTCGAGGCCGCCTTCCCGGATGACCCGAGCCCGGTCACGGCGAACAACGCGGCCCGCGCCGTCGCGGCCTTCGAGCGCACGCTGATTACGCCGAACAGCCCTTACGACCGCTTCATCAAGGGCGAGCACAAGGCGATGACGGAGGATCAGGTGCGCGGCCTGGTGACCTTCGCCGAGGTCGGCTGCACCGCCTGCCACTCGGGGGCCAACTTCAACGGCCCCGCGCTACCGATGGGGACGGGCTTCTACCAGAAGTTCCCGACCATCCCCGGCAGCCCCTACGAGGCCGAGTACGACCTCACCGCGGACACCGGCCGGTTCGCGGCCACCGGCAGCGAGGCCGACAAGCACCTGTGGCGGGTGCCGACGCTGCGCAACATCGCGCTGACCGCGCCGTACTTCCACAACGGCGCCGTGCCGACGCTCGACGAGGCCGTGCGCGTGATGGCGAAGACGCAGCTCGGCCGCGACCTCACCGACGCGCAGGCGGCCGACCTCGTCGCCTTCCTGGGCGCCCTCACCGGCGCGTTTCCGGAGATCGCGATGCCGCGGTTGCCGGACACCGCCGGGCGGACCGTGATTCCGTCGGTGTCGGAGCCGGCGCAGCCGAGCCCGCAGCACTGAGCTGAGCGGACCCGCGGCGGCGCGCTGCCGGTGCCTTGGGCACCGCCACCGCGCCGCAGCGAGCACCCCATGGAGCCTGCACGGCCGAATCTGGCCCTCCTCATCGACTTCGAGAACGTCGGCGCCGACCCGCGCCTGGACATCGGCGGGCTCCTTGCCGCGGCCGGTGCGCGCGGGCGGCCGTTGATCAAGCGCGCCTACGCCGACTGGGGCCGATTCGCGGCGCGCAAGCCGGAGCTGGCGGCGCTCGGCATCGAGCTGATCGAGCTGCCCGCGCACGGCAAGCCGCGCAAGAACGCTGCCGACATTAGGCTGGTGGTGGACGCTGTCGAGATCGCGCTGTCGTTGCCGCATATCCACGGCTTCGTCATCGCAACCGGCGACAGCGACTTCACGCCGCTGCTGGTGAAGCTGCGCGAGCACGGCAAACGCGTCATCATCGCGTCCGTGGAGGCCACCATGAGCGGTCTCCTGGCGGTGCACGCGGATGAGCTGCTGCGGGTCGCGCCTTTGCAGCCCGCAGCGCCGACGCCAGCGCCCGAGCCCAAAGCCACACCCAAGGCACAGACCAAGCCCAAGACCGCGCCCCAGCCGACGCCCACGCAGGCCGCCGCCGCCGCCACCAAGGTGCCGGGCACCGCCATGCGCCTGCTGCACCGGGCACTGGCGATGCTCGCCGCCAAAGGGAACGGCGCGCAAAGCTCTCGGATCAAGGTCACGATGCGACAGATCGAGACGGGCTTCGACGAGAGCAGGCTCGGCTTCAAGCGCTTCAGCGATTTCCTCAAGGCCGCGGTTGCGACGGACGCGTCCCTGTCGCTCCGCATGGACCCGGGGTGCAGCGATTACGTGCTGAGCGCCAAGGGACGACCGCCGGTGGCGCCAGAGTCAGAAGCAGCCGCCGCGATGCCGGCGACGCGCGTGCCGAGGCCCGGACCTAGGCCTAGGCTGGAGCCCGAGGAAGCCGTCCTTGCGCCCTTGAGCAGCGCCCTGCTCGCCAACGGCGCGATGTCGCGCAGCGACCTCGCGCGGGCGCTCAAGGAGCGGCACTTCGGCGCCGACGACGGCGTCAGTATATCCGGGCTTTACATGCGCATCGGCAAGCTCGTGAAGGCCGGCACGCTCCGGCAGCACAGCGTCGATCAGCACATGATCCTGACGCTGCCGGAGGCGTCGGCCGCGGCGGACCCCGAGCAGGGGCCGCGCTGCGGCGAGGGCGCTGCCGCTGCCTCGGGGCAGCGCGTCGCCCGCGGGTAAATCCGATCGCCGCGCCGCGTCAGCGCGCGGTGCGCTCGCGCACGGCGTCGATGTCCCAGGCCGTGAGCAGGTCGGCGGCGGTGTCGGCGGATTCGAGATTCTCGCCGGACACCTGCATCAGGATGCGCCCATCGAGCAGCAGCGTGGCTTCGGCGGTGCCGCTGTCCGGCTCCCATTTGAGCATGCCCGTCTCGCGCCCGATGCGCAGGCGCTCGACACCGGGCTGCGCGCCCATGAGCATGGGGTTGTTGATCAGCGCGGCCATGCCCTGGACCATGGGGTTATCGATCATGAGCTGGGCCGTCATGGTGCCGTCGCCGTTGGTCTGGTTGTAGGTGCGCTCGAGCATGGTGCCCATCATGCCGCCGAACATGGCGGCAGCGGCGCCCGCCTCGGCGGAGGACTCAGCCTCGGCGGCGGTCCAGCCTGCCGGTGCCGGCGGGAAGGTGTCGCTGAGCTTGCCGGACATGGCCTTGCGGATGTCGCTGATGGCGAATTCCAGCTCGGTCACGGCGGCGCCCAGCTCGCCGGCCTTGTACAGTTTCAGCCCTTCGAGCACCTGCTCCTCCACCGGGTCGGCGAGCGCCGCGCCGGCTGCGGCCAGGGCTAAGGTCGTACCGGCGGCGAGCCCGGCGAGGTTGCACAGCTTGAGGGACATGGTGACTCCGATCAGTGAGGGAAGCGGGCGCCGCAGCGATGCCGGTCGTATACGGGGTTCTGCGAAAGGTCGTCAGCGCGGCGACAGGTGACGGCCCAGCAAGGCTAGGCAGAGACCCGGTTCGGGTCAAGGTATCCGGCGTGGCGTGCATCCGAACAGGACAAGCGATCGCCCCGTCTCGTCAGTCACCACCGGGTGGGCGACCGGCCAACTGCTTGTTCCGCGGGGATGACGCGCCGGGCGGCTCAAGGGCCGACCGCGGAACGCGTCAGGGGCTAGACTTGGTCGGGCAGCGCTCGGCGCTGCTGTCCTTTCCCCGGATGTCCCCGCCTGCCATCGCCCATGTCCCTCTCCCGGCATCTTGCGAGTCTGAGCGTTCAGGTCGCCGCGGCCTATCTCGCGCTCGGGCTGCTGCTGGCCGCCGCCGGTCTGTACGCCCTCGGCGCCTTCCAGCGCCAGCTCGGCTCGACGGAGCTGGTGGACCGTGCCGCGCAGTTGGAGCTGACCGTCGAGCAGTTGCACGCGCAGGCGATGAACTATTGGCAGAACGCCCCGCGCGACTATCCGACCTACTACCGCGATGTGCGCCTGTATTACCAGGACCTGATGGCGCAGGTGCGCACCATCGATGCCGTCGTCGGCGCCTTCATGAGCGGCGATTTTCGCGACACCATGCCGATGCGCTTGCCGGCCTGGCTGCAGCCGCACCTGGGGGCCGAGGCGCAGGCGTCCGTCGCCGCGCTGGAGCGCACCTGGGAGGACTGGCGCGCGGACCTGTTCGCCGCGCTCGGCGAGGACACGGACGAGCCGCGCCTGGAGTGGGGCGCGGAGCACGTGATCGACGCTCACAACGGGCTCAACGCCGCGGTGGAGGCGTTCGCCCGGGCGCTGCGCGATTGGGCCGAGCGGGAGTACGAGGTGATGACCCACGGCACCGTCGCCGTCGGCATCGCAACCTTATGGATCGCCGCGCTGTTGCTCGCCCTGGTGCACTGGAAGGTGTTGGCGCCGCTCAGGCGCACGACGGCGGGCTTCCAGCGCGTCGCCGACGGCGATTTCAGCCACCGGCTCCCGGTCGCCGGCACCACGGAGCTGCAAGACCTGAGCGCGAGCTTCAACCGGCTCTCGGAGCGGCTCGACCTACTCTATCGGCTGATCCACGCGCTCCAGCAGGGCCAGGACTTAGACCAGCTCATGGGGCTGCTCAACACCGAGTTCCGGCCGCTGCTGGGCTGCGACTGGAGCGGTCTCGTGTTCATCGACGAGCGCCGCGCCAGCGCGAGGGTCGAGACGAGCTGGCTCGATGGCGCCTCGCAGCCCGGCGACCGGCGACTGTACCGGCTGCAGGGCACGCTGTTGGAGCGCGTGCTGGCCGACGCGACGCCGCTCTACGTCGAGGACATGGTCAAACGCGGCAGCGAAAATCCCGCCTTCGAGCTGCTGCGCCATCTCATCGGCCACGGCATGCGCGATGCGATCTTCCTGCCGCTGACGCCGCAGACGCAGACGCCGATCCCGGCGGTGGTGGTGTTCGCCACGCGCGACCCGGAGGGCTTCGGCGACGCGCGTCGGCGGCTGCTCGGCAACATCGCGCAACTGCTGACCCAGGGCGTCGCGCGCACGGCGCGGCTCGCGGAGCAGGCGCGGCTCGCGGCCATCGGCGAGTTTGCCTCTGGCATCGTGCATGAGCTGCGCACGCCGCTGACCACGGTGTCGATGGCGCTTGGGTTTCTGGCGGGGCAGGAGCAGGCGCCGCGCGTGCAGCGCCGCGTAGACCTGGCCCTGGGTGAGGCGGAGCGCATGCGCCGGCTCTTGTCGGACATCCTGCTCTACGCCAAGCCGCTGAGCCTGGACCCGCGCCCGCTGGCGCTTGGTCCGCTGCTCGAAGAGCAGATCGCGGCGGCGCGCGAGCAGCATCCGGCGTGCCTGATCCGGCTGGAGCACCCGCCCGCCGAGGTGCGGGTGATGGCGGACCCGGACCGGCTGCGCCAGATCCTGACCAACCTCACGGACAACGCCTGCGAGGCGGCGCCCGCGGGCAGCGTCGTGACCTGGCACATCGGCGCGACGGCTGGGCCGGCGGGCGCCGGGGAGGTGCGGCTCGCGGTGCACAACGGCGGCGAGCCGATCCCGCCCGCGCTGCTGCCGCGCCTAACCGAGCCCTTCCTCAGCACCAAGCAGAGCGGCACCGGGCTCGGACTCGCCATCGTGCGCCGGCTGGTGGAGCAGCATGGCGGGCGGCTCGCGATTCACTCCAGCGCGGAGCAGGGCACCAGCGTCGAGGTGGAGCTGCCGCGCCTGCCGGCTTGAGCGCCGTGCCGACCGCTGCGGCTGGCGCCGTCAGCGCTTGGGCACGCGTAGCTGGTACTTCTCGATCTTGCGGTCGAGCGCCGGGCGCGAGATGTCGAGGATCTCGCAGGCGTGCCCCTTATGGCCGTCGGTGTGATCGAGCACGCGCTGGATGTGCGCGGCGGACACCTCGTCCAGGCTACGCAGGTCTGCCGATGGCGCTGATGCATCGCCCGCGCCGCCGCCGGCGACCGGCGTGCTGCCGCCGAGCGGGAGCATCTCCGGCGTGATGACGCCGTGGCGCGCCTGCAGCAGCGCTTGGCTCAGCGCGTTCTCCAGCTCGCGCACGTTGCCGGGCCAGTCGTGCTCGCCGAGGCGTTGCAGCGCCGCGGCGGTGAGGCTCGGGCAGGGCCGCCCGAGGCGCACGGCGATGCGCGCGAGGAGCCCGGTCGCGAGTAGCGGGATGTCCTCGCGCCGCTCGCGCAGCGGTGGCATGCGGATCTCGAACACCCGGAGCCGGTAGACCAGGTCTTGGCGAAAGCGCCCCGCGGCGGCCTCCGCGAGCAGGTCGCGGTTGGTCGCGGCGACGATGCGCGCGTCGGTGCCGATGGGCTCGCCGCCGCCGACGCGCTCGAACACGCGCTCTTGCAGCACGCGCAGCAGCTTGGCTTGCAGCGCGGGCGCCAGCTCGCCGATCTCGTCCAGAAACAGCGTGCCGCCCGCGGCCTGCTCGAAGCGCCCCTGCGTGCGGGCGTGCGCGCCGGTGAAGGCGCCCTTCTCGTGCCCGAACAGCTCGCTCTCCAGCAGCGTGTCGACAATGGCGGCACAGTTGACGGCCACGAAGGGCCCGGCGCGGCCGCTGTGCTGGTGGAGCAGCCGCGCGACCACCTCCTTGCCGGTGCCGGACTCGCCGCTGATCAGCACCGTCGCCTGGCTGCGGGCGCTCTGCGCAATGGCCTTGCTGACGGCGAGCATGGCGCCGCTGCGCCCGATGAGATCCCGCGCGGGCTCCTCTGTCGGCGCGGCCTGCGTCGTCGCGCCGACCTCGCCCACCGCCGCGCGCTCGCGCAGCAGGCGCTCCACGGTCGCCGTTAGGTCCCGCGTGTCGATGGGCTTGTGCACGAAGTCCGCGGCGCCGTTCTGGATGGCCTCAATGGCCAGCTCCAGGTCGTGCTTGCCGGTCATCATCAGGATCGGCAATTGCGGGTCGGTGGCAAGCAGCGGGCCGATCTGCTCACTGCCGAGCCCGTCCGGGAGCTGCTGGTCGAGCAGGATCAGGTCGAAGCGCCCCGCGCGCGCCTGCTCCAGCCCGGCCGCGGCACGCGCCGAGCGGGTCACCGCGAAGTCCAGATCCTCGAAGTGCAGCGCGAGCATCTCACTGAGGGCAGCGTCGTCCTCGATGATGAGCAGTCGGCGGGTCATGGCGGGTTCCTCGGGTTGATCTCGGCTCGGCGCCGGCCGGGGCGCCGGCCGCGCAGCGCGCTCGGCAAGGCGCTTGCGGCGTCGCCAAGACCAATGTGCAAGCATCGGATGCAGCCTCATCGCCGCTGCTTTCGTTCAGCCGCCCCTCCGTCGAAATCGAAATCGGGATCGGGATCGGGATCGAAATCGGGATCGAAATTTCACCCTTAAGCGCATCTGGCTCAAGCGACGTCGCAGTGCAAGATACCTCTGTCGTGCGATGTCGCTCATCGTCGCTCGCGATAGCGATGGCCCAGCCGTCGGGTGCCGCCGCGCTGACCCGTTTGAGGAGTGTACCGGTTGTCTTTGACTCTTCATTACGACCCGTGCGGCTCGCTGAATCTTTCTCCAAGCTCGACTGCGGGAGCCGATGCTGGCACGGCGACGGGCGGCGCAATAGCCCCGCACGGCCGGGAAATGCCCCGGTCGGCAGCGATCCGATGCCGGGCGCCGATGGCTGGATCGATCCTGTGGCGCATGCCGAGGGCCAAGGGCCAAGGGCCAAGGAGGACCCCCTCGGCCCTTGGCCCTCGGCCCTTCTGCCTCCAAACGCCCTGTCGTCGTGAAACTTGACGCAACACGCAGTTGGCGCCGTCAAGCATGCCCCCGGGGCATCCTTCTTGCTGCCCCCTGGGGGACCGCGGCGCGGCCCGCAATCGGACCCATCGCGAGCCAGCCGCAACCGACCGCGCCGGATCCCCCGGCGCCCAACCGAAGGGGAGCACAGAGATGCAGGTTAGCCAACAGATGAGTCGAGACGTCCGGGTTGCGACCCCGGACCAGAGCATCAAAGAGGTCGCGCGCCTGATGGCGGACATCGACGCCGGTTTCATGCCCGTCGGCGACAACGACAAGCTCGTCGGCAGCATTACCGACCGCGATATCGCCGTCCGGGCCGTGGCGGCGGGCAAAGGACCGGATACCTTGGTGAAGGACGTCATGACGCAGGACGTGAAGTATTGCTTCGAAGACGAGGACCTGGGGCAGGTCGCCCAGTCGATGTCCGATCAGCGGGTGCGCCGCATGCCGGTGCTCGACCGCAATAAGCGCCTGGTGGGCGTCGTCTCTCTCGGCGACATCGCCGCGGCCGAGCCCGGGCTGGCGGGCGAGACGGCCGAGGCCGTTGCCCAACCCGGTGGTCCCCACCACACCTGAGCGCCGGCCGAGCGGCCCATGGCAGCATCCCGTGCTGCCGCCAGCGTCGATGCGACGCCGGTGGTGCGCTCGTTGGCGAACAGCGAGCCGGCCGCGCCGCCGGTGGCGGCTGTCGTCGGCTCAGGGGCGAAAGTCCCGCCAGCTTGCCGCGGCGCGCTTGCGCTGCGGGATGCCCATGGAATGCGCGTGGCAGAGCGCGATGGCGAGCGCGTCGGCCTCGTCCTCGCCGGGCGTCGCGGGCAGGCTCAGCAGGATGCGCACCATGTGCTGCACCTGGGCCTTGTCGGCGCCGCCGCTGCCGACGACGGCGAGCTTGACGGACTTGGGGCTGTACTCGTGCACGATCACGCCGCCCTTGAGCCCGGCGCAGAGCACGGCACCGCGGGCTTGGCCGATCTTGAGCGCCGCCGTCGGGTCGCGGGCGAAGATGAGCTGCTCGACGGCCATCTCGTTCGGCTTGTGCTCGGCGACCAGCTCGGCGACGCGGTCGAAGATGAGCCCGAGCCGGTCGGGCCATGGCTCCTGACCGACGCGGATGCAGCCGCTGGCGACGGCGCGACTGTGGCGGCCGTCGCTGTCGATGACTGCGTAGCCCGTATTGCGCGAGCCCGGGTCGATGCCGAGGATGCGGTGGCGCAGTGGCGGACTCGGCGGCATTTGGGAAGAAGTACGGAGTACGGAGTACGGAGTAAGAGGTGCGCGCTGCGCAGTCTGCGCCTCAAGCACTAAGCGTCCAGCTCCGCCATGATCTCGTCGGCGATGTCGGCGTTGTGGTAGACCTCCTGCACGTCGTCCAGGTCTTCCAGCATGTCGACCATCTTGAGCAGCTTCTCGGCCGTGTCCCGGTCCAGCTCGGCGCTGGTGGCGGCGTTGAAGGTGACCTCGGACACGCTGGTGTCGAAGCCGGCGGCGGTGAGCCGGTCGCAGATGGTGCTGAAGTCGTCAGGGGCGGTGATGACGTCGAGCGAGCCGTCGTCGTTGACGACGATGTCCTCGGCGCCGGCCTCCAGCGCGGCCTCCATGACCTTGTCCTCGTCGGTGCCGGGCTGGAAGCTGATGATGCCCTGCTTCGTAAACAGGTAGGCCACGGAGCCGTCGGTGCCCAAGTTGCCGCCGAGCTTGGTGAAGGCGTGGCGCACCTCGGCGGCGGTGCGATTGCGGTTGTCGGTCATGCAGTCGACCATAATGGCGACGCCGCCGGGGCCGTAGCCCTCGTAGCGGATCTCCTCGTAGTTGTCGCCGTCCTCGGCGCCGGCGCCGCGCTTGATGGCACGCTCGACGGTGTCGCGCGGCATGTTCTGCGCGAAGGCCTTGTCCATTGCGAGCCGCAGGCGCGGGTTGGCGCCCGGGTCGCTGCCGCCGCCCTCACGCGCGGCGATGGTGACCTCGCGAATCAGCTTGGTCCAGACCTTGCCGCGCTTCTTGTCCTGCGCTGCCTTGCGATGCTTGATGTTGGCCCATTTGCTGTGACCGGCCATGCTGACCTCTGCTGCTCTTTGCTGAACGGTTTGAACGGTTGCCGTTGCCGCCGCCATCCGAGCAAGAACGGCCCGGCGTGCCGGCGGTCTGGAATCAGCCGGGTAGTCTAGCACCGCGGCGCCGGCACCTCGGCACCCGCTGCCGTCGCGTTGGGTCGCCATCGGCAGGTCCCCATTGAAGTCGGCGCGGGGCGCACGGCAGCCCGCTTGATCTGCCGCTCCCGTCGGTTGAGACTGCCCGCCATGGCACCGCAACGGCCGCAGATGCGCATCGACCAGGCCCGATGCGCGGCCCACAACCAGCCGCAGTCATGACCACCATCGTTAAATGCCCCAACTGCCAGCGCCCGGTCCCCTGGGGGCCGGAGTCCAAGTACCGCCCCTTTTGCAGCGAGCGCTGCCGGCTGATCGACTTGGGCGACTGGATCGACGAGACCCACAAGATCTCCGAGCCCCTTGGCGACGCGCCGGGCGGCGACTGGCACGACGCCGGCGATGACGACGGTGGCGAGTGGCGGCATTAGGGAGGGCCGAGGGCCGAGGAAGCCGCCTTGGCCCTTGGCCCTCGGCTCCCGAACGCGGTGGCTGGGCCGTCGCGTTCCGCTGTTTCGTAAGGCTTACAAAGCATTCCCGGTGAGGTAACCATGACCAGCTCTTCCCCTGTCGCCGTCGTCACCGGAGCCTACCGCGGGCTCGGCCTGGAGACCGCCCGCCAGCTCGCGGCCATGGGCCATCGCGTGGTGCTAACGGCGCGGCGCGAGGCGGACGGCCGCGGCGCCGCGGAGCAGCTCGCGGCCGAGGGCGCCGATGTGCGCTTTGCGCCGCTCGACGTGACGGCGGCGGAGTCGATCCGCACGCTCAAGGATCTGCTCGTGCGCGACTACGGGCGGCTCGACGTGCTCGTGAACAATGCCGGCATCTTTCCGGACCCGAGCCCCGGGACGCCCGCCGCGAGCATCTTTGAGGCGGAGCTGGAAACCATCCGCACCGCCTTCGAGACCAACACGCTCGCGGCGCTCAAGCTCTGTCAGCAGCTCATCCCGCTCATGGCGGGGCACGGGCGCGTCGTCAACGTCTCCTCCGGCATGGGCCAGCTCAGCGACATGAACGGCTGCTGCCCCGGCTATCGGCTCTCCAAGGTGGCGCTGAACGCCGTCACGCGCATCTTTGCCGACGAGCTCCAGGGCGCCGGCGTCAAGATCAACTCGGTCTGTCCCGGCTGGGTGCAGACCGACATGGGCGGCCCCAACGCGACGTTGAGCGTCGCCGCGGGCGCGCGCGGCATCGTCTGGGCGGCGACGCTGCCCGACAACGGCCCGAGCGGCGGCTTCTTCCGCCACGGGGAGCCGATCCCCTGGTGACGGTGCCGCCCGGCGCCGGCTGACCCGGCGAGCCCGTGGACACCGCGATGCAGGCTGACACCCCGCTGCGCCGTCTGCTGCCGCTCGCACTCGCCGCGGGCCTCCTCTACGTCGCCGCGCTCGGCCTCACCCGGCTGCCCTGCTGGGTGCTGTTGCCGCTGCTGGTGCCGGTGGCCTGGCTGCTGTGGGCCTACTGGGCGGGCAACGCGCTGTTTGCGCGACGGCTCTGGCTCAGCGGCGTGACGCGCGCCGAGAGCGGGCTGCGGCGCCTGCTCGTGCGCGGCTGGCTGGTGCAGGCGCTTGCGACCGTGCCGGCGGTGCTGTTCGCCGCGCTGCTGCTGGTGCTGACCGCGCTGCTCGGGCCGGAGCACTGGCTCCTGCTCGCGCTCGACGTGCTGCTCCTGTCGCTGCTGATCGGCCCGGTGCAGCGCTGGCTCGGCACCGAGCTGCAGGCGGACAAGGTCGGCACCGTCGCCCGGCGCTGGCCGCTGATGCTGCTCAACCTGGCGCTGCTCGCGGCGGCCTTTCTGGTGCTCGATTTCGCGGTGCTGGGTGGGCCGGACAGCCGCGGGCAGGCCTGGCACGACGTCGCCGAGGCGGCCTTCCGGGACGCGTCCGCGGTGGCTGCCTGCCCGCCCGCCGGCTGGGGCTTGGGCGCCCTGGCGGCAGCGGATGCGCTGGCCTGGCATGCGTCGCTGTTGGTGATCCCGAGCCTGCCGGAGCCGATGCTCAAGCTCGCCGCCTGGGCGCTCTTGCTGTTGCAGACGGGCCTGTTCGCGTGGCTGTTCACGAGCCTCTTGCTCGGCACGCTGGCGCTGGTGGAGCAGCGCCGGCTCGCCACCGCGGGCGCTACGCCGGGCGCGGGCGCCACCGTCTCGACCGCCTTCATCTACACCATCCTCGTGCTCGCGGTGCCCTATCTGTACGCCGCGCACAAGCTCCGCCACTTCGACCCTGCGGCGCTGGCCGAGCAGGCCGAGACCGTCGTCGCCTGGACCAACCCCTGCCGTGCGGACCCGGCGCTCGCAGCCCTATCCGGCGAGCTGGATGCGCGGCTCGGCGTCGCCCGCGCCGACGCGCTGGCCTCCGCGGACCGGCACATCGACGCCGCCTTGGATGACTACTTCGCGCGCGCGGAGCAGGGCGTCGATGCCTACCTCGACTGGTACTTCACCGTGGTCGGTGAGTACCAGCGCCTCGCCGCCGTCGCTGTCAGCGACATGGGCGCGTTCATGGCCGGGCAATTGGAACAGCGGCTGTTCGCGGACACGGACTTCGAGGCCTGGCTCGATGCCACCTTCGCGTCGCTCGACACCGACGCGGACAGGCAGATGGCCGCGCTCGCGGGCGGCTTAGGCGCGCGGCTCGGCAGCGCCGCGGAACAGAACGACTGCACGGTGGAATTGCTCGGCGCGACGGGACTCGCCGGCGCCTTCGCCGACCCGGCCGCGCTCGGGCGCGACCTCGGCCGTGCTGGCAGCGCCGCCGCGGCCGGCGCCGCCGCCGGGGCGGTGACCGCCAAGCTGGTCTCGAAGCAGATGGTAGGCGCGGTCGCCGCCAAGCTCGGCGCGAAGCAGAGCTTCAAGGCCGCCGTCGCGCTCGCCGGCAAGGCGGCGGCGAAGAAGGGCGGCGCGTCCGCGGCCTCCGCGCTCGGCGCCACGGCCCTGTGCGCACCGAGCGGCCCCTGGGCCGTGCTCTGCGGCATCGGCGCCGGCGCCGCCGCCTGGCTGGCCGTGGACAAGGCGATGATCGAGATCGACGAGGCGCGCTTTCGCGAGGAGATGCGCGCGGACCTGCTCGGGGTGCTCGCCGAGCAGCGCGAGGCGCTCGGCACGCTGCTGCGTACCCGACAAGCCGCGGCGGTGGATGCCCGGCTCTGGGCGCTCGCCGAGCGGCTCGGCCGGCGCTACGTGCCGGCGCGGGAGTGAGTCAGCGTCCTTGCGGCCCTGGCGCCCGGGCGGGCACCCCCGCCGCCCGCTGTTGTCTCAAGCCGCACGGTGCCAATCGACACGCGACGAACCAGGCATGAGCACCCCCTGCTTCGACCCCCATCGCCGCCGGCTGCTGCAAGCCGGCGCCGGCCTCATCGCTGCCGCTGCGCTGCCCGGCGCGGCCGCGGCGCAAGCGGCTAGCACCGCTACCGGCCCGCTCTCCAAGCCCATCCCCGGCGCCGGCGAGCAGTTGCCGGCCATTGGCATGGGCACCTGGATCACCTTCAACGTCGGTGCTGACCCCGCCGCGCGCGCGGTGCGCCGGCAGATCCTCGACGCCTTCTTCGCGGCCGGCGGCGGCATGATCGACGCCTCCCCGATGTACGGCTCCGCGGAGGCGGTGCTCGGGCAGACGCTGCCGCCGGACGCGGGGCAGCAGGGGCTTTTCTCCGCCACCAAGGTCTGGACCAACGACGGCGCCGCCGGGCCCGCCGAGATCGAGACCTCCCGAAGCCTCTGGGGCCTGCCGCGCTTCGACCTGCTGCAGATCCACAACCTGCTGGCTTGGGAGGCGCACCTCGACACGCTGCAGGCGATGCGCGCCGCGGGCGAGGTGCGCTACATCGGCATCACCACCTCCCACGGCCGCCGGCACCGGGAGCTGGCGCGGATCATGGAGCAGCAGCCCATCGACTTCGTGCAGCTCACCTACAACGTCGTGGACCGCGAAGTTGAGCAGCGCTTGTTGCCGATTGCCAGCGAGCGCGGCATCGCCGTCATCGCCAACCGCCCATATCGCGGCGGAGAGCTGCCCGAGCGCGCGGCGGGCAAGCCGCTGCCCGGCTGGGGGCGCGAGATCGGCTGCGACACCTGGCCGCAGGCGCTCTTGACCTTCATCGTGTCCCACCCGGCCGTCACCTGCGCCATCCCGGCCACCAGCCGCGTGGACCACATGCAGGAGAACATGGCCGCCGCGCGGGGCCCGCTGCCGGACACGGCGCTGCGCGAGCGTATCGTGCAGGACTTTGCGCGGCTCTGAGCGGGGCGCCCGCCGATGGACTGGCTGACGCTCTACAGCCCGGCGGACCTAGTGCCCTTCTCGCGGGACACCTGGCTCGGGCTCATTGCGCGCTACAACCAAGCGCACCTGCCGGCGGTGCTGGCCGGCATCGGCGCCGGCGTGCTGCTGCTCTGGCTCGCCGCGGGCACCGCCGCGTGGCGGCTGCGCGCGGCGCAGGCGTTGCTTGCCGCCGGCTGGCTATGGGTCGCCTGGGCCTTTCTGTTCCGGGCGCTCGGCGAGCTGCTGTGGGCCGCGCACTGGCTCGCGCTAGGTTTCGCGGCGGAAGGGGCGCTGCTCCTGCTGTCCGCACTGCTGCCGCTGCGGGAAGTAGGCGAGCCGCGGCGCCGGCCCGCCCTCGCCGCCTGGCTGCTGGCCCTGGCGTTGTTCGCACTGCCGTTGGCGCAGGCACTGGCCGGGCAGCCCGTCGGCACGCTCGGCTGGTTCGGCACGGCACCGACGCCAACGGCGCTGGCGACCCTGGCCCTGGTCGCGCTGCTCCCGGCAGCGCGCGCCTGGCTGCTGCTGCCGCTCCCGCTCGCGTGGTGCGTCATCGACTCGGCGATGCTCGGCGTCTTCGCCGACCCGCTCTGGCCGCTGCCCGCCGCGCTGGCTGTTCTGCTGGTGATGCTGCGATTGGCCGTGCGCTGACACCTCGCACGGATCGTATTGGCGGGCATGCGCGCTTGCGAGCGCGGTTCAGAGCACCCGCAACAGGTGCTATTCTTCGCCCAATCCGATCAACGAGGACAACGCATGACCGTTCGCTTCTCCGAAGACGTGGTGCCGCTGAGCGACCTCAAGATCAACCCGGGTCGGGTGATACGCCACAGCGCCGAGGCGCATCGTCCCGTTCTGCTCACCAGCCGCGGGCGCGGTGTCGCGGTGCTCCAGTCCGTCGCCGCCTACGAGCACGCAGCCGAGGAGCGCGAGTTTATGCGCGCCGTGGTTGCGGGCCTCGCCGATCTCGAAGCCGGCCGCGAGGTTACACTGGCCGAAGTCAAGTCGGACCTCGGCATCGATTGACTGCAACGCCCCGCGCCGGCCCCGAGCGTGCACAGGATGCCCAAAGCCAAGGTCACCCTATCCGGCTCCGCCCTGCGCGACCTGCGCGGCATCCGCGCTTGGTACGCGGAAGAAGGCGTAGCGGATGTCGGCACCCGGCTCGTGGCAGACATCCTCACGCATATCGAACAGCTCACGGACCACCCGGACTCAGGCCGTGTCGTCCCCGAGTTCCAACAGCCGTTTCTGCGCGAGCTGATCCATCTGCCCTTTCGCATCGTCTACCGCCATGACCCCGGCCAAGTACGGGTGGTGCGGATCTGGCGCAGCGAGCGCAGGTTGCGACTCCCGCCCGGCGTGGACGATGCGCCCAACCGCTGACCGGGCCGAGCCTTACCTGGACTGCGGTCTCAAGCCCCTGGACCGGCTGAGGCACTTCAGCTCGGCGCCGGACTGACGCAGGAGCCTTTACGTGTCCATTTCGACAGCAATGATTGAATCACTGGAAATCCGGGGTTTCCGCGCGTTTAAGTCTTTCGGGATTCCCGATTTGACGCGGCTGAACCTGCTGGTCGGCCGAAACAACGCCGGCAAGACTTGCGTGCTGGATGCGGTAGAGATTTTGGCCCTCGGTGGGCCGCTCGGCGCCTTACTCAACAGCCCTATTCGTCGAGACGAGTATTACATTCAGCAGTCTACCCACCAGGAGCCACGGCTCGAGATCGAGCTGTCGCATCTGTTTCATGGGCACCGTATCGACGCGGGGAGCTCGTTGGAGATTCTCGCAGAGCGCGATGGTGCGGCCAGTGCAGTCTCGCTCAAGGCAGCGCGCACCTCAACGGCGGATGTGGCCCGCAACGCGTTGGCCGAAGCACTCGGGTTTGAGGCCGCATTCCTTTTGGAGTTGAACAGCCCACTGGAAACCGAACGTCCCCCGCAGCTTCCTGTTACGCCAAAAGGGATCTTCAATATCCCCTTCGGTCATACCGAGTTTTCCCACTGGGCACAGCCTATGCCTTCGGGCATGGCTCGACAGTGGTCCCTGGACCGGCCCAATGTGGCCGATCTGCAAAGGCCACGCGAAAAGGGGGGCGCTCTGTATCTCGGTACAGCTGGGGCGACGCTTGCGGTCCTTTCTCAGATCTGGGAGGGATTCATCGCGCTGACGCCGGAGGAAGATGGCGTGTACGACGCAATGCGGATCATTGAGCCCAGCTTCGAGCGCCTGGTCTTCACCGGCGAAGGCCTAAACACGACTGTGCTCATCAAGCTCAAGGATGCCCGCGGACGGTTGCCGCTTGGCAGCTTGGGCGACGGCATCAAGCGGCTGCTCGGCCTGGCGATCTGCATGGCGCAGGCGCAGGGCGGCGTGCTGCTGATCGACGAGATCGACACCGGCCTGCACTACAGCACCATGGAGTCGATGTGGCGCTTCATCATCGAGGCCAGCCGCAGGCTCGGTGTGCAGGTGTTCGCGACCACCCACAGCGGGGACTGCATTCGCGCGCTGGCGTGGCTGCAAACCGAGCACCCGGAGCTGGCGCAGGACGTATCGGTGCACCGCATCGACAAGGATGCCCCAAGCGCGGTGCGCTACAGCGCCGAGGATATCGAGATAGCGGCCCGCCATCACGTCGAGGTGCGCGGGTGAATCGGCTTAGAATCAGGCCGGAGTCATCGCATCGGCTGATCGTCGAGGGCATCGACGATAAATGGTCGATCATCCAGCTCATGGCGAGGCACGGCTGGGACTGGGACAACCCGCAAGCTCACTATCCGTTCGTCGACAATGCCGGCAGCGATGCCGAGGCACTCGATGCGCTGAGGATCGCCGTTCGCTCGTACCGGCGGGTCGGCATCGTGCTGGATGCGGACTTGAACCCGGCGAATCGCTGGGCGGCCGTATGCGGGCGCATCAGGGATTCGGGATTCTGCCCGCCTCTGCGGCCATCCGCCGACGGCACGGTTATCGAGGCCGACGACGGAAGGCGCGTCGGCGTGTGGATCATGCCCGACAACGAGAATCCCGGGAAATTGGAGGACTTCCTGTCGTTGCTGATTCCCGAGCAGGATGCCTGTTGGCCCCTGTCGACACGCTGCGCAACGGAGGCAAAGGCGGCTGGCGCCCCATTTGCGACCAAGGACCTGATCAAGGCTCAGGCCACACTTGGCTGGCGTGGCAACGCCAGCCAGGCCAGCCCTTCGGTACGGCCATCAAGATGGCGACACTCCGTCATGACTCGGCGCTTGGCAGGCGGTTTGTGGCTTGGATGCGCACGTTGTTCGAGGACGGGCAAGACTGAGCCAACATGCAGAAAAGGCACAGCACCCATGAAGCTCAAGCTCAAGCATCAGCCCTACCAGACCGCGGCCGTAGAAGCAGTCGCGGACTGCTTTGCCGGCCAGCCGCGGGTGACGGGGGTTCGGTATCGGATCGACCCGGGGCGGACTGATGCCGCGGAGCAGGCCGCGGACGGCGGCCGGCACCGGCAGCGCTCGCTGCTCGACGACGCGGGTTTTCGCAACCACGACATCGAGCTCGAGCCGGGGGCGCTGCTGGCCAACCTCCAGGTCGTGCAGCGGGCGGCGCAATTGCCGGTGTCCAAGGCACAATTGCGTCCACCGGCTGGACGCCTTGGATGCCTACAACCAGAAGCTGGTCAAGCGCATCAGCGTCCGCAGCATTGCCGTGCGTGGGCTGCCCGGCACCCAGGCCTATCTCTTCCTGGAAGACATCGAGGTCTCGGCCAAGCGCCCGCCCGTGGCGCGGCTGGAGATCCAGGTGCGCAAGGGCTCCGGGATTCGGCGCGAGGTCCGCAAGGTGGGCCGCAACGACAACCTGTTCGACCTCTCCAGCGGGCTCGATGCCTACAAGGACGGCTTTGTGGTCGCCGACATCGATGCGCGTCTGGACCGCATCAGCTTCGTCAACGGGCGCGAGCTCGGCGTCGGCCAGGCGAGCGGCGACCTGAGCGAGGCCGCGCTACGCCGTATCCAGATTCGGGAGGCCATCCGCGCGCATTTCCAGAAGGAGCGCGCGCTGTTCCACCAGGGCGTCAAGGTGCTGACGCTGTTCTTCATCGACGAGGTGGCCAAGTACCGGCAGTACGGCGATGCGGGCGAGCTGCCGGGCGAGTACGCACAGGCCTTCGAGGAGGAGTACGAGCGGCAGCAGAACGAGGTGCTGGAGCTGGACCTGGAGGATGCGCCCGCCGGGAGCCGACACGGGACCTATCAGCAATGGTTGCGCGGCATCGACATCACCAAGACCCACAACGGCTACTTCTCCATCGACAAGAAGACCAAGCGGCTGGTGGACCCCAGTCTTGCCGCGCGCTCGACGGAGACGGACGACGCCGGCGCCTATGACCTGATCCTGAAGGACAAGGAGCGGCTGTTGTCCTTCGACGAGCCGGTGCGCTTCATCTTTTCGCACTCGGCGCTGCGCGAGGGCTGGGACAACCCGAACGTCTTCGTTATTTGCACACTGAAGCACAGCGACAGCACCGTGTCGCGCCGGCAGGAGGTGGGTCGCGGGCTGCGGCTCGCGGTCAATCAGGCTGGCGAGCGCCTGGATGATCCGACCACGGTGCACGCCATCAACGTGCTGACCGTCGTCGCCAGCGAAAGCTATCAGGACTTCGTGGCCGGGTTGCAGCGCGACATCGGCGAGACCCTGTCGGCGCGGCCGCGGCTGGCGGATGACGACTACTTTATCGGCAAGCTGCTCCGCACCGACGCCGGCGAGGTCCCCGTGACTGCCCGCATGGCGACGCAGATCCAGTTCTGGCTGTTGCAGAACGGCTACTGCGACTTCGACAAGCAGATCCAGCCCGCCTACCACGAGGCGCGCGCCGCCGGCACCTTGGCCCCGCTGCCACCGGAGCTGGCCTCGTTCGGGGAGCAGGTGCTGGCCCTGATGGACGGGCTCTTCAGCGACGCGCAGTTGCCGCAGATCGATGACGACCGCCGCCAGAAGCAGAACCCGGTCAACGGCAACCTGCACAAGCGCGAGTTCCAGGCGCTGTGGCAGCGCATCAACCGCAAGGCCGCCTACACGGTGCAGTTCGACGCCGGCGAGCTGGTAGAGAAAGAGCGTTCCGACCGGTGCCGCGGTCTGCCTCGGCAGCGGGGTCCGGCGGGCCTGCGGGTGCGCGGCACAAGGCGGCAGAGCGGCGAAGAGGCATGCCGAGCCGGAGCCTCGGCACGAGAGATCACGCGGGGTCCAATGCGGCCTGGGCGGGGTAAAGCAGAGCTTCGGCGCAGGCGTCGCGAAGCAGAGCTTCGCGACGAGAAGAACACTGCGCAGATGGAAGTAACTGCACCGGCCCGCGCAGGTCCCTACTCCACGTAGGGTACGCGGATGCCGGGCTGGTCGCCCGGGAAGTCCTTGGTGTTGCGGGTCACGAGCAAAGCGCTGTGCTCCAACGCCGTGGCGCGGATGATGGCGTCGGGGAGCTTGAGCCGGTCCGTCTGCCGAACCTGGACTGCGCGCTCGGCGATGTTGTCGTCGATGCCGATGCGTTCGAAGCGGCGCAGGAACGCCCGTACCAGGGCTGCGTGTTCCGCGCGGGTGCCTGCAAGCACCTCCATCCAACTGATCACGCTGATCATGGGCCGCTCATGACGGCGGATCTCATCGCGTGCGGCGACAAGGCCGTTCAGGTAGTCGATCAGAATGTTGGTGTCGAACAGCGCTCTCACCGCTCCCAGTCCGAGCGCACACGTTCCTGGTATGCGAGTCCATCCTCATCGTGCTGTCGCCAAATGCCGAATGCAGCGTCGTCCGCTGGCGCTTCGAACCGGCGCAGGTACTCCGTCACCGCGCGCCGGATCAGCTCGGCGCGGGACACATCGAGGGACGCCGCCGCAGCCTTCAGCGGCTCGATCTGTTCGTCCGGTAGGTCGATCACGGTCCGCATACTGGCCCCCATGGTGTGGCATCAGATGCCGACATCATACATCGCTTTCTCCGGGGTCCGCTCGGTGCGCCCCCGGCCCGCGGTCACTGCCGCCAACTCCCGGCGCAGCGCCCCGAAGCGCAGAACGCCCGCTCCCAGTGTCCGACAAGCGGACGCTTGCATAGGGTCGTGCACGACCGCCTGCTTGTGCTGGCATTGTGACGGCGGGTGCGCCGAGACATATCCCGGGCCTGGGCGGTCAGTCTTCCTGCTTTTACGGTCTTCAGCTCTTCGGCGGCACGTAGCCCTCAGGCATCGCCGCGCCTTCGCCGAAGAAGTACTTGTCCATCTGCTCTTCCAAGAACTTGCGCGCCTTCGGGTCCATGGGGCTCAGGCGGTTCTCGTTGATGAGCATGGTCTGGTGCTTGAGCCAATCGGCCCAGGCCTGCTTCGAGACGTTGTCGAATACGCGCTTGCCGAGCTCGCCGGGATAGGGCTGGCGGGGCAGGCCTTCGGCCTCTTGGCCGAGCTTTACGCAGTTGACCATTCGCGTCATGGGGTTTCTCCGTTGTCGTGGGGTTCTATGCGCGGACCCGGCCTTGTGAGCAGTGCCGCGACCTCGTCCAAGAGTCGGCCGATGGGCGCCGGCAGGCCGAGGCTGCCCGGCGCGTGCGGTGCGATCCAGGTGGCGTCCGGTTGGTCGGCGAGCAGGGCGGGCGGGGCGGCGAGGTGCAGCAGGGCCGCGTCGATATCGAGATGAAAGTGCGTGAATGAATGCCTGCGGGGCGGCAGCATTTCAAGGCGCGCGAGATCCGCGCCGAGCCGCTGCCGGCACCAATCGGCGGCCAGCTCCGTCAGCCGCGGCGCCGCCGCCGAGTCCGCTTCGGCCAGCGCCGGCGGCACCCAGAGCCCGCCCCAGATGCCCGCGGGCGGTCGGCGCTCCAGCAGCAGCCGGCCGTCCGGCGCCAACGCGAGCGCGAGGCAGGTGCGGCGCACCGGGTGCTCGCGCTTGGGCTTTGGCGCCGGATAGGCCGTTACGGCGCCCTGGTGCAGCGCGAGGCAGTGCACGGCCACCGGGCAGCGACCGCAGGCCGGAGCGCCGCGGGTGCAGAGCGTGGCGCCCAGGTCCATCATCGCCTGGTTGTAGTCGCCGACGCGGGCGGCCGGCGTCAGCGCCTCCGCGTGTTGCCAGAGCGTCGTCAAGACATCATTCCGCCCGGGCCAGCCCGGCACCGCGAAGCAGCGCGCGAGCACCCGCTTGCAGTTGCCGTCCAGGATCGCCGCGCGCTCGCCATGGCCCAGGGAGCGGATCGCGCCCGCGGTGGAGCGGCCGATGCCGGGCAGCGCCGTGAGCGCGGTAAGGTCCGCCGGCAACTCGCCGCCGTGGTGCGCCACGACGAGCTGCGCGGCGCCGTGCAGGTTGCGCGCGCGGGCGTAGTAGCCGAGCCCGGACCACAGATGCAGCACCGCGTCCTGCGGTGCCGCGGCGAGTGCGGCGATGTCCGGGAAGCGCGCCATGAAGCGCTCGAAGTACGGGATGACCACGGCGACTTGGGTCTGCTGGAGCATGATCTCCGAGATCCAGACGCGGTACGGCGTCGCCGGGCGCTGCCAGGGCAGGTCCTTGCGGCCGTGCCTGTCGAACCAGGCGAGGAGGGCGCGGGCGAAGTCCGGCGGCTGCCAGTGCGCGACGGGCAGGGCGGCGAGCAGGTCCGCGGGCGTGGCGGCTTTGTGCACCGGGGGGGCGGGAGGGGGCGCTGCGGAAATCGCCGGCTGCGGCTACAGCCCAAAGAGCCCGCGCAGCCCGCGTTCCAGCCCCTCGACGCCGGTGGCGTCCTCCAGTTGGCGGAACAGGTTGTCGTCGCCCTCCAGGTGGCGGCGGGCGGTGCGGCGCGCGGCCTCGGTGACGGCCGGGGCGACATCGGCGTCGACCTTGGGCGCCGCCACCGGTCCGGCGACGCTGATCGGCACTTGGATGCCGTCCAGCCCCTTCAGGTCCGGGCCGTCCGCCGGCTGCACCAGCGTCGCGGCGAGCTCCGCCGTGACGTTCTCCGTGACGACATCGAGCTCGCCCGTGCCGCCGAGCTGCAACAGCCGCGCGCGGCCGTCGATGTCGTTGCTCCGAAAGACGCCGTTTTCCCCCGTGGCGCTGAGCTGGAGCCGGGAGAAGTCGGCGAGATCGGTGCTGACCGGCAGCCCGACGGTGGCGAGCAGCGGGCCGAACTGCTGCACCGCGCGGTCCACCGCCGCCACGCGCCCGTCGCGCACCTCCGCGCGCAGCGTGCCGGACAGGTCCCGGCGGATTGCCGGCAGGTCCGCGCCGGCGGCGGCGAGCTCCGCGCGCAGGTCCGCGCTGCCCGTGACCGGCGCGACGCCCTGAAGATCGGCCAGCAGCGCGGCCAAATCCACCGCGTCGGCTGCTGCCCGCAGCGTCTGGCGCGGCGGCACACCGGCGTAGACCGCCTGCTCACCGCGGAGCCGTAGCGTGCCGCCGTAGAAGGCGCCAGCGGCGACATCGGCGCTCGTGTGCGTGCCGCGCTGCGTGAGCGTGCCGGTGACGGCGCCATAGCCGAGTCCGCCGGCGCGCAGGCCGTCGGCCGCCAAGTCGATCAGCAGGTCGATGTCCGGCTCGGGCGGCACCGGCGGCACGGGGGCTTGCGGGAAGCTCGCCGGGTCCGCCGCCGCACAGGCCGCGGGCGGCGCGATTGGCTCGGCGGGCGGCTGTCCGGGCGGCGGCGGCGCGAGATAGGCGTCGAGGTCGAGTCCGCCGAGATGCAGCGCGAGCGCCACGCGCGGCGGCGCCGCGAGCTGCACCGTCGCCGCCGCCGCGGCGCGGCCGTCGTCGAGCTGGAGCTGGAGCGGCGCGATGGCGAGCAGGTCGCCGTCGAGCACGAGCTCGGCGTCGGCGCCGACGCAGCGCAAGCTCCCGGCCAGCCCCGGCAGCGGCGCGCGCCAGTGCCGGCCGAGCCAGGCGCGCAGGTCCATCGGCGCCAGTGCGAGCCGGCCCCGGGCCTGCGGCACGACGGTGCCGTCGGCGGCTCGCTCGCTGCCGATGAGTGCGGTGCCGCTGAGCTTGAGCCCGTCCGCGTCGAGCAGCAGCGTTTCGATCCGCCAGCCGCCGGCCGCCTCGCGCTGCACGCCCTCGGCAGAGAGCGCGAAGTCGAGGCCGGCGAGCTCGCCGAGCGCGATCCCGGCACCGGCGAGCCGGAGCGGCGCGATGCTGAGCGCCGGCAGCGTTGTCGTCGCGAGCTCCGCGTCGAGCGTCAGCGTGCCTGCGGGCTCGGACAGCGCCGTCAGCGGCAGGGTCGCGTGGACACGCAGCGGCCCGCTGTCCGCCGCCGGGCGCCAACGGCTCGATGTCGCGAACAGCGGCCAGGCGAGCGGCCGGGCGTCGGGCGGATACTCCTGGCGCAGCTCGCCGCCCCGCACCGCCAGCGCGGGCGGGCGCAGCGCGGCGAGCCAGAGCGGCAGGGCGGCGGCCGGCGGCGGTGCCAGGTCGGCGTCGATGCCGGCGAGGTGCAGCGCCACAGGCTCGGCGCGGGCGAACAGGAGCGCCGGCAGGTCGAGGTCGAGCGCGAGGCTGTCCGCGGTGAGCAGCGCCGGCCCGGCGCCGGCCGGCGGCAGCACCGCGAGCGGCCCGAGCACGGCCCGCGGCGTCGGCAGCAGCCTGAGCTCCCGCACGCTGTCGATGCGCACGGCAAGCCCGCTCGCGGCGCCGATCTCGGCCTCCACGCGGCGCAGCAGCGCGTCGCGATCCACCAAGAGCGGCGCCGCGGCCAGCAGGGCCGTCAGGGAGAGCAGGACGACGGCGACGATAATCAGGGCCATGCGGGCTCCGCGGGGCATGCTCATGGGTGCTCGCCGCCGCAGCGCCAGCAGAGGTCGAAGCTGCCGTCCACCAGCTCGCCGCAGCCGCGGCAGACCCAGGAGGCGGCGTCGTCCCGGCGATGGTCGTCCAGGAAGCCCTGCAGCAGGGTCCGGGCGCGGGGCAGGTCCGCGTCGTGCAGGATCCAGACGCTCGGGTAGATGTCCGCCGGCAGCTCGCCGACGGCGCCCGCGAGATAGTCGCCGAGGATGCTGTTGTCGATGCGTTGCCGGCCGAGGAAGTCGCTCAGCAGCTGCGCCTCGATGCGGTTGCCGGCCTGATAGAGTCGCTGCATGGCGGCGGGGGAGGTGGAGCGGGTGATGGGAATCGAACCCACGCCATCAGCTTGGGAAGCTGAGGTTCTACCATTGAACTACACCCGCGCGGCCTTGGATTGTAGGCGCAGCGGTCGGCGCGGGACAAGCCCGTGACGCAGCCGCGACGGCGCCGTTCGGCGGCGGGCTCGGCACGGCGCGCGTCGCCGGTTCAGTCGATGCCGAGAAAGCTCCGCGCCGCGGCGGCATCGCGGCCGATCTGCTCCTTCAGCGCATCGAAGGACGGAAAGCGCATCTCCTCGCGCAGCTTGAGGCGGAATTCCACCTCCAGGTGGGCGCCGTAGAGGTCGCCCGCGTAGTCGAACAGATGTACCTCCAGGCGCATGTCCTGCCCGTCCACGGTCGGCCGTGAGCCGATGTTTGCGACGCCGGGCCAGAGCGTGGGCCAGGTGCCGCGCCAGGCCGCCGGTCGCGCGCCGGGCAGCCGCCCGCCGTCGAGGTCGCGCACCGTGACGGCGTAGACGCCGCAGAGCGGGCTCGCGCGGCGGTGCAGCGGCAGGTTTGCGGTCGGGAAGCCGATGCTGCGCCCGCGCTTGTCGCCGTGCGCCACGCGCCCGCGCATGGCGTAGCGGCGCCCGAGCAGGTGGTCTGCCTGCGCCAGGTCGCCGCGGGCGAGCGCGTCGCGCACGCGGGTGCTGCTGATGCGCTCCGCGCCGTGGGTGATGGTGTGCAGGTTCTCCACCTCGAAGCCACGCTCGGCGCCCCGCGTGCGCAGCAGCGCGTAGTCGCCGCCGCGGTTGCGGCCGAAGCGGAAGTCGTCCCCCACCAGCAGAAAGCGCACGCCGAGCCCGTGCACCAAGATGTCGTCGATGAAGGCATCCGCCGGCATCGCCGCGAGCTTGGGGCCGAACTCCAGCACCATGACCCGGTCGATGCCGTCGGCGCGGATCGCGGCGAGCTTCTCGCGCAGGCGCGTGAGCCGCGCCGGCGCCGCGTCGGGCTGGAAGACCTCAAGCGGCTGCGGCTCGAACGTGATCACCGTGGCCGGCAGCCCCAGCTCCCGCCCGCGCTGCAAGAGGCGCTGGAAGACGGCGCGATGACCCAAGTGCACGCCATCGAAGTTGCCGATGGTCGCGACCGCGCCGCGGTCGGTCTCGCGCAGGTTGTGCTGGCCCCGAATGAGTCGCATCGCGCCCCAGGCTCGTGGAATATAGGTGCCGGCTGGCGAAGCCGCGGATTATAGATGTGTCGGGCCTGAAGGAAGGCACGCACGCTCGACTCGTCGTTGTCGTTGTCGTTGTCGTCATCGGATTCAGGACGACGACGCAACGGTCTGCGACGGTTTCCAACTGGTGCCGAGGCTCCGCCTCGGCACCGCGTCCGGCGGCTCTGCCGCCCGTGCGCGGCCCAAGGCGGCAGAGCCGCGAAGAGGCGTGCCGAGGCAGAGCCTCGGCACGAGAGAAAAGTTCGCTCGCTCCGGGTTGCCGACTGAAGTCGGCGTACCCGGGCCTCCTAACCCGCCCCGGCGGCCCCCGGCTCTTTAAGGTGCTTCGGCCTCAAGCCCAGCAGCGCGAGCGTCGCCACGTAAGCGAGCGCACCGGCACCGATCAGCCCCGCAAGGCGCAGCAGCAGCCCGTCCGCGTCCGGCGCCAGCCAAGCCGAGAGGTCGCCGGCGAGCCACCAGAGCAGCAAGCCCATCGCCAGGTTCGCCGCGAGCGCGCGCAGCAAGAGCAGCCGCCAGCCCGCGAGCGGCCGGTAGACGCGACTTTGCAGCAGCCCGGCGAGCAGCAGCGCGCTGTTCAGGAGCGCCGCGAGCGAGGTCGCGAGCGCAAGCCCGCCGTGGCCGAACGGGAACATGAGTGCCAGGCTCAGCACCAGGTTCGCGAGCATCGCCACCAGCGCGATGCGCACCGGCGTGCGCATGTCCTGCCGGGCGTAGAAGCCCGGTGCCAGCACCTTGATGGCCATGAATCCGACCAGCCCGGCCGAGTACGCAACCAGGCTCTGCCGGGCCATCGCCACGTCGTCCGGGCCGAAGGCGCCGGATAGGAACAGGCTCGCCAGCACCGGCCCGGCGAGCAGCATCAGGCCCAGGCTCGCCGGCAGGCCGAGCAGCAGCACCCAGCGCAGCGCCCAGTCCAGCGTCGCGGAGAACTCGGCGCGGGTGTGGCTGCCGCTGCGCTGCGCCAAGCGCGGCAGGATCACGGTGCCGAGCGCGGCACCGAGCACACCAAGCGGAAACTCGACGAGCCGGTCCGAATAGTAGAGCCAGGAGATGCTGCCCGTGGCGAGAAAGGACGCGAGCAGCGTGTCGATCAGCAGGCTCAGTTGCGCGACGGACACGCCGAACAGTGCGGGCCCCATGAGCCGACCGATGCGCCGCACGCCGGGGTCGCGAAAGCCGAGCCGAAGCCGCGGCAGCAGTTTGAGCCTGGCCAGAAAGGGTAGCTGAAACGCGAGCTGCGCGACCCCGGCGAGCAGCACGCCCCAGGCCAGCGCCATCACCGGCTCCGCAAGCCGCGGCGCGAGCATAAGCGCGCAGCCGATGAGCACCAGATTCAACAGTACCGGCGTGAAGGCCGGCACGCCGAAGCGCTCGTAGGTGTTGAGGATGCCGCCGGCGAAGGCCGTGAGCCCGATGAAGAACAGATACGGCAACGTGAGCCGCAGCATGGCGGCGGCCAGTTCGTGCGTCTCGGCATCCGCCAGGAACCCCGGCGCAAACGCCAGCACTAGCACCGGCGCTGCGAGCACGCCGAGCGCGGTCACGGCAAACAGCACCAGCGCCAGCGTGCCGGCGGCGCGGTCCAGGAAGCCCCTCAGCGCCGCCGCGTCGCCGGCCTCCCGATACTGCTGGAGCACCGGCACTAGCGCCATCGCAAAGGCCCCCTCCGCAAACAGCCGCCTGAGCAGGTTCGGCACCTTGAAGGCGACGAAGAAGGCGTCGGTGGCCGCATCCGCGCCGAACAGCCGCGCAATCAGCAGATCGCGGACAAAACCCAGCACCCGCGACAACAGCGTGGTGCTTCCCACCTTGGCGATGGCTGCGGCGAGCTTGGGCACGGCGGCTCCAGGCGAAAGCACGGATTATAGGCGGGCCGGGCATGCAGCGACGCGACGCGTCGGCGGAACCCGACGCTGGGCCATCGCTAGCGAAATCGACAGCGCTATCGAAATCGACGCCCGCAGCCGGGTTTCATCTGCCAGCCCTTGCCGCTAGACTTGCGCGCCTGACACGTTATCGCCCGAGCCCGGCATCCCGGCGCCATCTCCGGCCGCCCCGGCCGGCTGCCTGCCCGGCACACTGCCGGCGCTTTCGCTGCCCGCACCCTCGTTTATCCGCGCGAGCGAGCCTCGCGCGGTATCGACTTGGCCGCATGCCTGCCGCCGGCTCGGCCGCTCATGGACCCCTGGATATGAAATCACTGCGACGCGACTGGCTGTCGAACATTCCCAACGACTTGCTCGCCGGCCTGGTGGTGGCGCTGGCGCTGATCCCGGAGGCGATCGCCTTCTCGCTGATCGCCGGCGTGGACCCGAAGGTGGGGCTCTATGCCTCCTTCAGCATCGCCGTGGTGACCGCCTTTGCCGGCGGGCGCCCCGGCATGATCTCCGCGGCCACCGCGGCGATGGCGGTGCTGATGGTGGGGCTGGTCGCCGAGCACGGCCTGCAGTATCTGCTAGCGGCCACGGTGCTGACCGGCGTGCTGCAGATCTTGGCCGGCTGGCTGCGGCTGGGCAACCTGATGCGCTTCATCTCGCGCTCGGTCATTACCGGCTTCGTCAATGCGCTGGCCATCCTGATCTTCATGGCGCAGTTGCCGGAGATCACCGGCGCCCAGCTCACCTGGCAGGTCTACGGCGTGCTGGCGGCGGGCCTGGCCATCATCTATTTGTTGCCGTATCTGACCAAGGCGATCCCGTCGCCGCTGGTGGCCATCGTCTCGCTGACCGCGGCGGCCATCTTCATGGAGCTGGACATCCGCACCGTCGGCGACATGGGCCAGATGCCGGACACCCTGCCGGTGTTTCTGATTCCGGACATCCCGCTGAATCTGGAGACCTTACAGATCATCTTCCCGGTCTCGGCGACGCTGGCCGTGGTCGGCCTGCTGGAGTCCTTGATGACGGCGACCATCGTCGATGATCTGACCGACTCCAAAAGCAACAAGAACCGCGAATGCGTCGGCCAAGGGACGGCCAACGTCGTCACCGGCTTCTTCGGCGGCATGGCGGGCTGCGCGATGATCGGCCAGACCGTCATCAACATCAAATCCGGCGGCCGTGGGCGGCTGTCGACGCTGGTGGCCGGCGTGGTGCTGCTGCTGCTGGTGGTGTTCGCCAACGACTGGGTGGCGCAGATCCCGATGGCGGCGCTGGTGGCGGTGATGATCATGGTCTCCATCGGCACCTTCAACTGGGCCTCGTTCCGCAACCTGCGCGAGCACCCCTTCGATGCCAACGTCGTCATGCTCGCCACCGTGGCGGTGACGGTGCTAACCCACGACTTGGCCCAAGGCGTGCTGGTGGGCGTGCTGCTGTCCGGCTTCTTCTTCGCCCACAAGGTGGGTCGCATCCTCTACGTCGGCTCGACGCCGGCCGCGGAGGGCCGCGAGCGCGTCTATCAGGTGGTCGGCCAGGTCTTCTTCGCGTCCGCGGATCGGTTCATCGCCTCCTTCGACTACAAGGAGGTCATCGAGCGCGTGCGCATCGACGTGAGCCGCGCCCACTTCTGGGACATCACCGCGGTGACGGCGCTGGACAAGGTCGTGATCAAGTTCCGCCGCGAGGGCACCGACGTAGAGGTGGTCGGCCTGAACGAGGCGAGCCGCACCCTGGTGGACCGCTTCGCCGTGCATGACAAGCCCGATGCCGTCGAGCAGTTGATGGGCCACTGACAGGAGAATCGGCCATGCAAGACGAACAAAAGGTACTCGCCTGCGTCGACCAGTCGCATTTCGCCGACTTCGTCGCCGACGCCGCGGCCTGGGCCGCCCGCCGCATGCAGGCGCCGCTGGAGCTGCTGCACATCATCGACCGCGACGCGGGCGCGGTGCGCGGCGCCGACCACAGCGGCATCATCGGCGTCAACGCCCAGCAGGCGCTGCTGGAGCGGCTGTCCGAGGCGGACGAGGCGCGCAGCAAGGCCGTGCGCGAGCAGGGGCGGGTGTTCCTGAATGCGCTGCGCGAGCGCGCGCTCGGCGCCGGCGTCGCGGCACCGGACATTCGTCAGCGCTATGGCGACCTCGAAGAGGTGCTGGTGGAGCAGCAGGCGCAGGTGCGCTTGTTCGTGCTCGGGCGCCGCGGCGAGTCCGCCGAGACCACCCAGCGCGACTTGGGCCGCAACGTGGAGCGCATGGTGCGCGCGCTGAGCCGCCCGATCCTGGCCGTGACGGCGGACTTCAAGGAGCCCGAGCGGGTGCTGATCGCCTTCGACGGCGGCAGCATGACCCGCCGCGGCGTCGAGATGGTCGCGCGCAGCCCGCTGTTCCGGGGCCTGCCGGTGCACGTGCTCATGTCCGGCCAACAGCGCCGCGACAGCGCCAAGCAGATCGACTGGGCACGCAGTACGCTGGAGGCGGCCGAATTCGACATCGTCACGGCGCTGGTGCCCGGCGACACCGAGCGGGTCATCGCCCACTACGTGCGCGAGCACGCCATCGGCATGCTGTTGATGGGCGCCTATGGCCACTCGCCGCTGCGCAGCCTGCTGTTCGGCAGCAAGACCGACGACCTGCTGCGCTCGGCGACGATACCGACGCTGCTGCTGCGCTGACGGGGCCCGTCCTTGGGCTCGTGCTGAGGGCCGTAGCGCCTGCGTCACCCTCAATAGCCGATATCGGGGCTCCTGCCGAAGGGGCCGTAGATGTCCGGGCGCGGGCCGTTGTCGGACGGGGCCTGGTCCAGATCCAGGTCCACCGAGAACAGATCCCGGTTGCCGTCGGCTAGGCCGTGGTAGCGGTCGAAGTCGCTGCCGACGCCCGGCTGCACGGCGGTGACGCCCTCGTACTTGATCACTCCGCCGTGGATGTCCGGATTGCCGGCGGTGAACTGGCGGTAGCTGTCGGCGGCCTGGGCACCAGCGGTGAACAGGGCGGCGGCGAGGGCGATGCTGAGGGTCTTGGTCATGGTCGGTCTCCAGTTTGGTTGGCTGGTGGTTGGCTGGTGGTTGGCTGGTGCGGTGCACCGAAGCCCGGAGCGCGTTTGGCGATTGCCATCTGCGCTTGCCAACAGAGACCGAGCGGGTTGCCGGATTATTTCACCGGCGTGCTGTCGTGCCGCGCCTTCGCCGCTTGCGGCTCCCCATCGCCGACGCGCCGCGCCAGGCAGCCAGGCCAGCGCAGCAGCGCCGCGTCGTCACCGGCACGCTCGACAAAGCGCGGCATTGGCACTGCCGATGCTGCACCTGACTGCGCCGGGCTCACCAACCGATGGCCGGAATAATGATCACCAAGTCGACGGCCTCGTGCTCGCGAAGGTTCGCGATCTGGTCGGCGTCGAGGATCACCTACCCGGTCTTGGCGACCTGCCGCGAGCGCTGGTTGTCTGCCGGCGAGCCCGGATGCGGACGGCGTCGTCACGAAACGTTGTAACGGATCGTTATACCTGCTGGCGCGAGATACTAAAAAGCCACGTAGAAACAATTAGATAAAGCTTGGCACGGCGGCTGCTCAAGGGAGGTAGAGCATCACTGGAACGAGGAGACCGCCATGTCCGCCACCGCCATCGCTGCACCCTTCGCAACTGCAACTGCAACCGCAACTGCAACCGCCACCGCAACCGCAACCGCCCTCGACTTCGACGAGCTGGCGCGCACCCATCGGTCCGCGCTGTACAAGTACGCCTATCGCCTCGCCGGCAATCGCGACACCGCTGAGGACCTGGTCCAGGACAGCCTGTTGCGCGCCTGGCGCTCCTTCGACCGGCTGGAGAACCCAGCCGCCGTGCTGGGCTGGCTCAAGACCATCGTGCGGCGCGAGAACGCGCGCCGCTTCGAGCGCATCCAGCCGCGCGAGAGCGAGCTGCCGGTGGAGGACATCTGCGCCGCGCGCAAGACCTACGACACCTCCGCGGAGGCCTTCGTGTTGCGCCGGGCCATTCGCGCGCTGCCGGCCGAATACCGCGAGCCGCTGATCCTGCAGGTGCTGCACGGCTTCTCGCAGCAGGAGATTGCAGAGCGCCTCGGGCTCACGTCCGCCGGCGTCGGCACGCGGCTGTTCCGCGCCCGGCAGAAGCTGCGCGCGGCGCTCGGCGAGCGAGCGTGACCCGACGGCGTCGCCCGACGCCGCGGGCGATTAATCGTCCGACGGTTCCGCCGGCACGCTGATGACGATGTCGGCGCAATCCAGCACCCGGCGCCGGCCGTCGTCATCCGTGCGCCGGAAGGCTTCCAGTAGCCTCAGCTCTTGCTCGTTCAAGGCCAGCCCGCTCTCGCGGTCGAGACAGAGCAGATAGGCCGCGGAGACGTTGCCGAGTGCTTCTGCCAGCGCCTGTGCGCCTTCGACGCTGAGCCGCCGAATGCCCTGCTCGTAGTTGCTGATGCGCGACTTGCTGTAGAGCTTGTTGGTGAGCGCGGAGAGCTCGTTCAGGCTGAGCCCACGCGCCATGCGCGCCGTGCGCAGGCGTTGGCCGATTTCGTGATTGAGCTGCTGTTCTGCTTCTTTCATGGTGAGGTGCGAACCTAAAGTCACTGTCGATTGAGTCGCCATCTTACCGAAAGCGGGGCCGCGCGTACACGGGCACAATCGGCCTTCCGGTTGCCCCGGCGCAAGCCCGCGGGATTCGCCCCAGAGATGAAGCCGCGCGCCGACGCCGGCTCCCCGCTTGCGCTTGCTCGGACACGCCGGCATCTGCCGGGCAAGCGAGCGATCAAGCCCAGTGAGGCAGAGCCTCAGACCGACCAGGGCACGGCGCCTAGTCTTGCGCAGCCCGCTCGTCGGGGCATGGAAACAAGGGCCAAGGGCCGAGGCGGGCTCCCTTTGCCCTCGGCCCTCGGCCCTTTTGCCTGCGAGCGCCTTGTCGTCGTGAAACTTGACTCATCTGCAAGCATTCGGCGCCGTCAAGCAATCTAGTGAACAGCCTATGCCCACCCGTATCTACCTCGTCCGCCATGGCGCGACGGATCTGACCGCCGAAGATCGCTTCGCGGGCTCCACCGATGTCTCCCTATCCGAGGAGGGCCGCCGGCAGGTGGCGGCGCTGGGGGAGCGCCTGCGCTGCGACACGCTGGACGCCGTCTACGCGAGCCCCATGAGCCGCACGCTGGAGACCGCGCGTATCATTGCCAAGCCCCACGACCTGGAGCCGCTGGCGGAGCCCGACCTGCGCGAGATCGACTACGGCCACTGGGAGGGCCACACCCGCGACGAGGTGGAGCGCGACCATCCCGCCGAGTACGAGCCCTGGCAGGAGGACCCGCTCACCATCGCCCCGGCGGGCGGCGAGTCCGGCATCCATGTGCTGGCCCGGGCGCTGCCGGTGATGCGCCGCATCGTCGAGCAGCATGCCGAGCGTTCCGTGCTGGTGGTCTCGCACAAGGGCACCAACCGGCTCCTGGTGAGCAGCCTGCTGGGCTTCGACGCCCGCGGCTATCGCGACCGGCTCGACCAAAGCCCGGCGGCGCTGACCATCCTGGACTTCGCGAGCGTGACCCGCGCGCGGCTGCGCGTGTTCAACGATGTCTCCCACTACGAGGGCGTGCCGTCGCGGGTGCTGCAGCGCCGGCTCTCGCGCTGGTGGAGCCGGCCCGGCTGCTGAGCCGATGACGACCCCGGCCGTGGCCGTGCGCGTCGCGACCGGCGCCGCGGCCAGCCCGCGCAGCTTGGGCTTCTGGCCCTGACCCGCCCAGCCGCGGCCGCAGTCGTGGCGGTTGCCCCGACCCGCCGCGGCATCGACAACGCCAATAGGCCCATCAACGGGATTGCGTGCGCGCAGAGCGGCGTTTCTGTAGGCTTGCGCCTTCGCGCCGGGGCGGTCGCAGCATGTGCCCGCCGCCGCCTTCCACAAGTCCCGTCAGCAGCCTGGCATCGGCGTGCACGCGCACGCGGACCGCGCGAGCGGCCGACCGCGCGACCGCCGAAGACCGAACCCGACCCGACCCGACCCGGCCCGCACAAGCTCAAGCATTCAACGATCGATTTAGCACCCGCTTTGCCAGCGGAGAACACGAGAGGGGACAGCCATGACCGCGAAGAACGCCTTTTACGCCCAGTCCGGCGGCGTAACGGCCGTGATCAATGCCTCAGCCTGCGGCGTCATCGAGACGGCCCGGCAGCATCCGGAGAAGATCGCCAACGTCTACGCCGGGCGCAACGGCATCATCGGCGCGCTCACCGAAGATCTCATCGACACGGGGCAGGAGTCCGCCGAGAACATCGCGGCGCTGCGCCATACCCCGTCCGGCGGCTTCGGCTCCTGCCGCTACAAGCTGAAAAGCCTGGAAGCCAACAAGCGCGAGTACGAGCGCCTGATCGAGGTCTTCAAGGCCCACGACATCGGCTACTTCTTCTACAACGGCGGCGGCGACTCCGCGGACACCTGCTACAAGGTCAGCCAGTTGTCCGAGAAGATGGGCTTCCCGGTGCAGGCCATCCATGTTCCAAAGACGGTGGACAATGATCTGCCCATCACCGACAACTGCCCCGGCTTCGGCAGCGTGGCCAAGTACATCGCCACGTCCACGCTGGAGGCGAGCTTCGACGTGCGCTCCATGTGCGCCACCAGCACCAAGCTCTTCGTGCTGGAGGTCATGGGCCGGCACGCGGGTTGGATCGCCGCCGCCGGCGCGCTGGTGGCGGACCAGGGCATCCCGGTGGTGACCCTGTTCCCGGAGGTGGAGTTCGACCTGGATCGGTTCCTGGCCGCGGTCAAGGCGCGCATCGAGGAGCACGGCTATTGCAGCGTCGTGGTGTCCGAGGGCTGCCATTATCCAGACGGCCGCTTCCTGGCCGAGCAGGGCACCCGCGACGCCTTCGGCCACGCGCAGCTCGGCGGTGCGGCGCCGGTGGTGGCGAACATGGTCAAGGAGGCGCTCGGCTGCAAGTTCCACTGGGCCGTGGCGGATTACCTGCAGCGCGCGGCGCGGCACCTGGCCTCCAAGTCCGATGTCGAGCAGGCCTATGCGCTCGGCAAGGCGGGCGTCGAGTACGCCGTCGCCGGCCACAACGCCGTGATGCCGACGGTGGTGCGCAAGTCCTCTAACCCGTACGTTTGGGAGGTGGGCGAGGCGCCGCTGTCGCAGGTCGCGAACGTCGAGAAGTTCATGCCGCCGGACTTCATCAGCGAGGACGGCTACGGCATCACCGACAAGTGCCGCGAGTACCTGTACCCGCTGATCGCCGGCGAGGACTACCCGCCCTACGAGAACGGGCTGCCGAAGTACGTCACGCTGGAGAACAAGCCGGTGCCGAAGAAGCTCGGGCTGTTCGACGTCTGACGGCCTGCGGCTTTGCTGCCGCGGGGCTCGGCGCGCAGCGCGAGCCCGCGCGGCATCGATGACCAAGCTTGCCGGCGGGCCGCACCGTATTTCCCTGTAATTCGCTGCTGCAAAGGACAGGGATTTCCGCTAACGTTTCGCGCAACTTGGGCGGCCTGCCCACAACGCTTCGGCGCCGTCCAATGGGGAGCCCTTAGATGAGCGATTACCGCCTGTATCTGTCGCTGATCCCGGAGGCGCTGATCGCCTCGCAACTCGATCCGGCCGCGTTCGGCGCCTACTACGCCGTCGGCCGCCACCTGCATGCCCACGGCGAGGCCATGTTCTTCGAGGTGGACCCGTCCTTCCGCGGTGGCGACTTTCCGTACCACCTCGCCGATGAGCGCTGCATCACGCAGCCGAGCGGCGCGCCGAAGTCCTCGGTCTACCTCGGCATCTACAACGTGCTGGCGCAGGTGCCCGTGTCGGCGCTCGGGCACCTGTATCTGGTCACCAGCGACGGCCGCACGCTGGAGCTCGGCCGCGGCGACTACACGCCGGACAGCGAGCACCCGTTGCACCTGTACCAGGAGTTCTGCCCCGTGACCCCGCTGGTGGCGAGCCGGCTGGAGCCGCACGACTTTGCCAACTCCATCACGGACCCGCAGCACCCGGTGAACGTGCCGCGCATCGCCTTCGCGGAGCTGAAGCTCGGCGATCTGTCCACGAATCCAAGCAGCGGCAACGCCGACGACCTGCCGTACACCGCCATCAGCCACCTGCGCGACGTACTGCTCGACTTCGGGCAGAACACGAAGGACAGCAAGCTCGTGCTAAAGCAGGTCAAGCAGGGCGTGATCTACCGTATGGTGGAGCGCGGCTTCTATGTCGGCGACCACCTGGAGTTTGCGTATTACCCGTTCCCGAGCGCCCGAGAGCTCGACTCGGAGCATTACGACTGGTGGCGCTCGGCGCAGGTGACGCGGTTCGATTAAGAGGCGGTTCGACGTGGCCGTTCGGCTAAGCCGCGGTTCGATTAAGCAGTGCCCGATCGACTAAGCCGCCCGTCCGAGGCGGCAGCAAGCCACTGAGGTAGAGACAGCCGCCGGGCAGAGGCCCGGTGCCGCCGGTGCCGGAAGGCGACCGGCGCTGGCGGGGTGCGGACGCGAGGCGCCCACCCCTGCCGCCGGCGCGCGCCCGAACGGCGCATGCCGGCACCGACCAAGCGCATTCTGCGTTACACGGAAACGCCGACAGGTCGACGTTTCTTTAGGCCCGACCACATCCCGCGGTAAAGATATGACCGAGCCCGTATTCTGGATCGCCCCCATCGCCGCCCTCGTCGCAATGATCTTCGCCTGGCGCTTCTTCCGCGAGATGCAGGCGGAGGACGAGGGCAACGAGAAGATGCGCACCATCGGCGGCCACGTGCGCGCCGGTTCCATGGCCTACCTGCGCCAGCAATACAAGATCATGTTCGTGGTGTTCGCGGTTGTCGCGGCCATCTTCGCCTTCCTTGCCTACGGGCTCGGCATCCAGAACCCCTGGCTGCCGGTGACCTTTATCTTCGGCGGCTTCTTCTCGGCGCTCGCCGGCTACTTCGGCATGCAGACAGCAACGCGCGCCTCCACCCGCACCACCGCGGCGGCGCAGACATCCCTCGGCAAGGCGCTCAAAATCGCCTTCCGCAGCGGCGCCGTCATGGGCCTGGTGGTGGTGGGGCTCGGGCTTGCCAACATCGTGCTCTGGTTCGTGCTCATCAATTGGTTCACGCCCGGCGACGCCGCGGACGGCAGCCGGCTGGTGCTGGTGACCACGACGGTGCTCACCTTCGGCATGGGCGCGTCGCTGCAAGCGCTGTTCGCGCGGGTCGGCGGCGGCATCTACACCAAGGCGGCCGACGTCGGCGCCGACCTCGTCGGCAAGGTCGAGGCCGGCATCCCGGAGGACGACCCCCGCAACCCGGCGGTCATCGCCGACAACGTCGGCGACAACGTCGGCGACGTGGCCGGCATGGGCGCGGACCTGTTCGAGTCCTACTGCGGGTCGATCCTCGCCGCCTGCGCGCTCGGCGCCGCGGCCTACGTGGCCGATCCCGCGCTGCAGCTCAAGGCCGTCATCGCGCCCATCGCCATCGCCGGGCTCGGCATCCTGCTCTCGGTATTCGGCGTCTATCTGGTGAAGACGCGCGAGGGCGCGGACCAGCGCGAGCTGCTTGGGGCGCTGTCGCGCGGCATCAACAGCAGCGCCGCGCTCATCGTCGTCACGTCCCTGCCGCTGCTCTGGCTGCTCGGCATCGAGAATGTCTGGGGCATCTGGGGCGCCGTGGTGACGGGGCTGATCACCGGCATCCTCATCGGCCGCTCCACCGAGTACTTCACCTCGCCGACCTACCGGCCGACGCGCTCCATCGCCCGCGCCGCCGAGGGCGGCGCCGCCACCACGGTCATCGCCGGCATCGGCGTTGGCATGCTCTCCGCCGTACCGCCCGTCATCGCGGTGGTGGTGGGCACGCTGCTCGCGTTTCTGTTCGCCGCGGGCTTCGACGTGACGCAAATGGGCCAGGGCCTCTACGGCGTCGCCATCGCCGCGGTGGGCATGCTCTCCACGCTCGGCATCACGCTCGCGAGCGACGCCTACGGTCCCATCGCCGACAACGCCGGCGGCAACGCGGAGATGAGCGGCTTGGGGCCGGAGGTGCGCGAGCGCACCGATGCACTGGACGCGCTCGGCAACACCACGGCGGCGACGGGCAAGGGCTTTGCGATCGGCTCCGCGGCGCTGACGGCGCTGGCGCTGATCGCGTCCTACATCGAGGTGATCCGCATCGACCTCATCGCCACCGGCACCGAGACGCTCACGCTGGGCAACGGCCTGTCAGTGGCGACCGCCGAGGCGAGCCTTATGGAGTTCATGGCCTTCTACAACGTCACACTGCTGAACCCGGTGGTGCTGGTGTCGCTGTTCTTGGGCGCCATGGTGGCGTTTGCGTTCAGCGGGCTCACCGTGCTCGCGGTGGGCCGCGCCGCGCAGCAGATGGTGGAGGAGGTGCGCCGGCAGTTCCGCGAGAACCCGGGCATCCTGAAGGGCACCGCGGACCCGGACTACGAGCGCTGCGTGGCTATTTCCACCCTCGGCGCGCAGCAGGAGATGGTCCTGCCGTCGCTCATCGCCATCGCCGCGCCGGTGGTGGTGGGGCTCCTGCTCGGCGTCGCCGGGGTCATCGGGCTCTTGGTGGGTGGGCTCTCCACGGGCTTTGCGCTCGCGGTGTTCCTGTCCAACGCCGGCGGTGCCTGGGACAACGCCAAGAAGCACATTGAGGCCGGCCACCACGGCGGCAAGAACTCCGTCGCGCACCGCGCCTCGGTCATCGGCGACACCATCGGCGACCCGTTCAAGGACACCTCGGGGCCGAGCCTGAATATTCTCATCAAGCTGATGAGCATCGTCGCCATCGTCATGACCGGCGTGACGATCTCCTACTCGCTGCTCTGATCCGGTCGCGAGGCGAGCGCCGCTGCTGAGCGGGCCGGAGGGCCGACCTCCCGGTCGGCTCCGCACTCGCGACAGCCGTGCATCGACGTCGCACTTGCCTGCCCGTAGCCGAGTCGGAGCCCGGCCGGAGAGCCGACCTCGCGGTCGGCTCCGCACTTCACGACATCAGCGCATCCCACGCTGTCGCCGCGTTGACCTGGAGGTCAACACTCCAGTGCTCAAGTGATCGCAAAGACCCGAAAGCCGCGAAAAGGACGAGGCCGGTCACGAATCGGCCCCTTTCGGGTGTTCCACTCGCGACACCGCTCCAGCGGTGTCGCCCCTCGAAGGGCGCTCTGCGCCCAGGTGCATTGAGGCACGGGAACGGTGGAGGCTCGGCAGCGAAGCACTTGCCCGCCCGTAGCCGAGCCGGAGAGCCGACCTCCCGGTCGGCTCCGGCGCAAATTTTTTATGAATCGCTCGGTTTCCCCCGGCGTTTTGTGTGAGACGCGACCCCTATCCCTGCGCGACCCCTAACCCTGCACGATTAGAGAAAAGGGCTCTGACCCGAATGGCGCTAACTTAAAGAGCCGACTTTCTAAGAATCAGTAACTTATGCCCATCCCGCGTCGCGAAACCGCGAGATTGTAGGACGCTCAGGGAGAGGAGTCGGGCGGAAACGGCGCCGAGGGCGGTTTCCCGATCGAGTTTCCTGCCCCGCAAATATCTGATTGGTATGGACAAGCGGCTTAAGTTAGCGCCATTCGGCTCTGACCCCTTTTCCCTTTCTGACCCCTTGTCCCTTTTCCCGCTTTTCCCGACCGACCCCTTTTCCCGACCCTTTTCCCCCAGCGGCGATCTCGGCGAGGCGCTGGAGGTGCTGGTGGGCGACGCTGCCAAGGGGCTCTCCCCCGCCGCCTTGGGGCGCCTGAAGGCGCAGTGGAGCGAGATCTCGGTAAGCCTGCACGCCACCGGGGCCACGCCCGCGCCGGCTGTGCGCGCGCATCGGCGGGGATAGCCGAAGCTGCTGCCGTCGTAAGGCCAACCTTGCTTTTCGCTTCCCGCTGCAACACCATGCCCGGCGCTGTTTGAGCCAGGGCGCCACCTTCGTCGGCGCTGGCGTCTGCCACTTACCGGGGAGAGAAGATCGCTATGTCCTTCGGCCTGATCTTCGCCATCCTCTGCGGGCTTGTGGCGGTGGGCTACGGCGTCGCGTCCATCCGCTTCGTGTTGGCGCAGCCGCCGGGCAATGAGCGGATGCAGGAGATTGCCGGTGCGATTCAGGCCGGCGCTTCGGCCTATCTCATCCGCCAGTACCTCACCATCACCGTCGTCGGCGCGCTGCTGCTTTCGGGGCTCATCTACACGCTCGGGCTCGACGCGGGCATCGGTTTTCTGATCGGCGCGCTGCTGTCCGGGGCCGCGGGCTTCATCGGCATGCATGTGGCGGTGCGCGCCAACGTGCGCACGGCGCAGGCCGCGCACCACGGCCTGCCGGCGGCGTTGCTAGTGGCCTTTCGCGGCGGCGCCGTTACGGGGTTGCTGGTGGTGGGGCTCGCACAGCTCGGCGTCGCCGGCTATTTCCTGTATCTGGTGCCGGCGGACCCGGCCGACCTCGCCGGGCAGCGGGAGGCGCTGCACGCTTTGGTGGGGCTCGCGCTCGGCAGCTCGCTGATCTCGCTCTTCGCGCGCTTGGGCGGCGGCATCTTCACGAAGGGCGCCGATGTGGGCGCGGACCTGGTCGGCAAGGTCGAGGCCGGCATCCCGGAGGACGACCCGCGCAACCCGGCGGCCATTGCCGACAACGTCGGCGACAACGTCGGCGACTGTGCCGGCATGGCGGCGGATCTGTTCGAGACCTACGTCGTCACCGTGGTCGCGGCCATGCTCCTGGGCGCACTGCTGCTGGGCCACCACGGCGCTGCCGCAATCGTCTATCCGCTGGTGCTGGGGGGCGTGGCCATCCTCGCTACGGTGGTCGGGACCAACTTCGTCGAGGCCAACAACGGCGACAGCCCCATTATGGCGACGCTGTATAAGGGGCTCACGGCCGCGAGCGTCATGGCGTTTCTGCTGTTCATCCCGATCACCTGGCTTGTGCTGCCGGCGACGCTGGTGATGGAGCCGGGCGGCGCCGCGGTGAGCCGCTGGGGCGTGCTCGGCGCAGCGACGATCGGCCTTGGGCTGACTTGGCTCACGGTCATCATCATCGAGTACTACACCGGCAAGGACTACCCGCCGGTGCAGAGCATCGCCAAGGCCTCCCGGGCCGGCCATGCGACGAACATCATCGCGGGCGTCGCGATTGCGATGAAGGCGACGGCGGCACCCGTGATCGTCGTCTGCCTGGCCATCTGGGGTGCGTATGCCATGGCGGGGCTGTACGGCATCGCCATCGCCACCACCGCCATGCTTGGCATGGCCGGCATCGTGCTGGCGCTCGACGCTTTCGGCCCCATCAGCGACAACGCCGGCGGCATCGCGGCGATGGCTGGGCTGGACCCGGAGATCCGCAAGGTCACCGACGCGCTCGACGCCGTCGGCAACACCACCAAGACCGTCACCAAGGGTTATGCCATCAGCTCAGCGGCGCTCGCGGCGCTGGTGCTGTTTGCGGACTACACCAGCTCGCTGGCGGCGCAAGGCAAGATGCTGTTGTTCGAGCTCGGCAACCCGGCCGTGCTGATCGGGCTCTTCATCGGCGCTTTGGTGCCCTTCCTGTTCAGCGCGCTGGTGCTGGAGGCGGTGGGCCGCGTGGCCGGCGACATCGTGGACGAGGTGCGCCGGCAGTTCCGCGAGCACCCCGGTATCCTGGCAGGCAGCGAGACGCCCGAGTATGCCCGCGCCGCGGACATGCTCACGCGCGGCGCTATCCGCGAGATGGTCGTGCCTGCCTTGCTGCCGGTGCTGATCCCCGCCGTCGTCGCCTTCGGCAGCCAATGGCTCATGGGTGGCGATGCGGGCGCGCTCGCCCTGGGCGGCATGCTCATCGGCACCATCATGACCGGTTTCTTCGTCGCCATCGCCATGACCACCGGCGGCGGCGCCTGGGACAACGCGAAGAAGTGCATCGAAGAAGGCCGCTTCGGCGGCCCCGGCTCCACGGCGCATCACGCGTCCATCACCGGCGATACCGTGGGCGACCCGTGCAAGGATGCGGCCGGGCCCGCCGTGAACCCGCTCATCAAAATCATCAACCTCGTCGCGTTGCTGCTGGTGCCTTTTATCGTCTAGCGAGGGCTGAGGGCGAGGGCCGAGGGCCGAGGATGACTTTCCGGGCGCGGCGCCCGGCCGTTCGTTTTTGCTGCACCTGCGTTAGAATCCGCGGCCATCCACGCCACTTGGCCGAGGCCCCGATTCGCGGGACCCGACGCCCAACACCCGAGGAAAACCCATGGACCTGCAACGCGTCCCGCGCGGCGACAACGTGCCGAACGAGATCAACGTCATCATCGAGATCCCGTCGCACGCCGAGCCCGTGAAGTACGAGATGGACAAGACCACCGGCGCCATGTTTGTGGACCGCTTCATGTCCACCGCCATGCACTACCCGTGCAACTACGGCTACGTGCCGCACACCCTGTCCGCGGACGGCGACCCGGTGGACGTGATGGTGGTGACGCCGTACCCGCTTATCTCGGGCTCCGTCATCAAGTGCCGGCCCATCGGCGTGCTCAAGATGACCGACGAGTCCGGCGACGATGCCAAGATCCTCGCGCTGCCCATCGACAAGCTGTTCAAGGGCTTCCGGAACATCACCAGCTTCCGCGATATGCCCCCGCACCTGCTCGACCAGATCGCCCACTTCTTCGAGCATTACAAGGACTTGGACGAAGGTAAGTGGGTCCGTATCGCCGGCTGGGGCGGCCGCGAAGAGGCCCGCGAAGAAATCATGGCCAGCGTCAAGATGTTTGACGAAGCACCGGAGAAGCCCCGCTTCTGACGCAGCGCCGCGAGCGCGCCGCAACGCACGCAGGCCGTGGACGACCTGCGCTCGCGCCCGAGCGGGTACGCCGACCTGCGTCGGCCGCAGCCGGCGTGGGCGCGCCGCCCGCGGCGAATGCTCGTTTTCGATAGCGATATCGATATCGATGACCACGACTCTTAGGTCCGAGGCGAAGCCTCGCTGGGGCCGCGCGGCGAGAATGCTTGATCCATGGACGCCTTCCAAGACATCAGCTTAGGCCTGATCCTGCTCACCTTCGCCGCGAGCTTCGCGGCCTGCTTCTTCTCTAGCCTGTCCGGCGGCGGGGCGGGGCTGATCCTGTTGCCGGTGCTCCTGTTCACCGGGCTGCCGTTCATCAACGCGCTCGCGAGCCACAAGCTGGCCGTCGGCTTCATCGGCATCGGCTCGACGCTGCGCTACGTCCGCGAGGGGCTCATCGACTGGCGCGTGTTCTGGTGGACGGCGCTGGTGGGCCTGCCCTTCGTCGTGCTCGGCACCCGCTTTGCCGCGAACGTGCCGGGTGAGGTCATGGAGCCGCTGGTGGGCGGCGTCATCATCGCCATGGTGGGCATCACGCTCGCGAAGAAGGCGGCGCCGAGCGTCTTCGACCCGGAGCGGCTATCGCCCCGGCTGCTGTTGATCGGCTCGGCGCTGCTGGTGCCGGCGGCGTTCTATTCGGGCTGGATCAGCGCCGGCAGCGGCGTGTTCACGACCTTTCTGTTCCTGTGGCTCTTGCGCTACGACCAACTGCACGCCACCGCGATGACACTCGCCGCCAACGGCATCTTCTGGAACGGCGTCGGCGCCATCGCCCACGTCTTCATGGGCCACGTCATCTGGCCGCTCGCGCCCGGACTCATCGCCGGCGCGCTGCTCGGAAGTTACTTCGGCGCGAGCTTCGGCATCAAGCGCGGCAATCGCTTCCTGCGCATCATGTTCCTCGGCACCGCGGCGGTGACGGGCGTGCTGCTGTTGTGGCCGACGGTGCAGGGCTGGCTCGGCGGGACCTGACGACGCAGCAGGCGGCGGATATGCTGAACGTGTCCAGGCCCCACTTGGTCAACTGGAAGCCGGAGAGATTCCCCACCACAAGGCCGGGCGACATCGACGCCTCCGCTTCGAGGATCTGATGGCCTACGAGGCCAAGGTCGATGCGAGCGCCCGACAGGCGGCGGACGCGCTGACCGCGCAGGCGCAGGACCTCGGTCTGGGTACTGAGTGGCGAGCTTCGCGGTCATCCATTACGCCTGCACCTGTTATCCGGCACCGCTTTGGGATCTGATCGTGCGCTTGCCCATGAAGCGCGAGTTTCGAGCGCGCCAGCACGCTGGACCGCGCAGATTCGGGAGCAAGCGGAACCGGCGGGCCGGGTTCGACGACGCGCTTAGAAAGACAAATGTCCGGAGCAATCCAACTTGCGAGTCAGCGTAATGGCGGGCTCGCGCAGGATCAGCTCGCAGAGCAGAGACCGAAGGAAGATCTCGCACTCGCGTTCGGTGCGTGCGGGATCGACAAGCCGGGAGCCCCGGGGCAGACGCCGGTCGAAGCGCACGAACCATAGGCTTTCCATCAGTCCCTGGTTCCACAGCGGCGCTTTGCGGATCGCCAGCCTGCGCAGCGACAGTTCGAAGAAGTCGGACCACAGGGTTGCGTCGGACTTGCGCAGGCTGTCCTCGGCCACGTCGAGCAGTACCACGTATCCGATGACGACTTCGGGGCGCAACTGCTGGACATTGGCCAGCTCCCCCTGCAGATCGTCGATGCGATTTGGAACCGATCCGCTGATATTCCTAAGCATCGATTTCAATGAGATCAGCAAACGAAACTTCCCGGCGAACGCATACGCCAAGTCCCAATTCTTGGGCCGCGACAGACCGGGTACGCTCAGCTCACCCGACGTGCCGCCGAGTGCCCCGGGCAAGCCGCCGCGCGCCAAGAGATTGATCAGCAGATCGGCAAGCCTTTGCAGCCTGAGCGTCGAGGTCGCCGGCGTCGCCAATAGGCGGTCGATGGCGTCTTCCAGCTCAGCGAGCACGGGCCGCATCCTCGTCGACCCCGCTCGGCGATGCGGCTTGGGCGGCATCGGCGACGTAGGTAAGCTCGCGGGCCACCAACAGGCTGTGCATCTCCCGCTCGAAGCGCTGGCGCGCCATTCGGGCGTAATGGCTGCCGACCTCCACGCCGACACTGTTTCGCCCCCACTGGGCGGCGGCCAGCATCGTCGTTCCCGTGCCCGCGAAGGGATCGAGAACGGTGTCGCCGACGAAGCTGAACATGCGGATAAGCCGCTCGGCAAGCTCCAGCGGAAAAGGCGCTGGGTGGTCTCGCGTGGATGCCCCGGTGAGTCCTGTCCAGACCTGCTGAAACCAGGCTTTGTGGGTCGCATCCGGAATCAGAGACAGGAGGCGTTCCGCCGCATTGGGGGTGCGATAGCCGCCGGGTTTGCGCAGCATAAGGATAAACTCGATGTCGTTCTTGACGACGGCGTTGGGCTCGTAGGGCTTGCCCAAGAATCCGCCGCCGTTGCCCTGGGCTTCAAACGCGGCGTTCGCGATCTTATGCCAGATGATCGGCGACAGATTCGCGAAGCCGATACGCCGGCAATGCTCTTGGATCGAGGCATGAAGGGGTACGACCTCATGCACCCCGCGATTGCGGCGGCGGGAAAGGCAGACATCGCCGACGACGCAGACCATTCTGCCGCCCGGCGTTAGCGCGTCGAAGCAGGTCTGCCAGACCTTATCAAGCTCGGCCAGGAAGGTCTCGTAATCGTCTATTGCTCCGAGCTGGCCGTCCTCCGTATCGTACTCTTTGAGTGTCCAGTAGGGCGGCGAAGTAAGCACGAGATGCACGCTGCCCGGCGCGAGACAAGAAAGTTCTCGCGCGTCAGCACGATAAAGCACATGGCGGCTCGGAACCTGCCGTGCGGCCTGCTCGATTTCGCGCGAGAGACCGGGATCTTTCGCGATAGAGGGAATCAGTTGCTGCGTGACTACCCGCTCGGCCAATTCGCCTGGCAGGAAGCGGGACAGGTCGCAGCGCGTTTGAGTTTTGTTCATGGGAGCTAACGAGGGAGCTAACGAGGGAGCTAACGAGGGAGCTAACGAGGGAGCTAACGAGGGAGCTAAAGAGGGACAAGCCACGTTCGGGTACCGCTCAATTCCTCATAATCAATGCCGGATCAAGATCGGCGCCGTTCGGCCATGTGACCCCGCGGCCTCGATCATCGTGCCGGCCACATCGCCTGCCGCACGCAAGCGGTTCGCACAGCGGACACTACTGCGCTGGGATCGCCGGCTTTCCAGCCGGCTCGCCGCCGGCGCGGCTCGATGCCGCGTCGGCGGCGTTCGGGCCGATCAGAGAGCACATGCGCGCTCGTCCGGCCGGCCGCGCGGCATGGGCAACCGGCCCGGCTCCCGCGCCGCAGATCGCGCGCCGGGGGCATCGAGCCCCCGGCACGCGAAGCCGGCTGAAAGCCGGCGCTCCCAGTCGGCGCCGGCGCGGTCTCGAGCCCGCTTGTCGGGCATACCTCAGTTTGAGAGTTTGCAGATGAGTCAAGTGTACGACCACACCTGGGGGAAGGGCCGAGGGCCGAGGGCCGAGGGCCGCGGGCCGCGGGCCGAGGGAGCCATCCTCGGCCCTCGGCCCTACAGCCGCCGCGCTCCGTAGCAGCCCCCGCGCGCTGGTCGGAGTGATGATCAAGGCCCACGCTGCCAAGGTCGACGTCGGCCTGGGCAAAGACCTCCGGATCCTTGAGCGCGGCCTTCATCCCGCTGTCGGGTGAGCTGCGAAGGGCAGACATGTCGACGAGCCGTTCCGACTGTCATTGAAGGTCACGTCTGGATCACGATCCCGAAAAAGCGGCGGACTGTCGGCATCTCTGGCGATCGACCAGACGATACTCCGCTCAGTGGCCTGAGTGGATGAAGTATCGGCCTGACGGGTCTGCACGGGAGTCCGCGCTCGAACGGCTGACACGCAGGAGCACAGATTCCCCTCGCCGCCCGGCGAAGCCTGGGGCATGCGTGCGCCTGACCGATTGCCCATTGCCGTACGCTAGTTCAAGACCGCAGCAACGGCAAGGGCTAGTCGTCGATTCGTGGTCACGCGCTAGCTGTTCGGGCGCCGGCCTGCGTGGAGCGGCGCAATGTGTCGCGCTTCGTCCCGCAGCCGGACATCCCCGATCCCATGGTGACTGCTGCGTGGGCGCGCGATGCCGCGTCACTCCCTGCGCGCATCTCCTGCTTTACCATGGAAGTCGCGCGTAGCGCGCTTCTTTGTCTCCGTCTCCCTCTGGGAGAGGGCCGGGGTGTGGGATACGGCCATGGCGAGCGGCGCCTTTCATCCTCCGGGGTGGCGCTGGTCGCCATGGCCGTTAGCGGAAGATAGCAGAGCGCTGCGCGCTGCTTTTCAGGTGCGCTTATCGGCCGCCGCGCGCAGTCGGCCGAGCTCAGTCTCGGCCTCTGCCCGGGCGGCCGCCTCGCGACGCCTGGCGGCAAAGGCTTCATCGCGTTCCCGGACCACAGTGTCGCGCTCGCGGACAACCTTATTGCGCTCGCGCTCGGCCTGTTCCCGCTCGCGCTCGGCCTGTTCCCGCTCGCGCTGGGCCTGTTCCCGCTCGCGCTCGGCCTGCTCGCGCGCCTGTTCGGCACGGGTCCATTCCGGCAGCACGAAGCCGCTGTAGACCGGGTCGCGGCGCATGGCATCGGGATTCGGCCGGCGGATGAGATCGCTGATGCGCAATTGAAAGCCCGGCAGCACCCGGGAGCGCACGACTCGGTCGTCGCCGCTGCCGTGCACGGGCAGCGGCGCGTAGACGCGGCCGGGGGTCAGGCCGTAGAAGGCGAGGTTGCCATGCTCGCGGTGCAGCACGTGGTATTCGGGCACGCCGCCGGCGGCATACTCGGCCTTCTTCACCACCAGATCGCGGTGGACATGGGCGGGCTTTTCCGTCGATAGGGCCTCGACACAGAGGTCGAACACCCCATGGTAGGAGCTGTCCTTGAGGTCCAGCGGTACCGGGTTGTCCGCCAGGACCACGGCCAGGTCCGGCTTGCGGATCACGGTGCGGGTCGGGAGCGCCAGCCGAAAGCCCATCTCCAGCGCCACCACCTCGCCGATGGGCTGCTGGCGCAGATAGTGCCGCAGCAGCTCCAGGTACCAGAGGTAGACCTGGAAGGTCTCGAAATCCGACACCGGCTTCTCCTCCAAGCGGCCGTTGTTCCACTCGTAACTGACATCGCCGGCGCCGTACCAGTCCTCCCAGTACTCCGCCTCGCTGACCAGGCGGCCATCGGCGGACCCCGCCTCGGGGGCGGCGGTGGGCGTGGCTGATGCGGGAAGGTTGTTCATCGGATCGACCTCATGGTCGGTGAACGTTGCGGTGAGCCTAGAGCACGCGCACGCACACTGCAACGGGGTGCGGAGCGCGCGTCGCTCGGGCGTGGCCGCGCTCCGTGGCCACGGCGCTGGTTGCGGTGCCGCTCAAGTGCGGCGGCTTCGATCTGGGCGTCCATCGACGGACGGTGTGCGGCTGGGGCCGGGGCTTCTGGGCGCAGAGCGCCCGGAGACGGGTGACACCGCTGGAGCGGTGTCACCAGACAATTTCGATTTGTCCGTGACATCGGCCTCGAGCAGGTCGACGTGGTGGGTGTGGAAGCGCTCGTGCTTGGCCCGATGCTGCGCCTGTTCCAGCGCAATATGGCGCATGAACTTCCCCAAGTCGTTCAGGCCGTGCTCAACCCGTTCGAGGCGCTGGTTATTCAGGTCGAGGCGCTGGGTGTTCTGATCGAGGCTTCTGCAAACTCGACGCGCAGCCCTTCGATGCGCTCGGACACCTCGGTGCGCAGCGCCGTGATGCCGTCACGGATCTCGCGCAGGATTTCGATGGTCAGGTCGGTGGCTATCTTTCCCTCATCAAAAGACATCGGTTGCGCCCGCTGCAGCCAAGCCGCCCCGCCATCTTAGCGGCTTTCGCGCTTACTCAGGCAGCGCCGCGCATGACGCAGATCCCGTCCGTCCAGCCTATGATTCCGCCATGGAGCAAGCACCCAGCAAGACCAGTGCCCGGGAAGGCGTCCTGCAGGCGCCGGGCGCGATCCGGGGCGCCGGTCCGGGAAGCGGCCTGCTCGCGCCGCTCCTCGACCGGGCGCTGCTGTTGGACTTGGAGACCGGCGCCGACGGCGCGGTGCACAAGATCGGCGCACTGCGTTGCGGGCCGGATGGCGAGCGGGAACTCCGCCGCGAGGGCCGCTTCGACCTCGCCCGGGCGCTGGCGGAGCTGACCGCCTTCGCCGGCGACGCCCGCTACGTGATCGGCCACAACTTGCTCGGCCACGACCTGCCGACGCTGCGCGCGCTGGCGCCGGCACTGACGCTGCTGGGCCGGCCCATCGTCGACACGCTCTATATCTCTCCGCTCGCTTTCCCGCAGAACCCTTATCACCGGCTGGTGAAGAACTACAAGCTGGTGCGCGACAGCCTGGCCGACCCGGTGGCGGACTGCCGGCTCGCGGCGCAGGTGCTGCGCGAGCAGGGCGAAGAGCTGGCGCGGCGCGCGGCGGCGGGCGACGCAGATCTGCTCGGCGTGTATCGCTTCTGCTTCCAAGGCGCGACGCTGCTGGACGACAACCCCACCGGCGGCGACGGCATCGCGGCGGTGTTCCGGCTGTTCGCGCCAACGCTGCCCGGCGTCGCGGCGGTGCGCGACCGGCTGCTCGCACGCTGGCGGGGCCGCGCCTGCACGACCACGGCGCCGAAGCTGATCCTGGACCATATCGCGGACATCCGGCTGCGCCCGGTGCTCGCCTACGCCGCGGCCTGGCTGACGGTGGCCGGCGGCAACTCAGTGCTGCCGCCCTGGGTGCGGCAGCGCTTTCCGGCCACGGCGAGCCTGCTGACGGCGCTGCGCGAGGTGCCCTGCGGCGAGCCCGACTGCGCCTGGTGCCGGGAGGCGCACGACCCACCGACGCAGCTCCGGCGCTGGTTCGGCTTCGATGCCTTCCGCCCGCTGCCGGCCACCGCCGACGGCGCGAGCCTGCAGCAGGCCGTGGTGACGGACGGCATCGCCGGGCGCTCGCTGCTCGCCATCCTGCCCACCGGCGGCGGCAAGTCCCTGTGCTTTCAGTTGCCGGCGCTGGTGCGCTATGTGCGCCGCGGCACGCTGACGGTGGTGATTTCCCCGCTCCAGGCACTGATGAAGGACCAGGTGGACAACCTGGTGCGCAAGACCGGCGCCACCAACGCGGCGGCGCTGTACGGCCTGCTGACGCCGCCGGAGCGCGGCGACGTGATGGAGCGGGTACGCCTCGGTGACGTGGCCATGCTGTACCTGTCGCCGGAGCAACTGCGCAATCGGTCCGTGGCGGACATGCTGGCGAGCCGGGAGATCGGCTGCTGGGTGTTCGACGAGGCGCACTGCTTCTCGAAGTGGGGCCACGACTTTCGGCCGGACTATCTCTACGCCGGCCGCTTCATTCGCACCCTGGCGGCGCGCCAGCAAACGCCCGTGCCGCCGGTGGCCTGCTTCACCGCGACGGCCAAGCAGGACGTGACCGCCGAGATCCTGGCCCACTTTCGCGACGAGCTGGGCTTGGAGCTGGTGCTGTTCGAGGGCGGCGTGGAACGCGACAACCTCGCCTTCGAGGTACAGCTCGTGGGCCGGCACGAGAAGGACGCACGCATCCACGCCATCCTCGCCGCGCATCTCGGCAGCCCCGCGGCACGACCGGGCGACAGCGGCGGCGCGGCCATCGTCTACGCATCGCGGCGCAAGCGCACCGAGGAGCTGGCGGAGGCGCTGCAACGGGAAGGCTGGGCGGTGGCGGCCTTCCACGCCGGGCTCGACGCCCCGGACAAGAAGCGCACCCAAGACGCCTTCATCGCCGGCGAACTCCATGTCATCTGCGCCACCAATGCCTTCGGGATGGGCGTGGACAAGGAGAACGTGCGCCTCGTGATTCATGCGGACGTCCCGGCGTCGCTGGAGAACTACATCCAGGAGGCCGGCCGCGCCGGGCGCGACCGCGCTCCCGCGCTCTGCGTGCTGCTCTACGACCCGCAGGACATCGAGGCGCAGTTCGGCCTGGAGGCCATGTCGCAGCTCACCCAGCGCGACATCGCGGAGATCCTGCGCGGGCTCAGGCGCGCCAAGCGCAACCGCGACGGCGAGGTGGTGGTCAGCGCCGCGGAGCTGCTGCGCGACGAGGATCTTCGGCTCGGCTTCGACCCCGAGGCGCACGACGCCGACACCCGCGTGCGCATCGCCATCTCCTGGCTGGAGCGCGCCGGCCTGGTGCAGCGCGACGCCAATCGCACCGGCGTCTTTCAGGGCCGCCCGGCGGTGCCGGATCTGGCCGCCGCGGCGCGCAAGATCGCCGGGCTCAATCTCTCCGCCGCGCAGCGCGCACGCTGGCTCGCGATCCTGGAGGCGCTGCTGAACGCCGCGCCGGACGACTCGCTGACGGCAGACGAGCTGGCGCTGCTGCCCGCCTGCAAGGAGCAACCGGGCGCCGCCTGGGACAAGGGCCAGACCGCGGCGCAGCGCGTGCTGCGCACGTTGCACGACATGGCCAACGCCGGGCTGCTGCACGAGGGACCGCAGCTCACCGCCTTCGTGCGGCACAAGGTGCGCGACAGCTCGGAGTCGATCCTGCAACGGGTCACGGCGCTGGAGCGCGCCATGCTCGACGCGCTGCGCGAGGCCGCCCCGGACGCGGAGCCCGGCGCCTGGCAGCCGCTGTCGCTGCGCCAGCTCAACCAGCATCTGTTGGACGCGGGCAACGCCGACAGCAACCCCGAGACCCTGCGCACGCTGCTCAAGGGCCTGTCGCTCGACGGCCGCGGCCTGGCCGGCGCCCGCGGCAGCCTCGACCTCAAGCAGAGCGACCGCGACCACTACCGGGTGCGCCTGCACCGCAGTTGGCAGACGCTCACCGACACGGCGGAGCGCCGCCGGGCCGTGGCCCAGCGCGTGCTCCACACCCTGCTCGCGAAGCTGCCGGCGGACGGCCCGGGCGGCGCCGATCTGCTGCTCCACTTCGGCACCGACGAGCTGACCCGCGCCATCGCCGCCGATCTGATGCTCGGCGGCCAGGTGCAGGACCCGCTCGCCGCCGTGCACCGCGGGCTCATGTTCCTGCACGAGCACGGCGCCATCATCCTGCACCACGGCCTGGCCGTGTTCCGCTCCGCCATGACCGTGCGGCTGCTGCCGGAGGCCAAGGGCCGGCGCTACACCAAGGCGCAGTATCAGCCGCTCGCGCAGCATTACGGCGAGCGCGTGTTCCAGATCCACGTCATGGACCGTTACGCCCAACTCGGCGCCGAGAAGATCCGCCAGGCGCTCGCCCTGGTGGCGGGCTACTTCTCGCTCGGCAAGGAGGAATTCGTCCGGCGCTTCTTCGGCGACAGGCGCGAGATGCTGACCCGCGCGACCACGGCGGAGTCCTTCGCGCGCATCGTCGATGCGCTGAGGAACCCAGCGCAGACCGAGATCGTCGCCGCCCCGGAGGACGGCAACCGCCTGGTGCTGGCCGGTCCCGGCGCCGGCAAGACGCGGGTCATCGTGCATCGCTGTGCCTATCTGTTGCGGGTGCTGCGGGTGCCGGCGCACCGCATCCTGGTGCTCTGCTTCAACCGCGGCGCGGCGCTGACGCTGCGCCGGCGGCTCGCGGCGCTGGTGGGTGACGACGCCCGGCATGTGACGGTGCAGACCTACCACGGCTTCGCGATGCGCCTCACCGGGCATTCCTATGCCGAGCGCCTGGCCGCCGGCAACGACCGCACCCCGGACTTCGACGCCGTGCTGACCGAGGCGCTGGACCTGCTGGAGGGCAGAAAGGCGCTGTTGGGCGTTGCCGCGGACGCGGCCCGCGAGCAACTGCTGGCCGGCTACCGGCACATCCTGGTGGACGAGTACCAGGACATCGACGCCGAGCAATACCGGCTGGTGAGCGCCATCGCCGGGCGCACCCTGGAGCACGACGGCGAGGACGCCAGGCTCACGCTGCTCGCCGTCGGCGACGACGACCAGAACATCTACGCGTTCCGCGGCGCCAGCGTCGAGTACATCCGGCGATTCGAGCACGACTACGCCGCCAAGCTGCACTATCTGGTCGAGAACTACCGCAGCAGCGCGCACATCATCGCGGCGGCCAATGCGCTCATCAGGCACAACCGCGAGCGCATGAAGGCCGATCAGCCTATCCGCATCGACCGTGTCCGGGCGTCGCAGCCGCCGGGCGGGCGCTTCGCGCGGCTCGACCCGCACACCCGCGGCCGGGTGCTGCTGCTGCGCGTGGCCGATGCGGGCTGCCAGGCCGCGGCCGTCGTCGCGCGGCTCCAGGCGCTCCGGCAGCAGGGCGGCGGCACCTGGCGGGACTGCGCGGTGCTCGCCCGCCGGCACGACGTGCTCGCGCCCATCCGCGCGCTCTGCGAAGAGCAGGGCATCCCAGTGCGCGTGGCCGGCGAGTCCTTGCCGCTGCATCGCATCCGCGAGGTCCACGCCTTCCTCGCCGCGCTGGCGGAGCGCGGCCGCGAGCCGCTGACCCCGGCGGCGCTGGACGCGCTGTTGCCCAGCGCGGCAAGCCCGTGGCGGGAACTGCTGGCGGAGCTGATCCGGGACTGGCGCGCGGAGCTTGGCATCGGCTCCCGCAGCCGCGCCGATGTCGCTTGTGCGGATGCCGTAAACGACGCCGAGTCATCCAACGCGCGCGCCGCGGAAGAACTGGCCGTCCCCGCCCGCCGGATCGCCGAATTCTGCTGGGAAAGCCTCGCCGAGCAGCGGCGCGAGCGAAGCGGGCAGCATGGTGGCGACGGCGTGCTGCTGGCCACGCTGCACGCAGCGAAGGGGCTCGAGTTTCCGCACGTGCTCATCGCCGACGGCGGCTGGAGCCGGGGCAGCGACGCCGACGCCACCGAGGACGAGCGCCGCACCCTCTACGTCGGCATGACCCGCGCGCGGGAGACGCTGACGCTGCTCAATATCGAAGGCAGCATCGACGGCAGCGGCCATCCGCACCTGCCGCTGCTCACGGCCGCCGCGGCGCGCGACGGCGGCGACTGGCTGCTCGCCGACGCGCCCGCCATTGAGCCGCCGCCGGCGCAGATCATGGCCCGCCGCTACACGCAGCTCACCCTCGCCGACCTGGACTTGAGCTACGCCGGTCGCCAGCCGCCGGAGGCGCCCATCCACCGCCACCTCGCTGCACTGCAGGCCGGCGACAGCTTGGTGGGGCAGGCATCCTGCCGGCCGAACAACAAAGAAGTCGCCAACCCCGGCACCGCGCCCGCCCAACTCCTGCTCACCATCCCCGAAGGCCACCCCGTCGCGCGCCTGTCCAAGCGCGCCGCGGCCGAGTGGCTGCCGCGCAGCGAGCAGATCGAGGCCATTCGCATCCTCGCGCTGATCCGTCGCGAGCAGAGCCAGAGCGAGCCGGACTACGCTGCCAGCCTGCGTTGCGCGCACTGGGAGGTGCCGCTGGTGGAGATCCGGTGGCGGCAGGGGTGAGGGCCAAGGGCCAAGGGAGCCAGCCTCGGCCCTCGGCCCTTGTTCCAATGCGCCACCGCGCGGGATTGCGGTTTCGATTTCGATTTCGATTTCGATTCCCGGCCCCGGGAGGCCGTTTCTTGATGTCGAACAACCCAAACCTGACCTCTTTGGGTGGTGCAGCCTTCGACGAGGTTGCTATACTGTCAAACAATCTTGACATCAGGCTAGGTTGACACGTGACGACGGCACCCCCGCGCATACCCTCCGATTTGCCCGCAGCGGCTGCGGCAGCCACTGGCGGCAAGCCTCACGCCGTCGTCATCGGCAGCGGCTTCGGCGGGCTGGCGGCGGCCATCCGGCTCGGCTATCGGGGCTACCGAGTCACGCTGCTGGAGAAGCTGGACAAGCCGGGCGGTCGCGCCTACGTGCACGAGCAGGACGGCTTCAAGTTCGACGCGGGGCCAACCATCATCACCGCGCCCTTCCTGCTTGATGAGCTGTGGGAGATGTGCGGGCGGCGCTTTGCCGACGACATCGACCTGCGCCCGATGGACCCCTTCTATCGCATCCGCTTCGACGATGGCACCACCTTCGACACCAACGGCGACGCGGCGGCCATGCGCGCGCAGGTGGCCCGGCTCTCGCCGGGCGATGTCGCGGGCTACGAGCGCTACCTGGAAGAGAGCCGCAAGATCTTCGAGGTCGGCTTCGTGGAGCTCGGCCACGTGCCCTTCACGCACTGGACCGACATGGCCCGCATCGTGCCGAAGATGCTCAAGCTCCAGAGCTACCGCAGCGTATACGGCATGGTGTCGAAGTACGTGAAGGACGAACGGCTACGCACCGCGCTGTCCTTCCATCCGCTCCTGATCGGCGGCAATCCCTTCTCGGTCAGCTCCATTTATGCGCTCATCTCCTACCTGGAGCGGCACTGGGGCGTGCACTCGGCCATCGGCGGCACCGGCGCCATCGTCGACGGCCTGGTGAGCCTGATCGAGGGCCAGGGCAGCACGCTACGGCTGAACGCCGAGGTCGCGGAGATCACCACCCGCGAGCGCCGCGCCACCGGCGTGCTGCTGAAGGACGGCGCGCACATCCCGGCGGACATCGTCGTCGCCAACTCCGACTTCGCCTGGACGCACAAACACCTGCTGCCGAGCATCAAGCGCCGCGCCTGGCCGGACTGGCGGCTGAACGTGTCGCGCTATTCCAATGGCCTCTTCGTCTGGTACTTCGGCACCAAGCGCCAGTATCCGGACGTGCACCATCACAGCATTCTGCTGGGGCCGCGCTACCGCGGGCTGCTTGGCGACATCTTCCACAAGAAGCACCTGGCGAACGACTTTAGCATCTACCTGCACCGGCCGACGGCGACCGACCCGAGCGTCGCGCCCGCCGGCTGCGACGCCTTCTACGCGCTGGCGCCGGTGCCGCACCTGGACGGCGACACCGACTGGACCGAGCGCGCGGAGCCCTACCGCCAGGCCATCGAGGCCTATCTGGAGCGCACCGTGCTGCCGGGGCTCAAGGACAACCTGGTCTCATCGCTGGTGACGACGCCGATCGATTTCCGTGAGCGCCTGCTCTCCTACAAAGGCGCGGGTTTCAGCCTGGAGCCCGTGCTCTGGCAGAGCGCCTGGCTGCGCCCGCACAACAAAAGCGAGGAAGTGGAGCACCTGTACTTCGTCGGCGCGGGGACGCACCCCGGCGCCGGCGTGCCGGGTGTCATCTCCACCGCTCGCGTACTCGACAAGGTGGTTCCCGATGCTGCTGTTTTCGCAAACTGAGCGCTGTTTCGCGGACCCGGCCGACCTCGCGGCCTGCCGGCAACTCCTGAGCAACGGCTCGAAGTCCTTTCACGCCGCGTCCTTCTTCCTGCCCAAGCCGGTGCGCCAGCCGGCGGCGGCGCTGTACGCCTTCTGCCGCATCGCGGACGATGCCATCGACGACTGCCGGGGCGACAAAGCCGAGGCGCTCGCGGCGCTGTACGAGCGCCTCGACCGCATCTACGCCTCCGACCCCGAACCGCACCCGGTGGACCGCGCCTTCGCCGGCGTCGTGCGGCGCTTGCACATGCCGCGGGAGCTGCCGGAGGCGCTGCTCGACGGCTTCGCCTGGGACGCCGAAGGGCGCAGCTACGAGACCCTGTCTGGCGTGCTCGACTACTCCGCCCGCGTCGCCGCCGCGGTGGGCGCCATGATGACGGCGCTGATGGGCGTGCGCGCGCCGACCGTGCTCGCCCGCGCCTGCGATCTCGGCTCCGCGATGCAGCTCACCAACATCTGCCGCGACGTCGGCGAGGACGCCCGCAACGGGCGCATCTACCTGCCGCTCGCCTGGCTGCGCGAGGCCGGCATCGACCCCGAGGCCTTCCTCGCCAAGCCCCGCTTCACGCCCGCACTCGGCGAGGTCATCGCCCGCGTGCTGGACGTCGCAGAAGGGCTGTATCGCCGCGCTGAGACCGGCATTGCCAAGCTGCCCGTCGGCTGCCGCCCCGGCATCTACGCCGCTCGGCTGCTGTATGCGGAGATCGGCCACGAGCTGGCCCGCAACGGCTTCGACGCCGTCTCGCAGCGCACCGTCGTGCCGACCGCGCGCAAAATGACCTTATTGAGCCAGGCCATTGTTGCGACCCCGTTCCCGGGCGGAGACTGCAACGCGGAACCGCTGGAAGAGAACCGCTTCCTCATCGATGCGGTGGCCGCGGCCCCGGGCCTGCCCGGCTGCGACGCTACGGGCCGCCCGCGCATCGGCAAGAAGGTGGTTTGGGTCCTGGAACTGTTCGAATCCCTGGAGGAGCGCGACCGCCTCGCCCAGGCCGCAAGCCGGCCGATGTAGGGGCTCGCCGCGGACCTGCTCCCCGCCACGCGTACTGGAGGCTGACCAATGCGCTATTACCTCGGAGTCGTCTGCCTGGTGCTCGGCGCCTGGCTGATCTACGTCGCCATCAACCATCGCAAGCAGGTCATCGCCGCCCGCGAGCGCGCCGCCGCCAACGGCGGTGAGCAAAAGATCGACCCGGCACTCGCGTCCATGGGCGTCGCCATACTGCCGTTCTACGCCCTCTACGGCGCCTTCGCGTCGCTGCTACTGATCGGCGGCTACTTCCTGTCCGATCTCAAGCTCTATCTCTCCATCGTGGACCTGTTCGGCCTGCTCGTGCTCGTCGTGGGCTATAGCGTGCTGATGGTCATGAGAACCGCCTATTCGAAGCTCGGCCTAGACATGTCCCAGGCCACCTGAGGCGGGTGGGCGACGCCCTGGCCACCGCCCCGTCCATGGACGCAGCGCCGACAACCGCAAGGCTGTCGGCGCTTTTCGTTGTGCGGCCGGTGCAGCGGCGAGGCCGCCCGCGCGGCGCGCCCGGCCTGCTGCCCTCGGCGCAGCGTGGGTGAGCTGCCGGCGCCGCTCTGCGGACCGCCCACGACCGGCGACTGCCGCTGGCCGGAAGCACGATCAACCCTGCTGGCAGAGACCCCGAATCTGCTGCTGACTCTCGAACTTTCCTGCCTACGAGGAACTGGTCAAGCACCGCGATTGACCCGAACGCGAAAGGCGCGAAAGGCTTGCTCGCGTGTAGGGCGGATCAGCGAAGCGCATCCGCCGTCTTAGCTCGCCCGAGCGCCGCGGCGGTGCCGAGGCGGAGCCTCGGCACGAGAGAAGCCGCCCGGCGCTGGCTTGGGCGCTGGCCGTGGGTATCGGCGTCACCGCCGCCGGAGACGGGCTGCCCGAAGGCCCAGGCGCCGCGTTAGGCGATTGCCGGAAAAAAACGTACCGACTGGCGCAGGATTTTCGTCCGCCTTCAAGGAGCGGCAGCGGGTGCATAGTCGAACGATGCACCCGCTGCCGCGACGCAGAAGGCGGGCGAAAAGACAAGCCAGGCGGTATATTTTTTGACAGAAATCGCCTTAGTAGAGGTAGTCACGCCTCAGCTAGTGCACGACGCTCTCAACGACGTCACCGAAGCCCTGTATCGGGAAGGCAAGTATCAGGATGCGGCGATGCTTGGACGGGCCGCGCTGACTCATGCGAAGGGCGTGTTCGGCGAGGCTCATCCGGAGACCCTGCGGAGCGTTAACAACCTCGCCATGCTGTACCAGACCCAAGGCCGCTACGGCGACGCCGAGCCGCTGGTCCGCCGCGCGCTCACGGCCAGCGAGCGCGTGCTCGGCGAGACGCATCCCGATACCCTCGACACGCGGCTCAACCAGATCGCGCTGCTGGTCAATCAACAGCGCCTGGACCCGGCCCTGCGCGCGCTGCGCACGCTGGATCAGCGCCTGCGCGCGCTGGTGATCCAGGAGCTGGACAGCACCGAGCAGGAGGCCGTGAAGCTGCAACGGCTCGCGGCGGAGTCGCGGCTGCAGCACGTCGTCTTCACGCTGGCCCTGGCGCACCCGGACAGCGCCGATGCCGGCCGGCTGGCAGCGGACGTGCTGCTGCGCTGGAAGCGCCTGGCCGCGGACGAGGAGGCGGTGATCGCGCGCCTCGCCCGCACCAGCCAGGACCCGCGGGCGCTGGCGCTGGCGCAGCAGGCATCCTCTACGCCCTGGAGGCGCAGGACCTGAACCTGGAGGGCACGGAGCTGGTCACGCTCTCCGCCTGCGACACCGGCCGCGGTCGCGTGGACCTGAGCGAGGGCGTCTACGGCCTGGTGCGGGCGTTTCAGATCGCCGGCAGCCGCCACGTGCTGATGACCCAGTGGGCGCTGAACGACCCGGCGGCGCGGGCCTTCATGGAGGACTTCTACGCCCGCTGGCTGCGGCCGGACGCCGACCTGCACCCGGCGGAAGCGCTGCGCGCGACGCAGTTGGACTGGCTCGACAACGCCGACCCGGTGCGCGCCGCCCCGCGCTACTGGGCACCCTATGTGCTGATCGAGCGGGGGTGAGCAGCGGGCGGCGCTGCCGCCGATTGGCGCTGGTCTCGCGGCATCGAATCTTGCCGGCTCTGCCATCCGCCACGCCGGCGCTGCGGCAGCGTGCGTGCCCCGGGCTGCGGAGCCGCGAAGACTGCGTGCCGAGGCGGGAAAGCCTCGGCGCCAGTCATCCGCCGTTCCCGCGCCTCACTGCACCGGGGCGTAGAGCGCCCTACGAGGCGCGACACCGCTGGAGCGGTGTCGCGAGTGGACAAGGCGCTTGAGGGTAAAGGGCCAAGGGCCGAGGGAGGCCTCGCCCCGCTCCATCATCCATGCGCCACCAGCCGCAGCGCATCGAGCCGCAGGTGCGCGCGCCCGAGGAGCTGCCCGAGCCTCTCGCGGTGCTGGAGCAGATGCGCAATTTCGTCTTCGCGCACGGCGGGGTTGACGCGAGACAAGGCGGTCAGCCGCTCGATCTCGGTGTCGAGCATCTGCTCCATGCGGGCGACGGCGGCGCTGCGCAGCTCGGCGATGGCGGCCTCGGCGCGCTGCTCGCCGTCGGCGACCATGCGCTCGATGGCGGCGCTCTTGGCCGTGATCAGCGCGGAGGCGAGCTTGCGGTTGCCGGTGAGGCACTTGCCGCTCAGGGCCTCACTCGCGATGTCCGCGGCCCAGTCGCGCCCGCGCTCGTCGAGCAGCAGCCGCAGACCCAGCCGCGGCAGGAAGCGCTGCACGCGCAGCACCGGCGGGGCCGGGCATTCGGCGACGTAGAGCATCTCCAGCAGCAATGCGCCGGCGCTGAACTTGGCGTTGCGGGTCAAGAGCACCGTGGCGCTGCCGAGATCCGAGCCCGCGAGCTGGTCCATGGCCGCGAGCGTGAGCGGGTGCTCCCAGGTCAGCAACGCGCGGTCCTCGTGCGCCAGCGCGTGGCTGCGGTCGAAGGTGACGGTGAGCCCGTCCTCCGGCAGACCGGGGAAGTGCTCTTGCAGCATGTGCCGGCCCGGGTGCAGCACGAAGGAGCCGCCCGGCCCCGGCTCCTGGTCCACGCCGAAGGCGTCCCAGAAGGCGCTCAGATACTCGAACAGCGCCGGATCACGGTCCGCGGCGGCCAGCGCCTGCACCAGCTCCGCCGAGACGGCGGGGCGGTGGGAGCTGAGCTCCAAGAGCCGATCGCGCCCGGCGGCGAGCTCGGCATTGAGCTGCTCGCGAAGCGCGGCGGCATCCGTGATCAGCGGCTCGACGTCCGCCTCGCCCAAGAGGGCGGCGTTGAGCCGCTCGCGCAGCCGCTCGTACACGGCAGGCGCCGCCGGGCAGTGATGCGCGAAGGCGTCGAGCCCGTCGGCGTACCAGCGGTACAGCGTCTCCATGGCCGTGCCGGCGAGGTAGGGCACGTGGATCTCGACGGGCTTGGTCTGGCCGATGCGATCGAGCCGGCCGATGCGCTGCTCCAGCAGCTCCGGGTCCAGCGGCAGGTCGAACAGCACCAAGTGGTGCGCGAACTGGAAGTTGCGCCCTTCGCTGCCGATCTCGGAGCAGATGAGGAGCCGCGTGCCCTCGTCCGGGTCCGCGAAGTAGGCCGCGGCGCGGTCGCGCTCGATGATCTCCATGCCCTCATGGAACATCGCCGCGTGCACGCCGTGGCGCTCGTGCAGGTGGCTGCGCAGCGCCAGCACCGTGTCGGCGCGGGCGGCGATCAACAGCACCTTGGCCGGATGCAGCTCCCGCAGCAGCTCCACGAGCCAGGCCACACGCGGGTCCTGCGCGGGCCAGTCGGCACCGGCGGCCAGCTCCGGGTGGATGGGCTCCGGCCCCGGCGTGTCGGCATAGCCGGCCGGCGCGGCGAGCGCATAGGCGTGCGGCCGGCGCTCCGGGAAGCCCGGCACTGCCGCGCGGGTGTTGCGGAACAGGATGCGGGAGGTGCCGTGGCGGTCGAGCAGGCGCTCGACGATGAGCTCGGCGCCGAGCCCGGCGGTGTCGCCGAGCAGCGCATTGAGCTGGGCTTGCTGTGCGTCGCCGAGGGCCTCGCCCGCAAGGAGCCTTGCGGCAATGTCGGCGATCTCGGCGTAGTGCGCCTCTTGTTCCAGAAAGCCGTCGTAGTCCGAGAAGCGCTCCGGGTCCAACAGCCGCAGCCGCCCGAAATGGCCCATGCGGCCGAGCTGCTCCGGCGTGGCCGTCAGCAGCAGCACCGCCGGGGTCTGGTCGGCCAGGGCCTCGACCAGGTCGTAGTCCAGCCCGCTGTCCTCCGGCGACCATTCCAGGTGATGCGCCTCGTCGACGATGAGCAGGTCCCAGCCGGCGCCGAGCACGGCGGCGGCGTGGCTGGGGGACTCGGTGAGCAGGTCGAGCGCACAGAGCACGCATTGCTCGGTCTCGAAGGCGTTGCCGCGCCCGCCCGCGGCACCATCGGCGATGCGCTCGTGGTCGAACAGCGCAAACGGCAGGTTGAAGCGGCGGCGAAGCTCCACCAGCCACTGGTGTAGCAGCGTCTCCGGCACCAGGATCAGCACCCGGCGGGCGCGGCCGTCCTGCAGCATGCGATGCAGAATCAGCCCCGCCTCGATGGTCTTGCCGAGCCCCACCTCGTCGGCGAGCAGCACCCGCGGTGCGAAGCGGTCCGCGACCTCGGCGGCGATGTAGAGCTGGTGCGGGATCGGCGCGATGCGCGCGCCGACCAGCCCGCGCACCGGCTGCACGGCCCAGTCGCCGCGGTGGCGCCAGGTGCGCTCGCGTAGCCGAAACCAGGCGTCGCGGTCGAGCCGCCCGGCGAGCAGCTTCTGCTGCGGGCGGTTCAGATGCAGGTCGGCGGCGAGCAACTGCTCCGGTACCTGGAGCCTGGCCCCGTCCGCGTCCTCGCCGGTGTAGACGACGAGCCCGGCCCTGTCGTCCACCGCCACGACGGTCATCTCGATGCCGTCGATGTCCCGCACCATGTCGCCGACGCCGAACACCGCGCGCCACAGCGGCGCGCCGCGGCGGGCGTAGAGCCGCTGCTCGCCGGTGGCCGGGAACTGCATGCGCACGGTGCGCACGTCGCTGGCCTCGACGATGCCGAGCCCGAGCTCGGCCTGGGTCTCCGAGAGCCAGCGTTGGCCGGGCTTGAACTGGTGTTGGGGGTCCGATGTGGGGGTCTCAGGCATGCGGATGGCTGCGGTGTCGTGGTGTGGTGCCGAGCTCCGGCACCAGGCTGCGCGCGTGCCGGCGGGTGGCGGGTCGGTCGCCGCGGCGCCGACGGCTGCGGGCGCGAGCGGCGGCGCGGCTGCCGTTTATTTTCCGAGCTCGACGATGTGCGAGACCACGGCGTCGGCCTGTGCCGGCGTGATGCCGCCGCAGCGCTCGCTTGCGGCATGCTTGCGCTCGCCGCGGCCGAAGTCCGCGACCTGCTTCACCAGGTACGCGGGATATTGGCCGACCAGCGGCGGCGTGTCGTGCTCGGCGCTGCCGGCGGCGTCGGCGCCGTGGCACTCGGCGCAGGCGCTGGCGTAGGTCTCCTCGCCGGCAGCGTCGTAGGCGGCGCGGTCGTCGAAGGCGGCGAGCGCCGCGGGATTCGGCTCGTAGGGCCAGAGGCGCAACGGCGGCGGGCTCATTGCGGCGATGTGGGCGGCGACGACATTGATGACCTCTTCATCGAAGCGCTGGTGCGTGAAGATGGGCACCATCGGCTTGTTGATGCGGACACCGTCCCTGAAGGCCTGCAGTTGCCGGGCCAAGTAGGCCTGCGGACGGCCTGCGAGGCGCGGCACGCGGCCGTCGCTGCTGCCCTCGCCGCGCTGGCCGTGGCAGCCCACGCAGAAGGCGTAGATGCGCTCGCCGGTGATCTCCTGCTCCGCGTCGGCCGCGGCGGCGACGGACAGCGCAAGCGCCGCGAGCAGTCCGAGCAGCGCCGCTGCGGCACCAACTCGGGCGCGGTGCCGGAGCGTGCAAGGGTGGGGGTAGGTCGGTGGGGTCATCAAGCGGGTCTCGGGCTGGCGTGATGCGCGATTGAGAGCTTCGCACCCGCACCATGATAGCGGGCCGAACCGGGTTCTGCCCGCCGCGACGCTGGCGCCGGGTCATGCGGGCCGGCCGCAAGCGCGGCGGCGCGTTGCGACCCGCTTGATCTCGGGCAACGCCGCTGCCCAGGCATCGGTGCTTGAATGCGCGGTCACCCGAGGGAGCCGCCGAGGTCCACATCATGCCTTTCTTTAAGCTCAAGTATTGGCTGCTCGCCGGCATGCTGCTGCCGCTGGTGCTGCTGACGCTCGCGCTCATCGCGCCCAACGGGCCCGCGTACAGCGTCGTTGAGCGCGGCGACGGCTTCCAGCTCCGCCGCTACGCACCGTTCATCGTCGCTGAAACCACGGTGCCGGGCGCCTTCGCGGACGCCGACGCTGGTGCCTATCCGCTGCTGCTGGACTATATCCGCGGGCGCAACAGCGGCGGTCGCAAGGTGCCGATGATGGCGCCGGTGATGCAGCAGGCCGCCGCCGCGGCGGATGGCGAGCGGGGCTGGCGCGTGCAGTTCGTGATGCCGCGGGAATACCCGCTCGGCATGCTGCCGGCGCCGGCGGATGCGGCCGTTGCGCTGCGGCCACAGCCCGAGCGCCTCGTGGCCGCGGTGCGCTTCGGCGGTGGCTGGCAGGAGGCGCGCTGGCAAGAGCACGCCGCCGAGCTGCTCAATGCCCTTGCACGTGCCGGACGCGCGAGGGTCGGTGAACCCGTCTTCGCGCGCTACAATGCCGCATTCGTGCCCGGCTTGCTGCGCCGCAATGAGGTGCTCGTGGCGGTCGAACCCTAGGCGCGCCACCACCCTCAGGCGGGTGGCCGCCGAGCCGGGCGCACGACGAGGCGACGCCGTTCGTCGCCGCCAACAGGAGCCCCAGATGTCCACGCAAGTACTTGGAACCCGGAGCAGGGGCGGCGCCGCCGCGGCCGACGCCCATCAGCGCAGCGAGCAGGTGGAGCTGCCCCCCGCCGTCGATGCCCCCCGCGAGATCTACGCCACGCCGGAGCTAAAGGAAATCAGTTGGTACGCCGACGGCCCGGAGGGCACGCGCCCCTTGTTGCTGCTGCACAGTATTAATGCGGCGCCGAGCGTGTTCGAGATGAAGCCGCTGTTCGAGCACTACCGCGCCGAGCGCCGGGTGTATGCGCCGGACCTGCCGGGCTTCGGCTTCTCGGACCGCAGCGACCGCCGCTACTCGCCGGAGCTCTACGCCGAGGCCATCACGGCGTTCCTCACCGACGTCGTCAAGGAGCCGGCGGATGTCGTGGCCTTCTCGCTGACCTCCGAGTTTGCGGCCCGCGCCTGCCTCCAGGCGCCGGAGCGCTTCAATACGCTGGCGCTCCTGTCGCCGACCGGCTTTAGCAAGCGCCGGCTGCCCTCGGGCGGCGTCGGCCGGGCGCTGCATCGGGTCTTTACGCTGCCGGGGCTGAGCCAGGGCCTCTACAACCTGCTGACCAAGCGCGGCGGCATTCGCTACTTTCTGCGCCAGAGCTACGTCGGCGAGCCGCCGGATGAGCTCATCGATTACGCCTACGCGACCTCGCACCAGCCCGGCGCAAGGCATGTGCCCTATTACTTCCTGTCCGGCCAACTCTTCACGCGCGACGCGGTGGACAACCTGTACGCCAAGCTGAAGCTCCCGGTGCTTGTCATCCACGACAAGGACGCGAACGTCACCTTCGACCTGCTGTCGGACCACGTGGCGTCGCATGCAAATTGGCAGACCGCGAAGGTGGAGCCGACGCTGGGCATCCCGCAGTGGGAGCGTCCGACCCGCACCATCGCGGCGCTGGACGAGTTCTGGCGGACCACCGAGGCGTTGGCAGCGACGCGCGGCAGCTAGGGGCCATAGCGGCTCGGCACGCGCGACATCGGCAAGGCCTTGTCGGCGGGGCGCTCCGCCGGCGGCTGGCCCGGCGGACGCCTGAGGCCGCGTTGCGGCACTTCGGCTCCGCTCAGGCGCCGGGCAGCGATGTGCCGCAGCCGAGTCGATCACCCAGCCCGATACGCACAGCACAGCCGGCAGACGCCAGCCGAACCTCCAGACCGCTGCAACCGAACCGCCCCGTGCCGCCGTCCCACGCCCACTCGCGCGCCGCCCGCCCAAGACCGCGTGCCATGGATATGCTCGCCCCGAGCGCGATGTTTGATGCGCTCGATGCACGCCTCGACGACGCCCTGACGCGTCTGCCGCTGGCCGGGCCGCCCGGCGCCGTGCAGTCGGTGTTGCTGGCGCTGCCGCGGGCGCCGGCCGCCGCGGCACAGCTCGCCGGCCGGCAGTTCGTGTTCCAGCACGCCGAGCGCGGCGAGCTCCACGCGGGCTACGGCGAGGCGGTGGCCTGGGAGGCGGCCGGGCCCGCGCGTTTCAAGACCATGGCGCAGGTGCTCGTGGCGGGGGACTGGCGCCGTGCCGACCCCGACGACACGGGCCTTGATGCCTTCGCGATGCTGGGGTTCGCGGCCGCCGACGAGGCGCCCTCGCCGGCGGCGTGCTCGTCCTTGCCTGCCGCACTGCTTTGGGTGCCCGAGATCGGCCTCATCTGCCGCGACCACGAGGCGGCGCTGGTGTTCTCGACGACGCTGCCGGCGCGCCGGGCGGAGCTCCTGACCCGCTGGCGCGGGCTGCTGCGGGCGCTGCTGCCGCGGCTGTATGACCAGCCCGCCGGGCCGTTGCCGCCGGCGACGCTGCGCCGCGAGCGCGCGGAGCCGGACCGTGCCGGCTGGGATGGGCTGGTGCGGGCGGCGCTGGCCGCGGTCGATGCCGGCCCCATCGAGAAGCTCGTCGTCTCGCGGCGGCTCAAGGTGGCCGGGCCGCGCGTGTTCGATATCGGCCGGCTCCTCGGCGCGCTCGGCTGCCTGTTCCCCACCTGCCAGACGCTGGGGCTGCGCCGCAACGGGCGGAGCTTCGTCGCCGCGACGCCGGAGCGGCTGCTGTCGCTGCGCGATGGCCGGCTGGAGGTGGACGCCATCGCCGGCACTGCCGCGCGGGCCGAGAGCGCCGAGGCGGATGCGGCGCTGCGGGCGGCACTGCTCGGCTGCGACAAGAACCGCCGCGAGCATCGCGTCGTCATCGAGGCCATCGGCAGCGCGCTAGCGGAGCACTGCGACGACATCCGCGCCCCGGATGCGCCGGTGGTGATGCAGTTGCACAACGCGCAACATCTTTGGAGCCCGCTCGCGGCCCGCCCGCGCGCCGATGTGGGCCTGTTCGACCTCGCCGCGAGCCTGCACCCGACGCCCGCCACCAACGGCCAGCCGCGGGCCGCGGCGCAGGCGTGGCTCCGGCGCGTCGAGCCCTTCCCGCGTGGCTGGTATACCGGCGCCGCCGGCATCCTGACGCCGAACGGCGACGGCGAGCTGTGGGTGCTGCTGCGCTGCGCCATGGTGAGCGGCGCCGAGGCGGAGCTGTTCGCCGGTGCCGGCATCGTCGCCGGCTCGGACCCAGAGTCCGAGTGGAGCGAGACCGAGGCCAAGCTCGCGGCCATGCTCTCCGCGCTGCAGTACGCCTGAGCCCGGGCCGCCCCGCCAGCATGGACCAAGCCTGCATCAATCTCCGCTGGGCCGCGGCGCTGCTCGCCGGGCTCGCCGCCGGCGGCGTGCGCACGCTGGTGCTCTCGCCCGGCTCGCGCTCGACGCCGCTGGTGCTGGCGGGCCAGCGCGCGCCGGGCCTTGAGCTGATCCCGATCCTGGACGAGCGCAGCGCCGGCTTCTTTGCGCTGGGCGCCGCGCGTGCCTCGGGCCAGCCGGTGGCGCTCATCGCGACCTCCGGCTCCGCGCCCGCACATTGGTATCCGGCCGTCATCGAGGCGAGCGAGACCGGCGTGCCGCTGGTGCTGCTGTCCGCGGATCGCCCGCCGACGCTGCGCGGCTTCGGCGCGAACCAGACCATCGACCAGACCCGACTGTTCGGCGCCTTCGCGCGGGAGGCGCATGACCCGGGCCTGCCGCGCAGCGACGATGCCGCGCTGAAGGCCGTTGCCGCTCTCGGGCGACGCTGCGCCGCGGTTGCGAGCGGCCCGCGCCCTGGCCCGGTGCAGGTCAACCTGCCCTTCGAGGAGCCGCTGGTGCCGCCGGCCGATTGCGATGCCGCGCTGCCGGCGGCGGTCACCGCGACGGCGGCTGGCCTCGGCTGGGCGGCGAGCGCGCCGACGGTGGCGCTTCGGCCCATCGCGCTGCCGCCGGGGCGGGGGCTCGTGGTGGTGGGGCCGGGGCTGTTCGGGCCGGGTTTTGCCGAGCACCTGCGCGATGCGGCGCAGCGGCTCGCGCTGCCGGTGCTGGCGGACCCGCTGTCGGGGCTGCGCTTCGGCGCCGCCGCCGACGCCGTGCTGACCCATTACGACGCGCTGCTGCGCAACCCCGAGGCCGCCCGCGCGCTGCGCCCGGACTGGGTGCTTCGCATCGGCGGCGCGCCGGTGTCGAAGGTGCTCGGGCAGTGGCTCGCCGGCATCCCGGCGCTGCTGGTGGAGCCGGCCGGCGGCTGGCGCGACCCCAACCACGACGGGCTCTGGCGCATGGTCGCGGAGCCGGGCGCGATCTGTTCCGCGCTGACGCTCAATCAGGCGCCGCAGCCCGCGTGGGCCGCGCGCTGGGCGGCGGCGGACCGCCGCGTCGCCGAGCTTGCGAGCGCCCACATCGCGGCCTCGCCCTGGTGCGAGCCGCACCTGATCTGCGCCTTACTCGCGCGCATCCCGGCCGGCGAGGCGCTGTTGTGCGGCAACTCCCTGCCGATCCGCCAGCTCGATAGCTGGTCCGGCAGCCGCGCCACGCCGCTCAGGCTGCACGGCAACCGCGGCGCGAGCGGCATCGACGGCCAGCTCTCGACCCTGGCCGGGCTCAACCACGCCGGTCCGCCCTGCTGGGGGCTGCTCGGTGATCTGTCCACCGTGCATGATCTCAGCGGCTGGCTGCTGCACGGCCGTCTGCGCCGCCCCGTCGTCGTCGTCAACAACGGCGGCGGGCGCATCTTCGACTACCTGCCGCAGCACGGCCTGCCGGGGTTCGAGCAGCTCTGGCGCACGCCCGTGGCGCCGGACCTCGGCGCACTCGCGGCGGCCTTCGGCATCGCGCACCGGCGGGTGGCGGACGCCGCATCGCTGGCCGATGCCCTCGGCGATGACGCCGACCCGGGTACCGCTCGCGCGACGCTGATAGAGGCCTGCGTCGATGCCGATGCCTCCCGCGCAGTGCATCGCACCTATTGGCAGCAGATCCACGTCTCGGCGCCGGAGACCCTGGATTCCTTGATGGCGCCGAATGTTTGCAGATGAGTCAAGTTGCACGATGACACGGCGCTTGGCCCTTGGTTCAATGCGCCAACGAGCGCGCGGCGCAAAAAGCTCCGTGCCCTAGTTGGTCTGAGGCTCTGCCTCGCTAGTGCCTTGACGGTGACCCGCGGCGAGCGCGCCCGCGTTGGTCGCGCAGCGCGACGGCGTTCTTGGATCGCCCGCACGCCTTCGCGCTATGCTTAGCCACAGTTCGTCAGCGCGGCCGCAGGCGTCGCCCGGCGTCGTCAGCGTCGCGGCCCCGCCTTAGTCGTCACCCGGAGACGCCCTTGGACATCGCCGAGCTCCTCGCCTTCAGCGTCAAGAACAAGGCCTCGGACCTGCATCTGTCCGCGGGCCTGCCGCCGATGATCCGCGTCGACGGCGACATGCGCCGCATCAACGTGCCGCCGTTGGAGCACCGCACGGTGCATGCGCTGATCTACGACATCATGAACGACAAGCAGCGCAAGGATTACGAGGAGTTCCTGGAGACGGACTTCTCGTTCGAGATCCCGGGCGTCGCGCGCTTTCGCGTCAACGCCTTCAACCAGAAGCGCGGTGCGGCGTCGGTGTTCCGCACCATCCCATCGAAGGTGCTGACGCTCGAAGACCTAAACGCGCCGGAGATTTTCAAGCAGATCGTGGATGTGCCGCGCGGGCTGGTGCTGGTGACGGGGCCGACGGGCTCCGGCAAGTCGACCACGCTGGCGGCGATGATCGACTACGTGAACGACAACCAGTACTCGCACATCCTCACCATTGAGGACCCCATCGAGTTCGTTCACACCAGCAAGAAGTGCCTGATCAACCAGCGCGAGGTTCACAAGGACACGCTGGGCTTCAGCGAGGCGCTGCGCTCGGCGCTGCGCCAGGACCCCGACATTATTCTGGTTGGCGAGATGCGCGACCTGGAGACCATTCGCCTCGCGCTCACCGCCGCCGAGACGGGACACCTGGTCTTCGGCACGCTGCACACCAGCTCCGCGGCCAAGACCATCGACCGCATCGTCGATGTCTTTCCGGCCGCCGAAAAAACGATGGTGCGCTCGATGTTGTCGGAATCGCTGCGCTCGGTCATCTCGCAGTCGCTGCTAAAGAAGATCAGCGGCGGACGCATTGCCGCCCACGAGATCATGATCGGCACGCCGGCCATCCGGAACCTGATCCGGGAGGACAAGGTCGCGCAGATGTACTCGGCCATCCAGACCGGCCAGGCGAGCGGCATGCAGACGCTCGATCAGAACCTGACAGAAATGGTGAAACGTGGCATGGTGACCAAGGCCGACGCGCGTGCGAAAGCGCAGAACAAAGACACCTTTCTTTGATCCCGGCCTCAGACCGACTAAGGAGCGTGGTCTTCGCGGCCCGCTTGTTGGCGCGTGAAGCAAGGGCCGAGGGCCGAGGGCCGAGGAGGGCTCCCTTGGCCCTCGCCCCTTTTTGCCGTCAAGCGCAAGCCTTTGGCGCCGGCAAGCAAACTAGTCCGGCCGGACCCGTCGCGGCCGCCTCCTAAGGTTGATACACCCACCGAATCGCCATGGATCTCAAGAATCTGCTGAGTCTGATGAACGATGAACGGGGCTCGGACCTGTTCATTACCGCGGGCCGACCGCCTAGCATCAAGATCGACGGCGCCATCCGCCCGGTGGGGACGGAGGTGCTGACCCCGGAGCAGACGCTGCAGGCCGCACAGGACCTGATGACGGCCAAACAGCTCAAGGAGTTCGAGGACACCAACGAGTGCCAGTTCGCGATCAACGCGCGCGGTGCCGGGCGCTTTCGCGTCAGCGCCTTCATGCAGCGCAACCACGCGGGCATGGTGCTGCGGCGCATTGAGACGCGTATTCCGACCATTGAAGAGCTGCGCCTGCCGTCCATCCTGCGCGACCTGGGGATGCACAAGCGCGGCATCGTCATCTTCGTCGGCGGCACCGGCACGGGTAAGTCCACATCGCTGGCGGCGCTGGTCGGCTACCGCAACCGCATGACGACGGGGCACATTATCACCATCGAGGACCCCATCGAGTACGTCCACGAGCACGACGGCTGCATCATCACGCAGCGCGAGGTGGGCGTGGATACGGAGTCCTTCGAGGTCGCGCTGCGCAACACGCTGCGCCAGGCGCCGGACGTGATCCTGATCGGCGAGATCCGTACCCAGAAGACCATGGAATACGCCATGGCCTTCGCCGAGACCGGGCACCTGGTGTTTGCGACGCTGCACGCCAACAACGCCAACCAGGCGCTTGATCGCATCATCAACTTCTTTCCGGACGAAGCCCACCGGCAGCTCTTCATGGACCTGTCCCTGAACCTGCGGGCCATCGTCGCGCAGCAGCTCGTGCCGCATAAGAGCGGTCGCGGGCGGCGCGCGGTGGTGGAGATCCTGATCAGCACGCCCTTGGTGGCCGACATTATCCGCAAGGGCGAGGTGCACAAGCTGAAAGAGATCATGGCCAAGTCCAATGAACAGGGCATGATCACCTTCGATCAGGCCCTGTTCGAGCTGTACCAGGAAGGCGAGATCAGCTACGACGAGGCCATCCGGCACGCGGACTCCGCCAATGAGCTCCGACTCATGGTCAAGCTCAAGGGCGTCGACGACGTAGGGCGCGCCCTAGCTGAGGGCGCTGACAAGATCTCGCTCCTGAACGAAGACGAGGACGAGATCGACGGCTCCACCATCTTCGAGGGCACAACCCGAGCCGTCGTGAGCGAGACCGCGACGACGAATGCCCAGCCGCGCACGCGACCGCCAAAGGAGCAGAAGCTCAAGCTCTAGCGCGGCAGAGCCTCAGGCCGACAAGGCGCGAGGGCCGAGGGCCGAGGAGGGCTCCCTTGGCCCTCGGCCCTTATGCTGGAGTGTTGGCGCACGCTAGCTCCTAGCTCCTAGCTCCTAGCTCCTAGCTCCTAGCTCCTAGCTCCTAGCCCCTAGCCCCTAGCCCCTAGCCCCCAGCCCCTGAAAAACGACTCGCCCGCCGAGCACCGTCCAGCGCACCCGCCCCGTCAGCGTCGCGCCCCGCAGCGGGGTGTTCTTGCCGCGACTCACCAGGGTGTCGTCGCCGACGATCCAGGTGGCGTTCGGGTCGAACACGCACACGTCGGCGATGCCGCCGGGGCGCAGCCGCCCGAGCGGCCGGTCGAGCACCGCCGCCGGGTTGCAGGTGACGCAGGCGAGCGCGGCGCTCAGGTTCAGAACGCCCGCGGCCACCAGCCCGAGCGTCAGCGGCAGCAGCGTCTCGAGCGCGGACATCCCGGGCTCGGTCTGCGGGAAGGGGTTGAGCTTCGCATCCGGCTCGTGCGGCTGATGGTCGGAGCAGATGACCGTAATGTCCCCGGCAGCGACCGCGGCGCGTAGCGCGTCCCGATCGGCCCTCGTGCGCAGCGGCGGGATCAGGTGCGCCTCGGCATTGAAGCCGGCCAGAGCGTCCTCGGTGAGCCAGAGCTGGTGCGCGGCGACATCGGCGCTGACGGCGAGGCCGCGGGCCCGCGCATCGGCGAGCATGGCCGCGGCGCGTCCCGTGGATAGTCCGCGGAAGTGCACGCGGGCGCCGGTCTGCTCGGCCAATGCGAGATTCCGGCCGACGCCCAAGACCTCCGCCGCCTCGGGGATGCCCGCGAGCCCCAAGCGCGTCGCCACCAGCCCTTCGTGCACGAGCCCGCCCTCGCTCAGATAGGCGTCGGCCGGGTGTAGAAAGGTGCAGAGCCCATAGGTGGACGCGTACTCCAGCGCGCGGCGCAGCACGCGGGTGTTGCGCACCGGGCGGTTCGCGGTACTCATGACCGGGCAGCCCGCGAGCTTGAGTGCCGCCATCTCGCTGATCTGCTCGCCGCGCAGGCCGCGTGTCAGCGCCCCGGCCGGCATGACGCGGGCATAGCCGCGCTCGTCGGCGAGCTGGCGGATCAGTTGCGCCACCGCTGGCGTGTCCACCGGCGGCTCGGTGTCCGGCGGGCAGCAGAGTGTTGTGATGCCGGCGGCGGCGGCGGCGCGGGTCTCGCTCGCGATGGTGCCCTTGTGCTCCTGCCCCGGCTGGCGCAGCCGCGCGCTCAAGTCCACGAGCCCCGGGCAGACGATGAGCCCGTCGGCGTCGATGCTCTGTTGCGGGGTGAAGCCCGCCGGCGGTTCCCCGAGCGCGACGATGGCCCCGCCCGCGATGTGCAGGTCCATGACGGCATCGACGCTGTCCGCCGGGTCGATGACCCGGCCGCCGCGGATGGTCAGTCCCGTGAGCTCAGCCATCGGCCAGCTCCGCTTCCGCCGCCTTGCCGGCCGCGGCGAGGGCGAGGTTCTGCGTGCCGATGCACATGGACATGACGGCCATGCGCACGGCGAGCCCGTTGCTGACCTGCTCCAGGATCACCGAGCGCGCGCCGTCGGCGACGCTTGAGTCCATCTCGACACCGCGGTTGATGGGGCCGGGGTGCATGACGATGGCGTCCGGCTTGGCGATGCCGAGGCGCTTCTCGGTGAGGCCGAACAGATGGAAGTACTCGTGCTCGCTGGGCAGGAAGCCGCCGTCCATGCGCTCGTTCTGGAGCCTGAGCAGGATGATGACGTCCACGTCGCGCAGGCCCTCGCGCAGGTCGTGGCAGACGCGCACGCCGAGCGCCGCCTCCGCCCGCTCCGGCACCAGCGTGCTCGGGCCGACGACGCGGACCTCGTCTACGCCCAAGGTGTTCAGCGCCACGATCTGCGAGCGCGCGACGCGCGAGTGCAGCACGTCGCCGACGATGGCCACCGTCAGCCCCGCAAAGTCGCGCTTGTGCTCGCGGATCGTGAACATGTCGAGCATCGCCTGGGTGGGGTGCGAGTAGCAGCCGTCGCCGGCGTTGATGACCGCCACCGGCGGGGCCACGTGCGTCGCGATGAAGTGCGCTGCGCCGCTGTCGGCGTGGCGCACGACGAACATATCCACGTGCATGGCCTCCAGGTTGCGCAGCGTATCGAGCAGCGTCTCGCCCTTCGCCGTCGCCGAGGTGCTGATGTTGAGATTCAGCACGTCCGCCGACAGCCGCTTGGCGGCCAGCTCAAAGGTGGTGCGCGTGCGCGTGCTGGTCTCGAAGAACAGGTTCGCGACGATCTTGCCGCGGCACAGCGGCACCTTCTTGACCGCCTGTTGCGCCACGCCGACGAAGCCCTTGGAGCGGTCCAGGATGTCGATGAGCAGCGCCCGGTCCAGCCCGTCGAGGGTCAAAAAGTGCTTGAGGTTGCCGTCCGCGTCCAGTTGCAGCGCGGCGGCCTGCTCTTGCTGGCTCTTGAATGGGATCATCCCACCGCCTCCGTCTCCGCCGCGGCGCCGCGACCGCCAGGCGGGCTGCCGCGGGACAGCGTGAGCGGCGCCGGACCGTTTAGCTTCAGGTGCTCGCCGGGGGCAAGCGCTGCGTGCAGGCCGACGACCGCGGGCTCGATGGGCAGCTCGCGGCCGGCGCGCTCCGCCAGTACCGCCAGCAGCACCGAGGCCGGGCGGCCGTAGTCGAACAGCACGTTGAGCGCGGCGCGAATCGTGCGCCCGGTCTGCAGCACGTCGTCCACCAGCACGATGTGCCGGTCGTCTACCGCCACCGGCAGGTGCGACGGGCGCACGTGCGGGTGCATGCCGATGCGGGTGAAATCGTCGCGGTAGAAGGAGATGTCCAGGTGCCCCAAGGGCTCCGCGAGGCCGAGCAGCGCATGCAACCGCTCTGCGACCCAGACGCCGCCGGTGTGAATGCCGATCATCAGCGGCGCCGCGATGCCGCGCTCGCCGAGCCGCGCGGACAGCGTCGCCGCCATGGCCGCGATGGCCGCGTCGATGGCCGCGGCGTCTTGGTACAGGTCGGCATCGCTCATGGGCGCTGTTCTCCGAGCCAGGTTTCCAGGATCAGCTTGGCGGCATAGGCGTCCACGGCATCGCCGGCTCGGCGGCGGCTGCCGCGCCCGCCGGCCCGGGTGGGGCCGAGCGCGCGCTCGGCGGCGATGGTCGTGAGGCGCTCGTCGACCAGATGCACTGGCACCGCGAAGCGCCCTTCAAGCTGGCGGGCGAAGCGGCGCACCGGCTCGGCGAGGGTTTCTTCCTCGGTGTCGTCCATGTTGTGCGGCAGGCCGAGCACCGCGGCCTCGGGGTGCCATTCGCGCATCAGCGCCTCGATGGCGGTCCAGTCCGGCCGGTTGTCGCGATGGCGGAGGGTGGTCAGCGGGCTCGCGGTGCCGGTGACGGTCTGGCCGACGGCAACGCCAATCTTCTTGGTGCCGAAGTCGAAGCCGAGCAGCGTGGCCAAGGCGTCGGCGTCCGCGCTAATCGACGCAACGCGTCGGCCGGCGCCCTCGGCCCTCGGCCCTCGGCCCTTCGTCAAGCATGCCCGGCCTCGCCGCTCAGCAGGTTGAGATCGATGCCGAGCAGGTTGGCCGCGGCGAGCCAGCGCTCGCCCGGTGAGCGGGAGAACAGAATGTCGTCGGCGGCGGGGCCGCTGAGCCAGGCGTTGGCGCTCAGCTCCTCCTCCAACTGGCCGGCGCCCCAGCCCGCGTAACCCAGGGCGATGAGCCGCTGCGCCGGGCCGCGCCCGTCGGCGATGGCCTCCAGCACGTCGCGCGAGGTGGTGACGCGCAGCTCCGGCGTGATCGCCAGCGTGGAGTCGTATTCCACGGGCCCGGTGTGGATCACGAAGCCGCGATCGGTCTGCACCGGGCCGCCCAGATAGATCGGGAGGTCGGCGACGCCGTCGGCGCGGGGCTTGATGTCGAGCTGCTCCAGCACCTCGCCCAGGCGGATGTCCATGGGCCGGTTGATGACGATGCCCATGGCCCCGTGCTCGGTGTGCTCACAGACATAGGTCACCGTTCGCGAAAAATTCGGGTCTTTCAGGCCCGGCATCGCGATCAGGAAGTGGTTGGTGAGCGAGGTTGCATAGCTCATGGCGGCTAGTATCCCGAGCCGGTGTCCGGTAGGCAAGTGCGGGGGTGCGCGCTGGTCCGAAAGGTTAGGCGATCGAGAGCTCACGGACTGGGAGCGCCGGCTTTCCAGCCGGCTTCGCGCGCCGGGGGCTCGATGCCCCCGGCGTGCGATCGACTGCGCTGGAGCAGGGCGACTGCCCTGATCGCGCCGCCGGGCGGGCGATTGCGCTTGTGCCCTTGTGCCAGCCCGGGCGACGCCGACGCGGCATCGAGCCGCGACGGCGCCGAGCCGGCTGGAAAGCCGGCGGTCCCAGTCAGCCGCGCGTCGGCGAGACGGCGGAAAAGCGCTCATAGCCTGAGGTATCCCGACAAAGTCGGCCGGGACAGCGAGCCGTCACGGACTGGGAGCGCCGGCTTTCAGCCGGCTTCGCGCGCCGGGGGCTCGATGCCCCC
>NZ_JABX01000001.1 GCF_001469165.1 Thiohalocapsa sp. ML1 | reverse complement strand
GGGCGGACGACTGCGCATGTGGCCTCTTGTCGGCCCGGACGCCGCCGGCGCGGCATTGAGCCGCGTCGGCGCCGAGCCGGCTGGAAAGCCGGCGGTCCCAGTGAGCGGCGCCGGCACGGACTGGGAGCGCCGGCTTTCAGCCGGCTTCGCGTGCCGGGGGCTCGATGCCCCCGGCGCGCGATCTGCGGCGCGGGAGCCGGGCGGTTGCCCATGACGCGCCGCCGGGCGGACGAGCGCGCATGGTGGCCTTGTGTCAGCCCAGGCGACGCCGACCCGGCATCGAGCCGCGTCGGCGCCGAGCCGGCTGGAAAGCCGGCGGTCCCAGTGAGCCGCGCCGGCGGCGAGCCGATAATCCACTTGCGACACAGCTTCAGCGGTGTCGCGCCTCAAACGGCGCTCAGCGCCGCGGTGCAGTGACGCGCGGGAACGGTGGAGACTCGACAGCGAAACACTTATGCGCCCGTAGCCGTGCCGGAGCCGGAGCCGGAGCCGGAGCCGGGGTCGGGCCGGAGAGCCGACCTCCCGGTCGGCTCGGCGCTCGCGACATCAGTGCATTCCGCTCTGTCGCCGTGTTGACCTGGAGGTCAACACTCCAGTCAACACTCCAGTCAACACTCCAGTCAACACTCCAGTCAACACTCCAGTCAACATTCCAGTCAATAACCGTCAAACGACGAAACCCGGGTCTCGGGATTTGGGCAGCGAAGCGCTAGACGGCTCAGCAGTTCGTGTCGTGTTGGTCCCGATTTCAATAGCAATCCCGATAGCGATCCCGATCCCGATCCCGATCCCGATCCCGATCCCGATCCCGATCCCGATCCCGATCGCGATTTCGATAGCGATGTCCTTGACGTCGGGTTTTCGCCGCACTTGAACCGTCACTCAGGGCTCTGCCGCCGCCCGGCGCCGCGCTGCGGTGTGCCGGACCAGCCGCTCCAGCAGCAGGGCCCAGAGCCCGAGCACCGCCACGGTCATGAGCGCCATGATGGCCCGGGAGTCGGTGCGGACCTCGCGCGGGATCAGGTCATCGAGCGTCAGCGCGAGCACGGCTAGCACCAGCCCGGCGGCGAGCCGCCCAACCGCATCCGCGCGCGCGTGCAGCACGCCGTCGCGCAGTAGCACCAGCGCCGCTGGCAACAGCATCACCAGGTGATGCGTCCAGCTCGCCGGCGCGGCGAGGAAGACCCAGACGGACAGCAGCGACAGCTCCAGATCCACGGCCACCGGCTGGTCAAGGGTCTGCCCGCAGCGCCGTGCCCGGAGCGAGCGCGTCACCGCCCAGCCGGTGATCAGGCCGAGCGCCAGCACCAGCCCCGTCGCGAACAGCGCTGCGAGCTCCGGGCTCGCCACGACGGGCGCCGTGAACTTGTTCGGCACCAGCCAGCGCGACAGCTCGCCGGCGAGACTGCGGTTCCAGGGCGCGGCGATGCTGCTGTGCCCCGGCGGCAGTTCCGTGAAGCTCGTGGTCCCCGGCACCAGCGCCCACCAGGCGGACCAACTGCTGGCGGGGGCGAGGGCGACGCTGAGCCCGAGCAGCGCCGCCCCCGCGAGCGCTGCGCCGGCAAGGAGCCATGCACCCGGTCCCGCGCGCCAGCCACCGCCTGATGCCCGCCGGCCGAGGCAGCCGAAGGCGGCGACCACGAGCAGGCCGTAGTGCGGTTTCGCGACGCTGCCGAGCGCGAGCGCCGCACCGCCCGCGAGCCCGCCCGCGGCGCCCGGCCCCGACGGTGCCCGCGCAATGCGCCAGTACCCCCAGAGGCAGAGCAGCAGGAGCAGGTTCGTCTGTTGGAAGTGGATGGTCAGATAGACCGCGCCGAACCCAGCGACGTAGAGCGGCCCCCAGGTGGCGAGGCGCCGGCCCGCCAGCGCCGCGTCCGCGCTCGCGCCGCCGCGCGCCAAATCCCGCGGCAGCAGCAGCATCAAGACCAGCGCCAGCGCGATGTTGACCGACCACAGCAGCGCGGATGCCGCGGCCGATGACAACCCGGCCAGCGGCTGCAGCAGAAACAGCGCCGTCGGCGGATAGGTGAAGGGCAGCCCGGCGTCGCCCGGCCGGGTATAGGGCTCGGTGCCGAGCACGAAGACGCGCTCGGCCGCCGCCAGGTAGACATCAAGGTCCAGCGCGCGCAGCGGCGTCAGCGCGGTTATGACGGCGAAGAGCGCGAGCGCGGCGAGCAGCGGCAGGGGCCTTAGGAGCGAGGGCCGAGGGCCGAGGGCCAAGGGAGCCCTCCTCGGCCCTTGGCCCTTGGCCCTTGTTTCAGTGGCGATAAGGCGCGGGTTGCGCAAAAGGGTTCTCTGCCCCGGATTGGGATCGGGATCGGCTGACACTCGGTTCGATTTCGATTTCGATTTCGATTTCGATTGCGATTTCGATAGCGATGAGTGCGACTCGTCGGCCTGAGGCTTCGCTGCGCTAGGGCTCAGCATCCGCGCGTGCCGCCGCCGCGTCGTCCACGATGACGTTGTCGGCGCGGAAGCGATAGGCCTCGCGGATCAGCGCGAGCCTGCTGCGGTCCTCGCCCCAGCGCTTGCGGACCTCGGCGGACACCTCGCCGCCGTCGCGCCAGATGCGCCAGAGCATCGCCGCGTTCTCCCAATAGGCGCCGGCGATGTAACGGCCCTCAGGGCTGAACACCGCCGCGGCGACGCCGCCCAGGCTGGCCTGCACCGGCAGAAACGCCTGCTGCTCCACGAGCTCGTTGGACCCATCCATCGGCGCGTCCGGTCGGCGCCATAGACGGATGCTGCCGTCGCGCGAGGCGGTCAGCAGCCAGCGGCCGTCCGGGCTGAAGTCGGCGCGGTAGATGCGGTCCTGGTGGCCCATCAGCACCGACACCGGCGTACCGTCGCGTTGCCAGACCCGCGCCGTCTTATCCAGCGATGCGGTCAGCACCTGCGCGCCGTCCGGCGCGATGGCGACGCTGTAGACGCGCCCGGCATGGCCGGTCAGGTGGCCGGCGAGCCGGCACGCGCCGTCCGCGTCGATGGCCACCAGCGCGGCGCGCGCATCGGCGCCGGCCACCGCCGCGATCCCGCCCTCCGCGCTGAGCGCAATGTCGCCGATGGCGCCGATGCCGACCTCTTGCTCGCAGCCCGGCCGCCAAGCGCCGGCCGCGTCGCGCAAGAAGACCCGCAGCACGCCGGCATCATCGCCGGTGGCCACCAGCGTGCGCGCGCCCACGGCCTGCACCGCCGCCGCCTCCACCGGCACCTGGCCGTGCGGTAGTGTGGGAGTGTCGGCAAGCGGTTTGCAGGCCGGCACCGTGAACAGCCGCACCGGCCCCGCCGGGTCGTCGGAGGTCGTCAGGAGCCAGTCGCCGGCCGGGCCGAACAGCGCGTTGTAGACCTCGCCGTTCGGCGCTGTCGCCGCCGGCAGCGCACAGGAGTGCTCGGTGACGAGGTCATGCACGCCCGCCGTGCCGTCGTAGGCGGCCGAGGCCACGAAGCGCCCGGTGGCATCGAAGCTCACCTGCCGTACGCGCCCGGTGTGGGCGGTCAGCGTGTGCAGCAGCTCGGGCGCAGGGCGATCCGCCATGCGCTCGTAGCGCCAGACGCGCACGCCGCCGTCGAAGCCCGCGGTGGCGAGCAGCAGCGCCTTGCCGTTGGGGGCCAGCGCCTCTGGCGCGCTCGCCATCGCCAGATCCCAAACGTGGTCCGGATGGCGCAGCTCGAAGCCGAGCCGCGTCACCGGGTCCACGCTCCACAGCCGCACCGTGCCGTCCAGCGCCGAGAAACTGAACAGCCGCGTGCCGTCGGCGCTGAAGCGCACGGCGCTGACCGCACCGTCGTGGCCGAGCACGGCGATGGGCTTGCCCGTCTCCAGGCTCCACAGCCGCGCCGTTTGGTCCAGCGAGGCGGTCAGGACCAGATGCTGGTTGCCGATGCTGTGCGCCGGCATCGGGGCGATCTCGACGTCGCTGACGCTGAGCTGGTGACTGCCGAGCACGACGGCCTGCCGGCTCGCGTCTAGCGTCCAGCGCACCACCTGCCCCTCGTCGTCCACGGCGACCAGGAAGTCGCCCTTGCGCCCGAAGGCGACGTCCCGCACCGCGGTGCGATGCACCTTGATCAGCGTGCCGCCGATGTTGCTGTCCGACAGCGTCATCAGCGGCGTGCCGTCGGCGCCGAACACCCGCACCTGTTCATCTGCGCCGGCGATGGCGATACGCTCGCCCGCGGCGTCGAACACCGCGGCGTTGAACGGCCGCCCGACCGGCCCCTCGGGTGGCAGCGACAGCACTCGGCGCCCTGCCGCGATGTCGAACACCTGGCTGCGCCCGGCGGCGGAGGCGGTGACGAGCCGGTCGCCGTCGGGCGCGAAGGCGAGCCCGCGGATCTCGCCGTCGCCGAGCATCCGGTTCAGCAGCAGCTTGCCGGGCAGCGTCAGGTCGAGCACGCAGACGCCGTGGCGCCCCTCGTCGTCGGCCACCGCGATGGCGAGCAGCCGCCGGTCCAGGCTCAGCGCCAGGGCGCTGCCGGGGCTGGTACCGCAGGCATAGAGCGGCTCGGCGCCGGGCGCGGCGGGCAAGCGCCAGACGCCGTCGGCGCCGATGCCGAGCACCTGGTCGGCGTCGCCGATCACGAGGCTGTGCAGCCCGAGCGCATCGCCGCCTAGGTCCCGGTCGGCCACGTAGCGCCCGCGCTCCAGCCGCCACAGCAGCGGACCGCGGTCCGGCGTGATGCTGGCGAGCAGCTCGCCGTCGGCGCTGAAGCCGGGCAGGTACGTCACCCCCGGCCGGCCGCCGGTGGAGGGGGCCATGGCCAGCAGCCGATTGCCCATGAAGGCCAGGCTCAGCGTGCGCACCGCGCGCTCCGGCAGGTCTTGGCTCGCGTTGATGGCGTCGATGACGGCCTGCGGCGTGTTGCCGCGGGCGATGTGCAGCTCCGCCTCCTTGAGCACGCTCTTGTGCAGGTTCACGCGCGCGCTGCGCTGCGCTTGCCAGGCGAGCCCGGCGGCGGTGAGCGCACCGAGCATGAGCGCCACCAGCAGCGCGCCGACGCTGCGCACGAAGCGGTTGCGCCGGCGCAGAAAGGCCAGGTTCGCCGCGGTGGCGGCGAGGAACTCGCGCTCCAGCGGCTCCAGCTCCGGCTCGTGCTCGCGGGTCAGCGGCTCGGCGGCGGCGTAGTCGCGATCCCGGTACAGATAATCGCGGTTGCAGTCCGTGCGCTTCCAGAGCCGCGCCTGGCGGTCGAGCTGCGTGCGCAGCAAGAGCCGGCGGCGGTGGCCGGCGTCCGCGAGCCAGCTCCGCACCGGCGCCCAGTCCGTGAACAGCGCCGGGTGCGCGAAGCTCGCCACCGCGCGCACGTGCTGCCAGTCCGGGCCCTCCGCGGGGCTGCCGGGCGCCGCCTGCTCCGCGCTGTCGCGCTCGGCTGCCGCCGCGGGCGCGGACGCCAGCTCCGGGGTCCGGCCACGCAGGCGCAGCCAGCGCAGGTGCCATTCCTCGCGGCCCTGGCGCCAGACGCCCCGAAACAGGGCCAGCAGCCGCAGGTCCGGCGCCTCGCAGCGCCGGCGCAGCTCCGGGTCGTCTACGCCTTCGGCGGTGACGAGTCGCGCGCCGATGAGCGCATCGACGAGGCGCCGGCAGTCCGGGTCCGAGCGCAGCACGTCGAGGTCGCCGGCGCGGGCCGCGGGTCGGTTGGCGGCGCTGCTGTCGACGGCGACAAGCGCGCGGCAGAGCTGCGGCAGCGCGGCGCGGGCGGCGGGGTCGAGCGTCGCCCAGACTTGCTCGGCGCGGTCGATGACGGTGCCGGCGACGCCGCCCTGCGCCCGCACCTGGGCACCGGTGAGCGTCAGCTCGCGGCCCGGGCCGGCCGCGGCCAGCGCGCGCTCGTAGGTGCGCTGCAACAGTGCCTGCACCGGCGGTGCCCAGGCGCTGAGGCCGCTGGTCTCCGCCTCGATGTGCTCGACGAGGCCGCGGCCCTCGCCGGGGCTGTTGCCGTCGAGCTCGATGCCGGCGACCCGCGCCGGGATCTCGATCACCTGGCGGATGCGCATCGGCGGCGGTGGCTCCAGCGCCAGCCACTGCTCCGCGGCGGGCCGGGCCGGGTCCAGCAGCGGCTCCGGCAGACCGGCGAGCGCGCGCAAGGCGTCGCTGCGCAGCGCCATCACCACCCAGATGGACGGATGGGCGGCGAGCCCGCGCAACGCCGCGAGCAGCGCCGCCGCGCTGGCGGCATCGGCGTCGAGGGCCGGCTCCAGCGGGTCCACGACAATGGCGAGCCGCAGGGCGCGCTCGCTCCCGCCGCCCTGCGCGAGCTGTTGCATCGCGCCCGCGAGCTGGCGCGCGGCGAGCGCCGGCTCGCCCGCGAGCAGCCGCGCTAGGCCGTCGGCACCGAGGCCGAAGCCGGCGAGCGCCGTGCCCAGCACATCGGCCGCGCCGAGCCGGGCAGCGAGCGCGCCGAGCGGTGTGGGGCCGTCTTGCACCGGGTCCACCAGCACGCAGCGCACGCTGGCGATGTCCTCGAACAGAAACGGTCGCGTCAGCCGCGGCACCAGCCCGGCGCGCAACAGCGAGGTCTTGCCGCTGCCGCTCGCGCCGCTCACGACGATGAGGCCGGCCTGCCCGGGTGGGCGCCGCTCCAGGCGCCGGAGCAGGCCGCGGATCTCTTCCTCGCGGCCGGTGAACACGCGCTCGTCGCCGATGTCGAAGGGGCGGTCGGCGCGGAACGGGCTGCCCTGCCACTGGCTGCCGCCGGCACCGGCGGCACGGCGCTCGGCGCTGATGCGGCGGTTCAGCAGCTTGCGCAACTGCGTTTCCACCAGCTCGCGGAATGCCGCATCGCTGTCGAAGTCCCGGAACGCCCGCCGGAAGGTATTGTCTTCGTTGAAGAAATTGGTGCGGAAGAAGTCATCGAGCCGGCGCCGGTCGTCCACCGCCTCGCGGGCGCGGGCGCCGTCGGTGATGTCCACCAGCTTCGGCGCCGTCTTGCGGTAGACCAGCACCTCGGGCGAGCCGGTGCGCGCGGAGGCCTCAACGGCGTTGACGAACTCCCACTCGGTGCCGGTCATGCCCCGGTAGGGCTCCTCCGGCAGCGGCGAGCCGAGCCGGGTCCAGAGGATCACAAGTACGATCTCGCAGTCCTCGGGCTGGGTCAGGCCGGCCTGGAAGGTGCGATCGGCGGTGAGCGCCTCTTCCTCCCACAGCACCGCCTGGAGCTCGAAATAGGGCAGATACTCCCGGCTCAGGCGCTCGACGATGTCCTTGACGGCGGCGCGCTCGTGCTCCACGTCCGCGGGCGAGGAGACGAACACGCGGATGCGCGCGTCGCGGGCGCGTTGCTTCATGCCGGGGCGGCTTTGGATGGACCGATCATGGCCCGATGATAAAAGAAAGGGGGAAGTTTGAAGTTTGAAGTTTGAAGTTTGAAGTTTGAAGTTTGAAGTTTGAAGTTTGGAATAAGGGTGAAGTTTGAAGGAGGGAGGGTGGCGCTGTAGATGGCGCTCTGTCCTTGGCCCTCGGCCCTCGGCCCTCCGCCTTCGCCCTCCGCCTTCGCCCTCGGCCCTCCCATCCGCGGTACAATCGCGCGCATCGCCGGTACGCGCGCCGGCCTCCGCATGCCGACACCCGAGCCGAGCAGCGGTGTCGGCGCAGCCAACCCACGCGGGAGGGGCTATGAGACAACAGGCGCCGTTGGAATCCATCAGCATGGACGAGCTCCTCACCGAGGCGGTCGGCACCATTCTGCGCGAGCCGGACCCCGAGCGGTTCCTGACCTGGGGGCGCGAGCGCATCCCGCTCGCGCTCGCGGGCGTGGAATCGCTGGACGCCGATGACACCCGCCGCCTCGCCGCGCTGCTCGCGCAGGCCATCTGGAACGCCGTGCCGCGGCCGGATTTGGGTTTTACCGTCAGCCCGCTGGCGGAGCCCGCACCCGCCGACCCCTGCCGCTGCGGCTCCGGAGCCGCCTATGGCGACTGCTGCATGGCCGCGGGCTCGGTGCCCGAGCTGCCGCCCGAGATCCTCTGGGACCCGCTGCTGGACCAGCTCAGCGAGCCGCAGCTCAAGGCCGCGGTGGACAGCGGCAGCGTGCCGCGCCCGCTGCTCGCGAAGGTGGCGGACCGCTGGCTCGCGCTGGACCGGCCCGGGCGCGCCGCGGCGCTACTGGAGCCGCTGTTCGACGGCGACCTGGCGACGCTGGACGAGGCCTTCGAGCCGGCGCTCGACATGCTCTGCGACGCCTACGACGCGCTGGATCACTGGAAGAAGAAGCAGGCCTTTCTGCTGCGTATCACCGACGTTGCGCCAGCGCCACTCAAGTCCGCGGCTTGGCAGCGGCTGTCGGTGATGTTTATCGACGAGGGCGACTTCGATTACGCCACCGATGCCTTCGCGCAGGCACAGCGCCACGGGCCGGACCACCCCGGCACGGCGCTGCTGGAGATCACGCTGCTCGCCGCCCGCCATCGCGACGACCATGCCCGCGCCCGTGCGCATTTCTGGCAGCACAAGCTCCGCCGCGCGGGCCACGACGGCACCGGCATTTACGAGTTTCTGGAGCGTGCCCGCGAGGACCCGCAGCAGGCCCTGATGATGAGCCAGGCCGGCGCCATGGACCCGGCCCTGCTGCGGCTGCGCGACTGGGTCCAGGCTCTCGCCGCGCGGGCGCTGCCGCCGCTCGCCCTGGAGGCCATCGACGACCCCGCCACCTGCGGCGACCCGCGCCAGTTGCCCTTGTTCGACCCGGAGCTGTTGCCGCTGCCGCCGGGCGCGCAGCGCAGCGGCGCCTGCTGCGCCGTCACGGCCGGGCGCGCGCTGGCCGGCGTCGAGCGCGGCTGGCGGCGGGTGTTCCCGGTGGGCAAGCCGTTGTCCACGCTCTTGGCCGGCACCGAGCACGAGCGCGCCTGGCTGCGCGACGAATGGCTCGATTACCTGGAGGCCGAGCCGGCCGCAGCGGACAGCCTGGACGTGCTGGACGACGTCGCCACCGCGCTCTACGTGCACCCCGAGAGCAGCCTGCCCTGGGTTGCCCACGTCATGCTCGACCCCGTTCTGCAGCGCGCCGAGTCGGTCTTGCGCAACGCCATGGGCCCGAACGGCCCCGCGGCGCTGCCCTGGACCGACCCGCGCAACCGCCCGGCGCTGCGGCTCCTGTTCCGTCGCTATCGCCAGTTCGCCGAGGCCGGCGACGAGGCCGCGGCGACGGGCATCGCCGAGCTGTTGCTGACGCTGAACCCCCGCGACAACCACGGCGTGCGCGCCGAGCTGATGAACCACTACCTGCGTGCGCACGAGGACGAGCTGGCGCTGGCGCTCGCCCGCCGCTTCCCCACCGATGCCCTCGCGGACCTGGCCTACGGCGAGGTGCTGGCGCTGTACCGGCTCGGCCATCAAGAGCGCGCCGCGCTGGTGCTGCACGAGGCCGTCGGCCGGCTGCCGCGGGTGCCGCGCTTTTTGCTGCGCAAACGCGTGCGCCGCCCGGCGCTGCACCAGGGCGGCTTTGCGCCGGGCGGCGACGACCAGGCCTGGCTGTACCGCGAGGCCATGCGCGACGTTTGGGCCGCGGAGCCGGGCCTGTTGGCGTGGATGAAGAAGGTCACCGCCTGACCGGCGCCTCCCCGCCGGTCAACCCCGGCGCCGCAGCGTCCTTGGGGGATCGGGGCGGGATCGAAATCGAAATCGAAATCCGGTGAGGCTTGCGGGTTTCGATCAGCATCACGACAACGACAACGACAACGAGACGGCGCCGGCCGGTTCGTTCCACAATCTGCGAAGACAAATCTACGAAGAAGGGACTCAACCGGGTCCTGCGGGCGACTTTGGAGACCTCACCCCATGAGCGCGTTCAATCAGGCGGTTTTCCAGGTGGTGTTCACCGGCCAACTGCGGCCCGGCGTCAATGCGGAGCAGGCGGCGCGAGACTTCGCTGCCGTGTTTAAGATTGCTGAGGATAAGGCCCGGCGCCTGATCCTGGACCAGGGCGAGCACATCCTGAAGCACGACGTGGATGACGCGAACGCCGCCCGGTATCGCGATGTGCTGGAGGAGATCGGCCTCGAGGTGCGGGTGGAGCCCGCCGGGACGCCCCTAGGTGGCGACCGCATGGACGGCGCGGCGGCCGACGACGAGCTGCCGCCCGACTGGGGCGGTGCCGCAGCCACCGGCGCTGCCGGCGCGGGCGCTGCCGCGTTCGATCCGGCCGATCCCTATGCCCCGCCGCAGGCGGACCTGACCCCGCCCATGACGGACGACGACGGCCCGATGACGGGCCCGCACGCCGTCCCGGCGGGGCATGGGTGGCTCTGGATCAGGGATGCCTACGCGCTGTTTCGGGCACGACCGCGCCCCTGGATCGGCGCGCTGGCGACCGTGTATCTGATCAATGTCGCCGTGAGCCTGGTGCCGATGGTCGGCAGCCTGGTGAGCTTCGTGCTCGGGCCCATCTTCGGCGGCGGCCTGATGGCGGGCGCAGGCAAGCTCGACCGTCATGGGGAGGCGCGCGTCAGCATGGTCTTCGACGGCTTCTCAGCCCGCGCCGGTCAGCTCGCGCTGGTGGCCGTGTTCTACCTTGTCGGCATCCTCGCCGTGATGCTGCTGGCGGTGCTCATCCTGGTGGGCGGCGGCGTCGTCTCCGGCGCCGGGCTGGAGGCGCTGTCGGCCAACGACCCGGAGGCGTTTGCCGCCGCCGTGGCGCCGACGGCGATCGTGCTGCTCGTGCTCGTCGTCATGGCGCTGATGATCCCACTGATCATGGCCTATTGGTTTGCACCGGCCCTGGTGATGCTGGAGGACATGACGGCCTGGGAGGCGATGCAGGCGAGCTTCCACGGCTGCTGGAAGAACATCGTGCCCTTTCTGCTCTACGGGCTCGTGCTGCTGGTGATCCTGATCGGCTTCTCCATCGTCGCCGGCCTCCTCGTCGGCGTGGGCGCCGCGCTGGCGGGCTCCGCGACCGGCGTGCTCGGCTTCATCGCCGTGCTGCTGCTGGTGCCGCTGCTGCTCGCCGCGGCCGCCATCGGCGTGCTGACCCAGTACACCGGCTATCGGGACATCTTCCGCCACGCCGGCTGAGGTGCTGCGCTGGCTCGCCATCGTCGTTGTCGCGCTCGCGCTGCTGGCGCTGGGTACGGTTGGCTCGGTCTACTGGCTCGGCAAGCGTGCGGAGCCGCGCTATGCGGGTGAGGTGGCGCTTCCGGGGCTGGCCGCGCCGGTGGCGCTGCGCTTTGGTCCGCACGCGGTGCCCACCATTGAGGCCGAATCCGTCGATGACGCGCTGTTTGCACAGGGCTACATCGTCGCCGCCGAGCGCATGTGGCAGATGGATATCCTCCGGCGCCTGGCCGGCGGGCGCCTCGCCGAGGTCTTCGGCGACGGCGCGCTGCCGGTGGACCGGTTCTATCGCACCATGGGCCTGCCCGAGGCCGCCCGACAGGCGTACGCCGCGCTGGAGCCCGAGTATCGGCGCCTGCTCGATCGCTACGCCGACGGTGTGAATGCCTACCTGCACGAAGCCGCCGGCCGGCCGCCGCTGGAGTACCTGATCGCGGGCGTCGAGCCCGCGCGCTGGGAGCCCACGGACAGCCTCGTCATCGGCGAGTACATGGCCTGGATCAACAGCGTGAACCTGCGCGAGGAGCTGACCTTTCTCGCGCTGGCGCGGCGTCTCGGCACGGCACGGGCCGCGGAGCTATTCCCGGTGGATGTGGGCGTGCCGGCGCCGGTGGCCGAGGTTGCGCAGTTGCCGGATTACAGCCGTCTGGTCCTGCCGCCGGCGAGCCACGTGGATGTGCGTGACCTGGCGCCGGCGGTGGGCCTGCGCGGCGGTGCCAGCAACGTCTGGGCCGTACGGGGCTCGCGTACCGCCGACGGCGGCGCGCTGCTCGCCAACGACCCGCACCTGGGGCCGTCCATGCCCGCCATCTGGTACGAGCTGGAGCTCATCGCGCCGGGCCTGCACGCCGCGGGGCTCGCGCTGCCCGGCGTGCCGATGGTGCTGCTCGGCCACAACGAGCACCTGGCCTGGGGCATGACGACGGTGACGGCGGACACCCAAGACGTCGTCATCGAGCGTCTCAATCCCGCCCGCGATGCGGCGCTGCGCGCCGATGGCCGCTGGGAGCCCATCGCGACGCGGACGGAGGAGATCCCGATCAAGGGCCGCAACGCGCCGGAGGCGCTGGCCATCCGCTCCACGAGCCACGGCGTGCTCATCGACGACGTCATCGGCCCGGACAACCCGGAGCGCCTGCCGAGCGTGCGCGTCGGCGACGCGCTGGCGCTGCGCACCAATCTGAGCGTGCCGGACCGGGCCATCGTCGGCCTCTGGCGGCTGAACACGGCAACGACGCTGGCCGAGGCGCGCGCCGCCGGCGCCGAGCTCAAGCACGTGTCGCAGAACCTGGTCATCGCGCATCGCGACGGCGGCATCGCCTGGCAGGTGACGGGCACGCTGCCGGAGCGCGGCCGCGGCACGGGCCTGCTGCCGGCACCGGGCTGGGAGCCGGGCTACGGCTGGCAGGGCTGGCAGCCCTTCGCGACCAACCCCGGCGTCACCGACCCGCCCGAGGAGCGCATCGTCAACGCCAACAACCGCAGCGTGGCCATTGAGGTCGCCGCCGCCGTGGGCAGCAGTTGGCTGCCGCCGTACCGGGCGGAGCGCATCCTGGAGCTGCTCGACGACGCCGCGGCGCTGTCCGCCGCCGACCTGGCGCACATGCAGGCCGACCGCGAGAGCCACCGGGTACGGGTGTTCATGGCCTCCCTGCGCCGAGCATTGCCGGACTTGGCCGTGCTCGACCCCGCCGCGGCGCGCATCGCCGAGCGCGAGCTGCTGCATTGGCGCGGCGACTTCCCGCCGGATGGGCGCTCCGGCGCGCTGTTCGGGCTGCTGGTGCCGGCGCTGTACCGGGCGCTGTTCGTCGACGAGCTGGGGGAGGACTTGCCGGCGCTGATGCGGCTCGACACCAATACCTACGGCCCGCTGGACGAGGCGCTGCAGAGCGGTCGCTCCAGCTTCTGGGACAACGTGGAGACGCCCGCCGTGCAGGAGGGGCCGGCGCATGTGTGGCGGGCGGCGATCCTGTCCGCGCAGGCCGAGTTGGATGAGACGCTGCCGCGCGGCCCGCAACGGCTCGACCGCCTGCGCGGCGTGACCTTCGATCACGCCTTTGCCGGCCAGGGCGCCCTCGGGCGCTGGTTCAGCGTCGGGCCCGTGGGCCTGGGCGGCGACAACTCCACGGTGAATGTCGCCAATGCGTCGATGCTCGCGCCGCGGCGCATCGGCTACATCCCGTCCATGCGGGTCGTCTACACGCCGTCGGACTGGACCGGCACCCGCGGCACGCTGCCGCTCGGCCAATCCGGCCATCGCTTCTCGCGCTTTCGCACCGACCAACTGGACGACTGGCTGGCGGTGGATGCCCACGCCTGGCCCTGGCAGGGTCCGGCGCCCGGCACCGAGCGCGGCACGCTGCGATTGGTGCCGGCGCGCTGAAACCGCGGCAGGGCGAATAGCCGCGGCGCCTGCGAAGAGAAACTACGAAACACGCGAAAAGCGCGAAAGGGCCAACGCCGGGAGCAACCCGCCCCTTGTCGTGTGTTTCGCGTGTTTCGTAGTTGCAAAAATTCGACAACGACAACGACAACGAAAAACCCGGTCTCGGTATTTCCGCGGCGAAGCACTAGCATGCGTGCTCAGGTCATCCCCCACCGGTGCCTCCTGCGCACCCCGAGTCCGCCATGCCTCGCCGCCTTGTTCTCCTGTCGTCTTCTTTGCTTGTGCTGCTCTGCGCCGCGGATGCCGGCGCCGCGCTCGTCGCCGACGTCAGCTTCGACCCCGCCAACGCGACGACGACCGCGGAGGTGAAGAGCATGGGGTATTACACGGAGTGGGGTAGGGCGCTGCCGAGCGACACCTCGGCGAGCTGGTCCGTCGGTACATCGCTCGGCACCCTGTTTCAACGGCCGACCTTCCAGAACGGGTATTCGGCGACGGGGCCGGTGACCGGCGCCGCCGGCACCGCCGTGACCATCGGCCAGGAGCCGAGCTTTCCGGATAGTCGCAGCGCGCGCGAGATCATCCGGCTGACCTTCGGCGTCGGCCACGGGCTCGCGGACGCAGCGGGCGTTGATGACATCGCCATCTTCGAGCAGGCGACGAGCGAGGCCTTTGCGCTCAGCGTGCACATCGCGCTGGGCGGCGATTTGGGATTCTCCGTCGGTTGGACCGACTGGTTCTACATCCCCTACGAGGACGCCTACGACAGCGACAACGACGCGACGCCGACGCTGGTGGATCTGGGCGCTGACCTGGGCTTGCCCGGCGTCACCATCAACGCGATAGAGCTGACGAGCCTCGCGCCAGACGACACGGTGGAGATGCAGATCGACGGCGCCGATCCAGGCCTGGGCTGGGGTCGGGTCACCTTCGGCGGCGCGTCCGGCGGGCTCACGCCGGCGCGCGACAGCAGCTCCCAACGGAAGTGGGTGCCGTTCGAGTCCACGAAGTTCGACCCGGACATCCAGTACGTCGTCGGTCTGCATGACTTGGTGGCATGCGCATCCTGCACCATCAGCGAGCCCGGCGAGCCCACCGCGGGCTCCGCGCCGACGCGCGTTGCGGCCACCGGCACGCCAGCCGCCGTGCCGGTGCTCGGCACGCTGCCGTTGCTGCTCGGCGGGCTGTCGCTGCTCGCCGTGCTGCGGCGCACGGCCGCGCGTGGTCGGTGGCGGGGTTGAGGGGGTTGCGGGGCCGGCGGCGGCTGCGCACGGCCGCCGCGCGGTGATGCCTCAGCAGGAGTGGCAGTAATACTCGGGCAGCCCGGCGATGCGGCAGGCCTGCCGGCAACCGCCGTTCGGGAACAGGCTTTCGAGGTTCTTGCGCGTGCACGGCGTGTGCTTCGACACCTCGTGACCGATGGCGCGGATCACGACCTTCGGCGACGGCGGCATCTCATGGAACGCGTAGTACTCGCGCAGGAAGTCGATGACCGTCCAATGACACTCGGTGAGCTTGAGCCCGTCATCGGCGGCCAGCGCTTCGGCAAGGTCGTTGTCCCAATCCTGGAACTGGGCGAGATGCCCTTTCTTGTTGAACAGCACTTCGCGGCCGGCGATCTGTACAGCAGTCATGCAGTGTCTCCTCCACCCGAAGGTGGCCGATGGTAGGCCGATGGTCGGCCGCTGGCGCAGATACGCACGGCTCCATCGATTGGTTTATTAGTAAATTGGAATTCTCTTGAACAGGTGTTTGTGCACCTGTCAAGGAAATATAGATCAGGCGGCCGACCCGTGCGGGCCGAATTATGGAACCCAGATCAACTGCGAGGCAGAAAACGGGGCTTGGGCGCGAATCCGGCGGGAGTCCGCGGGATTCGGCCCATCAGGAGTGACCTGCGGGGTGTGTCGGGGCGGGCTGCGCCCGCGAGCGAACCGAGGGTCCGCTCGGGTCTGGCCGGTAAGGGCTGTCGGTGGGCTACCAGCTCACGGCCGCATTGGCCACATCGCGCAGCATGTCGGCAACCTCACCCATGACCGCGCTCCCTTCGCGCTCGGCGGCGGGGATGGCGCGGTGCACGACGTAGGTGGTGTCGGCAGCGTCGGGCAGGGTATAGACGGCGATGATGAAGGGGCACTGGACGATATGCGTCGGATCCTCTGCGATCATTTTCCGTGACAACACGGCGCTGCAGAACTCGATGGATTGTGCGTGGCCATAGAGCTTCTGCTCCATGCCCAGATCCTTCCCGGTGCGCTCCAGCATCTCATCCATGTGCATGACGTTGTTGATGTACATGCCGCGTTCCTGGATCGCGAGCGTGAGGCCGTCGACGACGTCCTCAAAGCTGCTGTCGCTCTCATAGACGGCGTATCGGTCGGCGGCTTGAACGGCGAAGCCCTGGCCGAGGCCGGCGGTGAAGAGCAGCGCCGCAAGGGCCGGTGCGCGGTGGAGTGGGGTCGTCTTCGGCATCGTCGAACCTCGGCAGCGGGTCGGAGCGGGCGCCGCGGCGGCCGGCCGCAAGGGGCCGGCGCGCAGGACGGGGTCGGTCGGTCTCAGTACTGATCCATGGGCCGGAACGCGGGTGCGGAGGGCCAGTCGCCGCTCGCCGCCGGTGGGGCGGGCGGGGCGGACCTTTGGCCTTCCAACTGCTCGATGCGGCGCCTCAGCGCTTCGATTTCCTGGTCCTTCGCGCTGTCGCCGCCGGCGGCGGGAGCCGCGGGTGCGGGTGTCGCGTAGGACGGGGCCGCGGAGCCCGCTGCGGGCGGGGCGTAACCCGGTGCAGCGGGGTAGCCATAGCCGCCGCTGTAGGGTGCGTAGCCCGGCGCGCCATAGGGCGCGTAGGGTGCACCGTAGCCGTAGGGGCCGGGTCCGTAGGGCCCATAGGGCCCGTCCTCATAGTAGTAATCGTCGTTGTTGCCGCCGAACCAGCGGCCCGGACTGAACATGTCGCCGAAACCAAACGCCTGCGCGGCCGGCACGGCCACAAACAGGGCGAGCAGCCCGCAGAAGGTCGACAGGGTACGCCTTTGCATGACGATGGGCATCCTCCAAGCACTTGATGATGAAAGGGTCTCGCTCCGGGGCGGCAACACCCGCGGGCTGCCCTGCCGCAGAGAGGCGGGCAAGACGCTTGCCGCGGGATGGCGATCTAGGTGCCGCCTTTCGCCGCCGCGAAAGGATACTACAGCGCTGCGCGTGCGGAGCTGTCCGGCTCAGGCGCGCGCGTCGTCGTGCTCGTGCAGAGCGTGAACATGACCGTGCGCGTGCCGATGGCCGTGGCCCGGTTCGTGATTATGCCCGTGTCCGTGCCCGTGCCCGCCGTGCTCGTGTCCGGCGTCGCCGCCATGCAGCAGTGCACCGTCCGGCTGGAGTGCCGGGCGGGCCGTGCTGCCTTCGGCGATGCGTGCGCGCTGTTCGTTAAGCTCCGTGCGCAGCCAGTCGAGCCAGGGGCCGAGCGAGGCGGCATCCCGGCGGGCGCTGAGCGGGACGAAGGGCGCCGGGCTCGCGAGCTGGCGCAGGTAAGCCTCGGCGCGGGCGGCGTCGAAATCGTCGAGCACGGGCAGCAGGTCCGCCTTGGTCAGCAGCACGAGGTCCGCGGCGCGGAACATGACCGGGTACTTGGCGGGCTTGTCGTCGCCCTCCGGCACGGACAGCAGCGTGACGTTGCGGTGATGGCCTAGGTCGAAGCTCGCGGGGCAGACGAGATTGCCGACGTTCTCGATGAACAAGATGTCGATGCCCTCGAGGTCCAGCCGATGCAGTGCCTCGTGGACCATGTGCGCGTCCAGGTGGCAGGCGCTGCCGGTGGCGATCTGGATGGCCGTGACGCCCTTGGCGCGGATGCGCTCGGCATCGTTCTCGGTCTCGAGGTCGCCCTCGATCACGGCGATGCGCAGCTCTCGGCCGATGGCGTCGAGCGTCGCTTCCAGCAGGCTCGTCTTGCCGGAGCCCGGCGAGGACATGAGATTCACGGCCAGCACGCCGTGGGCGTCGAGGTGGGCGCGGTTGTGCGCCGCTTGGTGGTCGTTCTCGTCGAGCAGGTTGGTCAGCACCTCCACCGCCGCGTGGCCGGAGGCGGTCTCGGCGTGCTTGCCGCCGGGGCGCACGAGGTGCTCGTTACCGGGGGTGACGTTGCAGCCGCAGGTTTGGCACATGCTGGTGTTCAGGCTTTCCGTGACGGGAGTGCCCGGACTATAGCAGTGCAGCGGCGGAATTTGACCCTGCCGCGCGCGTGGAGCGCGGCGTCGGCGGTGGTGCAGGCTCCCAGGGGGTAGCGAAGCTTCGCCTCAGACCGACCAGGGTACGGCGCCTCGTCTGGCGCAGCCCGCTCTTCGGCGCATTGAACCAAGGGCCAAGGGCCAAGGGCCAAGGGCCAAGGTGGGCTCCCTCGGCCCTCGGCCCTCGGCCCTTTTGCCTGCAAGCGCGCCGCGTCGCCGCGAAACTTGACTCATCTGCCAACATTCGGCGCCGTCAAGCAAGCTAGGCGTCCTGCGCGGCCTCGTCCGGGTCGCCGTCGTCCGGGATGCTGAGCTCGAGCCGGGCGAGCAGCATCTCATCGCCGCTCACGAGCCGCGTGTGCCAGTCGCCGCAGGCGCCGCAGATAAGCCGATTCGGCGTTGCATCGGTCTCGGCGCCGCAGGTGACGCAGTGCACGCGCACCGGTGCGGGCTCGATCTCCAGCACGGCATGCTCGGCGACGGTGCCGGCGGCGGAGAGCGGAAAGGCGTTGCGCAACAGCGGACCTTCCACGCCGGACAGCGGGCCGATGCGCAGCAGGATGCGCTCCACGCGGTCGGCGCCGTGGTCTTGAGCGATGCGCTGCACCTGGTCGAGCAGCGACTGGCACACCGCGAGCTCATGCATGGGCTGGTCTCGCATGGGCCGCGCCCCGCGCGCGCGGCGCGGCGACGAGGGTCGTTGCTCGGGACGGGGGATGGACGGGGGCGGCAACGAGGCGGCCCACCGAAACGGCTCTGGTCATGCGGGATGGAGATCAATGCGGCCGGGCGAAACGCGAGACGTTAGCGGCGCCGTTCACGCCCGGCACTGACGGCGGTCAACTTTCGCCGTGGTGCAGACCATCCTGCGGCGGCGGCGCGTCGATGGCGCAGGTCCCGTCCTGACAGCGGCGCCGGAAGCGCCAGTCCGCGAACCGCGCATAACCCCAGTCCAGCGGACCCGTGAGACGCAGCGCGGTGACGACCGTCGCGAGCAGCCGATAGCCCGGCAGCCGCCGCCAGATGGCGACGAAGGCCGGCACCCCGCGGATCATCCGGCCGGTGGCGTCCTGCACATGGAGCCGACGCATGGCCGTCGCGGGGTCAAGCCCCGCGGCGGCGAGCATCTCCGGTGCCGTCGTGATGTCCACCCAGTGGATACGCTTGCCGCCGTCGAGACGGCGATAGTGGGCGATTTCGCGGCTGCACAGCGGGCAGCCGCCGTCGTAGAAGGTGGTCAGCTCGGTCATGGGTTCTTCCGGTTCTCGTGTGTGGCTGGAGCCCGCGCACCGGTGCCATCGGCGGGAGGCGTCTTTGCGTGCAGATGGGGCCACTTTCACGACGACACGGCGCTTGGGCGCAGAAGGGCGGCAGGCTTGAGGGAGCCTTTCTCGGCACTCGGCACTCGGCCCTCGGCCCTCGGTAGAGCTCCGCCCTCAATCGCTATCCAGCGGCTCCACCGCGGCGCCGAGCGCGAAGCAGCCGGAGACGACGACGGCCGCGGTGATGCCGCCGTGGCCGCGCATGGCGTTATAGCCGCCGGGGCCGAGCTCCTGCTCCATGCGCGAGCAGGGGTGGGCGAGGCCGGTCATTTCGAGCACCGCGTCGCCGATGCGAAAGCGCCGGTCCTTGAGCGCCAGCAGGTTGAGTCCGCCGACCACCAGATTGCGCCGCAGCCGTGCCGGCGCGATGGGCGGCTCCCCGAGCAGCGCCCCGAGCGCGGCCAGATGCTCGGCCTGGATCAGCGTGACCTGGCGCTTGCGCCGGCCGACCTGGCGCCGGCCCGCCGCCGCCGCAGCAGCATAGTGGTCGCCTTCGAGCCCGAGCCCGGCGACGGCTTGCGCCTCGGTCAGTGCCGTCAGCGGGGCCAGGCGCGCGGGCCGGATGCCGATCCAGTCCACCCGGCCGGCGTGCCGGAAACGGCCCAACAGGTCCGGTAGATCAAGCTCGGTCACGCGCGCTCCGTCCCGTCGGGCGAGAGTTAAGTGTCACGCCGACTCGGCGCTTGGCTGCAGAACTGGCCAAGGGCCGAGGGAGTCTTCCTCGGCCCTCAGCCCTCCCCCCTTCCCCCTTGCTATATTGCGTTCTGACTCCGCCGCGCAACCGCGGCAGCGACACGGATTCTCGACACCGCCATGCGACCCCCTCGCGCCACCGCCGCGGCGCTCGCCGCCGCGCTCTTTGCCGCCCTGCTTGCCGCCCTGCTGCTCGGCGGCTGCTCCGGCATGCGGCTCGCTTACAACACCGCGGACTTCCTTATCGAGCGCTATGCCGACGATTACCTCGGCCTCGACCGCGCGCAGATGGCGCGCTGGTCGCCGGAGCTGGACGCGGCCCTCGCCCGCCATCGCCAAGAGGAGCTGCCCTATCTCGCGGCCTTCTTCGACACGATGCAGAACGACGCGCGTAAGGGCTTCACCCGTGCGGACGTGGACTGCTTGCTGGATCAGTTCGAGACCATCTACCAGCGCCACTTCCGGCTGGCGGCGGCCACCGCGGCGCCGCTGCTCGCCGATCTCGACAACGCGCAGATCAACGCCCTGGAGCGCACCTTTCGCGAGGACGCCCAAGACGACGCCGAGGATGCCGCTCGGCCCGTGTCGGTGCGCGTGGACAAGCGCGTGGAGCGCTACGCCGACAACATGCAATGGTGGGTCGGTGAGCTCTCGGAGCGCCAGCGCGGCATCGTCCGCGACGTGGTCAGCGGCCTGCCCGAGAGCGCCGACTGGTACGCCTACCGCGACCGCAAGCGTGGCGAGCTGATCCGGCTGCTGCGCAGCGGCGCGTCGGCCCCGCGCATCGAGGCGTTTCTGAACGCCTGGCTCGTGGACTACGCCGACATGCCCGCGGGGCTGCGCCGCGATCGCACCGAGCTGCGCGGCGACATCGCGGACCTGATCCTGCGCCTGTCCGAGAGCTTCTCCGCGGAGCAGCGCCGGCGGCTCATCGACCGCGCCGCGGGGCTGCGCAACGACTTTATGACCCTGCAGCCTGATGCGCGCATGGCGCCGGTGGGCTGCCGGTGAGCGCCGCCGCCGCGCTGGCCGAGCGCGTCCGCGGCGCCCTGCGCGGCGCCGCGACCCTGCTGCCGCTGCGGCTCCTGTTGCTGCTTGCGCTTGCGGCCGTCGTGCTGCACCTGTTCGGCCTGCTGCGGCTGCCGTTTCCGCCGTTCACGACGCTTGGGCAAATCTACGTGGACAGCCCGGAGGTCTATACGCGCGAGCGCCTCGTCAACGACCGCTATGACCAGGACTTCTGGCTGCGCGAGCAACTGCGCCTGCTCGACGCCGCGGAGGCGCGCGACCTGCTGACCACCCGCGCCGAGCGCGACGTGCAGGTACGCATCGCCGACGACGGCAGCGACGCCGCCGCCGCGGCGGTGCCGGTAGCGCCGCCGGGGCTTACCTTCGAGCAGCGCTTCGAGCTGGTGTCCGGCATTCGCGACCGCATCCGCCAGCAGATGCTGGAGAACATGCTCGATGACCGCCACGATCTCACGGGCAACTCGGTGTTCGGACTCAAGTTCGATACCACCGTGATCCCGGGGTGGAACACCCGCGATCGCGCCTTCGTCAGTGTCGTGCTGCGCCCGGACGCGCTCTTCGTGCCGGCGGACGCGCCGGCCGATGCAGACACCGGTGCCGCCGCGCTGCCACGGCATCTGCGCATCCATGCCGAGCGCGCATGCCTCGCGAACCAGGCCGCTGACGCCTGCGGCGAGCGCATGTCGGGGGCCGAGCAGCGCCGCCACGACAAGCAGCTCGCCCACTACGACGCCTGGCTCACGGACATCGCCAAGCGGCTCAACCTGACCGAAGACTCCTTGTTCGAGAGCCTCTACACCCGCGGCGACCTCGGCTGCCCCAGCCCCGCCGAGGAGACCGCGGCGACGGCCGCCGACGCAGCACAGTTGCGGGCCGAGGGCTTCGCCTTCTATGACGAGCTCACCCGGCGCACGCTGCGCGCGGTGCTGGGCCTGCCGGAGGAGCGCTTCCTCATCCACAACAAGCCGCAGGCGACCCTGGACGCCTACCAGGCGGCCGCGGACCGCGCCGACCCGCTGTTCGACGACACGTTGCCGGTGCGGCTCCCCCAGCCCTGGGCGCGTTACCTGCAAATCCGCCGCCGGCCGGTAGCGCTGCCCGGCGAGCGGCCCTGTGCGTATCGGGTCTGGTTCGAGGTGCACCCGGTGTATGAGAGCTTCGTCGCGCGGCCCATCGACCCCGCCGCGCCGCCGCCCCGGGGCGCAGCAGGGCAGCCCGTCCCCATCGGCGAGACCAAGCACGGCACCTGGCAGCTCCTGGTCCAGCCTTGGTCGATGAACGACCGCGGCTCCTTTCTGACCTCGCCGCGACCCCTGTACACGCCGCCGGCCGACCTCATCGCGCTGATCCGCGACCAGGGCGGCGCGACCGCGGCGGCCGGGGACGTCGGCTTGTCGATGCTGCCGTCGGGGTTCTTCAACTTCGTGGAAAGCATGGCGGGGCTCGACGCCTATGCCTATGCCGTGTTCCCGAAGAACGACGTGCAGGGCCAGCAGTTCGACAGCAATCTGCGCGGCGGCGCCGGCGCCCGGGGCGGCATGCTGGCCGTCGCCGACCGCCTGGTCGGCACGCGCACCGTGCCGGTGCTCGTGGGCTTCGGCGATGGGCAGCCCGCCGATGGCGACCCGGCGGGCCACGCCGTGCGCTTCGGCTGGGTGGTGTCCGCCGAGGGCAACATGCAGCCGAGCTTAAAGACGCAGCTCGCGCTGGTGTCCGTGCCGGCATGGGCGGACGCGCTGCACCTTACGATCACCACCGGCTGGCTCAACGGGGCGGGCAGGGCGCGGGCGGCATCCGACCCCTTCGAGATGGACGTCACCGTGCCGCCGGACTTCTCGGCCTTCGATTCCATCTTTCGCGACGACGCCTGGGTGACGCGCGGCCCGCGGGTGCAGGACGACAGCATGGACCCGCGCCTGTACGTCATCGCCGGGCAGCCGACGCGCATCCTGATCCCGGGCTCGCGGCTGTGGCGCAGCGCAACCGTGACGCTGGGTGCACAGCGGGCGGACCGCATCCGCGTGCTGCCGAACATGGAGGGCATCATCGCCGAGTTCCTGAGCGTCGATCTGCCCTACGCCCAGCCGGCCGCGGACGCCGACGCGGAGGCGCATTGCACGCTCGAATCGCCGAAGCTCAAGGACATGCGCACGCGCCCGGTGCGCGTTCGGGTCTGGACCAGCGAGGGCGTGGACGACGCGGCCCGGCCGGTGTGCGTGATCTACGACCCGGAGGCGCAGATCCGGGTGCCGGTCACGGCCGCGACCGAGACCCGAGCGCCGCCGCCGACGCCGCCGACAGCGCCCGAGGCAGACGCTGCAACCCAGCCGCAGAGCCCGGCGACCGACGCCGACGCCAAGGTCACCGCGCCGGACTGAGCGCGCCGTCCATACCCGTCAACCGCGGACGTTCGGTTACGAGTAGCGCTCTGTGCCCCGGTGCATTGAGGCACTGGAACGGCGGAGACTCGGCAGCGGAGCACTTGCTCGACCGTAGTTGAACCGGGCCGGGCCGGGGCCGGAGAGCCGACCTCCCGGTCGGCTCCCGCTCGCGACATCGGTGCATCCCGCTCTGTCGCTCTGTCGCCGTGTTGACCTGGAGGTCAACACTCCAGTCAACACTCCAGTCACCACACGCCAGTCACCACACGTCAGCGGATGGTCGTGCCCCTGACACCGCCATTGCCGCCGGGGCAGATGCAGGTGGAGCCCACGGGCTGGGGCACTTCGAGCTTGCAGATGCCGTTCTCGGTGGCGCAGCGCGCGCCGTACTCTTGCTGGGCGATGAGGTCGTAGACCGCCGGCTCCGCCGCCGCGCGCTCGGCGGTCTGCCGGCTCGCGGCGACGCGGCTCGACACCGCGCTGTCAGCCTGCACGGCGGCCGGGGCGAAGGCGGTGCCCGCAAGCGCCGCGGCATCCGCCTCGCGCACGGCGGCGCTGCTTGCGATGGCCGCGATGGTGGGTGCCGGCGCCAGCGCCGGCACGGGGAGCGCCGACGCCGCCTGCTCCACCGGCGGGTGCTGCTGCGGTGCGAGCGACGCGGTGCCGTAACCCACTGCGAATGCGATGCCCGCAATCAAAAAATAGCTGACTTTCATGCTGCTGCGTTCGAGTGGTAGGAAACTGCTTGAAAAGTCTAGCACAGCACCGGCGACCCGCCGGGTGCGGCTGCCGTGAGCGTCAGAAGGGCCGCGACAGCCGCCAGCGCTGGTAGCTGGGCTCGTCGAGATAGGCCTTGCTGCCGACGTAGTTCATCACGTTGCGCAGACGATAGAAGCCGACGACGGAGTCCACGCGCACCAGCTCACGCCCGTGCTCATCGAAGAACAGCAGCGATGGCGTGTAAAAGAGCCCGAGCTGCTTCGCCCATTCCCGCGCGGTGGTGCGCTCGCCGGACGGCGTGACGACGGGCGCGTCGGACCAGATGTCGAGCTGCACGCTGTCAAACTGCTCGAACTCGCGCTGGAGCAGGAGCTCCTGCAGTGCCTCGCCGTGCAGCACGTCGCAGGCGTGGCAGTCGCCCTGCTCGAAGAAGACCACCAGCGGGCGCTCGCTCGGCAGGCGGCTGCGGTCGAGGTTGTGCGGCGGCGGCTCGAAGAAGTCCTGGTCGTTGAGGTCGCCGGCGTCGAACACCATGCGGTTTTCGCCGCGGGCCAGGTAGTCGCGGAAGGTCTCGCGCTTGTAGTGGTCGTCGGCGACGTATTCGAGCGCGGCGCGGAACTGGTACGGCGGGTAGTAGCCGCGCAGGCGCAGCGCCTCGGCGCCGGTCTCGTCGTAGAACACGAGCGACGGCGTGAAGTTGGTTTCTTCCCGCAGCGCAAAGTCGCGCTCCGTCAGCACCTCGCCCTGGATGTCCGTGACCTCGGCGACGCCCCAGATGTCGATGGGGACGATATCGAAATGCTCGCGGGTGTATTGCTCGATGTCCGGCGCGCCGAAGTTCACGTCCATCAGTTGGTGGCAGTAGGCGCAGCGGAGCTGGCCGAAGTACACGACCAGATCCTTGCCGGCGGCGACGGCCTTGGCATGGTCCGCCGGCAGGTCCAGGAAGGGCTCCTTAAACCAGTCCGGGTAGTCGAGCGGCGTGTCGCGCGGGGAGTCGTCGAAGGAGATCGCGTCCTCGGCGACGGCCAGCGCGGCAGCGCTGGCGAGTGCGAGCAGAGCGGCTGCGAGCACGTGGGACGCGATGGCCGGGAGGCGGCGGGTTCGGCACCCTGGGGCGCAGTTCATCAATGGTCCTCCGGTGATGCTGACGTCGGGCGGCCCGGCTGCATCGGCGGCGGGCGCTCCGCTGTTGTGGTCTGGTGTCCGATGGCGCGGCCTAGCACTCAGCCCAGCGCTCAGCCGAGCGTTCCGCCCGCCGCGCGCTCCGCTGCCAGAAAGCGCTGCACCAAAAACAGGGCTGCGACGGACCTGGCCTCGGTGAAGTCCGCCCGTGCGAGCAGCCCGTCGCTGTCCGCGAGCGGCCAGGGCACGACCTCGATGGGCTCCGGCTCGTCGCCCGGCAGCGGGTCCGGGTGCAGGCCGCGGGCGAGCACGATCTGCGTGCCGTGCTGGATGTAGCCGGGCACGAGACTGACCCGCCGGACGATGCGAAGCTCCCGAGCGGCAAGGCCCAGCTCCTCGCGCAGCTCGCGGCCGGCGGCGGCGAGCATGTCCTCGCCTTCATCGACGACGCCCTTCGGGAAGCCGAGCTGGTAGTCGTCGCTGCCGGCGGCGTACTCGCGTGCCAGCAGCAGGCGGTCGTCGGCGTCGAGCGGCACGATCATCACCGAGTCCCGCCCGCCCAGAATGCGCTCGTAGGTGCGGTGCTCGCCATTCGTGAACTCCAGATCCAGCGCTTCGACGCGGAAGATCTTGGACTGTGCGACGAGGCGTCGGGCGAGGATGCGGGGCTTTTGCTTCATCGGCTGGTCATCGTGGCTATGCTGCCGCGCGGCGGCGTCCGGTATTCTGCGCGCCATTGGGTCCTCCACCAAGGCTTGCGATCATGTCTTCGACCATTACAGACCAAGGCGGTGCCTGCGTGCCGCCGGTGCTCGACTGGGACGCCATCGACAGCGTCTTTCTGGACATGGACGGCACTTTGCTTGATCTCTACTACGACAACCACTTCTGGCTGGAGCACGTGCCGAAGCGCTATGCCGAGAAGCAGGGCCTGAGCCACGGCGACGCCCGGGACGCGCTGCTGCCCCGGTATCGGCGCATCCAGGGCACCTTGGAGTGGTACTGCATCGACCACTGGAGCCGCGAGCTCGGGCTCGACATCGCGCTGCTAAAGGCGGAGGTGGAGCATCTGATCGCGGTGCATCCGTATGTCATCGATTTCCTGGAGGCGCTCGCGGCGCGCGGCAAGCGCCGCGTGCTGGTGACCAACGCGCATCAGAAGTCCGTTGAGCTCAAGCTCGGCCGCACCAAGCTCGGCGGTCACCTGGAGCGGGTCATCTGCGCGCACGATCTGAGCCTGCCGAAGGAGGCGCCGGGGTTCTGGGCGCGGGTGGCGGACATCGAGCCCTTCGATCCGGAGCGCACGCTGTTTGTGGACGACAACCTGGACGTGCTGCGGGCCGCCCGCGACTACGGCTTTCGCTGGCTGCTGGCCGTGAGCGCGCCGGACTCGCGCCAGCCGCAGCGCGACGTGGCGGAGTTTCCCACGGTGGCGCGCTTCAACACGCTGCTGCCGGGTTTGCGCTGCTAGCCCCGGCGCTGGCTGGCGCTCACTCCGCGGGCGCGGCTGCCGCGGCCGGCTTGCGCCGACGCCGGCGGCGTTTGGGCTTGTCGGTGGGTTGTTCGCTTGTCGGCGCATCCGGCGCGTGCTCGGGCTTGGCGGCCGGCGGCTCCGGCCGGGGCGCGCTCACCGCGCCGGCGTCGCGGCTGCGGTGCGGTCCGCCGCTCCTGCCGCGGGGCGGTGGGCCGTCGCGCCTGTGGCCGTGCCCGGATCGGTCGCCGCGCCCCTCGCCGCGCTCGTCCCGGGGCCGGCGCGGTGCCGGTACGCGGCTGCGGGGGTCCACCTCGGCGAAGGCCTCGGCATTGAGCTCGCCCACCGGGATCTTCATGCCGATGTAGGCCTCAATGTCCGGCAGGCAGAAGGCGTAGGTCTCGCAGACGAAGCTGATGGCATCGCCCGCCTCGCCGGCGCGGGCGGTGCGGCCGATGCGGTGGACGTAGTCCTCGGCATCGTCCGGCAGGTCGTAGTTGATGACGTGGGACACGCCCGGGATGTGCAGGCCGCGGGCGGCGACATCGGTGGCGACCATCACCGGCAGCTCGCCGTCCTTGAACTGCGCCAGGAGCTTGAGGCGCTTTTTCTGCGGCACGTCGCCGGAGAGCATCGCGGCCTTGATGCCGTTGCCCTCCAGATAGCCCCAGACGCGCTCGCCCTCGCGCTTGGTGTTGACGAAGACCATGATGCGGCCGTCCTCGATGCGGCGCGCGAGGCCGATCAGGAGCGGGATCTTCTCGTCGTTCGCGACCATGTAGCAGGTCTGCTGCACCCGGTCGGCGGTGACCTGCTCCGGGGCGATCTCCACCATTTGTGGGTCGTTCATGTGCTCGTAGGCGAGCTCTGTGACCCGGTAGGACAGCGTAGCCGAGAACAGCATCCCCAAGCGCTCGGCCGGGCTGGGCATGCGCCGCAGCACGAAGCGGATGTCCTTGATGAAGCCGAGATCGAACATCCGGTCCGCCTCGTCGAGCACCACCACCTGCACCGACGCGAAGTCGAACACGCCTTGCTTGTAGTAGTCGATGAGGCGCCCCGGCGTGCCGATCAGGAAATCTACCCCCGCCGCCACCTCGTCGCGCTGCTCCTGATAGCCCGTGCCGCCGTAGACGAGCCCGAACTTAAAGCCGGTGTGGCTGCCGATCAGCTCGGCGTCCTTGTGGATCTGCACCGCCAGCTCGCGCGTCGGTGCCAGGATGACGACGCGCGGCTGCGGCGGGCCGCGGCGGGGCTCCAGCGGGTGCGTGAGCAGGTGCTGCATCGCGGCGACCAGAAAGGCCGCTGTCTTGCCCGTGCCGGTCTGCGCCTGGCCCGCGACATCTTGTCCGTTCAGGGCGAGCGGCAGGGTCTGCGCCTGGATCGGCGTGCAATACTGGAAGCCTGCGTCGGCAAGCCCCTGGAGGATGCGTGGGTCGATGTCGAAGCTGTCGAACGGGACGTCGGTGAGATGGGTCTGAGGCATGGAATCCTGCGGCGGCGCGGGGCTCCCGTGCACGGCGCGCGTGGCGCTTTGGCGCGGCGCTGCGGCCGGCGGGGCAGGGAGGGGTTGCAAATCTCGATCTCTTTGGCTCAAATAGCATCTTAACCTTTGGGGCGATAACAACGCCAATCCGCCCGACTCCCCCCTTATCGTGCAGCGACACCGCGCCACACCCGCCGCGTAAGGCAGGCGCTGCTTGTGACTGCACCCCCGGCTGGCGCTCGCCGCCGACGCCGGCATTCCCTCTCACCCACGCGGAGACAGTACAGACGTGACCGACCGCATCCTTCACGTAACGGACGAAACCTTTGAAGAGCAGGTGCTGCAGTCGTCTGAGCCCGTCCTGGTGGACTACTGGGCCGACTGGTGCGCTCCCTGCAAGATGATCGCGCCGCTGCTCGACGAGATCGCCAACGACTACGCCGGCAAGCTCAAGATCGCGAAAATCGACATCGACAAGAACCGCGGTGTGACCGAGCGCTACAAGGTCCGCGGCATTCCGACGTTGATGTTGTTCAAGGGCGGCGAGCCCGAGGCGACGAAGGTCGGCGCGGTGTCCAAGTCGCAGCTGACCATCTTTCTCGACAGCAATCTCTGATTCCGGCCTCGTCGCCGCCCCGTCGCGACGCGACGCCATGACGCTGCCACCCAAGCACCAGCGGGTGCGGCGACGCAAGCAGACCCCGGAACGCCCGCCCTCGCCACGGGCGGCCGGCAGTACCACCCGACAACCCCCGCCAGCGCCGGCTCATCGGCAGCCACGCACCTCGGCAGCGCAGCCCGATTGCGCTGAATCCGCGCCATCCAGGCGCCGGCCCGCCGGCGGCAACACCGCCACCACGCAGAACACAATGAATCTGACTGAACTCAAGAAGATGCCGGTTCCACAATTGGTGGAGCTTGCCCAGTCCATGGAGATCGAGGGCATCGGCCGCTCGCGCAAGCAGGATCTGATCTTCGCCATCCTGAAGGCGCAGGCAAAGCGCGGCGAGGACATCTCCGGCGACGGCGTGCTGGAGATCCTGTCCGACGGCTTTGGCTTCCTGCGCTCCGCGGATGCGTCCTACCTCGCGGGGCCGGACGACATCTACGTCTCGCCGAGCCAGATCCGCCGCTTCGCGCTGCGTACCGGCGACACCATCAGCGGCAAGATCCGCCCGCCGAAGGACGGCGAGCGCTACTTCGCGCTGCTCAAGGTCGGCGACATCAACTACGACCGCCCGGAAGCGGCGAAGAACAAGATCCTGTTCGAGAACTTCACGCCGCTGTTCCCGCAGAAGCGCTTGAAGCTCGAGATCGGCAACGGCAGCACCGAGGACCTCACCGCGCGCATCATCGATCTGGTCGCGCCCATCGGCAAGGGCCAGCGCGGGCTCATCGTGTCGCCGCCGAAGGCCGGCAAGACCATGATGCTGCAGAACGTCGCGCAGTCCATCGCCTACAACCATCCGGACGTGTACCTCATCGTGCTGCTCATCGACGAGCGCCCGGAAGAGGTCACCGAAATGGCCCGCTCCGTGCGCGGCGAGGTGGTGTCGTCGACCTTCGACGAGCCGGCAACGCGCCACGTCCAGGTGGCCGAGATGGTCATCGAGAAGGCCAAGCGGCTGGTGGAGCACAACCGCGATGTCGTGATCCTGCTGGACAGCATCACCCGGCTCGCGCGGGCGTACAACACCGTCGTGCCGTCCTCGGGCAAGGTGCTCACCGGCGGTGTGGACGCCAACGCGCTGCAACGCCCGAAGCGCTTCTTCGGCGCTGCACGCAACGTGGAAGAGGGCGGCTCGCTGACCATCGTCGCGACGGCGCTGGTGGAGACCGGCTCGCGCATGGACGACGTCATCTACGAGGAGTTCAAGGGCACCGGCAACATGGAGATCCACCTGGACCGGCGCATTGCCGAGAAGCGGATCTTCCCATCCATCAACATCAACCGCTCCGGCACCCGCCGCGAGGAGCTTTTGATGGCGCCCGCGGACCTGCAAAAGATGTGGATCCTGCGCAAGATCCTGCACCCCATGGACGAGCTCGCCGCGGTGGAATTCCTGCTCGACAAGCTCAAGCACACCAAGACCAACGGCGAGTTCTTCGACTCGATGAAGGGCTAGACGAGCGCAGGGCTAAACGAGCAGGCCCGCTCGGCCGCGTGCCCGCGGTCGCGCAGCTCCCGGAACCATGTCACCGCCTCAAGCAAGGATCGCCGCCGCCCTGTCCCTGGGGACGCTGCTCCTCGCCGCCGTGCTGCTGGCAAGTCAGCTCATCCTCGACTTAAGGCGCGTGCAGCAGCTCGAAACCGACCTCGCCGAGCTGCACGACGTGCGCTACGGCCTGCTCAACGCGAGCCTCTGGGTCGAGCGCCTGTCCGGGTTGCTCGCGCGCAAGATCGACACCTTCGAGCTCACCGACGAGAATCGCCCGGCGCTCAAGCGCAACATCGAGATCGCGCTCGATCGCATCCTGGTGGAGGTCGAGCGCTACCTGCGCCAGCGCAACGCCGGCGGCGGCAACTTCTGGGAACGACTCGGCGGGGCCTTCCGCCAGGGCGTGCAGGACTTTCTGGTGGACTTCACGGAGCTACGCGCGCAGGTGCCGGCCTACGCGGAGGCGATTCTCGATGAGTTCGAGCGGCCCGAGGCCCGTGCCCAGCTCAAGGCGCAGCTCTTGGCCGCGGTCGATGGCGCGGCGGCGGCCACCTTCACGGCGACGGACTTCTCGGCCTACCGTGCGGTGCTCGCGCGCCACGGCTGCGCGGATGCCGCCGCCTGCGAGCCCGGGCTGCGCGCGGAGGCCGATGCGTTGCAGGCCCGCGCCCGCAGCTTTTCCGCGGGCGTGCTCTTGGCCGTCGCCGGCATGTTCCTGGTGGCCTGGCGCGAGCGCCCGCACTTACAGCCCGAGGTCATGGCCATGCTCACCGCGGGCGCGCTGGTGCTGCTCGCGGGCGGTGTCGTCACGCCGATGATCGATGTCGAGGCGCGCATCTCGGAGCTGCGCTTCATGCTGCTCGGCGAGCCCATCGTGTTCACGGATCAGGTGCTCTATTTCCAGTCCAAGAGCATCCTGGATGTCGTGCGCGTGCTCGTGGAGACCCGCGCCTGGGACATGATCCTCGTCGCCGTGCTGATCACGCTGTTCAGCCTGGTGTTCCCGTCGTTCAAGGTGCTCGCGGGCTTCGTCTACTACCTCGACTGGCGCGGGCTGCGTACCAACTGCTTCGTGTACTTCTTTGCGCTGCGCTCCGGCAAGTGGTCCATGGCGGACGTGCTCGTCGTCGCCATGCTGATGGCCTATGTCGGCTTCAGCGGTCTGGTCGAGAGCCAAGTGGCCGCCATGGCCGGCAGCGGGCGCGGGGTCGATGTCATCACCACCAACGGCACCGCGTTGCAGCTCGGCTTCTATCTGTTCCTCGCCTTCGTACTCGCGAGCCTGGTGCTGTCGTCGCTGCTGGAGGCGCGGGTCGGCAAGCGGGTGAGCTGACGGGCGCGTGCCCGGCGCTCAGCGCAGCGGCGAGTCGTCCGCGTACACCGAGGCGGCCGAGCGCAGCCGTTCGGCCACCAGCGTGCGCAGCTCCGACGGGGCAACGACCTCCACGTCCGGCCCGAACTTCAGGATGTCCCGCAGCAGCTCCCGCGGGTCCGAATAGGGCACCTGCAGCTCGTAGCGCGCCCCCGCCCAGAGCCCGATCTGGTCCGGGTGCCAGACCTCGTCTGCGACCCAGCGCGAGGCCTCGGCGCTGAACCGCAGCACCGCCCAGGCGGTGGCGCTGCCGGAAAAGATGCCGAAGCTGCCGCCCAAGAAGCGCTCAAGGGCCTTGCGCTCGACCTCGGGGCGAGGCGCCGCGTGGTGCTCGGCGCGGTCGATCCGGTCGAGCGAGAAGATGCGAAGCCCTTGCGCCCGCTCGCAATACGCGGCGAGGTACCAGTTGTCCCGGTAGCGGATCAGGCGTTGCGGATGGATCACGCGCTCGGTGACCTCGTCGCGGATGCGGGCACGGTAGCGGATCAGGAGCGCGCGCCCCTCCAGCAGCGCGCCGGCGATGGTGCCGAAGCGCTCCGGATGCGTGGTGCGCGTCGCCATCGGCTGCAGCAGGATGCTGTCGGCGACGGCCCGGGCGCTGTGGCCGCTTTGCGCCAAGAGGTCGCGGATGCGCCGGCGCAGCGGGCCGATGTAGGGCGCGAGCAGGCCCGGTTGCATCTGGTCAAGCATCTGCCCGGTGGCGAGCAGCGCGCAGAGCTCGCTCTCGTTGAGCCAGAAGCCCGGCAGCTCGAAGCGCCCCGCATCGGCCGCATAGCGGTAGACGTTGTCGGTGCGGTGGTACTCGATGGGCGCCTGCATGAAGTCCTTCAGATAGCTCAGATCGCGCACGACGGTCGCGCGCGATGACTCCAGCGCGTCCTGCAATTGCTGCAGCGAGTGGGGCTTGGCCTTCAGCAGGGCGTCGATGCGATAGAGGCGCTCGGCGCGGTTCATGTCAGCGGACCAGCCGCGCCGCCTGCCGCAGCACCTCGATGTCGGCGCCCGCGCAATGCGCCTGCTCGCTCAAGCAGCGACGCCAGCGCCGCGCACCCGGGCGGGCGTGGAAAAGGCCGAGGATGTGCCGGGTCATGCTGTTGAGCGGCACGCCGTCGGCGAGGTTCCGCTCCACGTAGGGCAGGAAGCGATCAAGCACCTCATGCGGCGTCGGCGGTGGGCTCGGGTCGCCGTAGATGACCCGGTCGGCGTCGGCCAGCAGCCATGGCGACTGGTAGGCGGCGCGCCCGATCATGGCCCCGTCGAGTCGGTCCAGGAAGCCCGCCGCCTGCGCCAAGGACTTGATGCCGCCGTTGATGACCATGGGCAGGGCGGGGAAGTCCTGTTTCAGCCGCAGCACCACGTCGTAGCGCAGCGGCGGCACGTCGCGGTTCTCGCGCGGGCTCAAGCCCGCCAGCCAGGCCTTGCGCGCGTGCACGATGAGCGCATCGCAGCCCGCCGCGACGACGGCGCGGGTAAAGGCGACCAGCTCCTCATAGCTGTCGCGCTCGTCCACGCCGATGCGGGTCTTGACCGTGATGGGCACCGCCACGGCGGCCTGCATCGCCGCGACGCAGTCCGCGACCAGCTCCGGCTCCGCCATCAGGCAGGCGCCGAAGCGCCCCTGCTGCACCCGGTCCGACGGGCAGCCGACGTTGATGTTGATCTCATCGAAGCCGGCGTCGGCACCGAGGCGCGCGCAGCGTGCCATCTCCGCCGGATCGGACCCGCCGAGCTGCAACGCGACGGGGTGCTCCGCCGGGTCGTAGCGCAGAAAGCGCGCCGTGTCGCCGTGAATCAGCGCACCCGTGGTCACCATCTCCGTGTAGAGCAGCGTATGCCGGCTCAACAGGCGCGCGAAGAACCGGTAGTGGCGGTCCGTCCAGTCCATCATGGGGGCGACACAGAGGCGACGGTCTGACCTCGATAGCGAGCTGCGCTCTAAGATGCTGTTTATCATGCCGTCTTGGTAAAAGTACGCACATCCAAGGACGCTAAAGGAAGATGCAAGAATAACCGGAACACTGGTCAATCCGATCAGCGCAGCGGAACCCGACGTTGGCCATCGCTATCGAAATCGAAATCGAAATCGCTATCGAAATCGAGGATGAGCGACACACTAGCGAGGCAGAGCCTCAGACCGACCAGGGCACGGGGTGTCGTCTCGTGTCGCCCGCAGGTTGCCGCAAGTGAACCAAAGGGCCAAGGGCCGAGGAGGGCTCCCTCGGCCCTTTTGCCTGCAAGCGTCGGGTCGTCGTGAAACTTGACCCATCTGCAAGCATTTGGCGCCGTCAAGCAATCCAGGTGTCTCTCACGCGACGTCGCTTGAACCTGATGCGATTAGGGACAGAATCCCGATCCCGATCCCGATCCCGATCCCGATCCCGATCCCGATCCCGATCCCGATCCCGACTAAGGGGCGGCTGACCGGGAGCGTCGGAGACGGGAGTGCCCTAGTCGCCCTAGTCGCCCTGGTTGCCAAGCTCCAGCTTGGCAACCCCGGCCTGGGAAGCTCCAGCTTCCCGTCTCGCAGCCTCGTGCTTGCAGGCGTCAGGCCGGGCCTCCCCCTCGACGATCAACCGCTCCCCGCCGGCATGGCTCCGAGCACTGGACCTGCGCCGGAGAGTACGGGGAATCGCTGCCCGGGGCCTGGCCCGACGGCGGGTGTCGGCCATGGCAACGGCGGCCCAGGCTCCCGGCAACGCGACTCCGGGCGCCGCGGGGCGGGAGCGCCGGCATCTTGCCGGCACTGGGTTCCCCGCATTGCCCCCCGCGTCCGCTCAGGCCGGGCGGCCGGCCAGTAGCGCTTGCATGCCCGGCCGCCCTTCACGCAGCGCCCGCCGGAACCGCATGCGAAAGGCGCGTGACGAGAGATTCTCCAGCGTGCCGCCGGCCTCGAAATGCTCCATCAGGACCTTGCCGGTGGCATAGCTCACCAGCCCCGCCAGCGTGGACAGCGTGGCGGCGGCGCCGAGCGCGCCGAAGCCGGGCCAGAGCTTCAGCGCGGACAGGCCGAGACCCGTCGCCAGCACCGGCAGTGCGCCCGTCACCACCGACGCGGCGATGCCCCGGTAGAACGGGTCGAAGGGTAGGCCGTAATGGTCCGCCAGGCGGCCGATGAGATTGAACTGGAGATTGAACAGCAGGATGCCGTCGATGAGCGGCAGCGGTGCCATGCTCAGGGTGCTGCCGAGGATGACATAGTCGCGGATGATGCTCTCCGCCTCGGCGCGGGTGCGGCGCGACTCCGCCACGGCCAGGCGCACGTCCGGGCTCAGGGCATGGTCGGCGCCGATGTCGGGCGCCTCGGGCGCCTCGGGCTCAGTCGGTCCAGTCACGGCGCAACCTCCGGTAGGCCTTGCGGATCTGATCGGTGCGCCGGGCGGCCTCGGCCAGCGCCTCGGGCGCGGGGTCGCGGTGGGCGAGCTTGTCCGGATGATGGCGGCTCAGCAGCCTGCGGTAGGCGCGCGTCACCTCGTCGCGGGATGCATTGGTCGTCACGCCCAGAATGCGCGCTGCCTCCCCTTTGGACAGCCCGCCGTCGGCAGCCGGCGTCCGGGAACGTTGCGCCCGCCAAGCGGCCTCGAAGCGCCCCAGCCGGCGGGGCGTGACGCCGAGCCGGGCGGCGATGTCACGCAGCAGTGCCCGCGCCGGTGCGGCCGCGTCGAGGTCGTCCACCAGCGGCATCAGGGTGGCGATGAAGCCGAGCGCAATGTCCGGCCGGCGCTGGAAGCTGCGGCGGAATTGGCTCAGCACCGCCGACAGTGGAAAGTCCGCCCGCTGCCCGTCGCGGAACAGCGCCTGCGCCCGCGCGCGCGCGGCGGCATCCAGTTCCTCGTCCGCGAGCAGGCCTTCCAGCACCGCGGCGCGTTGCGCCGGCGCCAGCTCGGCGGTGCGCACCAGCGCCCCGGCGACGCTGAACAGGGCCGTGCGCCGCCGCCAGATGCGCCGCTCGCGCTGGCCGGGGTCGCGCACCGGCGCATAGGCGCGGATCAGCCCGGCCAGATCCCGGTCCAACTGGTGGCCGACGCCCACCGCGGCGAAGGCCGCGATGGGCCCGCCGATGAGCCCAGCCAGGCCGCCGGCGAAGAGCTTGCCCCACCAGAGCATGGGTGAGTCAAGCCGCTGCGGCGGCTGCGGGGCTCGGTGCCGGCGCCACGTCGATCGGGCGTCGCGACAACAGCCCGGGCAGCAAGCGCAGCAACAGCCCCATGGACAGGCCGCCACCTAAGCCCAGCACCAGCGCCGCACCCGCGCCCAGCAACTGCACCGGCAGGGCCTCGGCCACCGGCACGAACAGGAAGCCGTCCGGCCCCACCAGTGCCGGTGCCAGGGCCGCGGCGAGGCCGGCGATGGCGAAGCCCGCCGCCAGCTCCCGGGCGGGATCAGCGCCCTGCAAGGCGCGCGCGAGCAACCCGTGCAGCAGCCCCACCAGGGCACCGAAGATGAGCGGTACGGCCATTCCCGACGCCGCCGCCGCGGGCGCGGCGATGATGCCCGCCAGCAGCGCGGCCGGCAGGGCGTCCAGCCGCCCGGCCCCGCCGCGCAGCAGCGCGTTGAACAGCGCCGCGACCACGAGTGCCCCCGCCGCGGCGGCCCAGCTCGCCAGCACCAGCGCGGTGGCGGCGTCGGGCGCCGCGGCGACCTGCGGCTCCAGCCAGCCGATCCAGATGAGCAGCACCGCGACCACCAGGAGCGCGGGCTCGCGACCGGGGCCGTCGGCAGCTTGGTCCCGCGAGCGTCCGACGCCGGCGCGGCCGAGGCCGAAGGCGAGCCCCAGCGCCGCGCCGCCGCCCACCAGCGCGGTGCCGACCACGGCGCCGCTGTCGGTGAAGCCGAGCGCGGCGAGCCAGCCGGCGGCGGCACCGCTCCAATGGCCGAACAGCGGCAGCAGCAGCGCGCCGACGGCGAGGCCCACCAGCAGACCGCCGACGGCCGTGAGGCGTGTGCCGACGGTCACCGCCGCCAGCACGGCCATGGCCGCCACCAACGGAAGCTGTGCGAGCAGCGGCGCGGCGACGGCGGGCGGCGGGGCGTCGGGCGACAGCGCGAAGAGCTCCGGCAGAAAGGCCAAAGGCGTGCCCATGATGCCGCCCAGGCTGGCGCCATCGCGAATGCCGATGCCCACCAGCACGAAGCCGAGCACCGCACCCACCAGCGCAAGCAGCAGGCCGCCCGGCGGTGCACCGGCCGGTGCCGCTGCCGGGGCGCTCGTGCGCGAGCGCGCCATGGGGTAGAGCAGGATCCCCGCCGGCAGCAGCAGCCCGAGCGCAAAGGGCAGCAACGACACGTCGGCGTCGCCGCGCTCATCCGCGGTCTCGGGGGCGCCGGCGGCTTCCGGTTGCCCCGCCGCCGGCTCGGCCAGCGCCGCCTGAACGCTGCGCTCCGTGCGTTGAATCTGCACCTGCAGGGCCATCATCGACTGCTGGTTGTCGTCGATCCCCATCAGCGTCTCGTAGAGCTTCACCGAGTTGTCCTCGATGCGTGCCTCGTGCGCTTCCAGCAGGTCTTGGGCCTGCTCCAACTGCTTGGAGAGGGAGTCGAGCCGCAGCGAGATGGGATCCATGCGCTTCATCTCGGCGTCGAGGCGCTCGGACTGCCCGGCGATCGCCGCGCGGTTCTGCGCCGTCTGCTCCTGCAGCGTCTTGATGCCCTGATCCATGCCGTTAAGCTGCTGTCGCAGCGTCGCCAGGACCTCCTCGGGCGACGGCTCGGCGGACTCCGCGGACTCCGCGCCAGCGCTCGGATCATCTTCGGGTGCCTGCGCGAGGCCGACCGGCACGGGCAGCAGGGCCGCCAGCAGCACCCAAATGGCCAACCGCCGCCCCCGCATCGGCGCCTGGCACCGTGTGTACGGGCGAGACGCGGGCTGCGTTGAAGCCGAACCTGTCATTGCGCCTGCTCCCGGCCGCGCGCCTTCTTCGGCGGCGGATCTGCGGCGAGCACGAACAGGAAACCAAACAGCGGCGTGAACAGGATTGAGGACCAGAGATAGCCCCAATAGCCCCATTTGCGCCGGCGCCCGAGAAGGGCCACCAGCACCGCGGCGGTGAGGTAGACAGCAACGATCAGGAGGACATGGTAGTTGGGCATGATGGCGGTTGTCGTCAGTCGTTGGCGGCGGCCCCGGCGGCCCCGGCGGCCGGCGCGGCGGCATCAGCGCCGGCGGCGGTTGGTGCGGTTTGCGCGGGGGTCAACAAAGCGGGCTCGATGGCGCGGGAGACTAAGCTCAGCAACCTGGGATCGGGCCGAATGCCCAGCTCCGCAAAGGCGTCGAGGTCCGCACTCACCGCCGGCAGGTTGGTCAGTTGGCGATTGAGCGCGCTCACCCGCAAGCCCTTGAGCACCCCGTTGAAGCGCAGCGCCACTTGCGGGTCGTCGAGGTCGACCCCGGACGCCACCAGCGCCAGGGTCAGGCCCAGGTCGGTGTCCAGGGATTGCGCCAGCGCAAAGGCCGGCACGCCGAAGCTGCGCAGGGTGCGGTTCAGGCGCCGCACCAGCCCCGGGCGGAGGCCGGAATCCGGCACCACGAGCATCGCATCGGTGTCGCGCGCCAGGCGCGTCCAGCAGCGCACGGCGGCCTGCTCGACGGGATTATCCGCGGAAATCCCCGCCCGTTCCCGCCGGGTCAGCTCGATGGCGTTCAGCGGCTCCGCAGCGTGCGCGTCCGGCGCCGGCAGCTCGCAGATGTCCACGGTGAAGCCACGCGCGTCCGCCAGGGTGCGCGCGAGCCCGACCGCGGCGCCGCCGGCGCTCGTCCGCGGTACCACCAGACCCAGTCGCTCGAAGCCCAGGATCTCGTGCGCGAGCGTGAGCCAGATGCGGTTGCGCTCGGCGGTGCTGAGCCGGGCGCTGGTCATTGCCTGGAGATCCGGCTCGGCGTCAGGGGCCGCGGCCGTCGCGCGCTCGGCGTCGGCGGCGGGCGGCGGCTCGGCGGCGACAGGGCTCGGCGCCGCGTTGCCGGCGGCCTCGGGTGCTGTGGCCACGTCGGGCATCGCCCCGGGGGCCGGTGCGGGCGTCTGCACCTGCTGGGCCTGCTCCCGGGCCATCTCCTGGCGCGCGGCGCGGAAGCTGGCGAGCCGGTAGGGCGCCGTGACGCCGGGCAGCGGCCACCAGCGGTCGAAGCGCAGCACCCGAAACTCGAACAGCTTGCCGTAGACATTGCCCTGCGGATCATGGGCGAAGATGCCCGTGACGCCGGCCCGCGGCGGCGCGTAGCGGGCCGTGGTGGCGAGCACCCGGGGCTCGGTGCTGCCGGCGGTGCGGACGATGTCCGCGAACAGCCGCGCCGTGTCGTAGCCCTGGGCGGCGGACTGGTCCGGCGCAACGTCGTAGGCCGCGCGGAAGGCGGCGACGAAGGCGCGGTTGCGCGGTCCGGGCGTGTGGACGTCGTAGACGCCGGGCGCCACGGTACGGTCGCCGGCGTCCCCGGCAAGCTCCTCGTAGCGGCCGTACGCGAGCCGATCGGAGCCGAATACCGGCTGTACAAAGCCGAGCTCGCGCAGTTGACGCACCAGGCGGGCGCCGGAGAGATGCTCGGTGGAGAGATAAACGGCGTCGAAATCGACGCCATTGAGCTGCCCGAGCAGGCCACGGTAATTGGTCTCCGCGGCGAAGAAGGACGCGCCGAAGACGATGCGCAGGCCCCGCGCCCTCGCCTCGTCTTCGAACAGGAAGGCCAGCTCGCGCGCATAGTCGTCGCGGCTGTGCAGCACGGCGATGCGTGCATGGCCGAACAGCTTCGCGACGCTGGCTGTCTGCGCCGCCATGGCGGCATTGTCCGGCAAGGTGCGCAGCACGAAGTCGAAGCCGTGCCGGGTGAGCTGCTCGGCAGTGGCGAACGATGGCATGAACAGCACGCTCGCGCGCTCGTAGATCACCGACAGCGGCACCGCCAGCTCGGAGGTCCGGTGCCCGAGCACCGCCGAAACGCGGGGGTCCTGCGCGGCGGCGATGGCCGAGCGGCGCGCCTGGCGCAGGTCGGCGCCGCCCGGGAAGCGGCGGATCTGCACCGGCCGCCCGAGCAGCCCGCCGCCGGCGTTGATCTCCCGCACGGCCAGTTCGATGCCCTGCACGAAGCTGGGCCCGAGCGGGTCCTCCACCGCGGCGATGACGACGGGGCCGACGCCGGCACGCGCATAGGCCGCGCGCGCGTCGCCCATGCCGGTGTACTCGCGGCCGCAGCCCGTCAGCGCGAGTGCTGCGCACAGCAGCGCCAGAACGCCGGCGCGCGCCGCGGGATAGGCGCGGCGCTCGGCGCGCGCGCCCGCTGTGACGGCCCGGTCGCGCGCAAGCACGATCAGCGCCCGCCCGGCACCAGCGGCAGGCCGCCTTCGTCCGAACCGATGATCACGACCCGGGCGTTGTCGGACGTCGCCAGGTCCCGGGCCGCGCGGATGCCCTCGTGGCGCAGCAGGCGCGGTGTGAGCGACGCGTCTACCGTGGCCTGGAAGTCCCGTATGCCGGTGGCCTCCGTGCGCTTGCGCTCGGCCTCGCGATGGGCGGTGTCCAAGCGGAAGTCATAGGAGGCCAGCAGCTGGCGCTGCTGCAGCTTGTCCTCGATGGCGGCGGTGACCCGCTCCGGCAGGCTGATGCTGCGGATGACGATGTCGTCGGCCTCGACGAAGTTGCGGCCCACCTCGTCGCGGGCCAGCAGCACGGCGGCGCCGAGCAGCCCGTTCTCGTTGGTGTAGATCTGCTCCGCCGAGAAGCGGGACAGCTCGCGGCGCAGCACGGATTCGGCCTGCGGCACCACCACCCGGTCGGCGTAGTCGGGGCCGACACGCTGGTGCAGCAGCCCGAGCTGCTCCACCTGCGGCTGGTAGCGGATGGCCAGCTCCAGGTGCACCGGCAACCCGCGCACCGACAGCACGTCGAGCTCGTGCATGACCACCTGACGGCGGGTCTCGTAGGGCACCATGGTGTCCCAGGGTGGGATGATGTGGAGACCCTCCGGATAGACCCGTTGGGTCACGGTGCCGGTGAAGAACCGATACAGCACGCCGGTCTCGCCGGGCTCGATGGAAATGAAGATACGCCGCCAGAGCAGCGCGGAGACGAGCACCAGCAGCAACACCGTAACCAACAGCACCGGCAGCCGCCGGCCGAGCCAGCGCCCGAGCGGCGAGCGCTCGTCAGCCCGGGCGGCCGGCTCGGCTTGGGCGTCGGTCCGGGACACGTCAGGGGCGACCTGAGCGGATGTTCGCGCCCGGTGCGCCGAGCATCATGGCGCCGCCGCTGCCTGCTCGCCGGCTTCCGCCCGCGCCTCGGCCGCGGCCGCCTCGCCCTCTTTGACCTTGCGCGCAAACAGCCGGCGCATCGCCTTGAGATCGACGTCGAACAGGTTGCCGCCGCCTTCGAAGTGCTGCACGAAGACCTGCCCCACGGCGTAGGTCAGCGCCCCGCCGCCCACGGCCACGCTGCCGCTGCCGAGCAGCGAGCCGATACCCGGCATCAGCTTGGCGCCGGAGCTCAGCCCTACGACGGTCAGCACCGGCGCGCTGCCGGCCAGCAAAGAGGTGACGATGGCGCGGGTGCGGAGCTTGTCGAAGGACACCCCGTAGAGGCCGGACAGGCCGTGCACCATCGCGACCTGATTGCCCGCCAACAGGGCCAGGTCGAACAACGGCAGCGGCACCAGGCCCAGCGTCGTCGCGACCAGCACATGGTTCTTGATGCGGACATCGGCCTGGCGGCGCAGCGTCGCCGCCTCGGCGGCGTCGATCTCCTGCTCCAAGCCGTCTGCGCCGGCGGTGTCGCCGGCCTCGGCGTCATGCGTTTGCGCCGCGGAGTGTTCGTGGGTCATCGGCAATGAGCTCCTGTGGGCACCGGGCTGTCGCGCGCTGCGCCATCTGCATGCGCGCGGCAGACGTGGGAAGCGACGGGGGTTCTCGCGGGATGGTCCCGCACACGCTGGATCAGCGCTGGTTCAGTGAGGCGTATAAGACTGTAAGCGCTCGCCCCGGGCACCACAACGCAGGCTCGCGCGGACAAGACGCACGCCAAAAGGTGTCAAGAAGCGTCTTCCAATCTTAAATATCAGAGGCTTACTGGCGCGCCCGGTCATTTGCCGTGCCGGGCGCCGCGCCCGGTGCTTGCCAGGCGCAACGGGAAGTTTGGCCAGCGCAAGCCGGAGCCGCCGACGTAAGCCCTAGTCCGACTGTTCCGGTTGACTACAGCCCGCATAATGCGGGAAACGCTGACATGGGTGCCTGTGTCCGCTGCGTCTTTCGCAGCCGTTGCGCGCGTGCGGCGGTGCCCATCCGACCGCCCTGTCAAGCGGGCCGTCCCCCAGGAAGGACGGTATGTACAGGACTTCGATCGAGCGACCATCACAGATAAAGAGAGCGCGCATGATCAATCCAAGCACAGCAGCGGTGGCCGAGTGGCGCCCCGTCGGCGAGCCGTTTTCGGTGGTTGTCGATACCGGCGCCGCGCCGGTGCCCGAGCCGCCCCTCGATGCCGCCCCGCCCCCCCTGGAGCGCGTCGAAGACCCCGCCCACCTGCTGGTGGTCGATGACCAGCTCGACGGCCTTGAGCTTGTCATCGCCCATCTGCGGGACTACGACTTCGCCGTCAGCACCGCGGCGACCGGCACCGAGGCGCTCGCCGCCGCCGACGAGCATCGGCCGGACCTGATCCTGCTCGACGTGTCCTTGCCCGGGCTCAACGGCTTCGAGGTCTTGCGGCGCCTGAAGCAGGCGACCGCTACCGCCGCGATCCCGGTGCTGATGGTGACCGGCCATCGGGACACCGAGCACAAGGTTCGCTGCTTCGAGCTCGGCGCCGCCGATTACCTGGTCAAGCCCGTGGCGGAGGCGGAGCTGCATGCCCGGGTGACGGCCCAGTTGCAGCAGACCCGTCTCCGGCACGCCTTGTCGGCGCGGCTGCGCAGCTACGAGCAGCGCTTCGGCCCGTTGGATGAGTCTGTGCCCGGTGCCGCGGGCAAGACCGGGACGCGCGCGGATGCGGCTTTACTGATGCGCGCCCGGCAGATCCTGCGCGAACGGCTGGCTGAACCGCCCTCCCTGAATGAGCTGGCAAGCCTCGTCGGCACCAATCAGCCCCGGTTGTCGAAGGGCTTTCGCACCCTGTTCGGTACCACCGTCTACGGCTTCGTGCGCGAGTCCAGGTTGCGGCGCGCGCGCGAGCTGCTCGCCGAGACCCAGCTACCGGTCAAGAGCATCGCGCTGGAAGTGGGCTACCGCGGCACCAGCGACTTGACGCGCGCCATCAAGGGCCATTGGGGGCTCACGCCCACCGCCCTGCGCCACCGGTTGCAGACGGCCCCGGCGCGTTGATGGCAGGCGTTGGCTAACGGCCATGGCGACCAACGCCACCCCGGAGGATGAAAGGCGCTGCTCGCCATGGCCGTTTCCCTCACCCCGGCCCTCTCCCAAGGGGAGAGGAGGAGTAAGGAGCGCGCTGCGCGCGACTTTCATGGTAATGCAATGCCCGCGGGAATGAGCTCGGACGCCGAAGCCCGAGACAACGAGCGCGTCTCCGACGAGGTCGTCGACGAGGCTATCGACGCCGGTTGGCGCCGGCGGCTGCGGCGCTGGCTCGCGCCGCGGATGCCGTTCGTGTCCATCGCCCTGCAGTTGCTGCTGCTGGCGGTTATTCTATTCGCGGACCGGATCTTCATCCGCATCCAGGCCGGTGAGGCCGGCGTGCACTGGAATCGCTTCACCGGCACCCAGGTGGCCAAGGTCTATGGCGAGGGACTGCACGTCATCAGCCCGCTGGACCAGATGACCCGCTACGAGGTGCGCAAGCAGGTGGCGCTGCACCGCCTTGACGTGCTTTCCAACGAGGGCCTCACGCTTACCCTGGACCTGGCCATCCGTTACCAGCCCGAATACGACCTGCTCGGCATGCTGCATGAGCGCGTCGGCCCCGAGTACCTGACCCGGGTCGTGGTGCCGCAGACCGAGTCCGTGTTGCGCAAGGCGCTCGGCAACGCCACCGCCGAGGCCATCTACACCAACGAGGGCGGCCTGCTCACCCGCGCCATGCTCGCGGCCATGGCGGAGATCGGCCGCAACTTCGTTGCCGTCGAGGACATCATCATCCGCAGCATCGAGCTGCCGGAGTCCATCCGCATCGCCATCGAGGACAAGATTACGCAGCAGCAGTTGCTCCAGTCCTATGTCTTCCGCCAAGGGACAGCAGAGCGCGAGGCCGAGCGCAAGCGCATCGAGGCCGGCGGCGTCGCCGACTACCAGCGCATCGTCGACGAGAGTCTGAGCGACGCGCTGCTGGACTATCAGGGCATCCGCGCGACGCAGGAGCTGGCCGCCTCCGGCAACGGCAAGACCGTTGTCATCGGCGCCGGGGGCGACCTGGCGCTGCCGATCTTCATGCACGACGGCAGCCCGACGGACGCCGCCGGCAGCCCGGCTCGGCACCCGGCACCGGAGAGCGACGCGCCGCCGGGCGTCGACGGCGTGCCGAGCGCGGTCGGCGAGGGCTTGAGCGACCCGAGCGACCCGACTGCTCGCTGAGCTGCGCAGGCGGCGATTGCGACAACGACAACGACGACGACAACGAAACGACAACAACGCGCCGACGGCCGCGACGCCGGCTCGGTCCCGGCCGGCCCGGGTGCTGCACGACGGCGCCGAGATCAGCGCGCCCGCGGAGACCCTCGCGCCCGGCGATGTGGCGCTCGTCGCCACCGGCGAGCCGGTACCGACGGACGGGCGCATCCTGGCCGGCAGTCTCAGCGTCGATCAGCAGCAGCTCACGGGCGAGCCGCCGCGGAGGCCCGCGGCGCCACCGCCCTGCTGGTCGCTACCGCCGCCGGCGTGCAGGGCGTGATCAGCCTGGGCACGCGGGCGCGCGTCGAGTCCGCCGGCATCGTGCACTTCCTGACCGACCACGGCATCAGCCGGATCGCGCTGGGCATACCCTGCTGCACGACATGGACCACCATGCCCAGCGCGCGGCGGCCGAGCAGGGCCTGGGCTACCGCAGCGAGATCGCCGACGGCCTGCCGGCGCGCGTCCAGACCGACGAGCGCCGCCTGCGCCAGGTGCTGCACAACCTGCTCGACAACGCGGTCAAGTACACCGATGCCGGCGAGGTCATCCTGCGTGCCGGGCCGTTGCCGGGTGCGCGCCCCGGCGTCTGGGTGGAGGTCGAGGACACCGGCCGCGGGATTCCGGAGTGCGAGCGCGAGCGCCTGTTCCGGCCCTTCGAGCAACTGCACCCGGGCCAGCCGGGCAGCGGGCTGGGGCTCGCCATCTGCCAGGAGATCGCGAAGCTGCTGGACGGCCGGCTCACGCTCGACAGCGCCCCGGGCCGCGGCAGCCGCTTCCGCTTCGAGCTGCCGCTGCGACCCGCGCCACCGGGTGCGGTGCACCCGGCACCGTGCGCGGACGTGGTCGGCTACCGCGGCGCGCGCCGCCGCGTGCTGGTGGTGGACGACGACCGCCCGCGGCGCCGCGCCGGGGTATGCCGACTCGGGTCGGCGCGCCGACGGCGCGGCGCAATGCCGCGCAACCGGCGCGACGCGCTGCTCGGCGCAACGGCCGTACGAGGCGCGCGCTCGGCGCGGCGGAGGAGACTTAGGCATACCGGGGGCCGACCGGCTTGCCGCTGCCCACACCCGCTTTCGCAGACGCAACGCTTGCCGCGGCGGCTCTTGGAGTGCCGATGCTAGGGTTTCGCGAGGTACACCGGACGCCGCGCGCCTGCGCCGCGGCCTCGATAGCTCGCGCTCGCAGACCATGCTCCAACATCCCGACTTCCTCGTCGTCGGCGCCGGCCTTACCGGTGCCACCCTGGCCCGCCTGCTCGCCGATGCCGGCCACCGCGTGGTGGTCGTGGAGCGGCGCGATCGCATCGCCGGCAACCTGCACGACAGCGTGCATGAGTCCGGCATCCGCATCCACGACCACGGGCCGCACTACTTTCGCACCTCCTCGGCGTGGATCTGGGACTTCGTCAACCGCTTCGCGTCGTTCCATCCGTTCGAGGCACGCATCAAGAGCCTCGTGGACGGCGAGCACGTGAGCTGGCCGCTCGGGCGCGCCTACATCGAGCGGCGCATCGGCGCTTGGCAGCCGCCGCCGCGCACGCATGGGGCGCGCGACTTCGAGGAGGCCGCGCTGTCGTTGATGCCGGCGCCGGTGTACGAGACCTTCGTCAAGCCCTACAACGAGAAGCAGTGGGGCGTGCCGGCGCACAGCCTGAGTGCGGATCTGTGCAAACGCTTCGACGTGCGCGAGGACAACGACGACCGCCTGACCCCCAAGGCGACCTTCCAAGGCGTGCCGCGGCAGGGCTATGCGGCCATGCTCCAGGCGATGCTGAGCGGCATCCCGGTGCTCATGAACCAGCATTTTCGCGCCGCGTCGGACTGGCTCGCGCCCAAGCGGCTCACCTTCTTCACCGGCCCCATCGATGAGTACTTCGACTACTGCGACGGCCGGCTGCTGTACCGGGCGCAGCGCCGCGCCCACCGCTGGCTGCCGGACACAGACCTGCACCAGCCCTGCGTGCAGGTCAACAACCCGCTGCACGAAGCCGGGCCGCACATCCGCACCATCGAATGGAAGCACCTGATGCCGGAGGCCTATCGGCAGCGCATCACCGGCACGGTGCTGACCACCGAGACGCCCTACACGCCGGATGACCCGGCGGAGTATGAATACCCGTTCCCGGACGCCGCGAACCAGGCGCTCTACCGCCGTTACCGCGAGCGCGCCGACGCGGTGCCGAACGTGGTCTTCTGCGGGCGGCTCGGCGAATACCGTTACCTGGACATGGATCAGGCCATCGGCCGCGCGCAGACCATCGCCAATCGCGTGCTCGAAGGGCGGGAGGCAGCCTAGTGCCACGGTGCAGCAGCCCATTGATCCCATCCGCTCGTGGTCGTCGGCGTTCTCGCTGTCGTTGTCGACATCCCGATCGTGCGTCCTCGTCGATGGCAACGCCGATCTCGACAGCGACGACGAGGCAACCCGGCCTCCGCCTTTTCACGGTGAGGCGCTAGCAATGGCAGGCATCGAGACAACCTCGACCGGTCACGCCCGGCGCGACTACGAGTGGCCGAGCCCGCTGCGGTCCACCGGCAGCGTCGAGGACACCGGCGCCATCTTCCACGAGACCCTGGCCGCGCTGGCCACGCCGGCCCCGGCGCTGCGCGCGGTGCCGGCGGCGCTCGGGGATGTGCCGACGCAGGGCGCGCAGGCGGCGCCGACGCCCGCCCGCCGCCTGTTTCCGGCGGACCGCTGGCAGATGCGCGCCTGCGTGCAGGCCTGCGCCGGGCGCGACGAGGCCGCCGTGGTCTACACCAGCCGCGCGCCGGTGCCGGACCTCACCGACGTCAACGACGAGCTGATGTTCGCCACCGGCTACGCCTTCCGCCCCGGCACCGACGACCTGATCCGCGAGGGCGCGGACGGCTATCTGGTCGGCTACGGCGACACGCTGCACCTGTGCCTGGACGTCATCGAGCGCCTGCTCGCCGACGGCATCAGCATCGGCCTGGTGGGCAAGCCGACGCTGGATGCGCCCGACCCGGCGATGCTCGCGCGCCTCGCCCGCGCCCCCGCCGTGCTGCTGATCGAGACCTTGGCCGACCCCCTCGGCATCGGCCCGCGGCTAGAGGCTTGGCTCGATGAGCTCGGCTTCGGCGGTGCCTATGCGCGGCTCGCGCTGCCGGCCGACCGCGACGGCCTGCCGCAGGCGCCGACGGCCGGGCACATCCTCGGCGCGCTGCGCCGGCTGCTGCCGGCACGCTCGGGCGCCCACACCGCCCGGGCACTGACCCGCGAGGAGCTGCGCGACCGCGCCGTGCGCTGCATCGCCGTCGATGACTCGGCGGCGGGTCTTGAAGAAGTGGACCTGCCCGCGCCGAAGGTCATCGGCACGCTGGACCACCGCCTGGCCGCAAAGCTCGGTCCCTATCGATTCCAGACGCCGTTCGCCGCGGAGCTCCGCGACGTGCGCCTGCTCGGGCCGCACGCCGTGGGCTTCACCGCGGACGGCCGGCCCATCCTGGAGACGGCCGCCAACCGCATCGACGTGCTCGGGCGCAGCCTGGACCGCACCCCGCCCGAGCGCTTCGACGCCCCGGCAACGGCGCACCTGGATCTGGCCCTGTCGCTGGTGGACCTGTGGAGTCCACTCTACGCGCATTGGCTGATGGAGGGTCTGACCCGTTTGCAGGCTTGGGAGGCCTATGCCGAGGCCACCGGCGAGCGTCCGGCGCTCATCATCGACGCCGACCCGCCGGCCTGGATGCGCGAATCGCTCCGGCTCATGGGCGTGGACGCGGACGCCTGCGTGCAGTGGCGCGGCGGCCCGGTGCAGGTGGAGCGCCTCGTCATCGGCACGCGCCGGCGCGAGCGCGGGCGCGTGTCGGCGCGGGCGCTCGCGTGGGTGCGCGAGCGGCTGCTGCCGAACCTGGACCCGGCGCCCTCCCCCGGCCCCCGGCGCATCTTCATTACCCGTGCCGATTCGCGCTTCCGCCAAGTGCGAAACGAGCACGAGCTGCTCGCGGCGCTGGCACCGCTCGGCTTCGAGTGGGTGCGGCTGTCGGACCTGCCCTGGCCGGAGCAGGTGCGGCTGTTCCGCGACGTGGAGGCCGTGGTGGCCGCCCATGGCGCCGGCATGACCAACCTCATGTTCTCCACGCGCCGGCCGCTGGTGGTCGAGCTGTTTGGGCAGAAGGTCAGCCACATGAACTACACCCTCGGCCTCGGCACCGGCTGCGACCATCGCGTGCTCTGTTGCAAGCCGGACGGCGACGACCTCTGGGTCGACACCGAACGGCTGCAGCGGCTGATCGAGATGTAGGGGACAGCGGCAATGCCATTCATCGACGTCGTCGCCCGCGGTGCGCGGCTGTTTCCGGAGCGTCCCGCGCTCCTGTTCGCGGACCGCGCCTTCGATTACCGGGCGCTCGATGCCGGCATCGACGCCGTCGCGGCCCGGCTCGACGCCCTCGGAGCCGGCCCCGGCGACCGGGTCGCGCTGCTGCTGCCGAACGGAGCCGCGTTCGTCGCCGCCTTCTATGCCGTGCTGCGGCTCGGCGCCATCGCCGTGCCGCTGGCCGCCGCGGCGGCGCCGGCGCAGCTACGCGCCCAGCTCGACGACGCCGGCGTGCGGCTGCTGTTGACCTGCGATGCGCTGGCCGCTGCCGCCGACCGCGCGGTGGTGAACGCGCGGGTGCGGGTCGGCATGGTCACCGACGCCTGGCTTGCGCCGGCGGCGACGCCGGCGGCACGGCCCGAGCTTGCACCGGACCTGCCCGCGGCGATTCTCTACACCTCCGGCACCACCGGCGCGCAGAAGGGCGTCACCCTGTCGCGGCGCGCGCTCGACTTCAATGCCGAGGCGACGGTGAATGCGCTGCGGCTGGGGCCGGAGGATCGCGTGCTCGGCTGCCTGCCGCTGTCGCACTCCTTCTCGCTGACCGCGGCCATGCACACTACGTTCGCGGCGTGCGCGACGCTGGTGGTGCAGCCGGAATTCGACGCTGCCGCGACCGCCGCCGCCATCGCCGCGCACGCCGTCACGGTGCTGCCGGCGGTGCCGCCGGTGTTTCGCATCCTGCTCGACACCGCCGCGCCGGCGGCCCTCGCGTCGCTTCGGCTCTGCCTGTCCGCGGCGATCCGGCTGCCGGCCGACACCGCCGCGGGCTGGGCGGCGCGCTTCGGCGGCGTCATCCACGAGGCCTACGGCTGCACCGAGACCTCGATGACCTGCTTCAACCATCGCCTCTGTTACCGGCCGGGCTCCGTGGGCACGCCGCTCACGGGCGTCGAGCTGGCGGTGGTGGACGACCAAGGCCGGCCTTGCGCCCCCGGCGAGGTCGGCGAGGTGCAGGTGCGCTGCGACGGCGTGATGCTCGGCTATTGGCGCCGGGACGACCTCACCGCAGCGGTGCTTCAGGACGGCTGGTATCGCACCGGCGACCTGGGCTGCGTGGACGATGACGGCTACCTGTTCCTCACCGACCGCCTGAGCGACATCATCAACACCGGCGGGCGCAAGGTGCTGCCGTCCGACGTGGAGGCGGTGCTCGTGTCGCACCCGGATGTGGCGGAGGCCGCTGCCTTCGCCGGGCCGAACGCGCTGCTCGGTGCCGACGTGCGCGCCGCGGTGGTGCTAAAGCCGGGCCGGCCCTGGCAGCCCGAGGCGCTGGCCGCCCTGTGCCGCGCGGAGCTGCCGGACTGGCAGTGCCCGCGCGCCATCCACCGGCTCGAGACGCTGCCGAAGGCCAAGTCCGGCAAGGTGCTGAAGCGGGAGCTGAAGGAGCGCGCGGCGGCCGGCGACCTCGGCGGCGGGCTGCCGGCCGCGCCCGCCGGCGCTGCCGGCCCCGCACCGGCCGCGGGCGCCGACGCACCGGCGCGGACCGCCGAGCGACGCCGCGCCATCGCCGAGGCAATCGCGAGCGTGCTCGGCACGCAGCCGGCAGTGGACGCGGACCTGCGCGGGCTCGGGCTGACATCGCTCAAGGCCTCCGAGCTCGCGGTGCTGCTGGAGGTCATTGCCGGCCGCGCGCTGCCGGTCACCATCGCCTTCCAGCACCCGACCCTGGCGGCGCTGCAAGCCCATCTGGCCCCGGCGGAGGACCAGGTCGCGGGGGCCGCGTCGGAGCAGGCACGGTTGCAGCGACTCAGCGATTCAGCCATCGCCCGAGCCCCGCACATCGACAGCTACGCCAGGCTCGACTTCGTCCACACGCCCTATCTCAACTTCACCGTGCGCCCCGATTACCGCTCCAAGGTCATCTGCACGGACCGCCACGGCTTTCGCGTCAGCCACGACGCGGACGGCCGCGTCGATGCGGACGGCTGGTTCCAACGCCCGCACCGCGCGCTCGCCGTGGGCAACTCCTTCATGTTCGGCTGGGGCGCCTCCGCCGATGCCGAGACCATCCCGTCGCTGCTCAACGCGCGCACGCGCTTGTGCTTTCTCAACGTCGCCACGGCCGGCGCCAACAGCATGCAGGACGTCATCAGCACGCTGCCCTTCCTCGCCGACGCCGAGCTGATCCTGCTCGGCGGCGGGCTCTCGAACCTGCTGCGCGCGCTGGAATACGAGCCGCACAACGCGCTGTTCGGCGGTCTCGTCGGGCGCGAGTTTTTCGCGTTCACGCGCGCGCTGGATTTTCGGCAAGTGCTGGAGCTGCTTGGCCAGTCCCACGACCCCGCCGCCGCGCTGCCGCCCGCCGGGCAGGCCGCGGCCGCGCTGCTGCGCGAGGCCATGGCGGCCCACGCCGAGGGGCTCGCGCGCTGGCAGCGCGAGGGCTGGAGCGAGGCCGAGGTGACGCGCCGCTTCGAGCGCGCACTCGCGCACCAGCGCCGGGACCTGTCACTGCTCGCGCGCGCCAAGCCCGACGGCGCCCGGCTCCTGTTCGCGATGCAGCCGATGGCGATGCTGGCCAAGCCGCGGCACGCGCTGACGCCGGAGGAAGAGGGCCTGTTCGCCGTGCACCAGCACTACAACACCATGTGGAAGCAGGTGGTGGAGCCCTATGCCGAGCGGCTGCTGCCGGCCTTCATGGACGCGGTCGCCGAGCACTGCGCCGCGCTCGGCGTGCCCTACACGGACCTGAACCAACTCGACTACGACGGCTGGTGCTTCTGCGATCAGGGTCATCTCACGGACCGCGGCAACCGCATCGTCGCTGATTCTCTCGCCAACTGGCTCGACGCCGCAGGCAACGAGGGGTAGACCGAGATGCACGTTCTGGTCACCGGCGGTGCCGGCTACATCGGCAGCGTCACCGGCGCGCTGCTGCTCGACGAGGGTCACTCGGTTACGGTCTTCGACAACCTGGAGCTCGGCCATCGCGCGGCGATCGACACGCGCGCCGCGCTGATGGTCGGGGACCTGCGCAACGCCGACGCCATCGATAGGGCCATTGCCGAAACACGCCCCGACGCCGTCATGCACTTCGCGGCCGATGCGCTGGTGGGCGAGTCCATGGCGCAGCCGGAGCGCTACTTCGGCAACAACGTCGCCGGCGGCCTCAACCTGGCCGCGGCGATGCTGCGCCACGGCGTCCGGCGCATCGTGCTCTCCTCCACCTGCGCCACCTACGGCGAGCCCGAGCGCCTGCCCATCACGGAGGACAGCGCGCAGCGGCCGACGAATCCCTACGGCGAGTCCAAGCTGATGCTGGAGCGGGCGCTCGACTGGTATCGGCGCCTGCACGGGCTGCACGTGGTGAGCCTGCGCTATTTCAACGCCTGCGGCGCCGCCGGCGGGCGCGGCGAGGACCACAGCCCGGAGACGCACCTGATCCCGATCCTGCTCCAGGTGGCCCTCGGGCAACGCGAGCAGGCCTGCATCCACGGCGACGACTATCCGACACCGGACGGCTCCTGCATCCGCGACTACATCCACGTGTCGGATCTCGCCCGCGCCCATCTGCTCGCGCTGACCACGCCGGCGAGCGGCGCCTTCAACCTCGGCACCGGCAGCGGGTTTTCCGTGAAGCAGGTACTCGCCGCGGCCCGCGCCGTCACCGGCCACCCGATCCCGGCCAGCGTCGGCCCGCGCCGCCCCGGCGATCCGCCGGTGCTCGTCGCCGCCGCCGACAAGGCGCGGCAGGTGCTCGGCTGGACGCCGCAGATCACGGCCATCGAAGACATCATCGCCAGCGCCTGGGAGTGGCATCGCGCGCATCCGGATGGCTACGGCGGGTGAGCCCTGCCCGGCGGTGCAGGCAACATGCCCGCCCGACGCGCGCATCCGCACGGCGCCGTCCTCGGATCAGGTTCGTTGCGCCTAGAACGCGATGGGCATACCTTGCCCACCAGCAAACGGCAATCCCGGCGAGGCGCGGAAATGGGTGAGAGCGTGATTGTGAGAGACCCCGAAATTCTCAGCGGAACCCCAGTGTTCGCCGGCACCCGAGTGCCCGTCGCCACGCTTCGACTGTCTCGCCGCCGGAGACTCGATCAACGACTTCCTGGACGGCTTTCCGAGCGTAAACCCCGAGCAGGTCATCGCTTACTTGGAAGAGGCGAGGGAGAAGACCCTTGCCGCGGCTTAAGGTCTTGCTGGACGAGTGCGTCGATCGGCGATGTAGCCGCCATCAGCATGCCTGAGTCGCTTCGACATTGGTCGCTTAACCATATTGGCAGCCAGGCCGATTGACTCCTTCGGGGTGTCAAGTGTGCTCGCGCACAACCGGGGAAGCCAAGAGACGAGACTGATCAGACGGCTAAGACACGGTCAAGAACCACGCTTCGGTGGCTTCGGTGAGTAACCGGGCGCGGTCCGGGTTACTCCTGAAAAGACGCACGAAGCTCCGTACGCAATTAGCGTGCGCCGAATCATCCGCGGTAAAGCGCGACAGCAACTCCGTCGCTCTGCGGCGCTCTTGCGCCGACATGGCTTGGTCCGATTCCTTAACCAACTGCGGATAAACCACCTGGAGCAAGCGCGCGCGTTCGCGAAACAGATTCTTCCTCCCGCTTGCATCGTCCAGACGGAAAAACGCGATAACGACCAGTGCGCGTCGCCTGCTCCACCGGCGACGCTTCTTGGCACGCGGCGACAGTCCGTGAAACTCGATGAGCGTCTCGGGATCAACATCGACACTACCGAGCGGATAAATCAAATAGGGGTGCTCATCGGCAACCATCCGCCTCGGCGACTCACCATCAAGGCAATATGCCTCTTCCACTGGGAAGCGAGCACCCTTCAGCGAGGAATTGCAGGGCTTGCAGCACGCGCAATAATTGAACGGATGATACGCGAGCCGATAATAGCCGGCGTTGCTTGCGGGTACGGGGACAGGGGCCACGCCTAGAAGCGAAAGCCCGTCGGGCGGGTCCCACGCCGAGATCCTTCCTTTGGGTCGGAAATGCTCTACGTCCCACTCGACCAAGCCGTAGGTCTCAGGCTCGAGCGTGCGCTCGCAGTAGGCGCACTCGTTCCCTTGCAGGCGCATATAGACCGCCTTCACCTCGCTCCAGATGGAGCTGGTCTCGTCATAGCGCCCTTCTTCGCGAATCATGCGTGTACGGTCGGCCGCACGTCGGAGCCATCCAGGTTTGTGCTGCTCAATGCGATCACTAAGCTCATTGAGCTTGATGGGGAAGCGAATCACCCCAGCGCCTCCGAGCCGGCGCTCATCTCCCGGAGTAGCTCCAGGGCTGCTTGGTCGTCGCCCTCGCGCGCCCGCAGCGTCAACGCCTTCAGCCGGGCCTCCTTTGACGGGGCACGGGTAGAGCGCAGCCCAAACAGATCGGTCAGCAAGAGCTGATCCGCGTCCAGCCCGTGAATGCGCTCCGGGACGCGCACCACCTTGCTGGCCTGCTGCGGTTCGGGAACCATCACCAGCACATTCATCCACTCCAAAGAGCCGGCGATCAGGGGGCTGTGGCTGGTGACGATGAACTGGATATGGGGCAGAGCCTTGGCGATCATCGGCAGCACCTGCATCTGCCACTGCGGATGCAGGTGCAGGTCGACCTCATCGACCATCACCATACCGCGGTTGTCCGTCAGCTTGCGCCCCCGCGGACAGGTCTCGCAGATGTGATACAGCAGGTCCCCGATCCAGCCGAGATAGGCCCGGTATCCGTCGGACAAGGCCGGGAACGGCACCTTCAGTCCTTGGCGCTCGAATAGGTACTCCCCTTCATCCATCTCCCCCTGAAAACCGTATCGATCCTGCCCCACCAGCTGATTGACGAGCTTGATGACTTGCCTGTATTGGCTGGGCTTGCGCTCTTTGAGGCCCGGCAACCATGCGCTCAGCGGGATCAGCGAGTAGGCATCCTCGAACAGGCTCTTTACGCGCTGAGCTCGGATAAACGACGAACTGCTGCGAGCCCCGAAATCGAGTTGTTCGCGCCGCTCCACGCGGCGGGTGGCGCCATAGCCGACGAAGAAGAAGGCGTCCGATTCGGCCTTGTAGATCGGGTGCCAAGGCTTCTCTTCAGCATGCGTCCAGTGCAGGGATTCCAAGTCACCGGAACGTTCGACCGCAATAGCGGATTCAATCCTTGTGATCCTCCTCAAGTCGCCATTCGGATCGTCTTGGGCGTGGTGGGTGAAGATCGCCTCGATGCCGGCCTTGCCCCCGTCTACACCGTCCGGTGGGTTCCCGGCCTTGCGGATCAAGTGATAGGTATATATTCCGGATCTATCGACCGCGGGTCCCAGCGCGGCCAAGGCGATCGCTTTGAGGAGCGTGGTCTTTCCAAGGCCGTTGTCGCCCAGCAGCAGATTGACATTGGGCAAGGTTGGCTTGGGCAAGCCGTCGCGATCGAAGTCCCGATCGGGATGCACAAAGTCGGCACTGGCGGCGCGAAAATTACGAAAGTCGCTGATCTGTATTCGATCGATGTACATGGTGATCTCCGCTAGTACGCGCTGACGGCTCGGAAGGCGCGCAAGCGTCCAAGCGTCGCCTCGATCCGGAGTGCGGCATCGGCGGTCACGATGGGCCGGAATACGCACAGGCAAGACTCGATGCCCTGAAGGATGCGATCCAGGCTTCAAGCCTCAAGGATGCGGTGCTGCGCAGCAGCGCCGTGATGCTGCTGCTCGCGCGCGAGCTGGCCGATGGCAAGCATCTGTATCTGGGCGAGCGACGGGAATCCGCCGAGCGCCTGGTGCTGCCGGAGCTGGAGTCGCTGTCGCCGCACTGGCGTTGGCTCGTGGCGCGCCCCCACCCCTGGCGCAGACAGCTCTGGGTCAAGGGGCGTCGCGTGCTGGCGTCCCGGGTCTTCAGCGACATGCGCGCCAACGACCTGACGCCCGAGCAGATTGCCGAGGATCTGGATCTGCCGATTGCCGCCATCGATGAGGTCGTGCGCTACTGCGAGGAGAACGCGACCCTGATCGCCTTGGAGTGCGAAGAGGAGCGGCGGTGGCTCGGCGAGGCGGGAGTGGTATCGCCGACTCCCTGAAGAACTTGGAGGATGCCGCTGTCCCCTTGCGCGGCGCATTCTTGGCGCTGAACGCCTGGCGTTATTGACACAATGATCAAACCGGGTGCGGCACGTATCGCCACCAAACCGCGCTGATCTCATTGGCGCGTCAACGGCGACGTACGATCGTCACATCGGCAACGTCGCGCCCGCGTCTACCTGCGCCGACGCTGCAACAGGTCGGGCACCACGCGCCGCCGCCGATCGTGGCGCCAGTGGCGCCATCCATTGCGGGCTTGCCACTGCCTCCAATCCGGTTTGCCCGCACCCGGTCACGGGTGTTCGCCCGAGCTCCGCAACCCGACGCTCGCGACGGCTTCGCAATCACAACGCATCCTTTCGCAGAGCCAAGGGTCAGCGCCACACGGCGGGACTGCATCGGGGACACTGGAGTCCCCGTCAGCGACCCGGACCGGACAGCGTGCCGAAGCCCCTCACCAGATCACCGCAGCCAGCGCAGCAGCGCGCCGCCGGCCCCGCTGCCGACGGCTTCCGGGTGCTCGATGCGGTGATCTTCGGCGGCTCGGCGTCGGGGCTGTGGATCCTGCGCCAGTTGGCGGCGGCCGGGCGCTTCGCCCTGCTGATCGAGACGGATCGGCTCGGCGCGGGCCAGACCGCGGCCTGCCAGGGGATCATCCACGGTGGGCTCAAGTACACGCTGAACGGCCAGCTCAGCGCTTCCGCCCGCGCCATCCGCTCCATGCCGGCGGTGTGGCGGGCGTGCATCGACGGCGTGCGCGCGCCCGCCCTGGGCCGAGGCGTGCTGCGCGCCGACCACTGCCACCTCTGGCACAGCGGCCGGGCGCTCGGGCATCTGGGGATGATCGGCGCGCGCCGCGGGCTGCGCGTGGCGCCGGTGCCGCTGACCCCGGAGGAACGCCCGCAAGTGCTCGATGCCGTGCCGGGCTTGGTGTGCCGGCTCGACGAGCAGGTGGTGAGCCCGCGCCGGCTCGTCGGCGCGCTGGCCGCGCCGGTGCAGAACCTGTTGCTGCGGGCCGCGCCGGACGCGGTGGGCGTCGAGCACCTCGCCGACGGCGGCCTGATGCTGGTGCTGGACCCGGCCCGCACCGAGGCCACCGGCGCGCGGCCCCTGCTGCTCCGGCCGCGGGCCGTGATCCTCGCCGCCGGCATCGGCAACGCGGCGCTGCGGGCCAAGCTCGGGCTGAATCGCCCCTTGATGCAGGTGCGCTCGGTGCAGATGCTGCTCGCCCGCGGCGACCTGCCGGAGCTGAACGCCCACTGCGTCGAGGGGGCGTCCGCGCTGGTCACCATCACCTCGGACCGCGACTCGGCAGGGCGGACGATTTGGCAGATCGGCGGCGGCCTGTCCGAGGACGGCGTCGACCTGGCCGCCGACGCGCTGGTGCGGCACGGCCGGCAGGTGGTGGGCGCCGCGCTCGGCGGCCGGGCGCTGTCCGGCACCGAATGGTCCGCGTACCGCGCCGACAAGGCCGAGGTCACGACCCCCGGCGGCCAGCGCCCCGATGACGCCTTTGCGCTACGCGAGGGCCGCATCATTACTGCCTGGCCGACGAAGCTCGCGCTGGTGCCGCGGCTCGCCGAGCGCGTGCTGGCGCTCGCGGCGCCGCTCTTCGGCGACCGGCCCGCCGCACCCGTCGATTGCCGCGCACTCGGCTGGCCGCTGCCGGCCTTGGCGCCGCCGCCTTGGGAGGGGAGCCTGCAATGGACCGCCGCAGACTAGGTCGCAGCGATCTCATGGTCGCGCCCATCGGCTTCGGCGCGGTCAAGATCGGGCGCAACCAGGGCGTCAAGTACCCGCGCGCCTACGCGCTGCCCGACTCGCACGCCGTCGAGCGGCTGCTGCACGGCGTGCTCGACGCCGGCATCAACCTCATCGACACGGCGCCCGCCTACGGCAGCAGCGAGGCGCTGATCGGGCGCCATCTCGCGCACCGGCGCAGCGAGATCGTGCTCGCCACCAAGGTCGGCGAGCAGTTCGCGGACGGGCGCTCGAGCTTCGACTTCTCCGCCGCCGGCATGCGCCGCTCCATCGAGCAGAGCCTGCGGGCGCTCTGCACCGATGCCGTGGACATCCTGCTGCTGCACTCCGACGGCCGCGATCTCGACATCCTGACCCAAACCGACGCCGTCGCGGTGCTGCTCGATGCCCGCGCGCGCGGCCTTGCCCGCGCCGTGGGCCTGTCCGGCAAGACCGTCGCCGGCGCCCGCGCCGCCCTCGCCTGGGCCGACGTGCTGATGCTGACCTACAACCTCGAAGACCGCTCCCACGCGGCCGTGCTGGAGGAGGCCCGCGCCGCCGGGGTCGGCGTGCTGGTGAAGAAGGCGCTCGGCGCGGGGCAGCTCGATGCCGCCGCGGCGATCGGCTTCGCGACCGCACCGGCGGCGGTGGGCGCCGCGGTGATCGGCTCGCTCAGCGTCGCGCACATGCGCGAGAACCTGGCTGCCGCCGCGTCGGCCGCCCCTGCGCACGCGTGCGGCGCATCGCACCGGGAGACGAGCCATGCCTGAGGCGACCTGGCAATCCGGCAGCGACGGCCGCGAGCCCCCGGGCGCCGACATCGTGCTGCTGAACGCCCGCGAGGAGGTCCTGCTCGTGCTGCGCGACGACAAGCCGGAGATCCCCTACCCAAACACCTGGGCCCTGCTCGGCGGCTATCTGGAGCCGGGCGAGACGCCGACGGCGGCCGTGCTGCGCGAAATCGCGGAGGAGATCGGCGTCCATCTGACACCGCCGCCGCTCTTTCGCACCTACCGCTGGCCCGAGTGCACCGAGCACATCTTTTGGCGGCGCCTGGAGCTGGACCCGGCGCGGGTGGTGTTGGCCGAGGGCCAGCGGCTCGCCTGGTTCGAGCGCGGGGCGCTCGCCGGGCTGACCTTCGCGTCCCACTACCGACAGATCCTCGACGACTTCTTCGCCTGCGCACCACACCGGCCGTCCGCGGTCGGCTGAGCCGGTGCCACAACCCCGGGTTTCAACATGGCGTCATCCGTTTTGCATCCATCGCCTGCCGTTGCCGAGCTGCTGCCCGTGCCGCCGGCTGCGCCCGGCGCGGAGGCCCGGGTCGTCGATCTCGACGAGCTGGCCGCCCGCTGCACCGAATTCCGCAACCGCGGCCTGAAGGTGGCCCACTGCCACGGCTGCTTCGATCTGATGCACCCGGGCCATATAAAGCACTTCGAAGCCGCGAAGCGCTTCGCCGACGTGCTCGTGGTGACGGTGACGCCGGACCGCTTCGTGCAGAAGGGCGGCAACCGGCCCGCCTTTCCCGAGACGCTGCGCGCCTACTCCATCGCCAGCCTGGCCTGCGCCGATCTCGTGGCCGTCAACCGCTGGCCGACGGCAGGGGAGACCATCCGGCTGTTGCGGCCCGCCTTTTTCGTCAAGGGCCAGGAGTTTGAGACCCTCAAGGATCCCACCGGCAAGCTCCAAGAGGAGGTGGCCGCGGTGCAGGCGGTCGGCGGCCAGATGCGCTTCACCCGCGAGCAGGTGTTCTCGTCCACGGCCCTGCTGGGCGCGCATTTCGGTCTGGAGGACCGTCGTGCCGAGGACCGCCCCCTGAGTGCCCAGTCCCGCGCCGACGCACCGGCCGCTGCCGAGCCGCCGCGCGCCGCCGCCGGGCCGGTAGCCGAGGCCGCCATGAACGCCGCCGAGCTGATGCGCGAGATCGGTGCCATCGCGGCGCTGCGCGTGTGCGTCATCGGCGACACCATCATCGACGAGTACCACCATTGCGAGCCGCTCGGCATGGCGTCCAAGTCGTCCGTGGTGGCACACCGCCGTGAGGCCGAGGAGGCCCACGCGGGGGGCGTGCTGGCAATCGCAAACCACGTCGCGGAGCTCTGCGGGCAGGTGCATCTGGTCAGCGTGCTCGGCGCCGAGGCGGACCGCGAGGCCTTCGTCCGCGGCCACCTGCACCCCGGCATCGAGGCGCGCTTCTTTACGCGACCGGACGCCTCAAGTGTCGTCAAGCGCCGCTATCTGAATCGGCGCAACGGGCAGAAGCTTTTCGAGATCAACAGCCTGCCCGCCAGTGATCTGCCCGAGCCCATCCAGGACGAGGTCATCGGCTACCTGGACAAGGTGCTGCCCGAGTTCGATCTGGTGCTCGTGGCCGACTACGGCCACGGTTTCCTGGGCGAGGGCATTGTCGGCGCGCTCGCGCGCAATGCCCGCTGCCTCGCCGTCAACGCGCAGACCAATTCCGCCAACGCCGGCTTCAATCTGGTCACCCGCTACCCGCGCGCGGACATCGTCTGCATCGACGAGCTGGAGGCGCGCATGGCCGCGGGCTCCCGCGACGGCGCCATCGAGGGCGTCGCGCGCCGGCTGCGAGATGCCCTGGACGCTCGCGCCTTCGTCGTCACCCTGGGCAGCCGCGGCTGCATCGCGCTGGGGCAGGACGGTCAGTCGGTCGCCGCCGCCCCCCTGCACGACCCACGGCTGGTGGACGCCATCGGCGCCGGGGACGCCTTCCTATCCTACTGCGCTCCGGCCATCGCCGCCGGCCTGCCGCTGGACATGGCCGCGCTGCTCGGCAACGCGGCGGGTGCGCTGGCGGTACAGATCGTCGGCAATCGTCGGCCGGTGCGCCGGCAGGAGCTCATCGACTACTTGTGCGCCCCCGCCGGCCCGATGCCGGTGCCGGTGCCGCCGGTGGACAGCGCCGCGACTGCCGTTGCGAGCATGCCGGCGGCAGCGCCGAGCGTGCCCGCCGCACCGACGTTGGAGCCGCCCGCCGCCGGTGCCGATGCCTACCCGGACGCCTATTACCGCGACTTCGTGGACCGCGCCCGCCGCGTGCGCGTCACCGACGGCAGTGGCGGCATGCTCGATTTCGCCGGCGGCGTGCTGGAAGCCAGCGCCGCCATCGACGCTGCCCGGCGCACCGGCCGCAAGGTCATGTTCATCGGCAATGGCGCCAGTGCCGCCATCGCCAGCCATATGGCAGCGGACTACGCGAAGAACGGCGGCGTGCGCGCGCTCGCCTTCAACGATGCGGCGCTGCTGACGGCGGTCAGCAACGACATCGCCTATGAGCAGGTCTTTGCCGAGCCCATTCGGCTCTTTGCCGAGCCCGGCGATCTGCTCGTCGCCATCAGCAGCTCCGGACGCTCGCCGAACATCCTGTATGGCAGCCGCATGGCGCGGGACAAGGACTGCCGGGTCATCACCCTGTCCGGCTTTCGCGAGGACAATCCGCTGCGCACCCTCGGCGATCTCAATTTCTACGTGCCCTGTTTGTCCTATGGCGTCACCGAGGTGCTGCACCATTCCCTGTGCCACTGTCTGCTCGACACCTATCTGAATCAATACACCTGAGCCGATACGCTTGAGCCGATACGCTTGAGCCGATACACCGAGCTCAATCCGCAGATCCATCCGAAAGAGGCCCGCAGTGAATCCAGCGAAGACCATCCTCGTCACCGGCGGTGCCGGCTATGTCGGCGCCGTACTGGTGCCGCAGCTCCTTGATGCCGGCTACGCGGTGAAGGTGATCGATCTCTATCTCTACGGCGACAACGTGCTGGATGCGGCCCGCGGCAACCCGGCGCTGACCGAGATCCGCGGCGACATCCGAGACCGCGCGCTGCTCGATGAGATCATGCCCGGCTGCGACGCGGTGATCCATCTCGCCTGTATCTCGAACGACCCGAGCTACGAGCTGAACCCGGCGCTCGGCAAATCCATCAACTATGACGCCTTCCTGGGTCTCGTGGACAGCGCCAAGGCGGCCGGCGTCAAGCGCTTCATCTACGCCTCGTCGTCTTCGGTGTACGGCATCAAGGACACCGAGAACGTCACCGAAGACCTGCCGCTCGATCCGCTGACCGACTATTCCAAGTACAAGGCCCTGTGCGAGACCTACCTGGAGGAGGCGCGCGCGCCCGGTTTCACGACCCTGGTAATCCGCCCGGCCACGGTCTGCGGCTATTCACCGCGGCTGCGGCTCGATCTCACCGTGAACATCCTCACCAACCACGCCTTGAACAACGGCCTGATCAAGGTCTTCGGCGGCGAGCAGAAGCGCCCGAACATCCACATCCAGGATATGGTGGACATCTATCTGCTGGCGCTGGCGGCCCCGGACGAGGCCATTGACGGCAAGATCTTCAATGCCGGCTACCAGAACCATCGCGTGCGCGAGCTCGCGGAGATGGTCCGCAGCGTGGTGGGCGAGGTCCCCATCGAGGTGACGCCGAGCAACGATCAGCGCTCCTATCACATCTCGTCAGAGCGTATCGGCAAGGAGCTCGGCTTCGTGCCGCGGCACACCATCGAGGATGCGGTACGAGACCTGGTCGCCGCGTTCAAGGCCGGCAAGATCCCGAATCCGATGGACGACGAGCGCTATTACAACATCCGGCTGATGCAGTCGGTCGATTTGAGCTGAGGCGACGTTTACTCGCCAAATCGGCAGATGAGAGATTGACCGCGCATCGAGCCCATCGGGATCGGGATCAGGCTTACCGATAGCGATAGCGGGCGCAGAGAAGAGGAGAAGACGAGAGGAGAAAGATAAACGGTCAGGAGAAATACTCAGCGGCGGAAACTTGGGGCGGGCATTGTGTCGGCGGGTGTCCAGCCGCAGAGTAGCCTGCGCAGAGCAACTACGAAACACGCGAAAAGCGCGAAAGGACCGAAGCGAGTTACGAATCCGTCCTTTTTCGCGTGTTTCGTGTCTTTCGTAGTTCCAAAAGACTTCGATCTCTCCAGCGAGGCTGCGCCTTGAACCGACGGGCATCATTGCACTGTGCTGCACACAGAACCTGACTCATCTGCGAGCATTTGTCCCACGCAGGCAATCTCGGCTGAGGTGCGAAGATGAGTGTGTATCGGTAGTTTTTTAACGGTCCCCTAAATTCTCACCACCGATTTTCGAGCCTATAGCATGCAAGTCCCCTATCTCGCACTGCGCCGGCATTTCGACCACGACGCGCTGGCCCGGCAACTGCGGCGGCACCTGAGCGATACCGACTTCATTCTCGGCGAGTCGGTGACGCAATTCGAGCAGGACTTCGCCGCGCTTTGCCACAGCGAATACGCCGTCGGCGTCAATTCCGGCCACGATGCGCTGTTCCTGGCGCTGAAGGCGCTCGACATCGGCCCGGGTGACGAGGTCATCACCGCGCCCAACAGCTTCATCGCCAGCGCCGGGGCCATCGTCGCAACGGGCGCGACACCGGTGTTCGCCGATGTGGGCGCGGACTACAACCTGGACCCGGACGCCGTGGCCGCCGCCGTCACGCCGCGCACCCGCGCGCTGCTGCCGGTGCATCTCACCGGCACGCCTGCGGACATGCCGGCGCTCGCGGCCATCGCGGAGCGCCACGGGCTCGCCGTGGTCGAGGACGCCGCGCAGGCGGTGGGCGCGAGCCTGCAAGGTCGCCCGGTGGGCGCCTTCGGCAACGCCGGCTGCTTCAGCCTGCACCCGCTCAAGAACCTGCCCGTGGCGGGCGACGGCGGCGTCGTCACCACCAGCCGGCCGGAGCTGGCCGAGCGGCTGCGCCGGCTGCGCAACCACGGGCTCTGCAACCGCAACGAGATCGCACACTTCGGCTACAACAGCCGGCTCGACACGCTCCAGGCTACGGTGGCCCGCTTCGGCCTCGCGCGGCTCGCCGACATCACCGCCGCGCGCCGCCGCCATGCCGCGCACTACGACCGACTGCTCGCCGGCATCGACGGCGTGACGCTGCCGCCGCGGCGCGCCGACGCCGAGCCCGTGTTCCACACCTACGTGATCCAGGTCGAGGCGCGCGACGCCCTGATCGGCTTCCTCGCCGAGCGCGGCGTCGAGACCAAGATCCACTACCCGATCCCGATCCACTTGCAGGCGCCGTGCCGTGCGATGGGCCATGGCCCCGGCGACTTCCCGGTCTGCGAGGCGCAGTCGGGCCGCATCCTATCGCTGCCGGTCAACGAGCACTTGACCGACGCCCAGATCGCCTACGTCGCCGACGCCGTGGCGCGGTTCTACGCCGCCTGAGCCGCGGCCCGCCCACGCCTGTTCCAGCCATGTACAACCGCCCCGCGAGGCCAGCCGCATGATCGAGAATTTCGCCTGCCGGGCACCGGAGGAATCCCACCTCGCCGCCATCGAGCGGGTCGCCGGCCTGTTCGCCACCCGGCTCGCGGAGCCGGCGGCGCTGCTCGGCGACGCGGCGCTCGCCGCCGGGCTCGCCTTCGACCACGTCGGCGTCATGGTGCCCTGGGGCACGGGCGCCGAGGTGGTCGATGAGCTCCAAGGGCTCGGCTATCAGGTCACCGAGCGCTTCGAGAGCACCGTCGTCGCCGGCCTGCTGCGCGCGCAGTGCGGGCAGGAGGACCTGCGCGTCGTGGTCACGACCGCCGAGCGCCGCGACGACAGCCGCTGCCGGCTGGAGGTGTTCTGCCCCGAGAACGCGCGGGCGGACCGGCAGGATTGTCTGCTGCGACTTGCGCCGGTGATCGGCCATGTCGCCTTTCGCCCCGCCGGCGACGCCGATGTCGACGAGCTCGGCGAGGCCGTGCAGGCGCGCGGCTTCAAGCCGCTGATGGAGGGCACCAACGGCAACCAGCGCGGCTTCGGCAGCGGCGGCGGCGTCAGCCTGCGCTACTACGTCAATCCGAGCTCCGCGCTCGGGCAGGTGAAGCTGGAGCTGGTCAGCGCGCTGCCGCGCTCGGCCGTGCAGCCGCCGGTCGGCGTCGGGCGTGCGCGTGCCGGCCTCGCGCAGCGCCTGCTGACGGCACTGCTGCCCGGGCGCAGCGCGGAATGATCCGCGGCAGCGTCCAACCCAAGCCATCCGTGCCGATGCCGAGCCCGACCATGCCTGTGCCGACCATGCCTGTGCCGCTGCCCGACACCATGCCGAGCTTCGTCTGTGCCGCCTGGGGCTGGCGCGAGTATGAGATGCCGGCCTACTTCGATGCCGCGGTGGCGCTGGGCCTGCCGCTAGTGGAGCTGAACGCCCATCCGCAGGCGCCGAAGCACCTCAGCCATGAGCCCGACCTGGCCGCGCTGCCCGCGGTGCGCCGCTGGGCCGCGGACGCCGGCGCGAGCCTGCTCTGCGTCGCCGGGCGCAACGATTTTGCGACCGCCGACCCGGCGGCGCGCCGCGAGCACCTGCGCAACGCGCACTGGTTCATCGACGCCGCGGCCGAGCTCGGTGCGCCGTTCGTGCGGCTGCTCTCCGGCGGGCACCGCGACGATGCCCCGGACGACGCGACCTTCAGCCGGCTGCACGCGGCCTTCAACGAGGTCGGCGCCCACGCCGAGCAGGCCGGCGTTGCCGTCGTCATCGAGAACCACGGCGGCCCCACGGCCACCGGGCAGCGGGTGGCGCGGCTGATGGCGGGCATCGAGAGCCCGGCGGTGGGCCTGAACTACGACCCGGCCAATTTTCTCAACCAGGGCGCCGACCCGCTGATGGCGCTGCGCTGGACCCGCCAGTGGGTCCGCTACAGCCATTGGAAGGATGTGCGCTGGGGCTGCGGCGGGCCGGCCTTCTGTGCCTTTGGCGATGGCGAGATCCAGTGGCGGCCGATCCTGGACCTGCTGCTCGGCACCGGCTACCGCGGCTACTTCGGCATCGAGTACGAGGAGCCGCAGGACGTGCGCGCCGGCACCGAGCGGAGCCTCGCGAATCTGCGCGCGCTGCTGGCGGAGGTTCTCCCGGGATGACTGCCTCGGCGGCACCCTCACCGCGCGTCGCGCTGATCTCAGGTGCCAGCGCCGGGCTCGGCCGGGCCATTGCGGTCGGGCTCGCACGCTCGGGCTTTCGCGTCGGCATCAATTTCGCCCGCGACGGCGCCCGTGCCGAGCAGACCCTCGCCGAGGTCCGCGCCGCCGGCGGCGACGGCGTGCTGCTGCAAGGCGATGTGCGCGAGCCCGGCGACGTGGCGCGCCTCTACGGCGAGCTGGCGGAGCGCCTCGGCCGCGCCGACACGCTGGTGCTGAACGCGAGCGGACCACACCCGCAGGTGCCCTTCGAGGAGCAGCCTTGGGCCGTGTTCCAGGCGGCGCTCGATGACTTCGTGAAGGGGCCGTACCTGCTGACGCAGGCCTGCCTGCCGGCCATGAAGGCCGCCGGCTTCGGCCGCATCATCAGCATCGGCAGCGATGTCTGCTTTCGCACCGTCAATCACTACAGCGCCTATGTGACGGCGAAGAGCGCTCTGCTCGGCTTCACCCGCAGCCTGGCCACGGAGCTCGCGCCCTTCGGCATTACGGTGAATACCGTCGCCCCCGGCTGGGTGCCGGTGGAGCGCCACGTCGCCGAGCCCGGCTTCGCCGAGAAAAAGGCCGCCTACGAGCAGACCCGCGTGCCCATGGGCCGCGTCGGCGAGCCCGCCGACATCGTCGCCGCGGTGCGCTATTTCGCCGCGGCCGATGCGGGATTTGCCACGGGCCAATACCTCTGCGTCAACGGCGGGGTGAGCTTGATGTAGCCGGGCCGCGGTGAGTGCCCCAAGCGCTGCCATCGACAGCCAACCAAACGCAATCGTGTCGGCGCAGGCATCGGCAACAGCCACCAAATTCAATCGACTCCGGAGACCCACACCCCCATGTCCGCCCCCTTCCCCATCCCCCTCGCCGACTACGAGCCATTGTCGCTGTCGAGCGAGACCCGGACGCTGAACCCCGCACAGCGCGCGGTCATCGCGCGCAACATCGCGCTGTGCCGGTCGGCCATCGTCTTCTTCACGGCGCTGTCGGCCGCCAAGGGCTGGTCCGGTCACACCGGCGGCGCCTACGACACGGTGCCGGAGGCGGTGCTGCTCGATGCGCTGTTCCGCGGCGAGCGCGAGCGCTTCGTGCCGGTGCTGTTCGACGAGGCGGGTCACCGCGTGGCGACCCAGTACGTGTTCGCGGCGCTGCACGGCAAGCTCCCCGCCGACGCGCTGATGACCTACCGCGAGCCCCATTCGCGCCTGCCCGGCCATCCGGAGCGCTGCGAGCAGCACGGCATCGGCTTCTCCGGCGGGCGGCTCGGGCACCTGTGGCCGTATGTGAACGGCATCGCGCTGGCCAATCCGGGCAAGGCGGTGGTCTGCCTCGGCTCCGACGGCTCGCAGCAGGAGGGCAACGACGCCGAGGCCGCGCGCCACGCGGTGGGACTCGGGCTGGACCTGAAGCTCATCATCGACAACAACGACTCCACCTGCAGCGGTGCACCGTCGCGCTACCTGCAATTCGACGTGGCGCGCACGCTGGCCGGGCACGGCCTCGAAGTGCTGCGCGGCCCCGGCGAGGATCTCGACGACCTGTTCGGCCGGCTGTGCGCGGCCGCGCAGACCCGCGGCCCCGTCGCCGTCGTCAACGACCGGCCCATGGCGCCCGGCATCGAGGGTGTGGAAGGGACCATCCATGGCCACGACGCGCTGGACCCCGAGCTTGCGATGCGCTGGCTGGAAGCCCGCGGCCACGCCGACGCGGCACGCATGCTCGCCGAGGCCAGGTCGGCGACCCGCACTTACAGCTTCGCGGCGGACCTGCCGTCGAAGAAGACTCGGCGCGAATTCGAGGCGACCGTGGTGCGGCTGCTCGGCGATATGACCGCGGCCGAGCGCAGCGCGCGGGTGCTCTGCATCGACAGCGACTTGGGCGAGTCCTGCGGCCTCGGGCTGATCGCCGAGACCTACCCCGAGGTCTTCCGCATGGGCGGCATCATGGAGCGGGCCAACTTCTCCGCCGCCGCCGGCTTCGGCCACGCGCCGGGCAAGCAGGGCATCTTCGGCACCTATGCCGCCTTCCTGGACATGTGCCTGTCCGAGATCTTCATGGCGCGGATGAACCGCGCCAACGTGCTCTGCAACCTGTCCCACGCCGGCGTCGATGACCTGGTGGACAATACCTGCCACTTCGGCCTGAACCTGCTGGCCGCGGACAACGGCCTCGGCGAGGACGACACGACCCGGCTGTATTACCCCGCCGACGCGGGCCAGATGCGCGCCTGCGTCGAGCGCAGCTTCCACGAGCCGGGGCTGCGCTTCGTCTTCTCCAGCCGCTCGCCGGTGCCGGAGACGCGCGGCGAGACCGGCGCACCGCTGTTCGGCGACGGCTACCGCTTCGAGCCCGGCCGCGACGACCTGATCCGCGACGGCGACGCCGGCTTCATCGTGAGCTTCGGCGAGATGCTGTACCGCTGCCTGCATGTGGTGGACAAGCTCCGCGCCGAGGGCATCCGCGTCGGCCTCGTCAACAAGCCGACGCTGAACCTGCCGGACGATGCCATGCTCGCGCGCATCGGCGCCGCGCCCGTGGTGCTGGTGGTCGAGGCGCTGAACCGCAAGACCGGCCTCGGCGCCCGCTTCGGCAGTTGGCTCCTGGAGCGCGGCCATCGGCCCGCCTACGCCCACCTCGGCACGACCCGTGCCGGCGTCGGCGGCGAGGCCGAGCAGATCCGGCACCAGGGGCTCGACGAGACGGCCATCGAGGCGCAAGTCCGCGCCATGCTGGCGGCGGGCTGAGCCGAGCCGATGCACGCTGATCCCATCAACCCGCACGCATCCGCGGGCAAGCTCGCCGCCCCGCCCGTGTCGCCCGGCCTGTCACTAGAGCGCATGGCGCACATCGCCCTGGCCGACGCCGTCACCGCGCTCTGCCGCGAGGTCGGCCGGGACCAACTGGCGGCGTTCCGCGGCGCCGTCGCGGACCGCGGCACATGCAAGCCCGACGGCAGCCTGCGCTCGGCGCTGGACCTGGCCAGCGAGCAGCGGCTGCGCACCGGCCTCGCCCGGCTGCTGCCGGAGGCCGGCTTCGTCGGCGAGGAGACCGGCGCCGCGGGCGCCGCGGACCCGGTCTGGGTGGTGGACCCCCTCGACGGCACGACGAACTTTCTGAGCGGCCTCGCGCCCTTCGCGGTGTCCGTGGCGCTGGTGCGCGGCGCCGTCGCCGAGCTGGGCGTCATCCACGCCCCGCCAACGGGCGAGTGCTTCACCGCGGTGCGCGGTGCCGGTGCCTGGCGCAACGGCCGCCCGCTGCCGCGGGCCGTGCCGCGTCCGCTCGCCGAGGCCGTGGTCTGCGTCGGCCTGCCGGTGCGCTGCACCGGGCCGGCCCGCGCGGCGCTGCTGACGCGGCTGGACGGCATCTGGGCCGGCGCCCGCGATGTCCGCTGCCTCGGCTGCGCGGCCATGGAGCTGGCCTATGTCGCGGCCGGCGACGTGCAGGGCTTCTGGGAGGCGGGCTTGGGTCCCTGGGACGGTGCCGCCGCGTCGGTGCTGCTCGCCGAGACCGGCTGCCGCATCGCCGACGGCGACGGCGCACCCTATGCGCCGCTGCGTTCGCGCGGCCTGCTTGCCGGGGTGCCGGGGGTGTTCGAGGCGCTGGCGGAGATCGTCGCAGGGATTTGCGCGGATGCGCCGCGGCCGGCTGCCGGCGCCTTGTTCATGCACGGGAGCGGCCGATGACCCCGGACACCTTCGTCCTCGCCACCGACCTCGACGGCACGCTGCTCGGCGGCGATGCGGCGACGCGCCGGCGCTTCTACCAATGGCTCGCCGGGCTCGGCGAGCGTTGCATCCTGATCTTCGTCACCGGCCGCGCGCTGGCGGACACGCTGCCGCTGCTGGACGCCGCCGGGGGCGACGAGCCGCTGCCGCCGCGCCCGCGGTGGATCATCTCGGACATCGGCACGCGCATCGTGGATGGCGACACACTCGCGCCCATCGCGCCGCTGCAGGACTGGGTCGCCGCCGCCTGGGGCGACGCCGGCGCGCGGGTGCGGGCACTGCTGGCGGACGAGCCGGCCATCGCGCCGCAGGCGGTCGATGCGCCCTATCGGGTGTCCTACTTCTTCGACCCGGCCGACTTCCCGCGGCGCATCGCCGACAAGATCGCCGCTGCCGGCTTCGACTGCCTGCTCTCCCACGAGATGTACCTCGATGTGCTCCCGCGCGGGGTGGCCAAGGGGCCGGCGCTGCTGCGGCTGCTGGAGTACGCGGGTCTCGCGGAGCACCCCGTGGTGGTCGCCGGCGACACCCTGAACGATCTCTCGCTGTTCCAGACCGGGCTCCCCGGCATCGCCGTCGGCAACGCCGAGGACGGGCTGCTGGACGCGATCCGGCACCTGCCCCGGGTCCATCTGAGCGCTCATCCCGGCGTACTCGGCATCCACGACGGCCTGCGCGCCCATGGCCTCTGCGACGGCGTTCCCTGGCCGGACCGCGACGCCGAGCATGCGCACCTGCCCCTGGAGCACCGCCATGCGGCTGCATCGTGACACCCTGATCATCGACACCCCCGGCGAGCGCGCGTTGCTGGCCGTCACGGCACAAGTGAACGCCGTGATCGCCGCCTCCGGCCTCGCGAGTGGGCTGTGCAACCTGCTGTTGCTGCACACCTCGGCGAGCCTGCTGGTGCAGGAGCGCGACGCGACGCCGGACCTCGAGCGCTTTTTCGCTAACCTTGTGCGCGAGGACGCGGGCTGGCTGCTCGCGGGCGAGGGCGCGGACGACATGCCCGCGCACGTGCGCTCGGCGCTCACCGCGAGCGCGCTGACCCTGCCGTTCGAGCACGGCGCCTTGGCGCTGGCGCGGCTGCAAGACGTGTTTCTGTGGGAGCACCGCCGCGCGCCGAAACAGCGCCGCCTGACCATCACCCTGCTGGGAGAGAACGCCGACCCATGAGCATCAACCGACTGGACCATCGCACCCGCACCCTGGTCACCGGCGGTGCCGGCTTCATCGGCTCGCATCTCTGCCGGCGGCTGTTGGAACGGGGCCACGACGTGCTTTGCGTGGACAACTTCTTCAGCAGCACGCGCGGCAACATCGACGAGCTGTTGTCGCATCCGCACTTCGAGCTGCAGCGCCACGACATCACCTTTCCGCTCTATGTCGAGGTGGACGAGATCTACAACCTGGCCTGTCCGGCGTCGCCGGTGCATTACCAGTTCGATCCGGTGCAGACCACCAAGACCAGCGTCCATGGCGCCATCAACATGCTCGGACTCGCCAAGCGCACCAAGGCGCGCATCCTGCAGGCGTCCACCAGCGAGGTCTATGGCGACCCCGAGGTACACCCGCAGCCGGAAGGCTACTGGGGCAATGTCAACCCCGTCGGCCTGCGCTCCTGCTACGACGAGGGCAAGCGCTGCGCCGAGACCCTGTTCTTCGACTATCACCGCCAGCACGGCGTCGCCGTGAAGGTCGCGCGGATCTTCAACACCTATGGCCCGCGCATGCACCCCAACGACGGCCGCGTGGTCTCGAACTTCATCGTTCAGGCCCGGTCCGGACGCCCGCTGACCATCTACGGCGACGGCAGCCAGACGCGCTCGTTCTGCTACGTCGACGACCTGGTCGATGCCCTGATCCGCCTCATGGAGACCGACGCCGCCGTAACCGGCCCGATGAACCTGGGCAACCCGCTGGAATTCTCGATGCGCCAGCTCGCCGAGAAGGTCATCGCGCTGACCGGCTCCGGCTCCAGGATCATCTTCGAGCCGCTGCCATCGGATGATCCGCGCCAGCGCCGGCCGGACATCACCTTTGCAACGCAGGCCCTGGGCTGGCGCCCGACCACCGGGCTCGATGACGGCCTGGCCCGCACCATCGCCTATTTCGACGGCATCATGCACCTGGAGCAGTGCGCATGAACGCAGCAGCAATGCCCAGTCACTTGGCCATTCCCGAATCGCGTCCCGAGGCACGCCTGCCCGCGTCGGTACAAGCGGCGCTGGCCGCGGCGCTGGAGCGGCTGCCCGGCGGGCACCGGGCGGCGCTCATGGCGCCGCCCAACGAGGGCGCGCTGAACCACGTGCTGCTGATCGACACCGACCGGGGCGGCGCCGTGTTCCGGATGCGTCGCGACGCGTCGTCGGCGGAGATCTTCGATTATCTGAACGGCATGTACCTCTACACCGGCTTTCCGGAGCGCGGCGGGCTGTTTCGGCTGCGGAGCATCGCGGAGGAGATCGCCTTCGTGGAGCACGCGCGCGCGCTCGGCCTGCCGGTGCCGGCATTGCTCGCCGTCGGCGACGACTGGATGCTGATCGAGCGCATCCATGGCCGCACCGCCTATGCGGCCGTGAGCTGCGGCGATTTGAGCGTCGTCGCGCCGGTGCTCGAGACGCTGCACGAGGCCCATGCCTGCGGCGTCATCTACGGCGACCGCTGGGGCGACAACGAGATCATCGAGCCGGGCGGGCGGGTGCGCCTGATCGACTTCGACGTGGAGTGGGCCATGCGCACGCGCGAGCCCGGCTTCCTGGAGGCGATGGAGTGCGGTGTCTATCTGTTCAACGCGATGCGGCTCACCAGCGACCGCCCGGCGCTGCTGGCGTTGGCGGAGCGCGAGCTGGTGCCGCGCCTGCGCGCCCGGGGCTACGACATGCAGCGGATGGCCCGCGTCGTCGATGGGCTAGGGCACTTCTACCTGGACCCGAACAAGCCGGGCAACGAGTGGTCGTTGCCGCTCTCCCTGTATCAGGGCCTCGCCGCGCCCCTGGCGCGGCTGGTCGGCGCTCTGGACGGCCGATGATGCGCAACACGGCGGCTTTCACGCTCTGCACCTTCAACCTGCGCTTCGCCACCGCGCCGGACGGTGCCGATGCCTGGCCCCGGCGCAAGCCGCTGCTGCTGGACTGTCTGGCCCGGCTGGCGCCGGACATCCTGTGCACGCAGGAGGCGATGCCGGAGCAGATCGACGCCATCCGCGCGCGCTTCCCGCACTGGGGCATGGCCGGCGAAGGCCGCTTTGCCGGCGTCGTCTCGCCGCGCCCGAGCGAGCCCGCGCCCGGCGAGCACTGTGCCGTGTTCTTCCAGGCGGAGCGGTTCAGGCTGGAGGAGACGCAGACCCGCTGGCTCAGCGCAACGCCGGACCGCCCCGCAAGCCTTGGGCCCGGCGCCGATCTGCCGCGCATCGTCACCCGGGTGCGGCTGCGCGAGCAGGCGAGCGGACGGCTGCTCGATGTCTACAACACCCATTTTCATTGGGGCAGCACCTTTACCGGCTTCGCGGTGGAGCTGCTCGGCCACTGGCTCGGCGATACGCCGGCGGACGTGCCGGTGGTCCTGACCGGCGATTTCAATGTCGATGCCGCGGGCCCGGAGCACGCGGCACTAACGGCGCCGGCGCTCGCCGGCGGGCGTCGGCTGCAGGATGTCTTCGACGCGCTGCCGGGTCGCCAGGGCACGCGCCACGACTTCACCGGTACGGCCCGGGTCTGCATCGACTGGATCCTGGCATCATCGGATCTCGCGGTGCGGCGCGCCTGGACCGACACCTGGTCCCGCGACGGCCGCTACCCGTCCGACCATTTCCCGGTGGTGGCGGAGCTGGCGGCCGAGGTTCCGCAAGCACGGCCGACCGACCGGTTCCTTTCATCGCCTCGCGAGCTGAAGCAGCGCTGACCGCGCATCTCCGCGTCTTGTGAAGGGGAGATGATCGTCGCATCCCATGCCGGCGCCGAACGCCGCTGTCCCGCCCTCGAAGGAGGGCATGCCCGCTAGGTTCTCGATACGCGATGAGCACCGACACCCTGCCTCTCTCCGACTGCCAAAGCGGCTACCTCGCGGCCACCGGCGGCGACCCCGCCGACCCGGTGCACAACACGGCGCTGCCGCTGCTGTTCGACGCCCCGGTCAGCGCCGACCTGCTGCGCGCGGCACTGACGACGCTGATGGAGCGACATGCGATGCTGCGCACCGCCGTGCGCTTGGACGCCGGCGGGACCTCCGGCACGCAGTGGACCACTGAGCCGACGCACTGGTGGCAGGAGGTCGATGCGAGCGGCCTGGATCGGGGCGCCCTGCTGGCCCGCGCCGCCGCGGACCTGCGCCGGCCCTTCGTGCTCGAGCACGGCCTGTTCCGCGCGACCCTGTACCGGGGCGCGGAACCGGGTGCGCTGCTGCTGCTCGCGCTGCACCACATCGCCGGCGATGCGCCGAGCTGGGGCATTCTGGGCCGCGAGCTCGTCGCCTGCGTTGGTGCCCTCGCCGCCGGCAAGCCCGTCGAGCTGCCGCCGCTGCCGGCCACGCACGCCGACTACGTGCGCCGGGAGCAGGACCTGCTCGCCGCGGACAAGGGCCGGCGCATGGCCGACTACTGGCAGGCGCAGCTCGCGGGCGAGCTGCCGCGGCTTGAGCTGCCGACGGACCATCCGCGCCCGCCGGCGAAGACCTTCAACGGCGCCACCCTCGGCCTCGCGTTGCCGGACCGGCTGACCCGCGCCGTCCAGTCGCTGAGCGCCGCACGGTCCTGCACCCGCTTTTCGGTGCTGCTGGCCGCCTGGCTTTGGCTGCTGCACCGCTGGACCGGGCAGGACGATGTCTGGCTCCTGGTGCCGTCGTCCATGCCGCGCCAGCAGCCGCGCTTTCGCGGCGTCGTCGGCCTGCTGATCAGCCCGCTGATTGTCCGGCTGCGCGTCGATCAGGTCCGTGGCCAGGATTTCGCGGCGCTGGTGCGCGCCGTCAACGGCCAGTTGCTGCTCGGCCTGCACCACCAGCCCTTTCCGGTTATTCGGCTGCTCGAAGGTCGCGCCGACCCCGCCGCGGGCGGCGCGCCGGCGGCGCTGCGGTCCATGTCCGCGTGGGAGCACAGCGACTTCATTCCGCGCCGGTTCGCCGCCGCCGGCATCTGCGCCGAGCGCTGCGACATCCCGCAGCTCGACGGTCTCTATGACGCCGGCCTGACCTTTCTGGAGGACGTGGACACCCACGCCATCGGCGCCGGCCTCAGCTTCAACCGCGATCTGTTCCGGCCTGCCACCATCGACGGTCTCGGCGCGCGCTTCCTGCGGCTGCTGGGGGAGGCCACCGCGGCGCCGGAGCGACCGCTCGCCGACCTCGGCGCGAGCGGCACGCTATGAGCGGCACGCGCGCGCAGCCGCACTCGGGGTTCGAAGCCCGGGCAGCCGGCACCGCCAACGGACCGCTCCTGGTGATCGGGGCCGGTGCCGCCGGCATGGCCTGTGCGTTGGCCGCCGCGCGCGGTGGTGCCGAGGTGCTGCTCCTCGAGCGGGCCGCCGACACCGGCGGCACGGTGGCCGACGCGCTCATCCACACCATCGGCGGCCTGTTCGACGAGGCCGGCGAGCCGGTGAACGCCGGCCTGCCGCTGGAGCTCATCGAGCGCCTGATGGCCGCGGACCCGCGCACTGCCCCCCGGCGCATCGGCCGCACCCGGGTGCTCAACGTGGACCCCGCCGTCTACCGCGAGGTCACGCGCCGCTGGCTGGCGGAGGAGTCGCGCATTACCTGCCTCACCGACAGCGAGGTGACCGCCATCGAGACCCGCGACGGTCGGGTCCATGGCGTGCGGCTGCGCGTCGGCGGCGGCGAGCGCCGCCTGCACCCCCGCGCCGCCGTGGACGCCAGCGGCGACGCGGCCGCGGTGCGCTTGGTCGATCCGGCGCTGGTGGAGCCCGGCGAGGCCCTGGCCGGGCTCGTGGTCGTGGTGACCGGGGCGGCAACCGGCGCACTGGCCTTCCCGAAGGGCGTCGCGCTGATCAAGCACATCCGCGCCGCGGTCGCGGCCGGCGAGCTGCCGGAGGCGTGCGCGACGCTGTGGCCGGACAGCGGCATCGCCGCCGACGAGGTCTATCTCAAGCTCAACCTGTCCGCGGCCGACTTCGATGGGGAGCGCATGCAGGGCACGCTGGCGCAATTGCTGGATTGGCTCCGCCGCCTGCCGGAATTCGCCGCGGCCAGGCTCGGCCCCTGCGGTCGGCTCGGCGTGCGCGACGGCGGGCGCGTGCGCGGGCGCTACCGACTGCAGGAGGCGGATCTGAAATCCGCGCGCCGCTTCGAGGACGCCGTCTGCGCCGGCTGCTGGCCCATCGAGCACTGGCACCCCGAGCAGGGCATCAAGCTCGAGTACCTGCCGCCCGGCACCCGCTACGACATCCCGCTCGGCGCGCTCGCCGTCGCCGGCATCGACGGCCTCTATGCCGCCGGCAAGTGCTTGAGCGCCGAGCCCCGTGCGCAGGCGTCCGCCCGGGTCGCCGGCACCTGCTGGGGGATGGGGGCCGGTCTTGGCCGGCTGCTGGCCGCGGGCGAGGTGCCCTGATCGGATCGACACCGCCGGAACCGGCCGCGACCGGCAGATCTCAAGCATCAGCGGCCGCCGCTTGGGCAACGCAAGGATCACTTTGCGAGCGGCAAGGCTGCGCCCGTGGGGGCCGTGCTGCCGTTGCTAGACTGCCGCCAATCCTATCCCGAGCGTCCGAGGGGTCTCGCGGCATGACCGCAGCTACGCCGTTCGAGCCATGCGCCGAGCCACGCGCCGAGCCACGCGCCGAGCCAACCAAGAGCCTGGCCGACGACTTCTTTGCGCGCGCCGCGGCGCAGCCGGGGCACCCGGCTATCCTTGGGCCGCGCCCGGAGCCGATCGAGACCTATGCAGCGCTGGCGATCCGCGTCCAGGGTTTGGCCGCGGCCCTGGCCGACGCCGGCGTGCGGCCGGGCATGAACATCGGCCTGCACTATCCGAGCGGCGCCGCCTACATCGCCTACACCTACGCCATCTGGGCCTGCGGCGCCTGCGTGACGCCGATCCCCACCGAGCTCGCCGGCGCCGAGAAGCGGCTGATCCCCCGCTGCATCGCCCTCGACGGCATCATCAGCGGGCAGCGCGGGCACGCCGAGCTGCTCGACGGCGCCGCGGCGCGGGTCGGCGGCGAGCTGCCGGAGCAGGCGCTGTACCTCACCGACACCCGCTTGCGCGAGCCGCCGCCGGGGCTCGCTGACCTGCACCCGGCCTTCATCCGCTTCACGTCCGGCACCACCGGCGCGGCCAAGGGCGTGGTGCTGTCCCATGCCACCATCCGCGCGCGCATCGCCGCCGCCAACGCGGTGATGGCCATCGGCCCTGAGGATCGCGTGGTGTGGCTGTTGTCCATGGCCTACCACTTCGCGGTGTCCATTGTTGCCTATCTCAGCTATGGCGCCGCCATCGTGCTGCCGGCCAACGCCTTCGGCGTGAGTATTCTCAAGGCTGCCGACGACCACCGCGGGACGCTGATCTACGGCTCGCCGACCCACTACGACCTGATGACCCACGACGCCGACGCGCGGCTGCCGGACAGCCTGCGGCTCGCGGTGGTGACCACAGCGCGGCTGCGCCCGGAGCTGGCGGAGCGCTTCCGCGCGCGCTTCGGCCGGGGGCTGAACGAGACCTACGGCATCATCGAGATCGGCCTGCCGGCGATCAATCACGACGGCGCCCGCGCGCACGAGGGCTCGGTCGGGCGGCTGCTGCCGGCCTACACGCTGAAGCTGGTCCCCACCGCGGAGGCCGATCCCGAGGCGTCCGACACGCCCACGGGCGAGGTGCTGCTGCAAGGCCCGGGCCTGCTCGATGCGTACTATGACCCCTGGCGCCCGCGCGCCGAGATCTTGGCCGCGCGCGGCGGCTGGCTCGCCACCGGCGACTTGGGCCGGCTCGATGCCGACGGCTACCTGACCCTGGTGGGCCGTGCGAAGGATCTGATCAGCGTCGGCGGCATGAAGTTTTTCCCGCAGGAGGTCGAGCGCGTGCTGGAGCAGCATCCCGGCATCAGCGAGGCGTGCGTTTATGGCGTGTCGCACCCGCGCGACGGCGAGCAGCCGCACGCGGACCTGGTGCTGGCGCCGGCAGTCACCGCACAGCCGGACCCCGCGGCGCTGGAGGCCCACTGCCGCGAGCTGCTCGCACCCTACAAGGTCCCGCAGCGCTTTCGCATCGTCGCCGCGCTGCCGCGCACCGCGAGCGGCAAGCTGCTGCGCCGAGGCGAGCGTCCGCCGGCGCAGGACGGCATGAGCGCGCCCTCCGCCCGCACGAGCCGCCACGCACAGGCCCGCCCATGAGCGCCGATCCGACCCCGGGGGACGACGCCGCCGGCGACCGCGGCCTGGGCCGCCGGGGGCGCAAGCTGCTGGCGACCATGCCGCATATCATCGCCTATCCGGGCGCCGACTATGTGCTGGCGCCCTATGTCAACTGCGCGTTGCGGCCGGGCATGGACACCGGCACTATCCGCGCGGACGCCTATGGCTACCGCGTCACCCACGATCCCCATGGCATCGTTGACAGCCGGACCTGGCTTGCGCGTCCGCGCCGCGCCCTCGCGCTCGGCAACTCCTTCCTGCTCGGCTGGTGCTGCTCCGGGGATGCGGCCACGATCCCTTCCTATTTGAGCGCCAAGACGCCCTACAGCTTCCTGAACCTGGGGCTTGCCGGCGCCAGCTCGCTGCAGGAGACCATTGCGGGCATTCCGTTTCTGGATCAGGCGGAGCTGGTGGTGATCATCAGCGGCATCGGCAATGTGCAGCACTACTTGGAGCACACCCGGGACTACGACCTTTACGGCGCGTTCTTTTCCCAGCATCTGTACCTCGGAACCAGCCAGACGCCCGTCCGCCAGCTGAGTGCCCTGCATCAGCAGGACACCAGTGCAGACGTGGAGCTGGCCCGCGAGCGCCTGGCCCGGCATGCCGCCGCGCACGCCGTGCCGAAGCAGCAATGGAGTGCCGCGGAGGTGCGGGAGCGCCATGATCTGGCGGTGCAGCACCACTTCCGCGACTTGCGCCTGTTGCGCCGCGCGCTGAATCCTGGCACCCATCTGCTGTATGCGCTGCAGCCGGTCTCCTGCCTCGCCAAGCCCGTGCTCGAGCCGGACGAGGTGGCGCTGCATGCCGCGCTGCACCGGATGCCGATGTGGAAGGATATCTTCGAGCCCTATGTCATACCCGGGTTGCCGGACTACATCGACGCGCTTCGCCGCAATTGCGAGGCTCTCGGCGTGCCCTGCGTGGACCTGAGCCAAGTCGATTACCGCGGCTTCTGCTTCGTCGATTACGTGCACACGACCGACACCGCCAACGAGCAGATCGCCGATTACCTTGCCGAGCGGCTGCCGGCGTGAAGCGCAGACGCGACCACGTGCGCCCCGTTGCGGTCTCGGCAAGCACCGCCGTGCGCATCGGCAGTGATCGAATGACATGCCCGGCCCGTCGGGACCCCTCTGAACAGCATTCTTTCGGCGATTCGACATGACCAACGACCTCGCTGCACGCCTGCGCACCTGGATTCTCGACAACCTGTTCGACGGCAACCCGCCGGCGGGCTTCGACGACGACACCGACCTGATCGCGGACGGCGTCATGGACTCGCTCGCCATCATGCGCACCATCGGCCATCTGGAGACCGACCACGGGATCAGCATCGACCCGGGCGACATCGTGCCGGAGCATTTCGTCAGCGTGCGCTCGCTGGCCGGTTTCATCGCCGGCAAGGCCGGCTGAGCCGATGTCGCAGCCGCCGCCCACCGTTGTCCGCCGTCCGCGTCCGGACAGCGTCGAGGCGTTCCTGGCGCTGCTCGCGGAGGGGCCGGACGAGCCGCCCGCGGCGCCCCCCGGCTTTCGCGTCCGTCCGGACGATGTGCTGATCGCGAGCTGCCCGAAGTGCGGCACCACCTGGCTGCAGCAGATCGTGCACGGACTGCGCAGCGGCGGCGCGATGGACTTCGAGGAGATCTCGCTGGTGGTGCCCTGGATCGAGACCGCGCCCATGCTCGGCATCGATCTGAACGCACCGCAGGTGGCAACGCCGCGGGCCTTCAAGACCCATCTGACCCGGAACCGGCTGCCGGACGCCGGCCGCAAGCTGTTCATCGTCCGTGACCCACAAGACGCCTTGGTATCGGCCTACCGCTTCATGCGCGGGGTCATGTTCGAGCCGGACGCGGTGGACATCGCCGCCTTTGCCGAGGCGTACTTTCTGCGCGAGGGGCCGGTCCCGCGCTACTGGGACCATCTGCGTGCCTGGTGGCCGGTGCGCCACCACGCCGATGTGCTGTTCCTGTGCTACGAGGACCTGCGGCACGACCTGCGCGGCGCCGTCGCGCGCATTGCCGCCTTCTGCGGCATCGCCGCCGACGCCGCGCTGCTCGACCTGGCCACCCGCCAGGCCGGTTTCGACTTCATGCGCGCGCACGCACGACAGTTCGACGATCAGCCGACGCTGACCGCTTTCATGGACCTGATGCGCCTGCCGCCCGCACGCGCCACCAAAGTCCGCACCGGGCGGGCCGGCGACGGGGGCATGGAGCTGCCGGCGGCGGTGCTGGAGCGGCTGGCGCAGCGCTGGCGCGAAGACATCGAAGCGCCGCTCGGCATCGCGTCCTACCCGGTGCTTCGGGACACCCTGGCGCGAGAGGCGCAGCCTGCATGAGCGCCGGCACCTGCGACATCGCCGTCATCGGCGGTGGCATCGTCGGCCTCGCCACCGCGCGCGAGCTGGCCGAGCGCGGACTTGGGCGGGTCACGGTGCTGGAGGCCGAGGACCGCCCGGGCGCGCATCAGACGGGCCACAACAGCGGCGTCATCCATTCCGGGCTCTACTACCGGCCGGGCTCGCTCAAGGCGCAGAACTGCACCGACGGCCGCGAGCGCCTGTACCGCTTCTGCGCCGAGCACGGCATTCACCACGAGCGCTGCGGCAAGCTGGTGGTCGCCACTGCACCGGAAGAGCTGCCGCGCCTCGACGAGCTGGAGCGCCGCGGTCGCGCCAACGGGCTCGCCGGGCTCAGGCGCCTGTGCGCGGAGGAGCTTGGCGAGCATGAGCCCGCCGTCGCCGGCATCGCCGGGCTCTGGGTGCCGCAGACCGGCATCGTCGACTTCCGCCAAGTCGCGGCCAAGCTCGCCGAGTTGTTTCAGGGGCAGGGCGGCAGCCTGACCCTCGGCGCCCGGGTCACCCGCATCAAGCAACGCGCGCGCGCCTGCGTGCTCCACTGGCGCGACGGGGAGATCGAGGCGCGCCACCTGATCAACTGCGCCGGCCTCTACGCCGACCGCATCGCAAGGCTGTGCGGGCTCCAGCCCGCGTTGCAGATCGTGCCCTTCCGCGGCGAGTACTATCGGCTCGCGCGAGCACGCGAGGGGCTGGTGCGGAACCTCATCTACCCGGTGCCGGACCCGCGCTTTCCGTTCCTGGGCGTGCACTTCACGCGCATGGCCCGGGGCGGTGTCGAGGCCGGCCCCAACGCCGTGCCGGCGCTCGCCCGGCAGGGCTACAGTTGGGGCCGGATCTCTGCGCGGGACCTCGCCGAGACGCTGGCCTACCCGGGCTTCCGGCGGCTCGCGCTGCGCCACTGGCGCATGGGGCTCGGCGAGATCCACCGCTCGCTCAGCAAGCGCGCTTTCGTCGCAGCCCTGCGGCGGCTGATCCCGGCGCTCGAGCCCGAAGACCTGGAGCCCAACGGCGCCGGCGTGCGCGCCCAGGCCGTCGCCGCGGACGGCAGCCCCGTGGATGATTTCTGCATCATGGAAGCGCCGCGGACGCTGCACGTGCTGAACGCACCCTCGCCGGCCGCAACCGCGAGCCTCGCCATCGCCCGTTATTTGGCGAATCGGGTCGAGGCGATGCGGGGCGGTGCCTGATGGCGGCACTGCCGCTCGCGGCGGGGCTCCAGAGCAGCTGCGCGACCGACGGCATCGCTTTCAAGACCCGGTGCCGCAGTACAGCCGCGGCATCGGCAAAAACCGCAACCGTGGAGACAAGACCATGCTGTCGATGCGGCACCAATGCATCTTCGTCCGCGTCTCGAAGGCCGCCAGCACCAGTGTGCAAGATGCCTTCAAGGCCGACACGCGACCCGGCGACGGAGGCTATTTCGACATCAAGCATCACACCCTCGACTGGTACCGCGCCAACTACCCGGATCACTTCCCGCATTTCTACAAGTTCACCTTCGTCAGAAATCCCTGGGACCGCATCTATTCCCAATACCGCTTCCAGCGCCATGTGATGATCCACAAGCTGCCGGAGATGTTCGCCTTTGCCCAGTGCAGCTTCCGCGATTGGCTGCTCCAGTGTGCCGACGCCTATGCAGTGCCCAACCGCTTCCTGTTCGGTGTCGACCGCGCGATCTTCGGGCGGCATTTGACCAATCAGCTCGACTGGGTCACGCTCGACGGCGAGATCGCGGTGGACTTCATCGGTCGCTTTGAGCACCTGGATGCGGATTTCGCGAAGGTCTGCGAAGCCCTAGGCGCACCGCTGGCGCTGCCGAAGCACAACGTCACCCCCTCAAGCAACGACTATCGGGACGCCTACGACGACGAGACCCGCGCGCTGGTCGCGCAATGGCATGCCCGCGATATCGCTCATTTCGGCTACACCTTTTGAGCGTCGAGCGCTACCAATGCTGATGCCCCAACACGCGGGTATGGTGGGTCGTCGATGAGCCTGCTCGGCTTCGTCGTGCAGGAAAGCGGCGCCGACCGGGTCAAAATCCTGTCCGCGGCCGCCCTGTCCGGGCTCGCCAATGGGGTCTTCATCGCGGTCATCAACGCCGGCGCCGCGCATGCCGCCAACGATGAATTCAAGGCCGAGCTCATCGCGGCGGCGCTCCTGTCCATTGCCCTGTTCGCGGCGCTGCAGTATGTCGCACTCGGCCAAGCGGTGGCCGCCGCCGAGGCGGCGCTGCTGCGGGTGCGCCTGCGGATCATCGGCAAGGTGCCCCGCTGCCGGCTGCGGTTCATCGAGGCGCACGGGGATTTGAGCGAGTTCCTGCCGCTGAGCGAGGACGCCGGGCTGATCTCCCAGGGCGCGCTGACGCTGGCGGCGGCGGCGCAGGGCCTACTCGTGGTCGCCTTTGCGGCGCTCTACCTGGCCTGGCTGTCGCCGGGCACCTTCCTGCTTGCGCTCCTGATCTACGCCGCGCTGATTCCGCTGGTGCTGCGCCGCCGGCAGCAGGCTCGCGGCGAGCTGGGCAGCGCTGCCGCCGCGGATGCCCGCTTCTTCGAACGCTTTGCCGGGCTGCTCGCGGGCTTCAAGGAGCTCAAGCTGAACCGCCCGGAGAACGATGCGCTGTTCACGGAGATCCGCCGCGGCACCAATGCCGCCTTCCGGCTCAAGCTCGACGCCAGCACGGGGCTCGCGCGCAGCATCGCCTACGGCTATGCCGTGCCGGTGCTGGTGGTCTTTGCGGGCGTGTTCGTGATCCCATCGCTGACGCCGGAGGCCAGCGAGACGGTGCACAAGGTCACCGCGACCATCCTGTTCATGAATGCTCCGCTCGGGGCCCTGGTCAACGCAGCGCCGTTGCTCGCCCGCATCGACGCGGCACTGGCCAGGATCGAGGCACTGGAGCAGGAGGTGGACCAGGCCGCCGACCCGGCGGACGGACCGCCCGGACCTGCCACAGTAGCCGTGCGCGATGCGGCGCCGGGTTTCGAGCGGATCGAGCTGCGCGCCGTGCACTTCCGCTACCTGGACCAGGACGGCCAGCCGCTCTTCGCGGTCGGCCCCGTCGATCTCGATCTGCGCGCCGGCGAGCTGCTGTTCATCGTCGGCGGCAACGGCGCGGGCAAGTCGACGCTGCTCAAGCTGCTGACCGGCCTCTATCCACCGGACCAGGGCGAGCTGGTGCTGGACGGCCGGAGGGTCGGCACCCGGGACCTGGGGCGCTATCGCGCCCTGTTCGCGACCGTCTTCACCGACTTCCACCTGTTCCGGCGGCTCTACGGCATGCCGAGCCTGGACCCGGCCGTCGTCAACCACTGGCTCGCCGAGCTCGACATCGCCGACAAGACCCATTACACGGACCGGGGCTTCGACCGGCTGGACCTCTCCACCGGCCAGAAAAAGCGCCTCGCCATCGCCGCCGCGATGCTCAAGAACCGGCCCATCTGCGTCTTCGACGAGCCCGCGGCGGACCAGGACCCGGCCTTTCGCCGGCGTCTCTACGAAGAGCTGCTGCCGCGCTTTCGCGCCGGTGGGCGCACGCTCGTCGTCGTCTCCCACGACGACCGGTATTTCCACGTTGCCGACCGCGTGCTCACGATGCGCGACGGCGGCCTCGCCCCGCTGGCGCACTGAAGCCGGAACGCAAAAGCCGCGGCGCACACCATCAACGTCTCTCCTGCTGCCTGGAACCCACATGGCATGAACCGGACTGCGACACCGACCTTTCTCGGCATTGGCGCGACCAAGGCCGGCACTACTTGGCTGCACCACCAATTGGCCAAGCATCCGGACATCTGGGTGCCGCCGGTCAAGGAGCTGAACTTCTTCGACCGCGCACCCCACTATTTGAGCTCCAATGCGCTCGCCCGGCGCGATCCATGGGCCCGATTCTTCGGCCCGCACACCTGGGAGCGCCGGCGCAGCCGGGACAATGCCAAGCAGGTCTTGACCCTGGTCCGTGCCGGCGCGTTGCGGGAGGCCGGTTGGTGGCTCAACTGGACCTTCGGCATCTACACGGAGCGCTGGTACGCCCGGCTCTTCCCGCGGCGATCCTTTACCGCCTGCGGCGAGATCACGCCCTCCTACTCGATCCTGGAAGCAGCCGACATTGCCCGCATCAAGGCGGTCAATCCGGACATGAAGCTGATCTATTTCATACGCAACCCGATTGAACGGGCCTGGTCCGCGGTGCGGTTCCGGGCCAGCCTCGGGCTACCCAAGATCGACCTCGGCTGCGATGCGGCCGTGATCTCGCTGGTGGACGAGCCCGGCATCGTGCTGCGCGGGGATTACGAGCGCACCCTCGGCAACTATCTCGGCGTCTTCAACCCGTCACGGCTACTGATCTGCTTCTACGACGCCATACAGGCCGACCCGGCGGGTCTGCTCGCGGACATCACCGCCTTTCTCGGCGTCCCGCCGCCCGATCCCGCCACCATCGACAACCGCACCCGCGTCAATGCCTCGCCGGCGCATGCGATGAGCCCGCGGATCAGGGACTATCTCAATGACAGGTACGGCGCCATGACCGAGCGGCTGGCACGAAGGCTCGGCAGCTATGCCGAGACCTGGATCGACAGCGCCATGACACCCGCTGCCATGACCGCCGCGGGGGCCGCAATCAGACCGGCCCCGACGCTGCATCTATCCGGAGCCTAGCAGGTTTCATGAAGCAAGCACCATTCACGCAGACCGCCGGAGCGAACGCCAACCGCAGCGAGGCTTTCGGCTTTCTGCACATCGGCAAGACCGCCGGCACATCCGTCGTTCATCTGATCCAGTTGTGCGAGGATCATGGCTACCGCCCACCCCGGCTGTTCGGCCATGACGCGCGTCTGCCGGTGATCCGCCGCGAGCATCCCAACATCCGGATTGGCTTCTTCGTGCGCGACCCGATCGCGCGCATCATATCCGGTTTTCAAAGTCGGCTGCGGCAGGGTCGGCCGACCTTCTCCAGCATGTGGGCGCCGGAGGAGGCGATCGCGTTTGCCTATTTCGAGAATGCCCGGGACTTTCTGGTCGCCTTGGTGTCCGACGATGAGCGTCTGAAGTCGGCGGCATTATTTGCTGCACAAAGCATATCGCATGTGCGCCGGAATTACGCTTTCCATTTCGAGAACGTCGAGACCTTGCAACAGCACAGGGAATCGATCTACTTCTGCCGACCGCTGCGCGAGCTGCCCGAGGCGCTGCACGACTTGTTCGGCCCTTGTGGTATTCCGAGGTCCTTCATCGATGAGCACTATCAGCCCGCGCACCGCGGGGGCGGCAGCACGGAGGCGATCATGGACGCGTTGGATGGCGACGTTCTCGAGCGATTGCGGGCCCACTTCGCCAATGAATATGCCATCTATGGCCATCTGTCGGGATTGCGGCCACAGGGATTCGGCCGACGCATCGCGGGCGGGTAGGGAGCAGGCGCCGCGGCTCCTCGGCGATGAAGCGGATCGCGTGCCTACACCGGCATCAGCGCTCCGGCGGCAGCAGCCAGCAGCCCGTTTCCACCAGCCCCGCGCGCGTGGTCTCGGCGGTCTGCCCGGACAGGCAGTGCTTCACGTAGGCATCCTCGCCGGGGAAGTGCACGCGCTGAAACAGGTGCTGCGGCAGCACATCGACCTTCAATGCCCCGGCCCGTCCACGAATGCTCCGGCGCGAGCAGGTGATGTCCACACCGAAGGGGGTCGGGATGCTGTAGGGCTCGGCGATGTCCCAGACCACCGACTTGGCCAGCAGGAGTTGGTTGAACGAGACCTGGTCGTCGCGCGAATCCGCGACGTGCGCGATCCATTCCGTCATGAAGCGGCGCACGGCTTCCGTCGCGCGCAGAAAGAACAGGCCGCAGCAGAGGGTGAATCTCCAGGCTTGGTAACAATCTGTCGGCCACTGGGTCGCCTGGGAGAACACGATATCGGCGTCGCTGCCGAGGAAATGCTCCGTGCGCGGGTCCTTAAGCCATACGGCATCCACGTCGGAATGAATGAGATGATAGCCGCGCTGAAGGATGTGGCTGAACAGCGCGACCCGCTGCGGCCACAGCGCCGACAGGTCGTCCTCGCACGGCGACAGGTGACAGGCGACGCCGTGTCTGCGCAGATGCTCGTAGGTCGGCTGGTCGAGGGCGACCACCAGCAGATTCTCGATGCCGAGCCGGCTCATCGCGAGGCGCCAATTATCGAGGATCGGCAGGTACTTGAAATTGCTGAAGGTCACGATGACAGTGCCGTCGGCGCCGACGGTTGGCAGCAATGCGTCCAGCGCGTCCGTCAATTCGGTTTCGGCCCCGGCGAGCTGCATAGCGGGCTTCGCGTTGGCTGACATGGTCATGGGCTTGGCCTGGGTTAGGGAGAAGCCGTCGCGCCCGGCAGGGCTCGTCGGAGTGCAGCTCAGCCCAGCCAACGGCGGCGCAGGCGGCAGCGCACGGACGACAATCCCGGCGGGCTCGCGAACAGTATCCCCCGCATCATCCGACAGGCCGCCTCGAATCGCATGCAAAGGATATTGGGATTGCGAAACGCACCGTTGTGATCGGCAAGCTTGCAGCCCTGCTGGCCGCGGTGCTGCAGGGCCGTAGGATGGGTATGATCAGGTCCGGGTTGGTGAAGACGCAATCCGCGTAGCGGGGCCGCGTCTATTGCCGTGCTATTCGCAATCTCCCCGGGGGTACGCCAGCACCACGCCGCAGTTGCGCAACTCCGCTCGGTTGCGCGTGGCCACCCTCAGACCGGCCGCAGCGGCGATGCCCGCGATCATGTTCCCACGGACTGCGCTGCTACATCGGCTGCTACATCGACTGTTGCTGTGTCTCATGAACCAAGCGCCGAGCCAGGACGGCATGCGCCAGGATCACTGCTCTTCGTGCTGCGGCATCCGCCAGAGCGTGACCCGCACCCAGCGCTCGTCTTGATCATCCTCCAGCAGGGGCTCGGTCCCGTTGAAGGCCTGCATCGCCCGGCGTATGCGCGGGAATCCGCTGCCGCGCTGCTCCATGAGGCCGAGATCGAACAGGACGTTGGCCATGGCCTCATTCCTGGAGCGCGGCGTGCCGCCGGCCAGCACCGATTCGCGCCGCTTGTGGTTGGGCAAGCCGCCGGGGCTCATGACGACGACGCGGTCATCGAAGACCTCGACTAGGATGCGGCTGCCGAGGATGGCATAGTCGCGATGCGCGACGGCGTTGACGACACACTCGCGAAACGCCGGCAGCGGCACGATCCAGCGGTCCTCGCGGTACAGGCCCTCATAGCGCTCCCATGTGCCCAGGGACTTGAGCCAGCCCTCGGCGCGTGCGACCTGCTCGTCCAGTCGGCCGCGGGCCTGCCCCGACAACAACACATCGTCGCCGCGGTCCGTGCCGGCGTAAGCGACCAGGTCGACCCAAAGGTTGCGGGTGGGCGGAAAGCCTTGCGGGTCCTTGCCGAAACAGAGGAGCCCGTAGAGGGTCGCGCGCAGCGTGCCATCGAAATCGCGGTCCAGCACCTCCCGGTTGAAGAGGTCGGTCTCGATGCTCAGCTCCGGCACCGCGTCGAGGTCGAGCCCCTTGCGCCGCCAATAGCCGCGGAAACTGGCCGGATCGATGTCTTGGATACCGCTGCCGGGGACGATGCGTTCCTCCGTGAACACAAGCCCGAAAACTTTGTAGAGCTCTTGCAGTTCCGACGATGACGGCTCGTCGTTGGAGCGTCCGCGCCGCACATAAACCTGTCCGCGATAGCGCAGCGGCTCCGAGCCGCGCATGCGGGCAACCTCGATCCAGTGCACCCAGCCGGCAGCGTCCTGATGCTTCCCGATCCGCGCCTGCAACGGCGCCGAGAAACCGGTCCGCAGGCTGTCGCCGAGCCGCTCCTGCACCGCGTCGGGGTGCATTGGAACGCCATCGATGGCGCCGTCGTCGCTCACTCCCAGCAGGATCAGCCCGCCCTCGGTGTTCGCGAAGGCACAGGCGGATTTCTGCCATTCCTTTTCGGCGAAAGAACGGAACCGACCCAGCTCTGTATGCTCGTCCTCGCCACGCTCAATCCGCTGCTGGATGTCCAGCCAGTCCATGTCAAGCCTCGTCGGGGGTGCTTTGTGGGAGCCATTGTCGCAATCGATCCCTGCATGCGAGATTAGCGCAGAAGCGCGCCCGTCGCTCGGGGACCACCGCGCCGCACCGCAGGCGGGGCGGTCGCGCGAACCCGCCTCGCGCAAACTGCTTGTTCATCCGAGGTTTCCGCACTGCATTGGGCGTACCTTCTGCCTGCGACTTCCGTGCACGTGGAACGCTTGGCAATCGGAAACCGCTTGCTGTGCTTCGCAGAGCTTGCGCCGGCGCGCACGCCGCTGGCTGATAGGATAAGGGCATCATGCACATGACCGGGCGCTTTCCCGAGTACGGCATGTGATCAACACGCTGACGCCCTGGCGCGGGTGCCGGCGGCGCGTCCGATGAGCCTGCTCGGCTTCGGCGTGCAGGAAAGCGGCGCCCATCGGGGCAGGATCCTGGCCGCGGCCGCCATCTCCGGACTCGCCAACGGAATCTTCATCGTCCGTCATCAACGCCGGCGCCGCGCATGCCGCCAACGATGAATTCAAGGCCGAGCTGATCGCGGCGGCGCTGCTGTCCATTGCCCTGTTCGCGGCGCTACAGTACGTCGCGCTCGGCCAAGCGGTGGCCGCCGCCGAGGCGGCGCAGTGCGAGCGTTGTATGTCTCGCTGGAAAGCAACCGCGCTTCCGCGCCGCCGGACGCACGCTCGTCGTCGTCTCCCACGACGACCGCTATTTCCATGTCGCCGACCGGGTCGTGGAGATGCGCGACGGGCGCCTCTCCCCGCTCAGCGGAATCGGCCGCAGCAGCACGGGCGTCTGAGGCTGGACTCACGCTGCGCTTCGTCTGCGTTGCCGTGCTATTCGCAATCTCCCCAGGGGTATGCCAGCGCCACGCCGCAGTTGCGAAACTCCGCTCGGTTGCGCGTGGCGACCGTCAGTCCAGTCGCGGCGGCGATGCCCGCGATCATGGCATCCGGCAGATGATCGTCGAGGGGCTCGCCCAGCGCGCGTTTCCGCGCCATGATCGACGCGCAGCGCTCGGCTGCGGCCGACGTGAAATCCCGAACGCCGGCGCCGAACAGCTCGGCGACCAGGCCGTCGAAGCTCAACGTCAGGTCATCGCGACGCTTGCCCTTCGGCAGCAGTGCCAAGCCGTAGCGAATCTCCCAGCGGCTGACCGTGGAGATGGCAAGCGCGGCGATACCAGCCGCATCGATCCACGCAAGTACCGCGGGGCTCGGCTCGGGGCGCATCAGCTCGGAGACCACGTTGGTATCCAGCAGGTACACAGTGCCGCTCACGGCGCTTCCGTATCCTGAAAGGTCGGTACATCGAAACCGAAGCGCCGGCGCTCGCCTAAATCAATGCCTTTTTGCGGCCCAAAATGACGCCGCACGATTGCCGACGGGCTGCGCTGCTCCATCGACTGTTGCCGTTTCTCATGAATCAAGCGGCGAACCAGCTCTTCCATCGAGAGCTGCTGTCGCGCTGCCTCTTGCTGGAGCCATTCCTTGTCGGCCCGATCGATTTGGCGCACCGTGAGCATGGCCATCGCATCAGCTCGGAAACTGTTGGGATCGCGCCGACGGTACTGCATGCACTCCTTGCATGCAAGTTGTCGCGCCGCGAGCTGCGGGCTTTGATCAGCGCGCGCCGGGCGGGCGTGTCGCTGTGCCGAGCATTTGGCGCCATCAAGCAATCTAGCGAGGCTGCGCCTCAGACCGAGGAGGCGTGCTCATCGCTATCGGGATCGTTGCCGAATCGGGATCGAATTCGAACTGGGCGGCAACCGATCCCGATCCCGATCCCGACGCCCCTGGCCAGTTCGCCCCCGTCGAAACTTGACTCATCTGCAAGCATTTGCCGCCGTCAAGCAATTTAGGTTCGCCGCGCTCCCAGGCCGTCGAGCAAGCAGTCTGCCCCAATCAGCGTAATCAGCCGCAGCAGCACTTGCTCCATGACACCCGGCTCCGCCTCCGCGGCCTTCTTGGCCTTGCGGTCCCGCCAATCCAGAGTCTGGATCAGGTTGGCGGCAACCACGCTCGGCACCTCCAAGTTGTTGATCGGTACCTCGGTCTTCGCCCCTCGGATGCTTGTGCTGATGGGCGAGCATATGAGCAGGCCCGTGCGAGCGTTGTATGTCTCGCTGGAAAGCACCAACGCGGGACGGTACTTGCCGATCTCCTTGCCCTTGGTCGGCTCGAAATCGAGCCAGACAATATCGTTCCGCTGCGGAACATAGCGTGCTGCCACGTCAGTCCCCGATCTCGGATGGCAGCAATGGGCATAGCTCGTCGGCATGGGCGGCATAGGGTGTCATGCCCTCGAGCAGCTCCGCTTCGGACAAGGGAGCATCGAGTTGTTTACGCTGCGGCATGCGGCTGACGCTCAAACCCTGCTCGGAGACTTCGACGAGCACCCTGTCGCCCCGGGACAGCCCAGCGAGCTCGCACATGGGACGCGTGATTCGGAGCCCCAGGCTGTTGCCCCAAGGCTGAATAGTGGCCTCAAGCTTCAGGTTGCCGGATGCGGTCATGCTTGCGGGTCCGTCGGTCGTGATAACACTGTAGTTACATCGTTGCGATTCTGGTCGCGGATGGACCCGAAGGCAAGTTTCTGATGGAAGCCGCGGTGGGTCCGCGGGGCTGCCCGAATGTCACGCTTCGATGGTATGGCCATGCAGTCGTGCGCGCATCCACGTTTCGCGCACACGGGGTCACCCATGCTCGTCGTCTGCCAGCCGCCCATCGCGCATCGTCAGCACGCGATCGGCGACATGGAACCAGCGGTCGTCGTGGGAGACGCAGACCAGCGTGCGGCCCTGCGCCTTGAGCCCCGGCAGGATCTCCTCGTAGAAGCGCTGCCGAAAGGCGGGGTCCTGGTCGGCCGCCAGCTCGTCGAAGACGCAGATGGGCCGGTTCTTCAGCACGGCGGCGATGAAGGCGAGGCGCTTCTTCTGGCCGGTGGACAGGTCGAGGTTCGTAAAGCCGCCGTCCGCGTAGCGGGTCTTGTGGTCCATCTCCAGCACGCGCAGCCAGTGGTTGACCGTCGCCGGGTCCAGGTCGTCGAGGCCATAGAGCCGATCGAACAGGTGGAAGTCCGTGAAGACGCTGGTGAAGAGCGAGCGGTAGCCGGGGTAGTCGTCGGCGCCGAGCAGGCGGCCGTCCAGCGCGAGCTCGCCCTGCTCGGGGTGATACAGCCCGGTCAGCAGCTTGAGCAGCGTGGACTTGCCGGCGCCGTTGCCGCCGACGATGAAGACCATCTCGCCCCGGCGCAGGCTGAGATCGAAGGGACCGACGCGGAACAGGGGCTCGCCGTCGGCATCCTGGTAATGGAAGCAGAGCCCGCGGGCGTCGATGCGCTCGAAGCCCGCGAGCGGCACCGCCGCGACCGGCGCCTCGGCGTGGACTGCCGCGCGGTCCAACTCGTTTTCCAGTCTGTAGAGGTGCTCGATGGCGGCATCGACCTTGGCGATGACCGGCACGGCGTTCGCCGCTCCGAGCAGGCCGCGGACCGCGAGCATGAGCACGACCGCGACCTTGAGCACGGTGTCGCTGGCCTGCGGCACGACGGCCGTGACGCCGAACACGGCGGCGAAGAGCACCACATAGGTCAGCCCGTTGGCGAAGATCATGTCCAGCACCTGGCGGTCGCCGGCGGCGAGCTTGCGCGCCTGGGCGCTGCGGGCCATGCGCTCGATGTCGGCGAGCAGCGCAACGCTTTCCGGGCGGTTGAGCTTCAGCTCCTTGCAGCCCGCGAGCATGCCGCCAAGGGCGTCGAACACCTGGTCCTCGTCCGCGCCGGCGGCCTTCAGGTCCGCACGCGTGCGTTCCGCGTGGCGCACGATCATCGGCACCGCGAGCCCCAGGATCAGCAGCGTCACCGCGAGCGTCGGCGGCGACAGCCAGGCTACGTAGCCGAGCGCGAACAGCAGTACCAGGGACTGCTGTGCCACCAGCACCAGCGGCCCCGCACCCTGAGCGATGAGCCCCGAGTCCTGGGCCAGCGAGCGGTAGGCGCCGGCCCCGCCGGCGAGCTCGATGAAGCGCAGGTCGCTGCGGCGGACCTTGTCGGCGATGCGCAGCTTCAGGCGTTCGAGCGCGCGCTCCACGGCGGCGATGGATTCCACCAGCGCAAAGCTCAGCGCCGTCAGCAGGATGCCCAGCAGCAGCAGGTAGGCCGCCGCCAGCTTGGCCGGCAAGGCATCGACGATGACCTCTTCGGCGGCGCTGTTGATGATCGCGATCAGGCTCGCGTCGGCGATGCCGGCGAGCGCGGCCATGGCCAGGATCCGGCCGCGGGGTGCATTGGCGTCCTCGACGATGAAGCGCAGCAGGAGCATGGGCGGGAGAGGCGGCGAGTTGTGGTGGCGCGACCGATCCGCCATGCCCCGGCCGGGTCGCTCCGCACCGCGGTCCGGGGCATGCCGGCGTTGAGCTGTTCAGCCGGGCGGCGCCGCGCCGGGCTCCGCCGGCAGCGGCCGGCAACCGGTTTCGGCGACATGGCCCACCCAGTCCGACATCAGTGCCTGCGCTCGGTTAGCCGGCGCGTCCCCGAGGCGTCGCCCCCCGCTCTCAGAAAGCGGCCACCAGGTTGACGCTGGTGAAGGTGTCGGTGCTCTCGATGCCGGGCGGGGTGAAGCTGTTGTTGAGCACCGTGTAGCTCAGGCTGAGGGCCAGCTTGTCGGTCATGGCCACCCGCAGGGCCGTGATGGATTCGATGAAGGTGTTGTCCGAGCCCGCGAGGACGGAGAAGTCTTGGGTGAATTGGGTATTGTCGGTCAGCTTCAGGGTGTAGTCGAAGCCGGCGCGGCCGACAGGCTCCTCGGAGTCGGGCGTAGCTTCGGTGAACTGAGTGATCCGATATCCGCCGCCAAGCTCCACGGTCAGGGTCTGGCGGTCGCCCCACAGCAGCACATGGCCGAGACCGAGCGTGGCCGAATAGCGGTTGTCGATATTCGAGAACGGGTCGCGGTCGTAGCCGAAGAAGCCGAAGGCGAAGGTGCGTCGGGAGAAGAAGTACTCCGGCTTGTAGCCGACGGCGTAGCGCTCCGTCGTGCGCTCGCCGTTGGTCTCCGCGATGATCGCCTCGGCGCCCAGGAAGTGCCGCCACGGGAAGGCGGTGTAGCTGATCAGCGCGTTGGCGTTGAGGTTGCTGTTCTCGCTGTTGCCGGTGGTCGCGCCCAAGCCGATCTGCGCCTCGCCCGCCCACTGCGGCGGCTGGTCCGCCTGCGGCACGGAGCGGACGGTGAAGAGCTTCTTGGCCGACTCGTTGCCGCCGCGGTCCGCGCCCACCGACTCGCCGCCGGTGACCTCGGGCGGCGGCTGCTGGCCCGGCGGTTGCGCGAGCACCGCCGTCGGCGCGCCCAGCAGCCCCGCGAGCAGCCCGGTCAATAAGATCGAGCGCGGCGCCCGGGCGAGCGGGCCGGGGATTCGCGCGGGTTTCGCCATCGGTATGAGGCGGCGGGGCAAGTCTGTGAATGCGTCGTTTGACATGGTCGATCATCTCCGTTCTGGCGTGATTTGCTGCGCGGCAGCCGTTAGGGGCGCTGCGTGCTCCACTGTAGCGACGGGGGAGCGGCGGCGGACGCCGGGGCGTTGCGTTGGCGAAACCGATTGTTGTCCCGGAAAGAGCGCGCGCCCGTGCGGCGGGCCGTTCGGTTTGGCCGTCCCTGCGGTCGCCGCGGGCAAACCAACACTGGTTTCACGTCGCCGACCGGGCGCTCTCCGTGTCTGACGGGCGCCTGGTGGAGCGGGGCGGATAGAAGCGCCAGAGCGCGGCAGCGACGCCGGCCAGCAGCAGCGCCGCCAGCACCCAGACCCAGGCGCCCGGGTGCCCATCGGCGCCGCCCGCGGTCCGCGCCAGATCTACATAGCGCTGCATCAGCGGCTCGGCGGGATGCGCGCCGTCGGCGCCGCCGGCATAGAGCAGCAGGTCGCCGCTCGCGGGCTCGAAGACCATCGACTGGACGGTGGCGGCATTGAAGATGGGCCGCGGCAGCAGTGGCTTCAGGATCTCGGCACAGCGGTCGAGGGTGGCCCGAAAGGGCGCACAGGAGTCGTACAGGCCGCGGGCCATATTGGCGTACTGGGCGCCCTGGCCGGTGAACAGGAAGGCGATCTGGCCGGTGCCGCCCCCATCGCCGGCGGGCGGCTGCGCCGGCACCGACAGGTCCGCGAGCCGCTCACGCAGCGCCGCGGTGGAGGCCGCCACCACCGCGCAGCGCCGGCCCAGGTGGCGCCGGCCGGTGGCGGCCGTCGCGCAGAGCGAGGTCAGGTCCGGCGCCGGGGACTCGTCGAGCAGCTCGCGCCAGCGCCCCACCAGCGCCTGCAGGGCCGGGCCGCCGGCGGCGGAAAGCACCAACAGATGGTGCGAGGGCCGCGTCGTCGAAAGCGGCGGCGCGGCGGGCTGCGCTTGCGCGGGGGCCTCTTCCAGCACCAGGTGGCAATTGGTGCCGCCCATGCCAAAGGAGCTGACCCCCGCCCGGCGCGGGGTCTCAGGCGGCGCCGGCCAGGGTCGCAGCCTGGCATTGACCTCGAACGGGGTGTCGGTGAAGTCGATCTCCGGGTTCGGGCTGCGGTAATGCAGACTCGGCGGGATCTCCCGGTGCCGGAGCGCGAGCACGGTCTTGATGAAGCCGGCGATGCCGGCCGCCTCGTCCAGATGGCCGATGTTGGTCTTGACCGAGCCGACGGCACAGCGCGGCCCGCCGTCCGCCCGCCGGCCGCGCTCGGCAAAGGCGCGGGTCAGCGCGGCGATCTCGATGGGATCGCCGAGCCGCGTGCCGGTGCCATGGGCCTCGATGTAACCGATGCTGTTCGGATCGACCCGCGCGGCGTCGAGGGCGCTCGCGATCACCGCGGACTGCCCGGCGGCGCTCGGCGCCGTGAAGCCGGCCTTGGCGGCGGCGTCGTTGTTGATCGCCGAGCCCTTGATGACGGCGAGGATCGGGTCGCCGTCGGCCTGCGCCCGGGCCAGCGGCTTCAGCAGCACCACGCCGACACCGCTGCCGAAGAGGGTCCCCTCGGCGTCCGCGTCGAAGGCCCGGCAGCGCCCGTCCGGGGAGCGGATCATGCCTTCCTCGAACAGATAGCCGGCCTTCTGCGGCACCCGCAGCGCAACCGCCCCCGCCAGGGCCGCATCGCATTCGCCCGCGCGCAGCGCCTGGCAGGCCAGGTGGACCACCACCAGGCCGGTGGAGCAGGCGGTCTGCACCGTCACGGCCGGTCCGCTGAGCGCGAGCTTGTAGGCGATGCGGGTGGCGAGGAAGTTGCGGTCGTTGGCCAGGTTAGCCTGGTATTCCTGCAAGGTCGCCTCGGTGACCGGCCGGTGCGTGGCGACCTGGTTCAGGAAATAGCCGCTCTGGCTGCTGCCGGCGTAGACGCCGATGCGCCCGCGCGGCACCACCCCGGCCCGCTCCATTGCCTCCCAGGCGCACTCCAGCAGCAGGCGCTGCTGCGGGTCCAGCAGCGCCGCCTCCTTGTCGGTGTAGCCGAACAGATCCGCGTCGAAGCCGGCGATGTCGTCGAGCACGGCCCCGGCCTTGACATAGTCCGGGTCGACGCGCAGGCGCGGGTCCGGCTGCTCCAGCTCGGCATCGGAGAAGTCCGCGATGGCATCGACGCCGTCCCGCAGGCCCTGCCAGAACGCCTCCGGCGTCGTGGCACCGGGGAAGCGGCAGGCCATGCCGATGACGGCGATCTCCTGCGCCGCAGCGCCGTGCCCGTGGCCGTGCGCCTGCACCGGACCCGCGGCGGCCTCCGCAGCGCGGCCCGGCGCGCGCCCGAGATAGGCGGCCTGGGCGGCGATGGTCGGGTACTCCAGCAGCTGCGCCAGGGTCAATCGGCAGTGCGGGAAGGCGTCCTGCAGGCGCCGATGGAGCTGGGCCAGGGCCAGCGAGTCGCCGCCCACGTCGAAGAAGCCGTCCTGTGGGCCGACGGCATCGCGCTGCAGCACCTCGCGCCAAAGTTGCGCGATCCGGCCTTGTGTGTCGCCGTCGGCCGCGGCAGGCGACGCAGGGGCGGTGCTGCTCAGGGCCGCCAGGCGCCGCCGGTCGAGCTTGCCGCTCGGCGTGGTCGGCAACGTTGCCAGCGCGATGACCCGCTGCGGCACCAGGTGCCGCGCGACGCCCGCGCGCAGCTTGCCCAACAATCCCCGCGTGTCCAGCCTCGCCGGGGTCACGAAGACCACCAGGCTGCGGTTCTCGGCCAGGCCCGGGTCCTGCTGCACCACGGCCGCGGCGGCATCCACGTCGTCGGCGCAGGCGAGCACGGCGGCCTCCACCGCGGAGAGCTCGATGCGATGGCCGCGCACCTTGACCTGGTCATCGCCGCGTCCGGCGAAGCGCAGTTGGCCGTCGGCGCCGAGCCGTACCCGGTCGCCGGTGCGGTAGAGCCGGCCACTGCCGCCGAAGGGGTGCTCGATAAAGCGCGCCGCGGTCTCCTCGGGGCGATGCAGATAGCCGCCGGCCAGCAGGGGGCCGCCCGCCAGCAGCTCGCCGGTTTCCCCGGGGGCCACCTCACGCAGGTCGTCGTCGACGATGCGCACTTCGGTGCCGGGGATGGGGCGGCCGATGGGCGCGCCCGAGTCGTCGAGTGCGGTATCGGGGGTGATTGCGGTGCAGCTGATTTCGGGGACCTCGCTGCAGCCGTAGAGATTGACCAGCGCGGTGTCGGGCAGCGCCCGCCGAAAGGCGTCCACCAGCTCGGCCGTCAGCCGTTCGCCGCTGACGATGCAAAGCCGCAGCCGCGGCAGCCTGCGCCCCAGATCGGGCGCGGCGAGCAACAGCGCGCGCAGCTGCGAGACCACCAGCGAGAGCCGCGTTGCCCCGTGTGCGGCCAACAGCTCGATGAAGCGCGCCGGACTCGCGCTGTCCGACTCGCGCGCGATCAACAGCGGGCGACCCTGCAGCAGCGTGCCGAAGATCTCCAGGCTGGCATCGACGAAGTGCAGCGCCGTCTTGTGGCAGACCAGCTCGTCGTCAGCCAGCGGGAAGGTCCGCCAAAGCCAGGCCAGCCGCGCGCGCATCTGGCCATGGGTGCCGCAGACGCCCTTCGGCATCGCCGTGCTGCCCGAGGTGTACAGCACGTGGAAGAGGCGGTCGTCCGCTGGTGCCGGCGGGCAAGCGGCGCGGGGGACGGTGCCGCGCGCCAGGTCCGCCGCCGTCAACACCTGCTCGCAGGCGTCTTCGAGCCCCGCGGCGGCTTCCGGTCCGTCGGTCAGCAGCCGCCGCAGGCCGGCCTCGCGCACCATGCGTCGGCGCAGCGCGGCGGGATAGCCGGGGTCGATGGGGACATAGGCGCCGCCGGCCAGCAGGATGCCCAGCATCGCCGCAACCGCATCCACGCCGCGGTGCATGCACAGGCCGACCGGCTCAGCGGCATCGCTTGCGGCACCGACGCCTCGCTCCGCCAGGGCGCCGGCGATGCGCTCGGCACGTGCGGCGAGCTCGCCGTAGCCGACGGTGCCCTCCCCGGTCACCAAGGCGACCGTGTCCGGGGCGTACCGGGCGTGCGCCGCGAAGGGCGCGAGCAGATGTGAGTCAGCGTCCGGTGTCATCGCAATGGCGGCGCCTCAGCTGCCGCGATAGTAGTCGCGCAGGTCTGCCAGCTCGTCGAGGCTCAAGTCGGCGACCATCAGGCCCTCGGCGTGCGCGATGCGGTGGCGGACACCAAGGGGGTGGCAAATCATGGATTCGGCGAGGGTGTCGTCCGCCACGGCGTCGCACAGGACGAAGTACACGAGATTCTCGAAGGCGCGGGCCAGCGGCAGCACGCGCAGCGGCTCGGCGTCCAGCGCCGCATCGACGAGCCGGCTGGGGCAGAGGATCAGCTCCGCACCGGCGGCCGCCAAGGCGGCAACGTCGTGCGCAAAGGCCATGTCCCAGCAGCAGATGATGCCGATGCGGCATGGCCCGATGTCGACGACCGGCGGTGCATCGGCACCCGGCTGAAAGAACTGCTGCTCGCGCCGCCAGAGATGGACCTTGTCGTAGCGCCGGCGGATCGCTCCGTCCGGTGCGACCAGCAGGATGCTGTTGCGTCGCGCCCCGGCGACGCCGGATTCCGCACCGAGCACGGCCCAGAGCCCGTGCTGCCGACAGGCCGCGCACAACGCCCGAATCGGCTCGGCGAGATCGACCCAATGCTCGATCACCGGATTCAGGCAGTATTCGGGGAAGCAGACCAGCTGCGCGCCGGCCCGGTGCGCCTCTGCCATCCAGTCGAGCAGCCGGGCGAGATTGTGCTCGGGATCGGCCTCGATCCGCAGCGAGGCGACGGCCAGACGCAGCCGGCGTTGGTCTCGGCCGGCCACGGATCAAACATCGCGCAGGCGCGCCAGCAGCGAGGGGTCCACATTGGCACCGCAGAGCAGCAGCGCCACCGTCTTGCCCTTGAACTGGTCCGGACACTGCCGCAGCGCGGCGACCGCGAGCGCGCCGGAGCCCTCCACGGCGATGCCGTACTGCGCGTCGAGCAGCAGCATCGCGTCGGCGATCTCCGCCTCGCTCACCAGGATGTAGTCGTCCACCGCATCGCGGCAGACCGGGAAGGTGACGGCGCCCTGCTCAACGCCGCCGGCAGTGGCGTCGGACAGCGTCGGCAATGACGGGATGTCCAGGATCTCGCCGGCGCGCACCGACAGGGCCATGATCGCCGAGTGCTCGGGCTGCACGCCGATGACCCGGCAGCTCGGGGCGACCTGCCGCAGGTAGGTCGCGATGCCGCCGATCAGGCCGCCGCCGCCCACGGGCACCAGGATCGCATCCAGCCGCTCGCCGACGGCCTCGAGCTGTGCCAGCACCTCGCGGACGATGGTCGCCTGCGCGACCATCGCGTCATATTCGTTGTACGGCGAGCGGAAGGTGGCGCCGTGCTCGGCGGCGAAGGCGCGGGCCGTGACCTCGGCCTCGACGATGTCGTCGCCGCTGAAGATGACCTCCACCGGGTGCTGCCGGATTACCTCGACCTTGTGCGCCCTGACGCTGCTGGGCAGGAATACGGTGCCGGGAATGCCCAGCTCGTGCATGGCCCAGGACATGGAGATGCCGTTGTTGCCGGTGGATACGGTCACGACGTGCCGGCGCTGCTCCGGGGCCAGGCTGGACAACATGTAATAGGCACTGCGTGCCTTGCAGCAGTTGGTGAGCTGCAGGTTCTCCTGCTTCATGAAGACCCGGGCGCCGACCTCCCGTCCCAGCTCGATGGCGGGCGTCAGTGGTGTGTCCCGAATGACGCCGGCGAGGGTCTGCGCGGCCTGGTCCGTGCTGGTGACGAAGTCGGTCATGTCCACTACCTGCATGGTTGTTTCGACAGCGGTCGAGACGGCGCCGGTCGCTGATCTCTGACGGGGCACCTTGGTGAGGCGCAGCGGCTCGCGGCGAGCCGCAGGCGTGGAGGGACGATACCGCAGGGCCCGTGGCCGACCGGGCGGATTCCGTTCGGGCTGCCAAGCCCTTTGTTGTCTTTGCCAAGCGCCGGGCGCGGTGCGGCTAAGCAGCCTGCCTGCCGGCCTCGCTCGGGCAGACCGGCGTCTGCTCGGGCGGGTGTTGTTGCGGCTGCGCGTCGGCCTCGGCAAGACGCGGCGGCCGCTGATCCGCAGCGAGCGGCTGCACGTGCGCAGGTTGCGGCAGCGACACGGGTCGCAGTGCATTGGCGATGCCGGCCCAGAGGCTCAGCTCGAACAAGGCCGCGGCGCCGAGGACACCGAGATGCAGGAACAGCACCCCGCCCCAGATGCCGAGCACCGGCACCGTCGCAATGGCCAGGCCGCGCTGGAAGTTGCGCTCCATGCCTGCGGCCAGATGGAAGAGCCCGGGGAGCTGGCGCAGGGTCCCGTCGAGCAGGACGACCTGCGCCGTGTCGGTGGCGACCCGGGTCGCGCCGGTCAGTGACACGGAGACATTGGCCTTCTTCAGGGCGATGGAGTCGTTGATGCCGTCGCCGACGAAGCAGATCGATCGGCCCTGCCGCTGCATCTGCTCCACCAGGGCGGCCTTGTCCGCCGGCAGCGTATTGGCGTGATAGTCGTCGATGCCGAGGGTCTCGGCGAGCCGGCGTGTCGGTTCCTCCTGGTCGCCGGAGATGATGTAGAGCTTGAGTCCGCGCCGGCGCAGCGCGGCCAAGACATCGGCCGCCTCCGGCCGCAGCCTGGCCTCCAGCTCGACGGCGCCGGCCAGCCGGCCGTCCACGGCGATCATCACCATGGCCCGACCCTGGTCGCGGGCGGCGTGCAGCCGGGCCAGTGCGGGCGGCGGCAGGTCGATGCCGCTCTGGATCATGAAGCGCTCGCTGCCCACCTGCACCAGCTCGCCGCGCACCCGCGCCTGCATCCCGAAGCCGAGCTCGCAGCGGGGCTCGGTGACGGCCGGCAGCGGCAGATTGCGTGCCGCCGCGCAGGCCAGGATCGCCCGCGCCACCGGATGCGACTGGCGCTGCTCGACGGCGGCGGCGAGGGTCAGGAGCGCATCGCCGTCGCGCTCGTCGAAGCTGTCGATCTCCACCACCTGCTGCTCGTCCAGTGTCAGGGTGCCGGATTTGTCGAACACCACCGTATCGATGGAGGTCAACAGCTCCAGGGAGCGCCCGTCCTTGATCAGGATGCCGCCGCGGGCCGCCCGGTTCAGATAATTCAGCAGGGCGATGGGGCCGCTCATGCGCAGACCGATCCCCATCATGGTGCTGGCGACGGCGACCATCGCCTGGTAGCCGACCAGGAGGCCGGCCACGCCGGCGACCGCGAAGGTCGGCCGCACGGCCTCGTCGGCGAGGCGCTCGGCCTTGCTGGTGACCGCGAGCTGGTAGCTCGCGGTGTTGTTCAACAGCTCGCCGATCTTGGCGGCGACCGTCTCGGACCCGGCCTGATCTGCGCGGATGTGCAGCGAGCCCGCCAGCACCAGCGTGGACGCGAGCACCTCGTCGCCGCCCCCCTTATCGGCAGGCTGTGCCTCGCCGGTCAGGCGGTGCTGATCCACGCTGGCGCTGCCGTGGGTGATGCGGCCGTCGATGGGGATCATCTCGCCGGCGTGGACGACCACAGTGTCGCCGATCTTCACCGCCTCGAACGGGACCTCCAGCTCCGTACCGTCCACCGCCACCCAAACCGTCTGCGGATGCTGGCCGAAGGCGTCGGCGAGGCCCTGCTGCGAGCGGTCTTGGGCAATGGACGAGATCTTGCCGCCGAGCGTGCCCAGCACAAACAGGCTCGCGCCGACCACGTAGTAGCCACCGAGCCACAGCGCGGTCTGATAGAAGGCGTTGAGCAGCGCCACCGATGGGCGCCGCTGCCGGACCAGGGCATCGAGCGCAAGCTCCAGCTCGCCGCGGACCAGATAGGCGGCCATCGGCAGGCAGGTCAGCGCGCGCACCCAGAACGGCAAGGGGAGCGTGACAATGCTGACCGCCAGCAGCAGCGTCGAGAAGGCCATGCGCAGGTTGACCGCCCGCTCGCGCTCGCCGAGCACCAGCGTGTCGGAGCGCCCGGAGAGGTCACGCAAGTGGCGCTCGCGGTCCCCGCCCAGCAGGGGATCGACTCGGGCCTGGATCAGCTGGTGCAGCGCGCGCTCCCAGGGGCCGGGCTCGACTGCTGCCTGCGACTGCGGCGAGGAACCAGGCCTCACATCGACGGCTGTCGCCGCCTGCTTCAGCCGGCGCACGCCCTGCCTGCGCCGGACCCGTTGGGCCGGTGCGATGGCGAAGACACCGGCAGGGAGGAGCGTGAGCGCTGCGATCGGGATGGCCATGGGGCTCTTGTGTGCTCGGTAGGGTTGCGTGATCAGGCTCGGGATGCGGGGTCGGCGGCAGCGCTCGCGGCACCCGCCAAGGTCACCGAGGGTCAGCATCCGCGGCCCGCGCCCGTCCTTAGACCGGAATCTTGTTGCGCGACACCCGGCGCGAACCGTTGCCGCAGCCCACTGCCCCGGCGCTGGCCCGCATGACATGCGCGTCCGTCTTCGGTGCGGCTGGGCCTGTGCCTGCGCGACCGGAGATGCAAGCGCAGACGGCCGCTCAGCGTAACCCGATGCGGCTCGTGCGCCCATCGACTCGGACCTACGCGCCCAAACAATCCCTTGTCTCTGGCAAGCGCCACCGCGGATCGGGCAATGACACGCGGGCTGCGGATGCCGGCAGCGGCGCCGCGACAATGTGCTTGCACTGAGGCTGGGCTTTCGCAAAGACAAGCAGTTGTTTGGCATCCCAAACGGATTGCGTTGCCGGGCTCGCAGCGATCTGTGAGCATGAGCTGCGCGTCGCGGCACAGCTTCGAGTCGACCGCACCCGCACGGTCGTCACCGGCGTTGCAGTGCGCCGGGATCCAGCCGGGACGCCAGCCTGGACGCCACCGGCAAACACCCCAAGCCACATCGAGCCAAGCATGCAAGCATCGTGAGCGCGACAGTACCAAGCCATTTCCAGTCCCCGGCGGCCTTGTTCGAAGCCCAGGTCGAGCGAACGCCCGAGCGAACCGCGGTCTCCTGCGGGCTCTACGACATCAGCTTTCGGGAGCTGAACGAAAAGGCCAATCGGCTCGCGCACCAGCTTGTGCAGCACGGCATCGGGCCGGAGCGGCTCGTCGCCATCTACCTGGAGCGCTCTGTTGAGCTGATCATCACCCTGCTGGCCATCGCCAAGGCGGGGGGCGCCTATGTCCCGCTGGAGACCGACCTGCCCCCCGAGCGGCTCGACACCATCCTGGAGGACTGCCGCCCGGCGCTGCTGGTCACGCGAGGCGCCCCGCGCCACGACTTTGGTTACCGATGCCCGGCATTGATCGACCTGGATGCCGACTGGCCGGTCATCGAGCGCCGGCCGGCCCACAATCCCGGCGTTGCGGTGGATCACCAGACGCTGCTTTACGTCATTTACACCACCGGGATGACCGGCCATCCGAAGGCGGTCCAAGGGGTCTGTCGGGGCGTCGTCAATCGGCTGCACTGGACCTGGAAGCAGTATCCGTTTCAGGACAACGAGGTCGCCTGGCAGCGCGTCTCCATCGGCTTCGTGGACCATGTCGCGGAGATCCTGGCGCCCCTGCTCGCCGGTATTCGACTGGTGATTCTGCCGGGCCGCCAAGCGAACGACCCGGCGGAGCTGGTGTTGGCGTTGGCACGCAAGGGCATCAGCCGTTTGGTGGTCGCGCCATCCCTGCTGCGCGCGCTGTTGGGGGTGCGCAAAGACGCGTTGTTTCACCTGCCGCAGCTGAAATACGTCTTTTGCAGTGGCGAGCCCTTATCCACGGCGCTGGCCGGGCTCTTCTATCAACGCTTCAAGCACGCCCGGCTGATCAATGTCTACGGCGCCACCGAGACCAGCGCCGATGCCACCTGGTATGAGGTCCGACGCTCGGACGTGGACAATGTGCTCGGTTACTTCAACAGGTCCGTGGGCACCGGCGCCGTGGGCACCAGGGCGGCCACGGCGGGCGACGACGGGCCCGGGGCGCCGGGCGACATCACGGTGGCGAACGTGCCCGTGGAGGCGCTCGCCATGCGCTTTCGGGACACGCGCATGGCGGAGCTCCCGCGACCGCTGTCGAATTACCTGAACTGGCTGCGCGAGACGGTCCTGCCCTTCTCCATCGACACCGCATCGCCGCGCTACATCGGGCACATGACCTCGGCATTGCCGGACTTCGTGCACGACCTGAGCAAGCTCATTTCGGAGCTGAATCAGAATCTGGTCAAGGTGGAAACGGCCAAGTCGGCCATCCTGCTGGAGCGTGAGGCCCTGGCGATGCTGCATCGCTGCTTCTACGGCTTCAGCGACGATTTCTACGACGCCCATGTGCAGAGGAAGAATGCCAATCTGGGCCTGGTGACCACCGGCGGGACCCTCTCCAACATCACCGCTCTGATGATCGCGCGCAACCGCGCCCTGGCCCGGCTCGCCGGCGAGCATGAGTGGTCGCAGCAAAGCATCTACGCGACTTTGCAGCAGAGCGGCTACCGCGACCTGGTGCTGCTCGGCTCGGAGTTGATGCACTATTCGATGAAGAAGGCCGCGTCCGTGCTCGGCCTCGGCATGCGCAATCTCGTGCATGTCCGCTCGGCGCCGGACGGAGCCCTGGATACCGGCGACCTTCAGCGTAAGCTCGCGCAGTGCCGTCAGGAGGGTCTACTGCCCTTCGCCATCATCGGGATCGCCGGCGCCACCGAGACCGGTCATATCGACCCCTTGGCGCAGATGGCAGACATCGCGGAGGCGAACGGCATCGACTTCCACGTCGACGCCGCCTGGGGCGGAAGCGGCCTGTTCTCGGCCAAACATCGCGGGCGCTTCAGCGGCATCGAGCGCGCAAGCTCGGTGACCTTCTGCGCCCACAAACAGCTGTACCTGCCCCAGGGCATCAGCGTCTGCCTGTTTCGCGATCCGGATGCGCTCGGCTACGGCGCCACCACTGCCGCCTATCAGGCGACACCCGATTCCTATGACGTCGGGCGCTTCAGCATCGAGGGCTCGCGCTCGGCCATGGCGTTGTTGGTGCATGCCGCACTGCAAGTGATCGGGCGCAGGGGCTATGAGGCCCTGTTCAATGCCAGCATGGACAAGGCCGGCTTCTTCGCCGACATCGTCAAGGCCATGGAGTGTTTCGAGCTGGTGTTCGAGCCGCCCCTGAACATCGTCAATTACCGCTACATCCCGGACGCCTACCGCAGCCGACTGCGTGCGGGCACACTTTCCGCCGCCGACAATGATGCGATCAATACCGTCAATCGGCGCATGCAGGAGCTGCAATTCGAGCGCGGATCGAGCTTCGTCTCCAAGACCACGCTGACCAATACCCGCTATGGGCCGGACTGTCCCATCGTCGTGTTTCGCGTCGTTCTCGCCAATCCGTTGACGACGCAATCCGACATCCATCAGGTCCTAGAAGACCAGTTGGCGATTGCACAGGACATCTGCGGCGATCTGCCGGTTCCCACGCCGGTGAGTGCCGACGCCGGTGCGGGGCCAACCCTCGCCGACGCCTTCTCCGAGGCGGCGGTGCTGAAGGAATCCCTCGGCGAGCCGCTGATCCCAATCGGCAAGCCGCTGCCGGACTGTGTCGTGCACATCCTCGACGAGCGGCAGCAGCCGGTTGCGCCGGGCGATGTCGGTGAGCTCTATGTCGGTGGCGTCGCGGTGGCGCGGGGCTATCTGCATCCGCCGCGTGACGGCAGTGATCGGTTCATGGCCGACCCCTTCTCGACGGACCCCGGCGCCAAGCTGTTTCGCACCGGCGACCGCGGTCGCTTACTCGCCGACGGCAACATCGAATACCGCGGCCGCAATGACGACTTGGTCAAGATCGAGGGCTTCCCGGTGGAGCTCTCCGAGCTGGAGTCGGCGTTGAGCGAGATCGAACCGGTCAAGCACTGCGCCGTGACGGTGCGCAACGATCAACGCGGTGCGCGCTTTCTTGTCGCCCACGTCGAGCTCGACGGCGGCCACTACACGCCGGACGATCAGCGCCACGCGCTGGCGACCATCGAAGCCGAGGCCCGCGCCAAGCTGCCGCCGCAGATGGTGCCGCGTGAGCTGCGCGTCGTCGCGGAGATGCCCCTGACGTTGAGCGGCAAGATCGATCGCAAACAGTTGGACTGATGCCTGCCGAGCAGCGCGATCGTTCGTTTTCCAGAACAACAACCAATCAGCGGGCAGGCACGTCCCGCGCGTATCGATACAGGTGATTGTCATGCCCGACAGCCATTACGCCAACTCGCCCGTCAATGTCCACAATGAATGGGATACCCTCGAGGAAGTCGTCGTCGGAACGCCCAGAAACGCCTTCTTCTCATTTTGGGACCCATTCTATCAATACGTCTACAGCCCCGAGGAGCTCGCGGCGATCGAGCGCCACCTGCCGCTCAACCAGCCCTACCCGGGTCGGTACATCGAGGCCGCCGAGCGGGCGATGGACCGCTTTGTGGGTATTCTCGAGGCCGAGGGGGTTATCGTCAGGCGTCTGGAAGAGCTTGATCACGGCCGGCCCTTCGCGACACCGCACTGGGAGACCTCGGGCGGCTTCTGTGCCGCCAACCCACGCGACGCCTTCCTGGTCATCGGCAACGAGATCATCGAGGTGCCCATGTGCTCGCGCTCGCGCCATTTCGAGACCTTGTCCTACCGCAAGCTGTTCGACGAGTATTCGCGCCGTGGCGCACGCTTCGTCGCAGCACCCAGGCCGCACCTGCGCGACGAGCTCTATAACCCGGACTTCGCGGCCGCGGACTCGCCGACCCCCTATGTGCTGACGGACCTGGAACCCGTGTTCGACGCCGCCGACTTCGTGCGCTGCGGCTTCGATATCGTCGGCCAATTGAGCCATGTCACCAACCAGGCCGGCGTGGACTGGCTGCGCAGACATCTGGGGCCGGATTATCGGGTGCATTTGATCCAAAGCCTGGACCCCAAGCCTGCGCACATCGATACCACCCTGGCCCTGCTCGGCCCCGGCAAGCTGCTGGTGAACGCCGCGTTCACCGACGTCAAGAAGCTGCCCGAGGTCTTTCGCGACTGGGACGTGATGATCGCACCGGAGCCCGTGCCCTACCGGACCCAGCCGCGGCTGATGAGCGACTGGATCAGCATCAACACCCTGGTGCTGGGTGAAGGCCGCATCATCGTCGAGGAGCGCCAGGAGCCCCTGATCCAGGCGCTGAAGGAATGGGGCTTCAAGCCGATCCCGTGCGCGTTCGAAGACTACTACCCCTTCATCGGCGGTTTTCATTGCGCAACGCTGGATGTGCGCCGGAGCGGACCGACCGCCGCCTGAGAGCTGCCACCCGGGGGGGCATTGAGGCCGTTGCAGGCAGCGCCCCCTGTTCCCCGGCGGCCTCTCGCATCTCGTCTGATCTGTGAGGGATCGATGGTCACGATGGGCCGGACTAGGCACCGCGCACAGCCGCTGAGCGCGCGGCTCTGCGACGGAGTCGTCCACTGGTCCAGCGCCGCCTTTGTCGCCAGCGCCGCCTTTGTCGCAGGTCGCCCGCTTCGATCCGGATTGAGGGAAAAGCCGATCACCCGCGGCGAGGTCTACATCGCCGACGAGGCATCATGCACGCATACCGCGGCGGAGATCGCCTAAGCGCGTGCCGAACCGTAAACGATGGCGACCGCGGACATCGGCGCCCTACTCCTGCCCGCGGTCGATGCAGATGCCGGCCGCGCCCCCGCCTGGGTTGGGCGCGCCGGTCACGTGAGACGGGCCGTGGTCAGGGCAAGCCCCAGTCCTTCCAGCGGCCGGGATGCTGCCGAATGGCGCCGCCGTGGTGGATCCGCAGGTCCTATGCCGCGGCGAGTCGCGGCCGGCCGGTCTGCCGCGCAAGCAGCACAGCGCCGGCGGCAAGCAGCAGGGCGGTCGGCGGCAGCGGTACCGCCGAGACCCTCGCGTTGAGGACCAGATTGTCGACAGCGCCGCCGCGTTGACTGTCCTCCACAGCTCCACCGCCGTTCTGGGCGGAGCCCGGTGCGAAGACCGGATCGAAGCGGAAGGTGACGTCCGTCGTCTGCGCCGGTGCGCTGGTGGACGGAACGCCAGGGTCTCCCGCCGCATAGCGCCGGTCTCCTCGCCGACGTAGTCTGCCTGCCGTCGCGGTGCGCGTGACTCTCGCGCACCGCTGGCGGGTTGACGCCCACCGCTTCAATGCATCCGAGGTCTGCAGATGGACGCGGAGCTCCTGCTCGGGCGCCTGGACGGGGTGATTCGCACCGGAGAGGGGCGCTGGTCGGCGCGCTGTCCCGCGCATGAGGATCGCAGCCCGTCGCTGAGCGTTCGACTCGACGGCGAGCGGCTGCTTTAAAGACTGCATTTGGTAGTCGCCGCCTCCACCAATCTTGGCACTCAAAAAGCAGTTAGTTGCAATGTGACAGGCCGCTCCTTATGCGGCCTTTTCTTTGCCTACTGCCCATCAATGTGATTGGCATTGATCGGCGATCAGGATTCCGCCAGCGCGAGGCTCCAGGACTCCAGAAAGATCGCTTCGTGGCGCTGTCCCTGCCGGGTGCGGCCTCGACATGATGTCGTTTTGAGAAGTATGCTGCAACCTCCTGTAACGGCGTAGGAAGTGAAGATTGTGGCGACGATTCTCAGCAGGTCGGGAGATGAGGTCACGGTGGCGGTGACGGTGCGCCTCGGGGGCAGTTTGCTGGAGATGGAAGCGGCGATCCAGGAGGCCACCAACGCGCTCGGCTGCTGCGTGACGGAGGAGGCACTGAAGCGCTTCGACACCGACGGCAGCCCGATCCGAGTCGGCGCGGTGAAGTTCACCGCCCGCGGGCGCGACCCGAAGGCTTACCAGACGCCCTACGGCGTCGTCGAGGTCGAGCGCTACGTCTACCAGACCTCGCGTGGCGGGCGCATCCACTGTCCGCTCGAGCAGCAGGCCCGGATCATCCGCGGCGCCACGCCGCTGTTCGCCAGCCAGGTCAGCCACAAGTACGCGCAGCTCAACGCGCGCGCGGTGCAGACGGACCTGGCACAGAACCATGGTCGCCAGGTGGCCACTTAAGTGGACCGCGGGCTGTCACCGCAGCGGACAGCCCGACAATAATTTACACGTACCCCGATCTGCCCTTGGTAGACTCCGCGCCACCGCTTAGCGCATCCCTTCGCTGACTCGGACGATGAAACGCGCATTCTGCTTCAGGCGTTTGCGCGAGGATGCGTTCTGTGCAGCATCCATCGGAAACCGACTATGGCAATACTACTATGGCAATACTATTGTGCAGTATCGTGAACGGGATTCCGGCCGACCCGGAAGGCGGCATCGTGCATATCCCTGAGCGGGGAATGACCGCGGTTGGACTCACCGTGGATGATCCGTCCTCGCTGAGCAGCGAGGAAACGAAGCAGGCTCTCAATAATCGCTATCGGGCCATTAATGCGAGCTACTTCTCAGAGCGGACGCTGATCCCTCTGCGTTTCGGCATGGTTGTCGATGATCAAGCGGAGGCGCGGCAGTTTCTGCGCAATGCCGCGCTGCATCTCGATGCCTTGATGGATCGGCTGCAAGGCAAGTGCGAGGTCGTCATTCAGGTCGCGGTCGATGTCCAAGCGGCCGTGGCGGAGCTTGCGCCGCGTGTCGACATGTCGGACAAGGTCGCGGCTGGAAAGGCATTCTTCGAGCTGGCGCAGGAGCAGCGAGAGGTGATCTCCAAGGCATTGTCCGCCGGACTCGTCGCGCATGTCGTCGAGCATCGCGAGGCCGGTGTCCCGGATGGGCTGACGCTGCTCATCAACACCTATCTGGTGGAGAAGGCCGGGATAGAGTCGTTCGCGGCGGCGCTGGGTCGGGTTGCCGAGCAGTGTGCCGACTTCATCGTCTTCAATTATTCGGGCCCCTTTCCGCCCTATGGCTTCTCGGCTATCGAGATCAACAAGGGGAATTTCGAGCTGATCAACGAAGCGCGGAACCTATTGGGCCTCGGAGAGCGATGCACGCGCGATGACCTTGTCGCGCGCTATCGCAAGCTGTCGTTCGAGCGGCACCCGGATCGACATGGCGGTGATGACAAAGAGATGCAGAGACTCAATAACGCTTACCGTATTGTCACGGCCTACTGCAAGAGCCGTGAGGGAGAAGAGATTGCCTTTACCCGCGAGGCCGTCGAAAGCAGCTTCATGCGCGTTTGAAGTCGGGTCAATCTCCCAGTGTACGCCTGGATCGGACCGCGTCGCGCGAATCCGGTTGGCGGCGACGGCCCGGGGCACCTCGCTCGCGGATGCGCCGGTGCAGGTGCTCGATGGAGGCCGCGAGCGCTTGGAGCCGCTGCGTGCAGTCACCGTGCGCCGCGCCGAGCCCCTGCAGTTGCCGATCGAGGCGAGACTTCTCCTGCTGAAGGCGCGCAATCAGCGCGTCGGTCTCGGCCTGGCTTTGACGACGCGCGGTGATCTCCTCCATGCCCCGGGCGATCTCTTCCTGTCTGCGGCGGTTTTCGGCGTCGCTGGCCTGCAGCTCGGCACGGGCGCCGGCGAGGGCACCGTTCAGCTCCCGGATATGCTGCGCTTGGGCCGCGCAGGTCGAGCGCAGCTCCAGCACCAGCGCCTGCTGCTCTTCGAGCTCGGCCCCGAGGGCCTGGCGGCGCGCGTTGCAGACCGCAAGCTCCCCGTCCCGGCCCAGCAGTGCCTGCAGCTCCGTTTCCATGCCCGCGAGGCGGACCTTGAGTCCCGCACCTTCCTGCTCCACCAGGGCGGCGGCCTCAGTCTGTGAGCGAAGCTGCCGGCGCAGCCCGTCGGCGGTCTCCCGCGACATCTCAAGCTCCCGGTCGCGCTCGGCCAGCGTGGTCTCCAGTCGCCGCCGCGCCGCGCGCTCGTCGTACTCGCCACTCTTGCAGAGCAAGCGGCCGAACAGCCAGCCGATCAGCGCGGCGCCGAGCAAGGCGAGCGTGAGCTCGATGACCAAGTCGCCCATTACCGATCCACCTCTACGTTGAATGCGATGCGCCGGTTCTTCGCCCGACCCGCCGCGGTGGCGTTGTCGGCCACCGGCCGCTCGGCGCCGTGACCGACCGCGGTGATGCGGGCGGCCTCGACGCCCGCGTCCATCAGTCGCGCCGCCACCGCCTCGGCCCGCTTGCGGCTGAGCAGCAGGTTGTCCTCCGGGCGGCCCCGGTCATCGGTGTGGCCGGCAATCCGGATGCGGGCGCCGGGACAGGTCGTCAGCGTGTCCGCAAGCGCCGCCAGCAGGGCGTCGCTGCGCTCGTCGATGCGTGCCGCTCCGGACGCGAAGAGGATCGGCGTGAGCAGGAGCTGATCGAGCCGCGCCTGACAGCGCACGGCCGCCTCATCGGCCGCCGCCAGCGCGAGGTCCAGGCCATAGCCCTGCGGCTCGAAGGCGCGCAGCGTCTCGATGAGGCGGTCCTGCTCGGCGCTCGAGAACAGGGTGCCGGCGAGACGCAGGTGCCGGTCGGACAGCGCGGCGTCGGCATGTTCGAAGCCGGGGAGCGCGTCCAGGATCACGCGCACCAGGTCCAGCCAGCCGCCCGGTGCGCCGGCGGCCACGTGCAGCTCGACCGCTGCGGTGGCGTCTGTCTCCGCAGCGTGGCCGGTCAGGTGCTCGGTCAGGCGGCGGCGGCTCGCCGGATCCGGCACAAAGCCGTAGACGTCCAGTTTGCCGTCCTGCTGGGTCAGGGTCATGGTGTAGGGGGAGACGATCAGGCTGATGTCCGCGTCCAGCGCGAAACCCCGGACCTCGAATGCCGACAGCGCGGCCAGGACCCGATCCCGCGCGTTCACCGAGGTGGCAGTCCCCCGCAGCGACAGTGCGCGATCGATCAGCTCGGCGCTGCCCTGGTCGAGCCCGGTGATGGCATCGACCACCGCGGTGGCGAGCGCGGACCAGCCGGGCGGATGACCGGCGGCCACGGCGAGCCCCGCCGCACCGGTGCCGGCGTGCGGCGCGATCCGTGCGGCCAGGGCATCCAGGCGCGCTTGGTCGGGCATGTAGCCGGCCACCGCGAGCCTGCCGTCCTGCCAGGCGATGGATAGTCGGTACGGGGACACTTCCCGCAGCCGAATCGCGTCCGCCACGTGCCGCACGCCGGGCACGCCGCCGGCCAGCGTCACCGCGCCGCGTTGCTCCGCGCGGCTCGGCGCCGCGCCGCGCAGGTGCAGGTCGCGGCCCTCGGCGCGCACTTGCACCCACGCCAATCCCTGCGCCTGCAGACGGGCCGCGGCCAGCTCGCGCAAGGTCTCCGGCACGCGCTCGACCAGCCTCGGCATGGCGATGGCATACAGCAGTGCCAGCGTTGCCAGTCCCGCGCAGGAGATCGCCAGGGCGCGCCGGCGCATCGCATCCCCCCTCAGGCGGGCGGCCGGGCGCAACGCCGCGGCACCCGTATCGGAGCCCGGTCAGTCGGCCGCATTGACTTGGTCCGCGGATGGACGCTTGCGACTGCCCGGAATGGCCCCCTGCGCAAGGCTCCAGCCGCGCCGCAGCTCGCGCCGGAAGCGCCCGCGTAGCCGGCTGCCGTCGAGGCCGCGCAGGGTGCCGCCATGCTCGAAGTGATGGGCCAGCACCTTGCCCAGCGCATAGGTCACGGCGCCGCCGGCCACCCCGATGCTGCCGCTGCCCGCCAAGGTGCCGATGCCGGGTATCAGCTTCGCACCGGAGCTGAGCGCGAGCATCGAGAGCGTCGGCGCGCTCCCGGTCAGCAGAGACAGCAGCACCGCCCGGGCGCGCACCTCGTCGAAGGGCACGTCGAAGCAGCGCGCCAGCGCGCGCGTCATCGCGATCTGGCTCGCGATCAGGCCCGCCATATCGAGCAGCGCCACGGGCACCAGGGCCAACGCCGCCGCCGCGAGCATGTGGCGCTGGATCAGGTTCTCGGCCTGCTCGCGGCGCACGGCGGCGTCGATGTCGCGCGTCAGTTGCTCGGCCGCTACGGCAGCGGCCAGCGCGTGCTCCACGGCCGGATCCGGATCTGGATCCGTCGCCGGGGGCGCCGCGTCGGGCTCAGACATGGACTATCTCCGCAGGAATCGACCGGCAGCACACCCGTCGCCACGCCGATGCTAGCCCGGCCCGGCTGCCCGCGCGTGCGCCGTTGTTGGCGCGGACAAAGGAATTGTTGCGCGAGCCAATGCGCGTCATGCGCTGACCGGCCGCCTTGCCACAGCGATCGACGGGTTTCGCAGAGGCAAGAGCTTCACCTGTTCGCCGACTCCCCCATTGACTAAGATCGACGCTGTGCTGATCAACTAGGTTCAGCGGAAAAGCAGCGGTTCAACGCGCGGTGGGAGACCAGCATAAAGTGAATGAGACGGGGGCCAAGCGTCGGCGGATCGCCGTGATTGGCGCGGGGCCATCGGGATTGGTTACGGCCAAAGAGCTGATCCAGCAGAGTCATGATGTCGTTGCCTTCGAGCAGCAGCCGATAATCGGCGGTGTCTTCGCAAACCATTACGACGAGCTGCTGCTCACGAGCAGCAACTTGCTCACCAGCTTCGGCGACCATTCGTCCCGGGATGTCGAGGCACGCGTTTGGAGCTGCGGCGAATACCTCGAATACCTGTACAGCTACGCCGCGCGCTTCGAGCGCTTCCTGCACATCCGTTTCTCCACGCGCATCACCTCGGTCCGCCGCGATGCGGATACCGGACGCTGGCGAGTGCGCGCAAGGAGCGCGCAGGAGGAGGTTGCAACGGCCCGCCGTCAGGTGCTAGATAGTTCAATCTGCGCCAAAACCGCCCTCAGCCGTTCATGCAGAACAGGCGCTTGGCAGGCAAAGCCGAGGACGGACTTGAAGAAGCCAGCGGAAGCGTCGAAAGTCCTTGGATCTGCGAGGATTTCCCTGCGCTGTGCGTAGTGGACACGCAATCTGAGGCTCGACCCGCATGAGCGATTTGAAGACCCCCGTCGCGCGACTGCTGGGGCTCGCCAGCCGCGGACGCGACGCCTGGAAAGACAAAGCGCAGGAGCGCCAGCAGCGCCTGCGTGCCGCGCAGGTGCGGATTCGCGACTTGGAGCACAGCCGTAGCTACTGGAAGAACGCGGGCGTTGGCGGCTGAGGGCGGCGCGTCGGCGCGCGCCGCAGCCGGCGGTGAAGACGGTGACGAGGAGCCTCCCCCATGGCGACGCCTGTGGCGACGCGGGTCGCCAACCACCGCCATTGCCTGGAGGTGATGCGGCTCAGCTTGCAGTTGTATCTGCATGTCGGCCTCGGTTGTCGCGGGGTCGGCGCGGTCCTGCGCGCGATGGCGGGCCACCTGCCGCCGGGCGTGCCGGCCGCGACCACCGTGCTCAATTGGTGCTGCCGGTTGGGTTTGGGCGTGCTGCGGCGTGCGCTGCCGCGGCATGACGATTGGATTTTCGTCATCGACCATACGGTGGCCCTGGGCGCGCTGAAGTGTCTGGTGGTGCTCGGCATCCCCGCCAGTCGGTTGCCCGCGACCGGGTATTCGCCCCGCCATGGCGACATGACGGTGCTGGCCGTGGCGGTAATGGCGAACAGTACGGGGCTGCGGGTGGCGGCGGTGCTGGAACGGGTGAGCGCGCGCACGGGCGTGCCGGTGCAGATCGTCTGCGACCATGGGCGGCGACCTGCGCAAGGGCATTGCGCTGTTCCGCCAGCAGGCGCCGCGCTGCGTCGAGACCTACGACATCTCCCATGCGGTGGCGACGCAACTGCAGGCGCACTGGCGCGCGCACGCACCCTGGCATGCGTTCCTGCAACAGGCGGGCACGACCTTGCCCCGCTTCCAGCAGACCGACCTGGCGTTTCTGCTGCACAACTCGTCGGTTGACTGAGATGCACGAGGTCGTACTCCACATCGCTCACGGCGGCCCGGCACTGGCCCGGCTCGCCGCTCACGCGGGCGTGCTCGATGCCGGGGAGGAGGCCAGTGCGGCGCGCTTTCGTTTCGCGGCCGACCGCGAGCTGTACCAGGCCGCCCATGTGCTGCTGCGCCGCGCCCTGTCGGCGCAGGTGCCGGTTGATCTCGCGCAGTGGCGCTTTATCCGCGGCGCCCACGGCCGCCCCGAGATCGACCCGATCGCTTGCCCGGAGGCCCGCGGGCTGCGCTTCAATCTGTCTCACACGCGGGGGCTCGTGTGCTGCGCCCTGAGCCGGGGGCTGCCGGTGGGTGTCGATGCCGAATGCCCGCGGCCCATGCAGGACGCACGCGCCATCACCGAGCGCTTTTTCGCCGCCGAGGAGGCCGCGGCGGTGGCCGCAGCGGGCGCACCCGGGTCGGCCGCCGAGGCGACGACCTTCCGGAACCTGTGGACGCTGAAGGAGGCCTATGTGAAGGCGCTGGGCCTTGGCCTCTCCATGGGCCTCGCGGACTTCGCCTTCCGCCTCACCGGCAGCGCGCCCGCCGCGATTGCGCTGCACGGGCCGGCCGGCGCGGACCACCCGGCCGCGCACTGGCGCTGCCTGCTGCTGCATCTGGAGCCGGGCGGCTGGACTCTGGCCGCCGCGGTGCCGGCGGCAACCGGGGCGCGCTTTCAAGCGTTGCTGCATACGCCGGACGGCGCCGACGCAACCGGGGCTGCGCTGGCGGGCTGCACGGCGGCCACGGAGCTGGCATGGGTCCGAGCCGTGCCCATGGCCGCGGCACACCGGTGAGCATGATGGGTCCAGCCGGCGCAGGGGCGGGCGGCACCGCGACGCGCTGACGGCAAAGCTTTTATTGCGTCTCGCAAGCGCAGGCGGCGAGCGGTGCTTCGGCGTGCTGGCGATCCGGGCTCCGGTCGCCTAACCTGCGCTGACGACACCGGCGATGACCGCCGACACCATCCCCGAGCCACCGGCAACCATGGGAACTACGCTGCACGCCCGCCTGACGGGCATGGCCACCGAAATGCAGGACTTTGCCGCGGACCTCGGCGGCTGGATGCGCGACGGCGCGCGCCGCTTGGGCGGTGCCGATCAGCGCCGATTGGCCGAGCGCTTCAGCGCCTGGGCGCTGGCCGAGGAGAACATCACCGACGCCGGACTGCGCGGCTGGATCGAAGACCTCGACGGCATCGGCCGCGCGGCCCTTGCCGAGCAGGTCGCCGGCTTCTGCGCGGACTTCGAGCTCGAGCTCGCCTGGCTGGTCGACGGCGAGCTTGCCGACTGGCCGGCGCTCGAAGCCGGCTTGCGCTCGCTGGTTGGCCACTATTGTCTCGCTTGCAAGGCCGCCGTGGACTGCGATGCGGATGTGATGCGTTTTCGCCGCCGCCGGCTCTGGCAGCAGAGGCTAGGGGCTAGGGGCTAGGAGCTAGGAGCTAGGAGCTAGGAGCTAGGAGCTAGGAGCTAGGAGCTAGGAGCTAGGAGCTAGGAGCTAGGAGCTAGGAGCAAGCGAGGCAGAGCCTCGGACCGACGAGTCGTGCTCATCGGTATCGAAATCGCTATCGAAATCGAACCAGTGGCAACCCATCCCGATCCCGACGCGCCTGGCCAGTCCGACGCCCCGTCGAAATTTGACTAAGCCTGCAAGCATTTAGCGCCGCCAACCACTTGCCCGCTCGTAGCCGAGCTTGAGGCCGGCCGGAGAGCCGACCTCCCGGTCGGCTCCCAGTCGCGACACAGTGCACCCCGCGCTGTCGCCGTGTTGACATGGAGGTCAACACTCCAGGTCAACACTCGAGTCAATACCCCTCGTCCCAAAGGCCTCTGAGCGCCCGAATCAGCGCGTGACGCGGGCGCCGCCGGGGACCGGCGTCGCCGGCAACGAGCGGGATGGCCTCGTCGTCAGCAAGCCGACACCGAAGACGGCTCCGAACAGCAGCGACGACGGCAGCACGCCGACGCGCAGACCCAGGTTGAGGCCGGTGTTCACCACCGCATAGCCACCCCAGTAGGTCAGTACCCGGCGTAGCTGTGACTGCTGCGCGCGGGCGGTGGCGAGCAAGCGGGGCAGCCGGCGCAGGCCGCCGTCGAGCAGCAGGATGCCGGCGGTGTCGGTGGCGAGGTCGGCGCCGCCGTGCAGGGAGATCGCGCAGTCGGCCTGGCGCATGGCGAGTGCATCGTTGACGCCGTCGCCGATGAAGCAGACGCGGCGGCCCGCCGCCTGCAGACGCTTGACCAGCGCCGCCTTGTCCTCGGGCAGCACATTGCTGTAGGCCTCCGTCAGGCCGAACGCCTGCGCCTGGGCGCGGGTCGGCTCCTCGGCATCGCCGGAGACCATTGCCACCTGCGCAATGCCGTGGTCGTGCAGAAAATGCAGGATGCCGGCGGCCTCGGGGCGCTCGCGGCCGCGCAGGCTGATCACCCCCTGCACCGCCACCGCGTCCGCCACCAGCAGGGCGGTTGCGCCCTGGACCTCGGCGGCGGCGAGCGTACGCCGGGCGCGCGCGTCGATGGGGATGCCCGCATCGTGCAGGTGGCGGCGACCGCCCACCAGCACCTGCTCGCCGTCGATGATGGCGCTGACGCCGGAGCCGACGGTGAAATCCGTCGTGGTGGCGTGCAGCGGCGCGCACCGCGACTGCTGCGCGGCGGCCGTCACCAGGGCCTGTGCCAGGGGATGCGTAAGCCGGCCCTCGGCGGCGGCCGCCACGGCCAAGACGCGCGCCGGTGCCCAGCCACCGGTGGCGACGACCTCGGTGACCGAGAGCGCATCGGTGGTCAGGGTGCCGGTCTTGTCGAACAGCACCGTGTCGACTTCCGCCAGTGCCTCCAGCGCGCGGCCGTCCTTGACCAGGATGCCGTCGCGGAGCAGCGCGGCGAGCTGGTTGGAGACGGCCAGGGCAGCGGTGGCCTGCACCGCATTGATGGGTGCGCTGAACAGGATCGCCAGCGCCGCCGACGGGCCGATGACGGGCCAGGCCAGGGCGCTCACGCCTAGCAGCGGCAGCGCGGCGGCATCGGCAACGGCCTCGGCTTTGAGCTGTAGCTGCGTGTGATGCCCGGCCCCCTCGCGCAGGATCCGCTGCACCCGCGCCAGCGTCGTGTCCCGGCCGGCGACCGTCACCCGCGCCCGGGCCTCGCCGCGCAGCACCAGGGTGCCGGCATAGACGGCATCGCCCGGACCCAGCGCCCGTGGCACCGACTCCCCGGTGAGCTGCTGTTGATCGACGCTGATACTGCCGCGCTCGATGCGCCCGTCTACGGGCACCGGCTCGCCGGTGGCAAGCGCCACGATATCGCCGGGGCGCAGCGCGTCCACCGCCGTGGGCACCTCGGTGTCGCCGTGCAGCACCCGTGCCTGCGCCGGCGTCGGCAGCCCGGCATCGAGCAGGCGGCGCGCGCGCTCGCGGCTGCCCAGCACGGCCACATCGGCGGCGTGACGGATCCAGCATTGCACCGCGGCGGCCAGCGGCTGGCCGAGCCCCAGCGCGCCGACACAGACTGCGACGTTGACTGCATCGTCGCCGACCCGGCCGTCTCGCACGAGCGCCCGCTCGCCCGCGCGCAACAGCGGCAACATGCTGTAGATGGTGACCGCCAGTGCCGCCGGCGTCAGGACCGGGACGGCATAGCTGCCGAGGCACAGCGCCACCGCCCAACTGCCGGCCCGGGCGTCCGCGCGCCGCCGGAGCAAGATATCCGCCGCGTCTGCCGCTGCGGGAGACTGCCCTGTACCACCCGCGCCCCGCTCGCGCAGATGGCGCCGCAGTCGCCGCGGGCGCTGGCCGCCCTCCACGACGCGCTGGCCGGCGTAGGCGCCAAGCGCAAGCCCGAGCTGAAGTAACGCCATGGTTCAGCTCAGGTGCAGCGGCGGCCGGCGGTCCGCCGGCGCCCGTTCCGTTGCCCGCGTTGGAAGCTGCGCTGTCATTCGCTCGGCGGGTGCTCCGTTGCCGAGGCGTCGGGAGCAACACCGGGAGCGCCGCGGGTCTTGGCGCCATTGCGGCGGGCCTTGGGTCTGAGCTCCGCCGCCACGCTTTTGCCCGCCTCGAACTGCTGCTCGAAGTAGTCGCGGACCGCCTCCGGGTCGAAGGAGAGGAAGGTTCCGCCGGCGGCGAAGTGCTGGATGAAGACCTTGCCCAGCGCGAAGGTCGCGGCGCCGTTCAGGATCACCAGCGTGCCGCCGCCGAGGAGCTGGCCGGAGACGGGGATCAGCTTGCCGAGGCTTGCGGCCAGGGTCGGCGCCGCGGTGGAGGGCAGCAGGCTGCCGAGGAGGCTGGCGACGGCGGAGCGGCCGAGGTCCGCCTTGAACGCGATGTCGTAGACCCCGGCCAGGCTGTGCAGCATTTTGAGCTGCAACGCCAGCAATGCCGCGAGGTCTACCAGCGGTACCGGCACCATGCCGACGGCCATGGCGCCAAGGGTGTACTGGTGGACCATGCGCTCTGCGGCGGCATGACGTGCCTCGGGGGTCAACGGATCGGACTCCGCGGCGTCGGAAGATGCGGTGCCGCCATCGGCGGCGGCATCCGACTGTGCTTGCTCGGTCATCGCGTGCGTCTCCTCGCTGCGTTTGTAAGCGGTAGTGCCGGCATGTCACGTTCGCGGCAACGGTGGCACGCATCCTGCGCCGGCAGCGCGCCGGCACCAATCACGACCCATTGCTGCTGACAAAGAATCTCTTGTCGCCGAAAAATCTGCCGCGCGCCTCCGCCGGCACGGCATACGGGCACGGACGCTGGGCGGCGGGTCGCGCCGCGCTGCTTGGACCCAAGGGCATCGTGCCGGGCTGTGCGCTCGGTCTCGTGACCGGGCTCGGCTGGATCGCGATTGATCGCATGCATCAACGTCGCCGACGTTCCGCGGACCCCGATAATCCCCCGGGCAGGTCCGCAGCGAATGGGGTGTCGAGACAAGGTGTTACGGATCTAAGTTGCGGAAAACCCTGTAATCTCTGCCCTTGAAGCTACGGAAAGGTTTCGTAACTTTGCGTCGCGAACATTAGAATGTTCGGATTCGCTCCAAATTCGAGCTTAAAGCCGTCCACCTGGATGCCGCCATGCAAGATCCCGCCGTTCAATCCGACCGATCCAAGGGCCACACCGAGGTCAAGGACACGACCTGCTACATGTGTGCCTGCCGCTGCGGCATCCGCGTGCATCTGCGGGATGGCCAAGTCCGCTACATCGAAGGCAACCCGGACCACCCGCTGAACCATGGCGTCATCTGCGCCAAGGGCAGCTCGGGCATCATGAAGCAGGTGTCGCCGGCGCGCCTGACCAAGCCGCTGCGGCGCAAGGCGGGCGCCAAGCGCGGCGAGTCCGAGTTCGAGGAGATCTCCTGGGCGGAGGCGATGGACATGCTGACGGAGCGCCTGGGCAAGCTGCGTGCCACGGACCCGAAGAAGTTCGCGCTCTTCACCGGCCGCGACCAGATGCAGGCGCTGACCGGCATGTTTGCGAAGCAGTTCGGCACGCCGAACTACGCCGCCCACGGCGGCTTCTGCTCCGTGAACATGGCCGCGGGCATGATCTACACCATCGGCGGCTCGTTCTGGGAGTTCGGCGGGCCGGACCTGGAGCGCGCCAAGCTGTTCGTGATGATCGGCACGGCCGAGGACCATCACTCGAACCCGCTCAAGATCCAGATCAGCAAGTTCAAGCGCCGCGGCGGGCGCTTCGTGTCCGTCAACCCGATCCGCACCGGTTATTCGGCCATCGCTGATGAATGGGTGCCGATCAAGCCGGGTACCGACGGCGCGCTGCTGCTGGCGCTGATCCACGAGAACATCAAGCTCGGCCTGTTCGACCGGGACTTCCTGATCCAGTACACCAACGCGGCGGAGCTGGTCATCGATGATCCAAGCCGCGACGACCACGGCATGTTCCTGCGCGACCCGGACGCCGAGATCGTCGAGGGCTGCACCGACCCGCAGAACAAGCTCTGGTGGGAGCGGCACAAGCAGGCGCCGGTGCTGGCGCGCAGCGAAGGCGCCGACCCGCGCCTGATGGGCAGCTACACCATGCCGGACGGCACGCCGGTGAAGCCATCATTCCAGTTGCTCAAGGAGCGCGTGGAGCCCTATACGCCGGAGTGGGCCGAGAACATCACCGGCATTCCCGCGGACACCATCCGCAGGCTTGCGCACGAGATGGGCGTCACCGCGCGCGACCATAAGATCGAGCTGCCGATTCCCTGGACGGACTGCTGGGACAAGGAGCACGAGACCGTGACTGGCAACCCGGTGGCCTTTCATTCCATGCGCGGGCTCGCGGCGCACTCGAACGGCTTTCACACCATTCGCGCGCTCGCCATCCTGATGACGCTGCTCGGCACCATCGACCGCCCGGGCGGCTTCCGGCATCGTGCGCCCTTCCCGAAGCCCATTCCGCCCTGCCCGAAGCCGCCGAATCATCCGGATGCCGTGCAGCCGGAGGCGCCACTGGAGGGCCTGCCGCTCGGCTGGCCGGCGCGGCCGGAGGACCTGTTCGTCGATGACGACGGCCGGCCGGTGCGCCTGGACAAGGCCTTTAGCTGGGAGTACCCGCTCGCCGCGCACGGCCTGATGCACAACGCCATCACCAATGCCTGGCGCGGTGACCCGTACCCGATCGACACGCTGTTCTTGTTCATGGCGAACATGGCCTGGAACTCGTCGATGAACACCACCGAAGCGCGGCGGATGCTGAGCGACACCGACGAGAACGGCGAGTACAAGATCCCGTTCCTCGTCGTCTGCGACACCTTCTCGTCGGAGACCGTCGCCTTCGCGGATCTGGTGCTGCCCGACACGACGTATCTTGAGCGCCACGACGTGCTGTCGATGCTGGACCGGCCTATCTCGGAGTTCGACGGCCCGGTGGACGCCGTGCGCCTGCCCGTGCTGCCGCCCAAGGGCGAATGCCGGCCCTTCCAGGACGTGCTCATCGAGCTCGGCGGCAGGCTCAAGCTGCCGGCGTTCGTGAAGCAGGACGGCACGCCCAAGTACCGCAACTACCCGGACTTCATCGTCAACTACGAGACCTCGCCCGGCTCTGGCATCGGCTTTCTGGCGGGCTGGCGCGGCAACTTCGGCGAGAAGTACCTGAAGGGCGAGCCGAATCCGCGCCAGTGGGAGCAGTACGCCGCCAACGGCTGCGTGTTCCATCATGAGCTGCCGCGCAGTTACCAATACATGCGCAACTGGAACAAGGGCTATCTGCACTGGGCGCGTGCGCACGCGCTGACGCGCTGGGCGGAGCCCATCACGCTGCACATCTACTCGGAGGTCTTGCAGCGATTCCGCGCGGCGGCGCAGGGCAAAAGGCCCGGGCGGCAGCCGCCGGAGCACCTGCGCGAGCGCATCGAGACCTACTTCGACCCGCTGCCGTTCTGGTACGAGCCGCTGGAGGGCCAGCTCGTGGATCGCAATCGCTACCCGCTGGCCGCGCTGACCCAGCGGCCCATGGCCATGTACCACAGTTGGGACAGCCAGAACGCCTGGCTGCGGCAGATTCACAGCCACAACTACCTGTTCGTGAACCCGAAGCTCGCCATCGCCCAGGGTATTGAGGACGGCGACTGGATCTGGGTGGAATCGCACCTCGGACGGGTCAAGTGCATGTGCCGCTACTCGGAGGCCGTCGAGCCCGGCACGGTCTGGACCTGGAACGCCATCGGCAAGGCCGCGGGTGCCTGGGCGTTGGACCCGAAGGCCGATGAGTCCAAGAAGGGCTTCCTGCTCAATCACCTCATCGGTGAAGAGCTGCCCAACGGCGGTGCCGGTAGCCACCTGTCCAACTCCGACCCGGTCACCGGCCAAGCGGCCTGGTTCGATCTGCGCGTGCGCATCTACAAGGCCGAAGGCCCGAAGGAGCAGATCACCGAGCCGCAGTTTGCGCCGATGAAGACGCTGCCGGGGCAGACGGGGCGGCCGCGCGGGCGCTGGCAGGCGTATGTGGCGGGGGTATTCGGCCGGAAGTAATGAAGAAGTACGGAGTACGGGGGCAAGCTCCGATGAAGAAGTACGGGGTAGGAGTACAAAGTACGAAGTACGGGGTCCAAGCGCCGACAGTGTACGGGGTTTGATGGCGGTGATGGGGAGCTCGGAGTACCGCGGCGACATGGGAGTGAGAGGCTATGGCTGGTGTGCGGCGCTTCGAGGATTGGCTTGCTTGGCAAAAGGCGCGCGTTCTGACCGCGGAGATTTATCGGATCAGCGCAGTCGGGGCATTTCAGCGGGACTTCGCGCTTCGGGATCAGGTTCGCCGGGCCGCGGTATCGGTCATGTCGAATATCGCGGAGGGCCACGAGCGGTACAGCCGTGCCGAGTTCAAGCGCTTTCTGTCGATCGCGCGCGGCTCGGCCGCGGAGGTGAGAAGCCAACTCTATGTCGCGCTGGACCTGAGCTACATCGACTCAGTCACCTTCGGCCGGCTTGCGAACGATTGCGTCGAGATAAGCCGCATGCTTGGTCGCATGCACGCGACAGTCGATAAGCAGCAAGCCGATGTCCAGACATGAGCCAGCTCGCAGTCAAATTCACCGGCCGCAACTGATGGGGGTTAGCGGTCCCCAGCTACGGCCCCCCGTACTTCGTACTTCGTACTCCGTACTCTCCCCAACCGAATTCTCAAGTTTTCCGATATCGGTAGTCCAATGACCCAACTCGCCCTCGTAATCGATCTGAACGTCTGCGTCGGCTGCCATGCCTGCGTGACCTCCTGCAAGCAGTGGAACACCTCCGGCTGGGCCGGGCCGATGGTGGATGAGAACCCGTACGGGCCTGACCCGACGGGCACCTTCTTCAATCGCGTCCAGACCTTCGAGGTCGGCTCCTATCCGAATACGGAGACGGTGCACTTTCCGAAGTCCTGCCTGCATTGCGAGGAGCCGCCTTGCGTGCCCGTTTGTCCCACCGGCGCCAGCTACAAGCGCGAGGACAACGGCGTCGTGCTGGTGGACTACGACAAGTGCATCGGCTGCAAGTATTGCTCCTGGGCCTGCCCCTACGGCGTGCGCGAGCTCGACGAGCAGCAGCAAGTGATGAAGAAGTGCACGCTCTGCATCGACCGCATCACCGACCAGTCCCTGCCCGAGCGTGAGCGCAAGCCCGCCTGCGTGCTCGCCTGCCCGACCAGTGCGCGGCTTTACGGGGATGTGCATGACCCAGACTCGGAGGTGTCGGTCGCCATCCGCGAGCGCGGCGGCTATGCGCTGATGCCCGAGTGGGGCACCAAGCCGGCCAACCACTACCTGCCGCGGCAGAAGACGCGCATGCACATCAGCGAGGATGAGCTCCAGCGTGCCGACAACCCGCTGACGAAGGAAGACATCACCGTCTATACCGGTGAAGAGACGCTCGACGATGTCACTTGGTAACGAAATCAGGTGCTAGGTGCTAGGTGCTAGGTGCTAGGCAGATCAGCAGATCATGCCGGCTCCCGGGCACCGGACTCCTCCTAGCCCCCAGCCCCTAGCTCCTAGGTCCTCAAAAAATGCATCCAGCCTTCTCCGTCATCTTCCTGACCACGCTGCTCGGCGCGGGGCAGGGCCTATTCCTCGCGCTGTTTACGGGCCAGCTCTATGCGAGCATCAAGCTCATCGAGCCGCAGGGCGCAGAGTTCTACACCGTCGGCAGTGCCCTGGCCTTGTTGCTGCTGATCGCCGGACTCGGTGCGTCTTTCTTCCACCTCGGGCGCCCGGAGCGGGCGTGGCGCGCGGCGAGCAAGTGGCGCACCTCTTGGCTGTCGCGGGAGGTCATCGTGCTGCCGATGATGATGGCGGTGGTGTTCTTCTATGGGCTTTTGCATTTCCTCGGGCTCACCCAGCCGTGGTTCGTCGCCGGTGACGGAACCTTGCCTATTGATGCGACGATGCTGCTCGGCTTCTTGGGGGTATTGGTCGCGTTCGCGCTCTTCGTCTGCACCGGCATGATTTACGCGAGCGTCAAGTTCCTGGAAGAATGGCACTCGCCGTACACCATCGCCAACTTCACCTTTCTCGGTCTGGCTTCCGGCTTCATGCTCGCGGCGGCGTACTCGGCCTACCTCGGCAATCATCTGGTCGGCTTCTACGGCACCTGGGCCGTGGCTTTCACATTGCTGGCGCTCGGCACGCGCACCGCCTCGCTGCTGCGCAACGCCACGCTCAAGCACAAGAGCACGCTGCAGACCGCCATCGGCATCCGCCACAACAAGATCGTGCAGAAGTCCCAGGGCTTCACCGCCGGCTCGTTCAATACCCGCGAGTTCTTCCATCATCAGAGTCCGGAGCTCCTGCGCATGGTGCGCATCGCCTTCCTGGTGCTGGTGTTCCCGATACCGCTGTTGTTGATCGCGGTGTCCTACGTGCTCGAATCGCCGACGCTGCCCATCGCCGCCTTCCTGATTCAGTACTTGGGGCTGGTCGCGGAGCGCTGGTACTTCTTCGCCGAGGCGCAGCACCCGCAGAACCTGTACTACCAGAGCATCGCCTGAACGAAAAAGGGCCGCTTCGTGCGGCCCTTCGGGTCTAGCGAGCTTCGGCGCGTTGCGGTCAGTTGAGCCCGCACATGCCGCCGCCGCAGCCGCCGGAACCGCAGGCGGGCGCGGGGCCGAAGCCACTGCCCAAGCTGTTGCTCGCGATGACGTTGCCGCCGGTGGCGAGGCGCTGCACGGGGGTGTCCCGCGGTGTGTCGCCGCAGTCCAGGTTCGCGCGCTCGCACAGCTCGCCCCAAGTGCTGAGCTTCTCGCTCATGCGGTGGCTGACCTCGACGATGCGGCCGTTGGACGCGCAGCGGTAATCGTAAGTGGGCATGTCGGTGCTCCCGTATCGGTGTCTTCTAATATGCGCGGAATTATAGCCGCGGACCGGCTTGCCGCAACGCTCCAGTGCTTGTGCCGGCGTTCTTGCGGACGCGGCTACTCGCCGTCGGCGGCCCACAGACGACCGCGCAGTGCGACGCCCGGGGTGTAGCCGACGCTGCGCGAATGGATCTGTCCGTCCCCGTCTACGACGAAGCTCGCCGGCACCGCGGGTACGCCCCAGGCGGTGGCGATCTCGCCGTAGGGGTCGGCGATGGCATCGAAGCCTAGGCCGCGCTCACCGAGGTATCCAGCCACTTCGCGCTCTCCGCCGGATTGCATCGCGACGGTGATGACCTGATAGTCCTGGCGGATGGCGTCGACGCTGCCTTCCTCAAGCTTGCAGGTGGGGCACCATGTCGCCCAGAAGTGCACCAGCACCGGCGCGCCACGCAGCGCGGCAAGGTCCACACGGGCGCCGCCGACGGTCGCAGCGACCAGCGGCGGTGCGGCGCCGGACGCGAGCGGCCGCGACTTGAACCACTGGACTCCAAAGAAAATGACCAACACGATGGCCAGATTGACGAGCAATCCGCGCCACTTCCGGCGGTGCGGCCGGCCGCTCTCTGGCGTTGTCTGGGCGGGGGCGTCAGGTGTCGTCATGGCATGGCTCCGAAGGGGCTTGATGTTTGCGCGGGCATTGGTGGTGCTGGGGCTGTGCTGGCCGGGCTGGTTAGTCGCCGCCGATACATCGGAGGATGTGTTCGATCTCGATAACCTGAGCGTCAAGATCACCGAGGAGCTGCCCTATATCGAGATGCCGGTGGGGGGTGAAACCATTCCGGTGCTGCGTTATCAGGACCCGACCCACCGCATCGTCCCGCCCTACGATCAGACGGCGCGGCCGTGCCCGCCGTACTGCATCCAGCCCATGCAGGTGGCGCCGGGGGTCGAGACCGTCGGCGAGCTGGAGGTGCTCGACTACATGCAGCGCATCGCCGGCGGAGATGCGCAGGTGCTGCTCATCGACTCGCGCAGCGCCGACTGGGTGGCCCGCGGCACCATCCCCGGTGCGATACACATCGCCTACACGCGGCTCGATCCGGCGCATGCGACGCCGGGGCAGATCGCGGAGCTGTTGCAACTGGAGCTCGGTGCCGCCCGTGCCGACGGCATCTGGAGCTTCGACGGCGTCAAGACCCTGGTATTCTTCTGCAACGGTGCCTGGTGCGGGCAGTCGCCGACCAACATCAAGGCTCTGATCGGGATGGGTTATCCGGCGCATCGCATCAAGTGGTATCGGGGCGGCATGCAGGCTTGGGAGTCGTTGGGTCTGACCACGGTCGTGCCTGCACCCTGAGTTCCGCAACGGACTCACGGCGCCACCTGCACCCGCAGCGGAATCCAGCGGTTCACGATGCGGTTGAGCTGCCCCGTTTCCCGCCACTGCCGCAGCACCAGCTCAATGCCGGCGCGCAGCAGTTGATCCTCGGCACGGACGATCCAGGCCGCCCGGGCATCCGTGAGCGGCTGAAAGATCCCCAGCAGTTGCGCCTCGGCGCCGTCGGTGGCGACGGCCCAGACGGTTGGTGCCTCGTGGATGAAGACATCCACGTCGCCGCGCCGCAGTGCCTCGATGCCGAGGTCCACGTCGGCGAAGGGCACCCGCTCCGCCTGTGGCATGCCGGACTGCACGAAGCGCGCACCGGCGGTGCCCTGCTGGTAGCCGACGCGGGCGTCGGTGATGATCAGGTCCACCGGACGGCCGAAGCGGCCAATGTCCTCTGTCCGGATCAGCGCCATCTGCCCCGTCTCGAACAGCGGCGTGCTCGCGGCCAATCCTAGCGCTGCGAGATCTGTCTCCGGCAGCGTCGATAGGATCAGGTCGAGGCGCCCGCCACGCAGCGCGTCTACAAGGCGCGCCTCCGGCATCTCCTGTACCTGGAGCTCACGGTCCAGCGTTTCCGCGAGCGCCCGGGCCAGGTCCACGATCAGCCCGCGCAGCACCCCCTGATCGAAGAACGCGAGCGGTGCGCCGCTTGCGGACACGCCCAGGCGCAGCGTGGCGCGTTCGACCTCGGAGATCGGCTGCGCGGACAGTATCGCCGGCAGCAGCAGCGCGAGCCCGAGTATCCAGGCCACGGTAGGTCTGGCGCCGGCGCGAGGCGGCAGTGCCCTTGGCGCGACCGGCGATGGGAGCCGTGGCGAACGGCGTCGAGCGCGCAATCCGTGTGACCCGAGCGCCGTCAGTCAGTCGCCGGGCAGCAGGGGGGTTGTCGCCCCCTGCTCCGGGTCTGGAATGGTGCTGAACCAGCTCAGCTTGTCGCGCAGGTTCACGACCTCGCCGACAATGATGAGCGTCGGCGGCACCGGCGGGTCCTGCTCGACCCGCGCGACGATGCTCCCCAAGGTGCCGGCATAGACCTTCTGCATGTGCGTCGTGCCCTGCTGCACCAGGGCCACCGGCATGTCCGGTGAGACGCCGTGCTCGAGCAACTGCGCCACGATGACCCGCAGCCCCACCAGGCCCATGTAGAAGACGACGGTCTGGTTCGGCTGCGCGAGCTGGGGCCAGTTCAGGTTGATGGTGCCGTCCTTGAGATGCCCGGTGACGAAGGTGACGGACTGCGCGCAGTCGCGGTGGGTCAGCGGGATGCCGGCATAGCAGGCGCAGCCGTTCGCAGCCGTGATGCCGGGGACCACTTGGAAGGGCACGCCCTCGGCGGCCAGCGTGTCGATCTCCTCGCCGCCGCGGCCGAAAATGAACGGATCGCCGCCCTTGAGGCGCAGGACGCGGTGGCCTTCTTTCGCGAGACGCGCGAGCAGCGCGTTGATCTCCTCCTGACGCATCGTGTGCTTGTTGCGCTCCTTGCCCACGTAAATGTGCTCGGCATCGCGGCGGACCATGTCGATGATCGGCTTTGCGACCAGCCGGTCGTAGACCACGACGTCCGCCTGCTGCATCAGCCGCAACGCGCGGAAGGTGAGCAGGTCCGGGTCGCCGGGGCCGGCGCCCACCAGGTAGACCTCGCCCATGTCGGTGGGGTTGCCGCCGGCCGCGAGCTCGCGCTCCATCGCCGCGTCTGCCTCGTCAAGATGCCCGGAAAAGACCCGCTCCGCGACCCCGCCCTGCAGGACGCGATCCCAGAAGCGGCGGCGGTCGCGCTGGCGCTCGAAGCGTTCCTTGACCCGGTCGCGATAACGGGCGCAGAGGGTCGCGAGCCGTCCGTAGCCGGCCGGTACCAGGGACTCGAGCCGGGCGCGGATCATGCGCGCGAGCACCGGCGACGCCGTGCCGGTGGAGACGGCCACCACCACCGGTGAGCGGTCGATCACCGAGGGCATGATGAAGCTGCAATCCTCCGGCTGATCCGCGACGTTGACCGGCACCTTGGCGGCCTTGGCGAGCGCTGCAATATGTCGGTTCACACGCCGGTCATCCGTTGCAGCGATGGCGAGTCGGACGTCGAGCAGGTCTTCGTCCTGGAAGCGCCGCTCGAACCAGGTGAGGGTCGCGTCCGCCGCGACCAGGCGCGCGAGGTCCGGCACCAATGCCGGCGACACCAGGCGCACGCGGGCGCCGGCGCGGCGTAGGTTTTCGAGCTTGCGCAGGGCGATGGGGCCACCGCCCACCACGAGGCAGGGCTCGTTCTTGACATCGAGGAAGATCGGTAACAGGTCCATCAGGTAGATCGCGGCAGTGGTTCGCTGTTGATGGGAAGCACGTCGTCGCGGGCGCGTGCCGGCAGACCGGGGCAGCGTCCGTCGCTTGGCCGTTTGCCGCAGGCGCGCAGCGCGATCCGCGCTGCGCGACGGCTCCATTTGCCGAGTCTGTGCAAATTCATTAATATACTTAATTGCTTGGGTAAAGTGTAGGTAGTTTCGTGGTCAACGAGATCGATTCAGAATCGCTTCGGGCACGGCTCGCCGACGGTGAAGACCTGCTGCTGGTGGACATCCGGACCCCGGCCGAGGTCGCGCAGGGCGCCATCCCCAATGCCAAGCATATTCCGATGCATGTGCTGCCGGTGCGCATGGAGGAGCTGCCCAAGGACCAAGCGTTCGTGCTGTACTGCCGCAGCGGCGCGCGCTCCTACCATGCGTGCCAGTACCTTGCCCAGCAAGGTTACGATAAGGCGCTCAACCTGCGCGGCGGCATCATCGCCTGGGCCCGGCATGGGTACGACATCGGGCATCTGACCGGCGGTTGATGGGTTCCGCCCCGGCCGGCACGAGCCCCGATCGCAAACCCGGCCGCGGGCCGCTCGCGGAAGTTGCGTCGAGAGGGGTTTTTGCCTAATAATCAGAATCTTTGCTGTTGCTGAAATACTTAATCGGCAACCCCCACCCAACCCCACTGCGGAGGTACTCGATATGGCGGAATTCGACCAGGAACTGGATGCCAGTGGCCTCAACTGCCCGCTGCCTATCCTGCGGGCGAAGAAGACGCTGAACGGCATGACGGGCGGCCAGATCCTGCACGTCATCGCCACCGATCCGGGCTCGGTGAAGGACTTCGACGCCTTCGCCAAGCAGACCGGCAACGAGCTGATGGAGTCCAAGGAAGACGGCGGCAAGTTCCACTTTTTGATCCGCAAGTCCTAAAGACGCGCGATCGCCGCAAGTCCTCGCCGAGCGCTCAACCGGGTGCTCGTCCCCACGTCACGGGCGTTCCGCTGAGCGAGCGCTCTTCCGCCAACGACAACACAGGACCTTCGCCGGTCCGCTTCGGAGGACACGATGGAAGAAAAGAAGCTGGCGATCATCGCCACCAAGGGCTCCCTCGACTGGGCCTACCCCCCCTTCATCCTCGCATCCACGGCCGCGGCCCTCGGGTATCAGACGCAGATCTTCTTCACCTTCTACGGTCTGCAGCTCCTAAAGAAAAAGCTGGCGCTGGAGGTTACGCCCCTCGGCAACCCGGGCATGCCGATGCCCATGGGCATGGACAAGTGGTTCCCGGTGCTCGGCCTCGCGCTGCCCGGCATGCAGGGCATGATGACGGCCATGATGAAGCAGAAGATGAAGGCGAAGGGCGTCGCCAGCGTCGACCAACTGCGCGATCTCTGTCAGGAGGCCGAGGTCAAGCTCATCGCCTGCCAAATGACCGTTGACCTGTTCGACATGGACACCGCCGAGTTCATCGACGGCATTGAGTATGCCGGCGCCGCCTCGTTCTTTGAGTTCGCTGGCGACAGCGACATCTGCCTGTATATCTGACCTATGCCCATCGGGGGCGCTGCGTCGCACGCTGAGCTTCGTTGCCGACAGCCTGATCGCACCCTTTGGCACGGCTCTCTTTGCGCCGTCAGCCGATAAAAAAAGGCCGTCCCCAAGGTGGGGCGGCCTTAAAGGTTGCGCGACTGGTGTCGCGCCTTGGGGGACAGTGGCAGGCCGGCGTTGGCCGGTGGCGATGATCAGAAGGCGTCGAACGAGGTGCTGATCTCCAGGCCGATGAGCTGAACATCGCTCTCATACTTGCCGCTCAGCGCCGTCGTGCCGTTGATGTCGGCCGGCGCGGTGGCCCGGTCGTACGGGCGCGTGCTGCGGAAGTCGCGGTCTTCCAGCTTCACGTACATGTAGCCGAGCTCAACGTGCACGCGGTCGTTCAGCTTGTGGGCGACGCCGAAGCCGAACAGGTGACGGTCGTTGTCCGGCACGCGGGCGCTGAAGTACTTGTCGCCCTGCGGTGTCTCGTCGAAGGAGTAGCCGAAGCGTAGCTGCGTCGCCTCAGTCAAGTTGTACGTGGCGCCGACGCGATAGGCATTCGCGTCGGTCCACTGATTCTGATCATCGCTCAGGATCGAGCCGTTCAGATCGCCGACGATCTTGATCTCCTCGAACTCGCTCCAGCCGGTTCGGGTCCAGTCGAATTCCACGGCAAACTTGTCCGGGATGAATTCATAGCGCACGCCGAGCTGCAGTCGCCAGGGCAGGTCCAGGTCCAGCTCGGCTGTTTGGCTGGGACTCATGCCCCCCATGACCAGCCGCCGATCCAGTGCCGTGAAGTTGCCCTGTAGATCGAGCGTGGAAGCGGAATGGAAGTTGACGCCGGCGCTGAAGCGGTCCTTGACGTACATCGCGCTCAGGTTGAAGCCGAGGCCCGAGCCGTCGCCCTCCATCTGCGAAATCGAGGAATCGAGCTGGGCGGCCCTCGCCCAGTAGATATCGGCACCGGCGGACACGGCAAACTCGGGCGCGACCTTGTAGGTCACGGTCGGCGTGAAGTCGACGATCTCAAGCTTGCTCTGCGTCGGCTGCGGGCTGAGCGGGATATTCGTGCCCGGAACAACTCCGGTGAGCTGGGGGAAGGTATTCAGCGCCCAGCGCGTCTCCAGCCCGAAGGGGGCCGTGACGCCGAGCCCGGCGGACCAGCGGTCGTCGATGCGAATGGCGATTTGTGCCATCGGTGCCACAAACCAATCCGCTGTGGTGGCGTCGCCGCCGCCGCCCGGGATGTTGACGCTGAGGTCGGGATTCAACAGCAGCATGCCGAGGTTGATGGTGCTCTCTTCGTGAAAGGCCATCGCCGCCGGGTTGTACGCGATGGCGCCGCGCTCCTCCGGGTTGGCGACGAGGGCGTTGGCCGTGCCCACGCCAGCGGTGGAGAGCTCGGGCACCGCAAAGCCGGATGCGACGGTGTTGCTTGAGGCGCAAATCGCGACGATGGCTGCGGTGATTGTGCGCGTCGGGAAGTGGTGCAGGCTGGTCATTCGTCCCCCCGTAACTGGTCGTTATTGTCGCTCGGGATGGGGTCGGGGCAACCCGTGCGCCCGACCATGGTGGCAAAGATACGCCACTTTGTTGCGCTTTTCCAGTACTGTTGCGAATTTGCACGTAACCGTGGCCGCGCCGGCCCGGCCGGGGCTCCAATGCTTATCCGCGCGCAACTGACCCAGGCGGGGTTTAAAGCCCAAAGCACCTGAAATTTTTGCATAAATCCCGCGGAACACTCCCGTCTGTGTTATAAAGCGGGCTTATGCATGCCGTTTCTGGGGTCTGGGTTTTGTGGTAACGAACACATCACCAAGATTGGGGGCGGCGTGGTTGCTGCACCGCGGTACCGACCGCTCGTCGGCTGCCTGGAGGCGTCGTGAGCCTGCCGAGACGCTGCTGCGGCCGCTCTTCACAATGCGTTCGCCCGAGCGCTTACCGAATCGAGGTCCCAGCAATGGCTGACCGCAGATTGCAGGTGTTTCATACCGTCGCCCGGATGCTCAGCTTCACAAAGGCGGCCGAGTCGCTGCACATGACGCAACCGGCCGTGACCTTCCAGGTCCGCCAGCTTGAGGAGTACTTCAATACGCGCCTGTTCGATCGGACGCACAACCGCATCAGCCTCACCGACGCGGGCAGGCGCGTCTTCGAGTACGCGGACCGGATCTTCGAGCTCTATGGCGAAATGGAAAACGGCGTGCGCGAGCTGACGGGGGACATCAGCGGGGCGCTGACCATCGGCGCCAGCACGACCATCGCCGACTACATGCTCCCGACGCTGCTCGGCGACTTCAACGCGCGCTATCCAGACGTAGCCATCCATCTCAAGGTGTCGAACAGCGACGGCATCGTGGCGATGGTGGAGAGCAACGCCATTGACCTCGGGGTCGTGGAATCGCCCGTCGCGAACAAGAATCTCGTTGTGGAGACCTGCAAGCAGGATCAGCTCGTCGCCATCGTGCCGAAGGGACACCCACTCGCCGGCCAGAAGCAGATCCACTTCAGTGCGTTGCTGGACTTCCCGTTCATCTGCCGCGAGGAGGGCTCAGGGACCCGGGACGTCATCAACGGCTATCTGGACGGTCTTCCGGACTGTGCGGCCGGGCTCAAGGTCGCCATGGAGCTCGGCAGCCCAGAGGCCTTGAAGGGGGCTGTGGAGGCGGGCATGGGGGTGTCGGTGGTGTCCAAGGCCACCGTGCAGAAGGAGCTCAAGCTCGGCACATTGGTCACGCTGGCGCTGGACCCGCCGCTGGTGCGGCCGTTCTCCTTCGTGCACCAAAAACAGAAGTTTCGGGTGCGGGTCATGGAGGAACTGCTTGAGTTCGCCCGCGCCTACTGCAAGAACCATCAGTCCTTGGATGCCATCTGAGGCCGGCCCCGGCTGGACCCACGCCTATGCTGCCGCCTGGCCTGATGCAGATGCAACCGGGTTCTGCCGATGAGCGACGGCTCGTCAAGCGCTTCCGCGCCCTCGACGCCGATGCGCAACGCACGCTGCTCGTGTTCGCGGACTTTCTGGCCGCACGCGCAAGTGATGCGCCGGCTAGGTCCGCGGCGCCCGAGCCGCTCGCCGAGCCTATCCCGGAAACGCGCCCGGCCGAGGAGAGCGTGGTGGCCGCCATCAAGCGTCTACGCCGCAGTTATCCCATGCTGGACGGGGGTACAATGCTCCAAGAGACCTCCGCGCTGATGAGTGCCCACGTGCTCCAGGGGCGTGCGGCCGCCGCGGTCATCGACGAGCTGGAGGGCCTGTTCGCCCGGGCTTATGCGGCGCTGCGGACCGATGTCGACTAGATTGCGTGACGGCGCCGAATGCTTGCGGGCGCGTCGAAATCGGGATCGAAATCGGGATCGGTATCGGGATCGGTATCGTTTGTGACTTCGTTCGATAGCGAGGGCAAAGGGCCGAGGGCCGAGGGAGCCCGCCTCGGCCCTCGGGATGCGTTGCCACTCGGTTCGATAGCGATTTCGATTTCGATTTCCATAGCGACGAGCACGATTCGTCGGTCTGAGGCCAAGCCTCGCTAGACAATTGTCGAGGCCTGCGCACGCATCGCCCCCTGGTCGATCCGCGTCCGCCTCCGCCCAACCTTGAGCCACAGCAAGACCGCCGTGATTCCGTCGGATCACCAGCCGTTGCGAGCCCCGCATCCGAGCCCCTTCCAGGTGCTGGCGGATTGGTTCCGGCGGCATTTCTCGGACCCGCAGGTGATCGTGCTGACGGTCTTCGTCGTCGGCATCATCGCGGTCGTGCTGCTGCTCGGGCACATGCTGATGCCGGTCATCGCGAGCATCGTCGTGGCCTATCTGCTGGAGGGCTTCGTCGCCTTGCTGGTGCGCCGGCGTTGGCGCCGGCTGATCGCCGTCAGTGTCGTTTTCACGCTATTTCTTGCGTTCGTCGTGGCCGTGCTGGTGGGTGTGTTGCCGCTGGTGTACCGGCAGGTGTCGGACCTGGTGCACCAACTGCCGCAGATGCTGGCGCAGGGCCAGCAGGGGCTGATGGCGCTGCCCGAGCGCTATCCGGAGCTGGTGAGCGTGGCGCAGGTCGATGAGGCCATGTCTGCGATGCGCCGCGAGCTGGTGGCCTATGGCCAGAGGCTGTTGTCGATGTCCGTGTCGTCCATTGTCGGCGTCATCACGCTCCTGGTGTATCTGATCTTGATGCCGCTCCTGGTGTTCTTTTTTCTGAAGGACAAGGACCTGATCCTCGGCTGGTTCGCCCGCTACATGCCGCGGCATCGCGGTATCGCCGGCACGGTCTGGAAGGACGTGGATCGGCAGATTGCGAACTACGTGCGCGGAAAGTTCTGGGAGATCCTGATCGTGTGGGCAGTCAGCTTCGCGACCTTCTCGGCGTTCGGGCTCAACTACGCGATGCTGCTCGCGCTCCTAGTGGGCCTGTCGGTGATCATCCCGTATGTCGGCGCCTCCGTCGTGACGGTGCCGGTGGTGCTCATTGCATGGTTCCAGTGGGGCTGGAGCGCGCCCTTTGTCTGGCTGACCGCGGCCTATCTCATCATCCAGGCCCTGGACGGCAACGTGCTGGTGCCGCTGCTGTTCTCCGAGGTCGTGGACCTGCATCCGGTGGCGATCATCGTTGCGATTTTGGTGTTCGGCGGCATCTGGGGTTTTTGGGGCGTGTTCTTCGCCATCCCGCTCGCGACCGTCGTGCAGGCCATCCTGAGCGCTTGGCCGCGTGCGGATGAGCAGGACGCGACCCAGGTGCCCGCGGGCGGCACAGACTGACCCCGCGGGTGCCGTTTCGATTCTCACTAGCCCCTCAGGACCCCCCATGCTGCAGTTGATGCTCGGATTGGCGCTATTTCTCGGTGCCCACTCTATTGCCATCGTCCGCCCGGACTGGCGTCGGCGGGCACTTGCCCGCTTCGGCGAGGTGCCGTGGAAGCTCGTCTATAGCCTCGTTTCCGTGCTCGGTGTCGTGCTGATCGTGCTGGGCTACGGGGCGATGCGGGCCGACCCGATTGTGTTGTATCAGTCGCCCACATGGCTGCGGCACGTCGCGCTGTTGCTGATGCTGCCGGTCTTCCCGCTCGTGCTGGCGGCGTACCTGCCGGGGCGCATCCAATCGACGCTGAAGCATCCGATGCTGGTCGCCGTCAAGCTCTGGGCCGTCGCGCACCTGCTCGCAAACGGCACCCTCGCCGACCTGCTCCTGTTCGGCGGCTTTCTGGCTTGGGCGGTGGTGGATCGCGTGTCGCTGAAGCGCCGGGCGGCGGCGCCGGTGCCCGGGGCGCCGGCGGGCAAATGGAATGACTGGATCGCGCTGGTGGCCGGCGTCGCGCTGTACGTCGCGTTCCTGCTGTTTCTGCACCGCTGGCTGTTCGGCGTTGCGCCGATCGGCTGAGTGCGGCTCCGGCTTGCGCGCTCAGGTCAGCGAGAAACGCGCGCGCAGCTTGTCCCAGAAATGCTGCAGGCCAAGCAGCGGATGCCGCAGCGGCATCCGCGGCCCGGCGTAGCGCATGACCTCGACGATGCGCGCGCGCCGCGTCTGGCTGTAGCAGTGCACGCTGCAGTCGTTGCACGGCATCTTGGACTCCCCGAACACGCAAACGTCGAGCCGCTGATTCGCGTAGCGCAGCAGCTCGGCGCAGTCCGGGCAGAGTCCGGCGTCGTCGACATGGTGATGGTCTCGGCAGTAGATGCCGATCATCGCCGTGATGGTGCGGCGCTCGCGCTCGATGCGGTGGCCATGGTTGGCCGGTCGCAGACCAGCGGCGCGCAGGGGTCGGGCTCGCATTTGCATGGCGCCATTATCCGAGCTGCGACCGCGCGCGGTTTGACGATTGTCAATTAAATCTGACATCAGACGAAGCTGACATGTCACGGGAGCGCATCGGCAGTCCGAGCTGGTGCAGCGTTCGTAAAATTTAGGGATTTCCCCGACGCCGAGGGCAAAGTCTGCTCCGCGGAACAAGCGGCCTGTGTTCTGCTGTCGAAGAAGCTAACGGTTGGCCGCAACTTGGCCCTCATTCAGCGTCACAGGCCCAGGAATTCCCCGATGCAGAGATTTGTCCTTCCACCGCTGGTGCTGGCGCTCGCGCTGCTCACCGGCTGTGCTCACCAGAGTTACCCCGAACTGCCCGCGGACGTCGCGGCGCAGCACACCGACGGCCGGGTGCCGGCGGACCCAGCCGCGCAGGTCATCGATCAGAACGCCACTGCGTTGGCCGCGAACGTCTCCAGCGTCGCCGAGCGCGAAGCCCAGCTCGCGCCCGTGCCGCAGGAGGTCGTCCCGCCGCCGCCCGATCCTGCCGCGCTGCCGGCGGCAGATGCCCGCAGGCTCGAGATCCTGCTCGGCGATCGCCGCTTCGAGTACTACGAGGACGACCGCTTGGTCTGGTCCGGCAAGATCTCCGCCGGTGCGCCCGAGCATCCGACGCCGGCGGGCGAGTTCCGCGTCACGGCCAAGAACATCAACAAGCGCTCCGGCAGCTATACGAACTATTTCAACTGGCCGACGCCGATGCCTTATGCCATCCAGTTCAAGGGGCCCTACTGGGTGCACGAGGGCTACGTGCCGAACGAGCACGCGTCGCACGGTTGCGTGCGGCTGCGCCATGATGACGCCCGGTTCGTCTACGCCCGGATGCAGGTCGGCGACAGCGTCAAGGTCGTGCGCTGATCAGCAGCGGACGTTGCGCGCCCGACCATGCAGCGCTGGGTCATGCACCTAGATCGCTTGACGGCGGCGTATGTTTGCAGATGAGTCAAGTTTCACGACGAAACGGCGCTCGCAGGCGAAAGGGCCGAGGGCCGAGGGCCAAGGGAGCCCGTCTCGGCCCTTGGCCCTTGGCCCTTGGCCCTTGGCCCTTGCTTCAATGCGCCGACGAGCGGGCTGCGCAAGACTAGGCGCCGTGCCCTGGTCGGTCTGAGGCTCTGCCTCGCTAGACATGGACGCGTTCTACGCCGCCGTCGAGCAGCGCGATGACCCCCGCCTCCGTGGCCGCCCCGTGGTGGTGGGCGCCCTGCCCGGCGGGCGGGCTGTGGTCGCCACTTGCTCCTACGAGGCCCGGCAATCCGGCATCCGCTCGGCAATGCCCATCGCCGAGGCCTACCGGCGTTGCCCGGATGCAGTGTACCTGCGTCCCCGCATGGCCCATTACGCCGCGACTTCCCGACGCATCCGCCGCGAGCTCGATGCCATCTCGCCGGTGGTGGAGCCCGTGTCCATCGACGAGGCCTTCGTCGACATCTCAGGGCTCGAGCGCCTGATCGGCCCGCCGGAGGCCGTCGGGCTGCCGGCCAAGCGCCGTATCGCCGCGGCCATCGGCCTCAGCGCGTCGGTCGGCATCGGCCCCAACCGGCTCATCGCCAAGCTCGCCTCCGAATACCGCAAGCCCGATGGGCTTACCGTCGTCGCGCCGGCGGACATACAGGCCTTCCTGGACCCGCAACCGGTGGCGGTGCTGCGCGGCGTTGGTCGGCAGACGCTGCCACACCTTACCCGCGTCGGCATCCACACGGTCGCGGACCTGCGCAACCGGCCAGTGGTGGAGCTGCAACGGCACCTGGGCGCGCGGCTCGCCGCGGCGCTGCACGCACAGGCCCACGGCATCGCGTCGAGCGAGGTGGTGCCCCGAACGCAGCGCAAGTCCATCTCGAAAGAGACCACCTTCGCCGTTGATCGGACGGACCGCGCAGACCTGCGCGAAACCTTGCGGGCACTCGCCGCCGACGTCGCCCATACCGCCCGTGCCGAGGGCGTGGCCGGGCGCATCGTCACGCTCAAGGTCCGTTGTTCCGGCTTCATCACCCACACGCGCCAGCACCGCCTGGACCGGGCGACGGACGACGAGCGTGAGCTGTTTGCCGAGGCCTGGCGGCTGTTCGAGCACGCGGGCCTGCCGCGGGACCCAGTGCGGCTTATCGGCGTCGGCTTGAGCGCTCTCACGCAGCCTGAGCCGCGCCAGCCGGACCTGTTCGAGGTCGCCGATCGGCCGCTGCGCGATGCGAGGCTTGCCCGCACGCTCGACGCGCTCAGGGCGCGTTTCGGCGACGGTGCCGTCGGCTTCGGGCTCGCGCGCGGCAAGGACGCCCGCGGGCCGTGCGACTAAATTCAGCCAGCGCATGCCGGCGGGCGGATTGCTAGAATCGCAGCCCACTTCCGCGCCGGAGTCCGTCATGTTCGTCACCAACCTGATCCTCGCCATCGCGTTCATCCTCATGATCGCCGTTGCCATCTGGCTCTTCCGCAGCAGCGAGGGCGGCTCCGTCCCCGGCGCCCGGCGCGAGCAGGTGCGCATCGTCGACAGCGATGAGAAAAAGGACTGATGCATTGGCAAACCCTGCTGTCACCGTGGAATCCACTCGGGGTAGAATTCCACGGCTATGGACCTGAACTTCCTACCCTTTGAACAGCCCGTCGCAGAGCTCGAGGCCAAGATCGAGGAATTGCGGCATGTCGGCGACGATAACGAGATCAACATCGCCGAGGAGATCGAGCATCTCCAGCAGAAGAGTCGGGCGCTCACCGAGCAGATCTTCGCGGGACTCTCGCCTTGGCAGATCTCGCAGCTTTCCCGGCATCCGCTCCGACCTTACTTTCTCGATTACGCCCGGCGCATCTTCGACGGCTTCCAGGAGCTGCACGGCGATCGTGCCTTTGCCGATGATTACGCCATCGTCGGCGGGCTCGCGCGACTGGACGGGCGTGCGGTGGTCATCATCGGCCACCAGAAGGGTCGGGACACCAAGGAGAAGATCCAGCGCAACTTCGGCATGCCGCGTCCGGAGGGCTATCGCAAGGCCCTGCGGCTGATGTACCTCGCCGAGCGCTTCGGGCTGCCGATCTTCACCTTCATCGACACGCCGGGTGCCTATCCCGGCGTCGGCGCCGAGGAGCGCGGCCAGAGCGAGGCCATCGCGCGCAACCTGCAGGTGATGGCGTCGCTGCGGGTGCCCATCGTCTGCACTGTCACCGGCGAGGGCGGCTCCGGCGGCGCCCTGGCCATCGGCGTCGGCGACCGGCTCATCATGCTCCAGTACAGCACTTACTCGGTGATCTCGCCCGAGGGCTGCGCGTCGATCCTCTGGAAGAGCGCCGAAAAGGCCCAGCTCGCCGCCGAGGCGATGGCCATTACCTCGTCGCGGCTCTACGATCTTGATCTCGTCGATGCCGTGGTGCCAGAGCCCCTGGGCGGTGCGCACCGGGACGTGGACCAGATGGCCGGCTCGCTGCGCGGCACGCTCATCGAGGCCTTGGCGGAGCTGGAGTCGATGTCCTTGGACCAGCTCATCGCCGCCCGCTATGACCGGCTGCGGAGCTACGGGCGCGTCAAGGACTAGCCGCGCCCGCGCGCCCACCTGATGCGGGCCGCGGATCGACTTGACCCCGCGCGGCTCGCGGCCGCCCTGGCGCCGGCCCGCGGCGGCCGGCTCTGGATCGCCTACAGCGGTGGCCTCGACTCCCATGTGCTGCTGCACGCCGCGGCCGGCTTGGGCCGGGCGCTTGGTGCCGAGCTGCGGGCCGTGCATATCCACCATGGTCTGCAGACCGCGGCGGATGCCTGGGTCGCGCACTGCGAGCAGATGTGCGCCGCGCTCGGCGTGGCGCTCGACGTGCGACATCTGCGCCTCGCGCCGGCCCCGGGCGAGAGCCTGGAGGCCGTCGCCCGCGACGCCCGCTACGCCGCCTTCCGCGCGCTGCTGTCACCCGGCGATTGCATCGCCAGCGCCCATCACCGCGATGATCAGGCCGAGACGCTGCTGCTCGCGCTGCTGCGCGGGGCCGGCGTGCACGGGCTCGCGGCGATGCCGCACAGCGCCGCGCTCGGTGCCGGCCGGCTGCTGCGCCCGTTGCTGGACCTGCCCCGGGCGGCGCTCGTCGAGTACGCCGCAGAGCACGGGCTGTGCTGGATCGATGACCCGAGCAACCAGGACCCGGTGCGCGACCGCAATCGGCTGCGCAGCCTGATCATCCCGTCGATCAAGGCGCGCTGGCCGGCGCTGGACCGCACCGCGGCGCGCACGGCCTCCCACTGTGCCGAGGCGGCGGCGCTGCTCGATGGCTTCGCGGACGAGCTGCTCGCGGGGCTCGGCGCCGATGCGGCGGGCGGCCTGCCCGCGGCCGGGCTCCTGGACCTCGATGCCGCCCGCCGGCGGCTGGTGCTGCGCCGCTGGCTCGCGCGGCAGGGGTTTCTGCCGCCGCCTGCGGATCGGTTGCAGCGCATTGCCGACGAGCTTCTGCCCGTGGCGCCCGATCGCCAGCCGCTCGTCGCCTGGAGCGGCTGCGAGGTGCGCCGGCATCGCAGACACATCTACGCCCTCGCGCCGCTGCCGCCAGCGCCGCCGACGATGCTGGAGGTTGGTGCCGCGCCGGTGCTGGTGCTGCCCGCTGGGCTCGGTGAGCTGAGTTGGGCGCTCGCCGCCGCCGGGCAGCGCCAGGTCAGCGTCGGCTTCGGGTTGCCCGGCCTGCGTTGCGCGCGCCAGGCTCGCCCGTCCGCGACGCTGAAGGCGCTGTACCAGCAGGCCGGCGTGCCGGCTTGGCTGCGGCCCTACGTGCCGCTGGTGCTGGTGGACGGACAGCTCGCCGGCGCCGGCGGCGTCGCGTTGTGCGGTACGGCGCTGGGGCGGCTGCGCTGGAGCGGTCATCCGTGGCAGCAGCGCGGCTGGTTCGCCGAGGAGGTTTCGGCTTAGCGTGGGTCGGCCACGTCCGCCGCCAAAGCCCGGAAGCGCCGACAACGGCGCACGAGATCCTCGCCCGGCTCCAGCGCATGCAGATCGCCGCCGATCAGCAGCATCACGTCCACGCCGTAGAACGCCCGCAGCTCCGCGACGCGTGCGAGCCGCATGCCGCCCGCGGGCACCGGGAAGATCGGTGCCAGCTTGCCCATCGCGTCGGTGCAGCCGGTGACGATGTCGCGGCACTCGGCCTCGCTGTACGCGAAGCGCCCGCCGCTGTGGGGAAAGATCGCCGCGTCCGCCCCGGCCAGCCGGTGCAGGCGCCCGTACAGCACCCGATGCGACAGCCCCGCGTCCGGGCCCACCGCGAGCCCGCCGATGAAGGCCGGATGGCCGAGGATGGGCAGGTCCAGCGCCGGGTCGTCGGCGAGCGCGCGCAGGGCATCGAGGCCGGCCAGGCCAGGGCAAAACAGGAGCCCCCCCGCGCCCAGCTCCCGCGCCCGCCGTGCCCGCTGCTGGATCCGATCCGCCGGGGCCGTGACATTGGGCAGGTACAGGCAGCGCTCGCCGGTCTCGCGATTGGCGCGCGCTACGGCCTCCGCGCAGCGTGCGACGCGTTCTTCGAAGGGACAGAAGGGCTGATCGGCGAGGCCGTGGTCGTCCTTGATCAGGTCGATGCCGCCGAGGGCCAGCCCATACGCCAGCTCCGCGAGCGCCGCCGGCGAGAGCCCCATGGGCTTCAGCGCGGTGCACAGCAGCGGCCGGTCGTGCACGCCGAGGCGCTTGCGCAGCCCGGCGATGCCGAAGCGCGGGCCGTGGAACGGCCGCAGCAGCGAGGCCGGCAGCTCGAAGTCCAGCAGCCGCACGCCGGCTTGCAGGCTGATATTGCCGAACAGCACGTTCAGGAGCTGGGTCAGCTCGCCGCCGGCGGCCTCCACCGGGTAGCGGATGGTCGCGTCCCAGGCGCCGTCGCCTGCGGGCGCCAGCTCCGCCACGGTGCCGACGATGCCGTCGCGGATCCGCGCATTGGGCAGCAGCGCGTCCGGGAATTCGACGGTCTGCTCCAGGCAGATCTCGCGCGCGCGGGCCATGGCGTCGGCGGCGCTGTCGGCGCGCAGTCGGTAGGTGGCCCCGAAGCGCTCGCGGCTCAGTGACAGAACAACGGGGTCGTGGATGGGCATGCTGCCTCCCGGGGTTGCGCGGTGATGTTTATCTTCACGCGGTGCCGGCATCCTGCCGGCATGGCTCATTGGTGTCGGCATGGGACGGTCATTGCCTTGTAGATGGCTGAGTACACGGCACCGAAAAATTGTCCACATCCCGGATTCGCGCCGCCGGCGTCGAGGAGGTAGCTACATTCTCCCAGCTCAGCGTTATGAAGGACAAAGCGATCCTTGCTCCCACTGTCTACGGGCTCCCCTGCGAAATGGTGGTCTAGGGTGGCTTCGCCTCAGACCGACAAGCCGTGCAACCGAACCCGATCCCGATCCCGATCCCGACGCGCCTGGCCGCGTTGATGCGTCATCGAAACTTGACTCATTTGCATGCATTTGGCGCCGTCAAACGTTAGGTCTGTCCGCGGTTTCCGTCGGCGGCGCGGCCGATGGCGCTGGCGCGGGCGGTCAACAGGTCAACACGCACTGCTTTGCCGCGGAAGCCGAAGTCGATACCGCCTGTCATCGCCGGGCCCTCGCAGTTCGCGCCGGTCGCCGGGCCCGTCGGGGTCCTTCGGCACTTCGCGCATTGCGCCGGAAACGACAGGGCGATAGGCTGCCTGGCCTGGGGGCGACTTGGCTTCGACGTGGGTCGGAGAACCGGCGGTGCGTGCCGAGGTGCGGGAAACCTCGTAAATGCATGCCGAGAATCATAGTTGCTAACCACGGCAACTGCGCTCTGCCGCTTAACCAATTGGATCTCGCGCCGTCGCTTGCCTGTGGGCGTGGATTCGCGTCTGAGGGGCGGACCGCTCTGAGCGACCTGTTATCGTGCCAAACACGTGTTATCAAGTGCTTGCGAAACAGCAGCAGCCCCGCCCGGACACTTCGTAGAGCGGTGTCCGGTGTTGCGCCTGGTTGGCCCCTTCTGTGCCCCGTCTGGTCCCACTCTGCGCGACGGTTAGATGCCCAGCGATAGCGTCCACTTTATAAACTGGTGTCCACTCTATCAAGCAAGCAATCAAGCCAGGGCACGGAAACAGCAGTGATCATGCGCACATACGTCGTTACAAGAGATTCGGATATCCGCATCGCGCTGCATGCGCAGCGTCTGCGGCGTTTCAAGGCGCAACCGGGTACGCTCGTGATCGATGAACTTGGTCTCGCGCACGCGAGGAGCCGCATCGACGTGGCCGTCATTAATGGCTGCATTCACGGCTATGAAATCAAGAGCGCCAAGGACACCCTAGACAGGTTCGCAACCCAGATTGAAATCTATCGCCAGACGCTGCAGAAGCTCACGATCGTTGTCGCGCCAAAGCATCTCGTGGGCATAATGAGCCATGCGCCCGAATGGTGTGGCGTGATCGCGGCTGAGCAGGGACCAAGAGGGGGCATCCGCTTTCAGATGTTGCGCAATGCCGCCCCCAATCCCGAGATCGATCCAGTCATGATGGCGCATCTGCTTTGGCGTGAAGAGGTCATCGAGTTGCTGGGCCAAGCCGGTTACGCGCAGAAGGAACTTCGCCGGCCGAGAAAGCAGCTCTACCAAATGCTGTGCGAGACCATGACGTTGCGCGAAATAACGGCTTCGATCCGCACGTTCATGGTGCAGCGCCAGACGTGGAGAGATCGTCCAGCACATATGTGATGTGGTGGTTGATCGCCACCGTCTTCCATCGCGTCTGATTGCTGGGCTTCGCCGTCCGCGCCGCGCACTTGGCAATGTAGTCATCGCCACTGGAAAACCCGGCTTCCCTGAATTTGCCCGACGCCACGATTGATGCGCAGTGATCGTGCATCTGACCGGGATCGTCGCGGAACGCCCCACCCTTGCGCACTTCCCATTCTGATGCTGTCGTGTAAACGAGCTTTCCGGCCGACTTGATTTTCCGCATGTCCACCGGCGCAAATTCTGGATGAACGATGGTGTGGTCTCCGTAATTGGGTTTCCGCATTCTAGCAGGCATCTTGCCGAGCAGTGCTTTATAGAAGAGCCAGTCATGGCGTGGGAGTTGGTCGACACCCTTGGCAACGTCCTTGAATGTTTTCGGGATTGCCGTGCCAATCACGACGAAATTGCGAAAGTTGTGCAGGTCACCAAGCCTTTGCACGGCCGCAATCAGCAGGCCAGCGAAAGCAACGTAGGGCTCGAAATTCGGCGCGCCGAGGTCGATAACGAGATCGACCTCGGTGAGCGATAGACCGAGCGACGTTACCAAGGCCTCAATGCGCGTGCGCGCATCCGGCTTCATCAGATCCTCCAACCGGATCGCAATTGCCGATCCAAGGCCATCGGTCGAAGCGATCGCCGCGACGGATGCGGCCATGGACGTGGATGCGTCAAGAGGAACGGCGGGTATCGCATTCGCCTGGAATGCGCGCAGGGCTTCGAACACGTATGTGAGGACGTCGCGACCGTCTCCCATCGGCTCGCCGGCAATACGGGGGTGCACGCCGACCCACGCGGGTCGTTGCCCCCACTTGCGATTGAAACGGGCGGAAAAGGGATGAACGTGCTCATGTACGGACTTCTTCAGTTGCCGCAATTCGAAATCGAATTCGACTTCCGGGATGATAACGTAGGGCGCGATGCGGTCCTTAGCGGCGGCTGCAAGGCCGGCAAGCGCCTGATACTCCCCCTGCCGCCACCGCAGCGCCGGTACATACATGTCCTTAGTCAAGATCATCGCTCGCCTCCTCAAACTGGGAGCGCACCTGACCCTGACCAACCAGATCGTTCAGAATGCTGTAGTTGCCGCGCTCCTTTCTGATCCGGCCTGCGACGATACTGGGATCGATGCCGATCGCGTCCGCATCGATCTTCACTGCCTCTTCCGAGAGGGCGAAACGCGAGAGGCACTGATCCCACAGTTCTTCGGGTATCAGAGCGCCGAGCGCAAATTTATCCGCTTCCGCCTCGATCGCGTCACCGTCATTGCCGCTTTCCTCGTCGAAGAAATCGAAGCGGAGACCGTCAAAGAGATGCAGGAAGACATGACCAAGTTCGTGCATCAGCACGAACCAGAAATTATCTAGTCGGTCGTAGCGCAGCGTAAGGCCAACAACAGGCGTATCGCCATCGGCGAGCATCGCGGCCCCGTCGAGATAAGATCCTGGAAGGTGACGTTCGACTATGAGAACGATGCCTTTCGTGGCCAACAGATCCCGTGCGCGTTGAGGCCCGTCATCCCATTTCGTCAGACGCACAAGCTCTGGCACCCACCGATCATTCAAGTCGAAGACGCCAACCTCACCGGCTTTGACTTTACCGCGCGCGCGCTCCAGAATTCGCGCCTGCCACGCGAGAAGGGAGTATTCGTTCGGCACGTTTCCGCTGCGCATTTTCTTGCGATGAAGTGCCGTCGCAAATTGCGGCCCAGCGGCGCGCTGGAAGTAATCCTTGACGCACTCGATGGGATTTGCGCCGCGCGGCAGATCAAGCCACTTACGCTTGATCATCTCCTTGTAGGGGAACTGACCCCAAACGATATCGTCGGCGTTGCCCCACGCGAAGATCGATCCTGTAGATCGCCTGGGTCCTTCGAAACTTTCCGAAGCCTTTACGCCTAGCGCCTTCGAAATCTCGATCAATCGTCCAAGGCTCGCGCCCATGTAGTCGGTCGCCTCGTAACGTTGCACCTGTTGCGGCTTCATGCCGAGTTTTTCCGCAAGGTCCGTCTGGCTCATGCCGGAGGCAACCCGGGCCTGCACCAGGACGCGCGGCAATTCCTCAAGAGAATAGGTCTTGGAGAATGAGACCTGCCCGGATTTGAGCAGATTGTACTCGGCAAGCTCGGCCTCGATTTCGGCGATCTGACTCATGAGGCCATCGATCTCCGCCTTTTTGAGCCATGCCTGATCCGGGGCGCTAGCCTTCGCAGCGGACAGTGCGTCCTGGAGCTTGGCCAGTTGTGCGGTTGAGATATTGTATTGTTTGCCGCTGTAGATCATGGCTGTACCTTCCCCAAAAGAAGAGGATCTGCCGAAAGCGAAATCAGAACGATCCCTTTCTGTTTACCTGTAAAACGATCCAGTTGAAAAAAATCGACAAATGCCCGCCCAACATCCGAGCACACCATCGAGGACGGAAAAAACTCCCCCTTGAATGCGGCTTTCTGAGCCGCTCGGCCGTTCCCGAATTCCAGGAACACGGGATCAAGCTTGGATGGATCGACTCCCGACGGGTCCCAACATGCATCGAAATCGCCGGGTCTCGGTTTGCCGGTCACGTAGCTGCCGTCGAGATAAATCGCCGGACATCCGGCCAATCGCAACTTGCCAGAGGCTAAGACGAGACCACCGAACAGTTCTCGCCGCCAGAGATTCGTCGCAAACGTCGCGGCCACATTCTCAAGGGTCGCCGCGTGAGCCCCTGGGGGCAGAACGGTCCAGGGGGAGCCGGGCAAAGGGACGAGAGCAGGAATCATGGATACAACAATAGTGTTGTAAGAAGATCGAGTCAAGTGATCGGCCGCATCCGTCCGCTCGCCGCGTAGTTAGGCGGGACCCTCGCGTACGGACCCCCGTGGCCGTTAAGCGCTCGCCGCTCAGGGACAGTGCGGCGGGGAGGTTCCTGTGGCGGTCTGCTCAAGCGTTGTCCAGCAACGGAAACACCACGAGATGCTCCGCCTGGAGCTGCACGCCGATCTCCTCGCCGATGGCGTGGCGGTGATGGCTCGGCACCAGGCACAGGACCTCGGCACCGCTGCCGAGGCGCAGCGTGTAAAGGAACTCGGCGCCGCGAAACGCGCGCTCAGCGATGGTGGCCTTGCGCGGGCTGGAATCGTCGTAGACCAGGTCGTCCGGGCGGATCAGCACCTCGGCGACGCTGCCCGGCGGCAGGCCGTGCGGTGCTGCGCCGGTGATGCGGCCGAGCTCGGTCTTGACCTGATGGGTATCCTGCACCGTCGCCGGCAGCAGCGCTCCCTGGCCGACGAAGTCCGCAACGAACCGGTTCGCGGGCTCGTGATAAAGACTGAACCCGGTGCCCCACTGATGCACGCGCCCATCGCCGATGACGCCGATCAGGTCCGCCATCGCAAAGGCCTCGAACTGATCATGCGTGACCAGGATGGCCGTGACCCCCTCGCGCTTCAGCAGGTGCCGGACCTCGCGCGCGAGCTGCTCACGCAGCTCGGTGTCCATGCTGGAGAAGGGCTCGTCGAGCAGTAGGATGCGCGGGCGCGGCGCCATGGCCCGCGCGAGCGCGACGCGCTGCTGCATGCCGCCGGAGAGCTCGTGCGGATACTGCCGCGCCGCGCCGGCGAGGCCGATGAGCGCGAGCAGCTCCGCGACCCTGGCGCGCTGGGCATCCGCGCTCTGGCCGCGCAGGCCGAAGGCGATGTTCTTCGCCACCGTCAGGTGCGGGAAGAGCGCAAAGTCCTGGAACACCATGCCGATCTGGCGCTGCTCCGGCGGCCTGGTGAGGCCGGGGCGCGCGACCAGCTCGCCGTGCAGCCGAATCTCGCCCCGGCTCACCGGCTCGAACCCCGCTATGGCGCGCAGCAGCGTGGTCTTGCCGCAGCCGCTCGGGCCGAGCAGGCAGCCGATATTGCCGGGCGCGAGCTCGAAGGAGATGTCCTGCACGACGGGCGTGTCGCCGTAGGCGACGCTGACGTCGCGCACCGACAGTTGGCTCGTTGCCGCGTCCTCCACGGCCGCGGCCGGGCGGTTGGCGGCGGGCGGCGGCAGGGGCGTGGTGCGTGCTTCGGCGTTCGGCATTGCGGCAGTGGGACGTGAGCGGAATCGTCGAGACCGGGCCGGAGCGCCCGCCCGCGGCTCTGCGGCCGTTGCGCACCTGACTTTAAGTCGCATTGGCGGCGCGCCGCCGCAAGGCCCGGATTATGGCGGATGAGGCCGCCCGCGCACAGGCGCATGCCGGCACCCGGTGCCGATGTTGCCGCGAGCGCGCGGTTGGCGGTGCTGATGATCCGGCTGATGGGTCACCCGAGCGGACTTGGCGCAATGCCGGTATTCGGCCACGATAACCGACTGGTTCCAAGGGTCGAAAGACCAAAAAGGGTCGAAAGACCAAAACGGGAATCGCGTTCCTCCGTTCGCGCCGGACCGCCGTGCGGCACACCACCCCCAAGCACTTGGACAGGGCCCGTGACGCAAGAGCAACCGTTTCCTGAACCGATTTCGCACGCGCCCGATGCCGCCGAGATGCGCGACGAGCGCCCGCGCGACGGCGCCGAGCTTGCGCCGGCAAAGTACGAGGCGCTGTTCCGGAATTTTCCGCTCGGCATCACAGTCTGTGATCGCGACGGTGCCATCGTCGAGGCCAACCCCGCCTCCGAGCGCATGCTCGGCATCCCGGCGTCCACGCACGGCGGGCGCTTCATCGACGGACCGGAATGGCGCCTGGAGCGGCCCGACGGCTCGCCGCTGCCGCCCGCGGAATATGCTTCGGTGCGCGCCTGCCGCGAGCGCGTCGTCGTCCGCGATCAGGAAATGGCGCTGGTGGCGGCGGACGGCACCCGGCGCTGGCTCAGCGTCAGCGCTGCGCCGCTCGCGGTCGGCGACCTCGGCGCGCTGGTGGTGTACGAGGACGTGACCGAGCGCAAGCGCCTCCAAGCCGAGCGCGCGGCGGCGCAGGCGCTCCGCGAGAGCGAGCGGCGCTTCCGGCTCATGGCCCACCAACTGCCGCTCATGGTCTGGACCTACGACCCCGACCAGGCCTGCACCATGATCAACAAGATCGCGTGCGGCTGGTTCGGCGTGTCGGAGGAGCGGCTGCTCGGCCGGGGCTTCATCGATTTCCTGCACCCCGACGACCGGGACGCCTACCTCGCGACCTTCGCGGCCGGCATTGCGGCGCGGCTTGCGACCCAGGCGCAGTGCCGCGCGCGCCATGCCGACGGGAGCTGGCGCTGGATCGAGTCGCATGGGCAGCCTGTGCTCGGCGCGGACGGCGACTATGCGGGCATGCTCGGTGCCAGCTTCGATGTCACGGAGCGCAAGCAGGCCGAGGAGGCCTTGCGGCGCTCCCACGACGCGCTGCAGCAATACGCCGGCCAACTGAGCCGGCTCGCGTCCCAGTTGACGCTCGCCGAGCAGCGCGAGCGCGAGCGCCTGGCGAAGCTGCTGCACGACCACCTGCAGCAGCTCCTGGTCGGCGCCGTGTTCGGCGTCGATCGCCTCATGCGGCGGCTCGCCGGACCCGACGCCCCGGACGGCGCCGCCGATACGCTCGCCGGCGTCAAGGATCTGCTCAACCAGTCGGTGGAGGCGGCGCGCACGCTGGTGGCTGACCTGAGCCCGCCCATCCTGCACGAGGGCGGCCTCGGCTCCGCGCTGGAATGGCTGGCGCGCCAGATGGAGGCGCGCCACGGCCTCGCCGTTGCGTTGTGGTTGGATGCGGACGTGGAGCCGCAGCGGGAGGACGTGCGGCGCGTGCTGTTCGAATCCGTGCGCGAGGCGCTCTTCAACATCGTCAAGCACACCGACTGCGACTCGGCGCAGGTGCGCATGGCGCGGTGCCTGGACGGTCACCTGTGCATCGAGATTCGCGATCATGGCGCCGGCTTCGATCCCGCCGGCATCGACACCGGCGAGCATGCGGGGACCGGGCTCGGGCTGCTCGCCATGCGCGAGCGGCTGCGCTGTCTCGGCGGCGCCTGCCGCATCGAGTGTTGCGCGGACGGCGGCACGCTGGTGACCCTGACGACGCCGCTCGACGCCGCACCGCAGGAGTCCGAGCCCGCGCCTGATCTCGTCGCCACGGCCCCGGGCGCGGTCTGCGCCGTGCCGGGCGCCGAGGGCGTAGCGGGCGGCGCCATCACGGTGCTGCTCGTGGACGACCACGTGATGATGCGCCAGGGCCTGCGGGCCCTGCTTGCCGATGAGCCCGGTCTCGTCATCGTCGGCGAGGCCGGCGATGGCCGCCAGGCGCTCGACATGGTGGCGCAACTGCGGCCCCGACTGGTGCTGATGGACTATTCGATGCCGCACATGGACGGCATCGAGGCGACGCGACACATCCGCCGGCACTGGCCGGATGTGTGCGTCATCGGCCTCTCGATGTACCAGGAGGCCGACCGTGCCGCCGCCATGCTCGGTGCGGGCGCGCGTGCTTACGTCGACAAGACCACGGGCGCGGATGCGCTGCTTCGCACTATCCGCGCCACGCTGACGGACTGCGCTGCGCCGCAGAGCTGAGCCGACCGCGACCGCCCGCCGCCGCGCCGTTGGACTGGCCAGGTGCGTCGGGGTAGGGATCGGCATCGGGATCGGTCGCCTCTCGGTACGATTTCGATGGCGATAGCGAGCACGCTAGGGGGCCGAGGGCCAAGGGAGCCCTCCTCGGCCCTCGGCCCTCGGCCCTCGGCCCTTTGCCCCTTAGCCCTCGCCCCTCTGCCGATGGCATCTGCGCCCATCGCTGCGATAATGACGGTCACGTGAACAACTGCCGAGCGACGCGGCCGGCGCGGGACGGAGTCCCAGCGCCATGCCGCGCGTTCGCGGAGTCGGCGACACCCTTGAAAGCCATCGTTGGCGCAGTGACCTTTGCGCGACACCAAGGCCGCGCGCGGCGGTGCTCAGACCGGAAATCCGCGGCTGCCGGAAGTTTCCTTGCGATCAGCGCCTTGATTCCGCGCCGCGGCACAATACTATAACCAAGCAATCTACTCAGAAATCGGAGCGAGCCATGAGTGCAGCAACGCTAGAAGAAGTCCTCCCCGGCAAGGCCGAGCAGCGCGGTCCCTCGCAGAAGACGGCCGAGGCGGAAGCGGAGTACGGCCACCTGGTGCAGGCCGAGTACGAGCACGGCTTCGTCACCGAGATCGAGTCCGACACCCTGCCGCCCGGGCTTGATGAGTCCGTCATCGCGGCCATCTCCCAGCGCAAGGGCGAGCCGCAGTGGATGCTCGACTGGCGGCTCGCGGCCTACCGCAAGTGGCTCGACATGCCGACGCCCAAGTGGGCCGCCGTGCACTATCCGCCCATCGACTACCAGGCCATCTCGTACTTCTCCGCCCCGAAGAAGAAGGAGCTGAAGAGTCTGGACGAGGTGGACCCCATCCTGCTCGAGACCTACGAGAAGCTCGGCATCCCGCTGGAGGAGCAAAAGGCGCTGGCCGGCGTGGCCGTGGATGCCGTGTTCGACAGCGTTTCGGTGGCGACGACCTTCCGCTCGGCGCTTGCCGAGGCGGGCGTGATCTTCTGCTCCATCTCGGAGGCGGTGCACGAGTATCCGGAACTGATCCAGCAGCATCTCGGCAGCGTCGTGCCCCCCACCGACAACTTCTATGCCGGACTCAACGCCGCGGTGTTCACGGACGGGACCTTCGTCTACATCCCGAAGAACACCCGCTGCCCGATGGAGCTCAGTACCTACTTTCGCATCAACACCGCCAACACGGGGCAGTTCGAGCGCACGCTGATCGTCGCCGACGAGGGCAGCTACGTCAGCTACTTGGAGGGCTGCACGGCGCCGCAGCGCGACGAGAACCAGTTGCACGCGGCGGTGGTGGAGCTGATCGCCATGGACAACGCCGAGATCAAGTACTCCACGGTGCAGAACTGGTACCCCGGCGACGCGGAGGGCCGCGGCGGCATCTACAACTTCGTCACCAAGCGCGGCGACTGCCGCGGCGTCAACTCCAAGATTAGTTGGACCCAGGTGGAAACTGGTTCGGCCATCACCTGGAAGTACCCGAGCTGCATCCTGCGCGGCGACAACTCGGTGGGCGAGTTCTACTCGGTGGCCGTCACCAAGGGCCGGCAGCAGGCGGACACGGGCACCAAGATGATCCATCTGGGCAAGAACACCCGCTCCACCATCGTCAGCAAGGGCATCTCGGCGCAGCACGGCATGCAGTCCTACCGTGGGTTAGTGCGCATCGCGGCCAAGGCCGAGGGCGCGCGCAACCATACCCAGTGCGACAGCTTGCTGATCGGCGACAAGTGCGCGGCCAACACCTTCCCGTACATCGAGGTGAAGAACCCGAGCGCGCAGATGGAGCACGAGGCCACCACGTCGAAGATCAGCGACGATCAGCTCTTCTACTGCCGCTCCCGCGGGCTGTCGGAGGAGGACGCCGTGTCCATGATCGTCAACGGCTTCTGCAAGGAGGTCTTCAACGAGCTGCCGATGGAGTTCGCGGTGGAGGCGCAGAAGCTGCTGAGCATCAGCCTCGAGGGCGCCGTCGGCTGACCGCTGTCGTTCGCCTTAAGACGAGAATCGCGCCGCGCCCTCGGGGGCGGCCCAACACAACATGCAAGCCACATCGGACCGGTCACAGGCTGCTCATGGGTCTGGTGCGGTGCGGTGCAGTAAGCCGACGGAGTCAAACATGCTGTCTGTTCAAGGCCTGACGGCCAAGGTCGACGACAAGGAGATCCTGCGGGGTCTCGATCTGGAGGTGGGCGCCGGCGAGGTGCACGCCATCATGGGGCCGAACGGCTCCGGCAAGAGCACGCTTGCGCATGTGCTCGCGGGTCGCGAGGGCTACGAGGTCACCGGCGGCAACGTCAGCTTCCAGGGCAAAGACCTGCTGGCGCTCGACCCCGAGGAACGCGCCTGTCTCGGCCTGTTCCTGGCCTTCCAATACCCGGTCGAGCTGCCGGGCGTCAATAACACCTATTTCCTCAAGGCCGCGCTCAATGCCAAGCGCCGCTACCACGGCGAAGAAGAGCTCGACGCCGTGTCTTTCCTGCGGCTCATCAAGGACAGGCTCAAGGTGCTGCATCTGGATGATTCGCTGCTGAAGCGCCAGGTGAACGTCGGGTTTTCGGGCGGTGAGAAGAAGCGCAACGAGATCTTCCAGATGGCGCTGCTGGAGCCTGGGCTCGCGATTCTCGATGAGACTGACTCCGGGCTCGACATCGATGCGCTGCGGGTCGTCGCCAACGGCGTCAACGCGCTGCGCAGCCCCGAGCGCTCGATGATCGTCGTCACGCACTACCAGCGCCTGCTCGACTACATCGAGCCCGACGTGGTGCACGTGCTCGCGAAGGGCCGCATCATCCGCTCCGGCGGCAAGGAGCTGGCGCTGGAGCTGGAAGAGAAAGGTTACGGCTGGATCGTCGACGAGGCCGCGGCATGAGCGCGCCGGCACTGAAAACCGCACCCGCCGCGGTGCCCGCGGCCGGCGCCCCCGGCCCCTTCGCCGCGTGGCTGCCGGCGGCGGTGCCGGCCGGGGAGCCGGACTGGCTCACCACCGCCCGCAGCGCCGCCGCCGCACGGGTCGCGAGCGCAAGTGTGCCGACGAACAAATCCGAGGACTGGCGCTATACCGGGCTGCGAGCGCTGCTGGAGCAGGGCTTCACGCCGGTGGACGAGCCGCTCACCGCACTCCTGCCGGACGACATCGAGGACGTGCTGCTGCCCGGTCTCGATGCCCACCGCGTCGTCTTCGTCAACGGCCGCTTCGCGCCGCAGCTCTCCGTGCTCGAAGGGCTGCCGGCGGGCCTACGCATCGGCGGCCTGCGCGCAACCCTGGCCGAGGACCCCGACGCCCTACGCGAGGTCCTGACGGCGGTCGCCGGCGACGGCGCCCATGTCTTGACCGCACTGAACACCGCGGGCTTCGACGATGGCCTGGTGCTGCTGGCCGCGCGTGGCGTGCAGGTCGAGAAGCCCATCGAGCTGCTCAACCTGTCCGTGGGGCTCGACGAGCCGCGCGTCGCGCAGCCGCGTCACGTCGTAGCCCTCGGCGATGCTGCGCAGGTGACCCTGATCGAACGCTACCTGAGCCTGGGCGACGCGCTCTATTGCAACAACGTGCTGCTCGAGCTGGACCTCGGCCGTGACGCCGTGCTGAGGCATCGGCGCATCCAGATCGAGAGTCCGAGCGCCTTCCACGTTTCCGGGGTGTACCTCCGTCAGGGCGCCAACAGCCGCTACGACGGCATCAACATCGGCATGGGCGGGCGCTGGTCGCGTACCGACCTCGTCATGCGCTTCGGCGGCGAGCGTGCGGAGTGCGACCTCAAGGGCCTGTACCTGGCGGGCGATCAGCAGCTCATCGACTATCACCTCGATGTCCGCCACGAGCTGCCGCGTTGCACGAGCCGCGAGAACTTTAAGGGCATCGTCTACGGCAAGGGTAAGGCCGTGTTCGATGGCTTGGTCTATGTCGCCAAGGACGCGCAGCAGAGCGACGCCGAGCTGTCGAACCGCAACCTGCTGCTGGCGCCGAGCGCCGAGGTGGACACCAAGCCGCAGCTCGAGATCTACGCGGACGACGTGAAGTGCAGCCACGGCACAACCGTCGGGCAGATCGAGCCCGAGATGCTGTTTTACCTGCGCTCCCGCGGCATTGCCGAGGGCCTCGCGCGGCGCATGCTGTGCCTGGGCTTCGCCGGCGAGATCATTGATGCCTTGGGCAGCGCGGCGATTGTCGAGCACGTGGCGGATGCCGTGGGTCGGCGGTTGGAAGCCGCGCCGCTCTGAGTCGAGACCCGAACAGCGGACCTGAACCAAAGCCAGCCCGGGCCGGCGCGCCCGGGGTTGTAACGGTGGTGATGTGATGAACAGACTTGCGCGTTTCGCCGGCTTCGGCGCCGGTGACAAAGAGGGCGTGGACCGCGACCACACGCTGGTGGGCGGCGGCGCGGACTGCGCCGTGGCCGAGCCTGTCGCGCCCACGGGCGAGGCCTTGCGGGAGCCGATCATTGCGGCGCTGCGCAAGGTGCACGACCCCGAGATCCCAGTGAACATCTACGATCTGGGGCTCATCTACAAGATCGACATCGCCGACAGCGGCAACATCGCCATCGACATGACCCTGACGGCGCCCGCCTGCCCCGTCGCCGGCCTGATGCCGGTGATGGTCAAGGATGCCGTGAAGACCGTCGACGGCGTCAACGAGGTCGTCGTCGATCTGGTCTGGGACCCGCCCTGGGGCCCGGACACGATGTCCGACGAGGCCAAGCTCCAGCTCGGCATGCTGTAGCACGGTGCAGGGCCGAGGGCCGAGGATATCCGCCTCGGCCCTCGGCCCTCGGCCCTCGTGTCGCTGCGTATGTGACCAAAAAACGACCGTTAGATGACGCTCCAGCGGTAGCGGCGGCGCAAGCTCGGCTCATACACTCCGCGGCCATGGCGGGGCAGTTCCCCGTCGCCGGGGGCACCGTCCCCCACCTGTGCCATCCCATCACCGCTGCGGAGCCTAGACACCACCATGCATCACACCCGCCGCCCGAGGTCCATCCTGGGCCATCTCCTCATGGCCTTGTTCCTGGTCGTGCTCGCCGCCCCCGCCGCGGCGGGGCAGCAGCCGGAGACGAAGACGCTCAAGCTCATCGGCGCCGGCGCGAGCTTTGCCGCCCCGCTGTATCTGCGCTGGTTCCGCGACTACTACCTGGCGCATCCGCAGGTCGAGGTAGACTACCAGACCATCGGCAGCGCCGGCGGCGTCAAGGACCTGATCGCGGGCCGTATCGATTTCGCCGGGACGGACCTGCGGTTTACCGACGAGGAGGCCGCTCAGATCCCGGGGGGCGTTACCCAGGTGCCGATGGCGGCGGGCGGCATCGCGGTCATCTATAACATCGATGGCGTGTCGGACCTCAAGCTTAGCCGTAGCGCGCTTGCGGGCATCTTCTCCGGCACCGTCGCGCGCTGGAATGACCCGGCCATCGCCGCCACCAACCCGGGTGCGGCGCTGCCGGACCTGCCCATCACCGTCGTCGGCCGCGCCGACACCGGCGGCACCAGCTACAAGTTCGTCCGCTATCTGGGTGCCATCGATCCGGCCTTTGCTGAGGCGGTCGGCACGACCATGTCGCCGAGCTGGCCCAAGGCGCTGAAGGAGCGCGGCGGTCTGGTGCGCGGGCGCGGCAATGACGGCGTTGCCGCCAGCGTGCGGGCCATCCCGGGCAGCATCGGCTATGTCCAGTACGCCTTCGGCTTCCTGCCCGGACTCAAGATGGCGGCGCTGGAGAACCGCGCCGGCAAGCTGGTGGCCCCGGGCACGGAGGCCTTCGAGGCGGCGTTGCGCTCCATCTACGAGGACCAGCGCATCGAGAACGCGGCCGATCCGGCCGGCGATGATGCTTATCCCATGGTTGCCGTCACCTGGCTCGCCTTCCGCAACGAGTACGAGGATCCGGCCAAGCTCACGACGCTAAAGGATATCGTCGCCGAGGCGATGGGCCCCGGGCAGGCGGTGACGGAGCAACTGGGCTATGTGCCGTTCCCTGCGCCGGTCATCGACTACGTCGAGTCGCAGCTCAAGTAGGCGCGACGCAGAGCCGGCGGAGAGCCGGCGCAGCCGGGCTCAGCGATAAAAACCGATCTCATCCACGCAGAGCTCGGCCTGCATCGCGCGCCCGATGGCGACGATGCCGAGGCGCTTTAACCGCGTCACGTCCAGCGCCGGCACCAGCCGGTGCGGCGTGAAGGCGGCGAAGGGCAGTCGTACCTCGCGCCAGGTGTCGTCGGCGACGAACTCGGCGCGGTAGGACTGCCAGGGCATGGTCGTGGCGGCGGTCTTGAGGTGCAGGTTGTAGACCTCGCCGTTGCCCCGCACCACGAGGCGGATGCCCGTGTAGGTGCTGGCGTCGAGCCGTGCAGGCGTGCCGAGGTCCAGGTTCACCTGCACGAAGCCGCCGTTGTTCGCGAGGCTCACGTCGCCGGTCATGCAGAGCAGGCTGCGGCCGTCCTGCTCGCTGCGCGCCATGCGGCCGGTGGACACGCCGCCCATCACCTGGTCCGTGACCAGCCGCCATGGGGTGCCGAGCCGGGACTGCCCGTCGGCAAAGTCGTCGATGAGCCCGTCCGGGTCTCCGCCGCTCACGGTGCCGGCGCCGAGCACGGTCGTCATGAACAGGGTCCTCAGCAAGGTCGAAAGTCGCTTCTGCATGCCCGACAGTCTGCACCGCTCGCGTTGGGCTGTCACCTCGCGGTCGTTGCAATTGCGCCGGGCGGATCGACCTTTCGAGCTGGCGCGGGGCCGGCCCGGCGGCGGCCGCGCCGGCAAGACCACAACCTGAGGAGATTGAGATGTACGGTTTTTCGACGATTATGGACACCGGCCTCGACACCGGTTTCGAGGACGGCGTCGCCCGTGTCACCGAGGCGCTGAAGGCCGAGGGCTTCGGCGTGCTGAGCGACATCGACGTCGCCGGCACGCTGAACAGCAAGCTCGACGCAGGCATGCGGCCCTATCGCATCCTCGGCGCCTGCAACCCGGCGCTCGCCCAGCGGGCGATCGCGGCGGAGCCTGATATCGGGCTCCTGTTGCCGTGCAACGTCGTGGTGCGGCAAGAGGCGGATGGGCGCACCGCGGTGCTGTTCATGGACCCGGGCGCAGTGCTGTCGCTGGTGGACAAACCGGAGGTCGCGACCCTGGCGGCCGAGGTACGCGCGCGGCTGGAGCGGGTGCGGGCGGCGCTGGAAGGCTGAGCTGCGGCTCGCCGGCGGCGCTGGGGCGTGGCTCAGGCGCCGAGCGCCGCCCGTAGCGCACGCCAGTCCAGGCGCTCGCCCGGGCCCCCGGGCGCCGTGCTGCGGTAGTCCGGCAGGCGCATGCCCGCGCCGATGGGCGGCCAGGGCGGCGGCGGATGCAGCCAGTCGCCGGTTGGGCTGCGCATGTGGCTGCGGTCGCTCGCGAAGTGTGCCCGATAGTCCGCGGCCGGCACGACCCGGAACAGCGGCTGCATGTCCGCGGGCAGGCGCTCAAGCAACGGAAAGGTGCCCGCGAGCCAGGTCAGCGCCGGCACCGGCAGGCCGAGGCGCGTGTCGAGGTCCCAGAGCCGGTCGCTGCCGTCGAGCACCACGACGTGGTAGTCCCACCAGCACAACTGCCCCGGCGGTGCCGCACGCTGCGCCGCGAGCGGGCAGAGGCCGCCCCGGCTCAACACGAACAGCACCCGGTGCGGCCCCTTGCCGAGCGCGGGGTCCGCGCAAAGCCACCAGGCGTTCTCCTCGCAATAGTAGGGGTGGTAGCGTAAGCCTGCCGCGGCCGGGTGCGCGGGCTCACCGGCCGGGGATTGCGGGCACTGGCTGTTGCTCACGAAGGCGCTGTCTGTCGGCTGGCTCAAGAACGGCAAAGCTCGGGTAGGGCGCGACGGTGCATTGGGCCGGCGTTGACGATGGGGACCACGTTTGAATCCGACCCTGCTGCGGTTACACTCTCAGCCCTTTATCTACGCGGAAACCGCCGAGGTCCACAGTGGTCGCCCCCCAGCCGAACTTCCGCCGCATTGAGCGGCTGCCGCCCTACGTCTTCAACATCGTTAACGAGTTGAAGGCCGCGGCACGCGCCCGGGGCGAGGATATCATCGACTTCGGCATGGGCAACCCGGACCAGCCGACGCCGCAGCACATTGTGGATAAGCTCGTGGAGGCCTCCGGCCGCCGCGACACCCATCGCTATTCGGTCTCGCGCGGCATCCCGCGGTTGCGCCGCGCCATCGCGCGCTGGTACGCGACCCGCTACGGCGTCGAGCTGGATCCGGCCACGGAGGCCATCGTCACCATCGGCTCCAAGGAGGGCCTGGCGCACCTGGCGCTGGCGACCATGGGCGCCGGTGACACGGTGCTGGTGCCGAACCCGGCCTATCCGATCCACCCCTACGGCTTCATCATCGCCGGCGCCGACGTGCGCCATGTGCGCCTGACGCCGGATGTGGATTTCTTCCAGGAGCTGCAGGACGCCATCGCGAGCTCCTGGCCGCGGCCGAAGATGCTGGTGCTGAACTTCCCGGGCAATCCGACGACAACCTGCGTGGAGCTGGACTTCTTCGAGCGCGTCATCGAGATCGCGCGCGAGCACGGCATCTGGGTCGTGCACGACATCGCCTACGCGGACATCGTCTTCGACGGCTACACCGCTCCCTCGATCCTGCAGGTGCCGGGCGCCAAGGACCTGGCCGTGGAGTTCTTCTCCATGTCCAAGAGCTACAACATGCCCGGCTGGCGCGTCGGCTTCATGTGCGGCAACAAGGACTTGGTCGCGGCGCTCGCGCGCATCAAGAGCTATCTGGACTACGGCACCTTCACGCCCATCCAGGTGGCCGCCATCCATGCGCTGGAAGGCTCCCAGCAGTGCGTCGCGGACATCCGCGCCATGTACCAGCGACGCCGCGACTGCTTGTGCGACGGTCTCAACGACGCCGGCTGGCGCGTGCGTCGGCCGAAGGCGACCATGTTCGTCTGGGCGAAGATCCCGGAGCCGTATGCAAGCGAGCTCGCGGTGCGCAAGACGGCCGGCGAGATCAAGTCCATCTCGCTGGAATTCGCGACCAAGCTGCTCGCGGACGCGAAGGTGGCCGTGTCGCCCGGCATCGGCTTCGGCGATCACGGTGACGACCACGTGCGCTTCAGCCTGATCGAGAACGAGCACCGCACGCGTCAGGCCGTACGCGGCATCAAGCAGATGTTCCGCGAGGACGCACGCGCAGCGCAGGCCGCCGAGCAGCCGGCGCCCGCGGTGCCGGACTCGCAGCCCGCATGAGCGCGCCGGGGCGCAGCCTCAGTCATCGCGCCGATCACGAACAAACAGAGGACAGACGATGGAACCGGTGAATATCGGACTCCTGGGCCTCGGCACCGTCGGCGGCGGCACCGTCACGGTGCTGACCCGCAACGCCGCCGAGATCGCGCGCCGCGCCGGGCGCGGCATCCGCATCGCCCACGCCGCCGCCCGCCAGTACGACCCGGAGCGCATCAGCGGCCTGGACAGCATCGGGCGCATCGGCGACGACGCCTTCGCCGTCGTTGATGACCCCGACGTCGCCATCGTCGTCGAGCTGATCGGCGGCTATTCGCCGGCGCGCGAGCTGGTGCTGCGTGCCATCGCCAACGGCAAACACGTCGTGACCGCCAACAAGGCGCTCATCGCGCTGCATGGCAACGAGATCTTCGCCGCGGCGCAGGAGCAAGGCGTCGTGGTGGCCTTCGAGGCCGCAGTGGCCGGCGGCATCCCCATCATCAAGGCCCTGCGCGAGGGTCTGGCGGCCAACCACATCGAGTGGATCGCCGGCATCATCAACGGCACCGGCAATTTCATCTTGACCGAAATGCGCGACAAGGGCCGGGACTTCGCCGACGTGCTCGCCGAGGCTCAGGCCCTCGGTTACGCCGAGGCCGATCCGACCTTCGACGTCGAGGGCATCGACGCCGCGCACAAGCTGACTATCCTGGGCTCGCTCGCCTTCGGCATTCCGCTCCAGTTCGAGCGCACCTTCACCGAGGGCATCAGCCGCATCGAGGCGCAGGACGTCGCCTACGCCGCCGAGCTCGGCTATCGCATCAAGCACCTAGGCATAGCACGGCGCACGCCCGACGGCATCGAGCTGCGCGTGCATCCGACGCTGATCCCGCACCGCCGGCTCATCGCCAACGTCGACGGCGTCATGAACGCCGTGCTGGTCAAGGGCGACGCCGTGGGGCCGACGCTCTACTACGGCGCCGGTGCCGGGGCACTGCCGACGGCCTCCGCGGTGGTGGCCGACATCGTCGATGTGGTGCGCGCGCTGACCACGGACCCGCACAACCGCGTGCCGCACCTGGCCTTCCAGCCCACGGAGCTGGCCGACACGCCGGTGCTGCCCATGGCGGACGTCGAGACCGCGTATTACCTCAGGCTCACGGCGCTCGACCGCCCCGGCGTCATGGCCCGCATCGCCGGCATCCTGGGCGAGGAGGGCATCAGCATCGAGGCCATCAAGCAGAAGGAGCCGGCTGCCGGCGAAACGCACGTGCCGCTCATCATGCTCACCCACCGCGTGCGCGAGGCGCGCATGGACCGGGCGCTCACCCGCATCGGCGAGTTGGACGCGGTCGCGGGCCACATCATGCGCATCCGCATGGAGACGCTCGCGGGGTGAGATGCGGCCGGCGGGCGCGGCGCCATCTTCTCCACTCCAAAGGACCGACCGTGACCGAGGCGGAGCTGCGTACGGTCCTGGAGGGCATGGCCGTCCCGTTCTGGAAAGATTGGCCTTCTGGATCGGGACCGTGCTCGGCGTGCCCGGGGTTGCGCTCGCGGGATTACCATGAAAGTCGCGCGCGGCGCGCTCCTTAGCCCTGCGCGCCCTCTGGGAGAGGGCCGGTTGCGGCTGCAGTCCGACGTGCTGGAAGCGACAACCAGCCTGACCTTGGGGTGCTCCATATTGGCGGTACTTCCCCTATTTCTGGTGCGCGATCTGCACCGAGCTGCCGGCGGGCGGGTCCACCGGCAGGCGCACGTAGAAATGGGCATCGCTTGACTGCAGGTTTCGCCGCATCGGCTTGGTCGTTTTCTCGGCGAGCACGACGCCGTCGGGGCCGAGGACCCTGACCTCGACCGCCCCTGGCGCCAGCATGCGCATTGACGGCACGTGCTCGATGTCGCCGCTCACGCTGAGTGCGCCGGCATCGCGTCGCACCTGTACCCGGTGCACCTCGTAGCGGCTCCCGGCGGATGTCTCTATGGCGAGGTCGGCTTCGGTGCGCGACGCCGGCTGCGTTGCGCACGCCGTCAGTGCCAGTGCCAGTACGCAGGACAGCAACGCGGCAGGTCCGGCGGTTCGATAACAGATTGTCGTCATGGATGCGCTCCCGGGGTCAGTCCCCGATGGGTTTCGTCAGTCGATTCGGCCGGCGGCGTGAATGGGCGCCAGCCAGTAGTGGATGCCGCTGCCGCCGAAGGCCGCGGACAGGTCGTCGATCAGCGCGTGCGCGCGTTCTTCACTCAGCTCCAGCAGGAACAGCACACGCCGGCTGCGCCCGGCCACCTGCTCGGCCAGGGTCATGGAATGCTCCGAGGACCCATGCCCGGCCACGGCCATGCTCGTGAACCCCGGCGGGTCGCCGCGCTCCAGCAGCCACTCCGACAGGCTGTCCTCGACCTTCGGCGAGCAGATCAGATAGAGCAGGCATAGGGACATAGGCCAATCTCCGTCAGTGACTACGGTTTTACGCTCAGCCGAAACGCCGGTAGAGCATCGGCAGCAGCACCAGCGTCAGCACCGTCGAGGACACGAGCCCGCCGATGACGACGATGGCGAGCGGCTGCTGGATCTCGGAGCCGGGGCCGCTGGCGGACAGCAGCGGTGCCAAGCCGAACGCGGCGGTGGTGGCGGTCATCAGCACCGGGCGCAGGCGGCGCATGGCGCCTTCGACGACCACCTCCTCCATGGGCCGGCCCAGCGCTCGCAGTTGGTTGAACCAGGTCACGAGCACCACGCCGTTCAGCACGGCGATGCCGAGCAGCGCGATGAAGCCCACCGACGCCGGCACGGACAGATAGACGCCGGTGATGGACAGCGCGAAGACGCCGCCGATGAGCGCAAACGGGATGTTAGCCAGCACCAGCAAGGACTGGCGCACGGACCCGAAGGTGGAGAACAGCACCAGAAAGATCAGCACCAGCGCCACCGGCACCACCAGCGCGAGGCGGGCCGCCGCACGCTGCTGGTTCTCGAACTCGCCGCCCCACTCGATCCAGTAGCCGGTGGGCAACGTCACCTGCTCGGCGACGGCGGCGCGGGCCTCCTCGACGAAGCCCACCAGGTCGCGCCCGGTCACGTTTGCGATCGCCGTCGCCATACGGTTGCCGAGCTCGCGCGACAGCACCACCGGCCCCTCGGCGCGCTCCATGTGCACCAGGTTTTCGATGGGGACGGAGCGCCCGTCCGGCAGCGCGAGCCGCAGGCCCCGAAAGCGCGCCGGCGACGTGCGCAGCGCCTCGGAGCCGCGGATCACCAGCGGCCGGCGCTTGCCCTCGCGGTAGACCGTGCCGATGGGCAGCCCCTCCACCTGCGCGCGCAGCATGGCCGCGAGCGCGTCGGCATCCACGCCGAGCCGGCCGGCCTCCAGGCGGTCGATGACCAGATTCAGGTACTGCGCGCCCTCGTTGCGGGGCGTGAAGACGTCCTCGGCGCCGTCGATGCGCCCGAGCACGGCGACGATCTCCTCCGTGACGCGGTTCAGGGTGTCCTGATCGCCGCCGAACACCTTCACGGCCAGGTCGCCGCGCACGCCGGTCAGCATCTCCGACACGCGCATCTCGATGGGCTGCGTGAAGGCGTAGTCGAGCCCCGGAAAGTCCTCCAGCACGGCGCGGATGGCATCGATGAGGTCGTCCTTGCTCGCAAACCGCCATTCCTCCGGCGGCGCCAGCACCAGAAAGCTGTCGGTCTGGTTCAGCCCCATCGGGTCCAGCCCCAGCTCGTCGGAGCCGGTGCGGGCGACGACGCCGCGCACCTCCGGCACTTGCGCCATGATGGCCCGCTGCACGCTGAGGTCGATGTCGAGCGATTGCTCCAGATTGATGGACGGCAGCTTCTCCAACTGCACGATGAGATCGCCCTCGTCCATGGTCGGCATGAAGGTCTTGCCGACACCCAGGTACAGCGCGCCCGCCACCACCAGCAGCGCCAGCGCGAGCACGATGACCACCCATTCGTGCCGCAGCGCCCAGCGCAGCGACGGCGCGTAGATGCGAAGCAAGAGGCGCACCAGGCGCGGCTCCTGCGCGTGGCCCTTGCCGAGCAGGTAGGACGCGAGCACCGGAATCACCGTCAGCGACAGCACCAGCGCGCTCGCGAGCGCGAACACGATGGTCAGCGCCACGGGCACGAACAGCTTGCCCTCCAGCCCCTGCAGGGTCAGCAGCGGCAGGAAGACGATGATAATGATGAGCGTGCCGGAGGCCACCGGCACCGCCACCTCTCGCGTCGCGCGGAAGATCAGGTGCAGCCGCGGCAGCCGCTGCGCGCGGGCCGCGCCGTCGGCGTGCTCGCCGCCGCCGGCGCGCGAGAGCTGCGTCACGATGTTCTCGACCACGACGACGGCCGCATCCACCAGCATGCCGATGGCAATCGCAAGCCCGCCCAAGGACATCAGGTTCGCGGACAGGCCGAACCAGCGCATGAGCACGAAGGTCGCGAGCGCCGCAAAGGGCAGGATCAGCGCCACCGTCAGCGCCGCGCGCAGGTCGCCCAGGAACAGCACCAGCATCAGCATCACCAGCACCACGGCGTGCGCCAGCGCCGTGCTCACCGTGGTGACGGCGCGGTCTACGAGCTGGCCGCGGTCGTAGAAGACCTCGATGTGGACGCCCGCCGGCAGCGCCGGGGCGAGCTCGTCGAGCTTGGCCTTCACCGCCGCCACCACCTCGCGGGCGTTGGCGCCGCGCAGCCCGAGCACCAGCCCCTGCACGGTCTCGCCCTCGCCGTTGCGCGTGACGGCGCCGTAGCGGGTCAGCGCGGCGTAGCGCACCTCGGCGATGTCGCGCACCCGCACCGGCTGGCGGGCGTCGCCGCCGACGACGATGGCGCCTAAGTCGTCCAGGGTCTTGATGGCGCCTTCGCTGCGCACCAGCAGCACCTCCTCGCCGTCGGCGAGGCGCCCGGCGCCATCGTTGCGGTTGCTCGCCGTCACGGCGGCGCCGAGCTGCTCCAGGCTGATGCCGGCGGCGCTCATGCGGGCGTTGTCGGGCTCGATCTCGTAGGTGGTCACGAGGCCGCCGAGCGCGTTCACGTCCGCGACGCCGGGCACCGCGCGCAGCGCCGGGCGGATGGTCCAGTCCAGCAGGTCGCGCTTCTCGGCCAGCGTCAGCCCGTCACCTTGGATGCTGAACATGAACATCTCGCCGAGCGGCGTGGTCAGCGGCGCGAGGCCGCCGTCGACGCCGTCCGGCAGGTCGCCGCGGATGGCGGCGAGCCGCTCCGCCACCTGCTGGCGCGCCCAGTAGATGTCCGTGCCCTCGGCGAAGTCCACGGTGATGTCCGTGAGACCGTACTTGGCGATGGAGCGCAGCATGGTCTGGCCCGGGATGCCGAGCATCTCGACCTCCACGCGGCTGGTGATGCGCGTCTCGATCTCCTCCGGCGTCATGCCGGGCGCCTTCATGACGATCTTGACCTGCGGCACCGACACGTCCGGAAACGCATCGATCGGCGTGCTCAGAAAGGCGTACCAACCGGCGGCGGCGAGGCCGAGCGCAAGCAGCAGCGTGAACGCCCGCTGGGTGAGCGAGAAGGCGATGAGACGGGCGAGCATCAGTGCGCGGCCTCGCCGTCGGCCGCGGCGGCCTCCTCGGCCGTCGCCTCGGCCCCGAGCCAGGCGGCCTTCAGCTCGATGACGCCGGCGACGACGACGCGCTCGGCCGTCGTGAGCGGACCGGACAGGACGGTCTCGCCCTCCTCCTCCGCGACCAGCGCCACCGGCAGCGGCGCGAAGCCCTCATCCCGCGCAACGAACACATAGGTCGCGCCACCCTGGCGCACCACCGCCGCCGCCGGCACGCGCCAGCGCTCGCCGGCGGCGGTCGCGGTGGCGAGCTGCACCTCGACGAACTGGCCGGGGCGCAGCCGCTCCGCGCCGTCCGTGACCTTCGCGCGCACCAGCACGCCTTGGTCCTCGCCGTGCACCAGACGGCCGACGGTGACGATGCGCGCCTCGATGCCGGACTCCGACAGCAGCGCGCGGCTGCCGGTGCCGATCCCTTCGAGCTGCTCCACCGGCACGTGCACCTCGACCCACAGCGCGCTGAGATCCGCGATCTGATACAGCGGCGCCGCGGCCGGCACGGACTCGCCGGTGCCGACCATCTGCTCCAGCACCACGCCGCCGATGGGCGCGCGCACCGGCAGGCTGGAGGTCAGGGTGCGGGTCTCGGCCAGGCGGTCGATGTCGGCCTCCGACATGCCCGCCAGCGCCAGCACCTGGCGGCGCTGCGCGGCCAGGGTCTGCAGCTCATCCCGGCGCGCGCGGCTTTCCAGCAGCCGGCGCTCCGCGATGACGCCCTCGCGCTGGAGCATGCGGTCGCGGGCGACCTCGCTCTCGGCCAGCGTGAGCCGGGTCAGGGCTTCCAAGTAATCGCTCTGGATGGCAACCAGATCGGGGCTCTGCAGCCGCGCGAGCAACTGGCCCGCCGTCACCTGCTCGCCCTCGGCCACCAGCAGCGACTCGATGACGCCGGCCTGGCGCGCGGCCACCACCTGCAACTGCGGGTTCGGCACGGCGACACGGGCGGGCCAGCGGCGCGTCAGCGTGCTCGCGGCGGGCACCACCGGCGCGAGCTCGATGCCGAAGGCGCGCTGCTGCTCCGGCGTCAGCGACACCGGCTCGGCGGCCCAGCCGGCGAGGCTCGCCAGCCCCGCCAACGCGGGCAGCAGCACGACGGCGAGGCGCCGGGCGCGGCGGCGCGGACCGGCAACGGCGCGTGCAAGAACGGTTCTCGAGGTGTTCGACATCATTCGGGCAGGATTCCCAAGGCTTGATTGACGCGGGCCAGCGCCTGGCCCTGCTCGGCGCGCCGGAGCGCCAGATCCAGTTGTGCTTCGCGTGCACGGCGCTCGGCGAGCAGGCGTTCCGAGAGGTCCGTCTCGCCGAGCTCAAAGCCCCGCTCCGCCACCGCGAGCGCGTCCGCGGCGAGCCGCGCGCGCGCCTCGGCGACAGCGAGCGCTGCGGCGGCGCCGCGGCGGCCGAGCACCGCCTCCACCAGCTCCCCCTCGGCGGCGCGCCGCAGGCGGTGCAGCTCGGCGAGCTGGTCGGTGACCTCGCGCTCGCTCGCGGCCAGCGCCGGTGCCGCGTGGCTGCGCAGCCCGAACGGGATGGAAACCTCGACCTGCACGGTGTTGTCGCCATCCAGCCGCGGGTCGTCGCGCACCCGCACGCCGCCCAGGCTCAGGATCGGATGGCCGCGACGCTCGCTCGCCACGCGGTCGCGCTCGGCGCGCGCCCGCCCTAGGGCCGCGTTGGCGGCGACGAGCAGCGGGTGGTGCTCCGGCAGCAGCGGCGCGGGCGCATCTGCTGTGGCCGCATTGCCGCCGGGCTCCGGCGGCAACGGCAGCTCCGTGCGCCCGGTCAGCGTCGCGTAGGCGGCCTCCGCCCGGGCGAGGTCCGCGTCGGCGGTGGTGAGCTCGGCGGCGCGCGCAAGCGTCTCCTGCTCGGCCGTCAGCAGGTCCAGCCGCGCCAGCTCGCCGGCCGCATAGCGCTTCGCGACGACGGCCTGGAGCGCCTCTGCGGCCGCGTAGGCCGTGCGCGCCTGGTCGGCCTGCACCTTGGCGAGCGCGACCTCCCAAACGGCGTCACGCACGGCGCCCGTGACCTCCCAGCGCAGCAGCCCGGCCAGCGCATCGGCGCGCACGCCGAGTGCGCGGGCCAGCTCCAGCCGCGCGCGGCGCTGGCCCGGCAGCCACAGCGGCAGCTCCACGAGGGCTTCGAGCGCATAGGCGCCGGCGTCCGCGTTGAACTGGTCGGTGACGCCTTTGAGCCGCAGCCCCGGGTCCGCGGCGGTGAAGGCGCCGGCCTGTTGGCGCACGGCAGCGGCCTCACCGCGCAGCGCGTCGGCGCGCACGAGCTGTCCGGCCGCTGCGAGCGTGCCCTCGACGACCTCGGCGAGGCTCGGGCGCGCGCCCTCTGCCGGGGCGTCGGCAGGCGCCGCGGGGGGCGGCAGCAGCGCGATCAGGCAGAGGAGTCCGGGCAAGAGCAATCGCGCTCGGCCAGCTCGTCGCTGTGTTGGGGCATGGGGCATAGCGCAAGGCACTGGAGATGATGGGTTGGGCTGCGCCGGGACTGTCGCGGCACCGATCGGTCGGCGGCTGATGCAGCATTGACGGTAGCCGCCGAACCTGAACCCAAGCTGAATGCGACCGGCGCGCTCGGCCGGCGTCGGCACGGCGCGCTCGGTCGCATCCGGTCTCGGCGTCGGCAGCGCGGCGGCGCGAGACTCAGTCGTCCCAGCGGCCGACGCCCGGGATGTTGACGCGATGCTCGTTGTAGACGCCCTCGTCCGCACCCTGATGGCAGGCGTTGCAGTTGCTGAGGCTGCCCACGTCCGGGTTGCCGGCGACCATGCGGGTCGGAATCTCGTGGTGCTCGTTGCGGAAGTAGCGGGTCGCGGTGATGCGCGGCAGCGCCTCGGTGCCGGCATCCCCCACCGAGAAGGCCCGCGCCCGGGACTTGCCCGAGCGCTCCGCCGCGTTGGCGGCGAGATAGCCCGCGATCTCCGCGCGCAGGTCCGTGGACAGCGAGGCGTCGTCGCCATAGTGATCCCCGAGCGCCTCGGGGGCCATGATCTGCCGCCAGGCGTCCATCGGCAGCAGGCCCGGCTGATAGGCCATGTGGCAGGCGCCGCATTCCTCGGCGTAGGCGGCGTTGGCGACGGGCTGCACGTCCTCGCCGGGCTCCACCCAACCACGCTTGTGGTGCTCATGGTGGTCGTCATCGTCGTCGTCATCGCCGACGGCGAGCCCGGCGGCGCCGAGCGCCAGCAGGGCCGCGGTGAGGCCGCCGGCCAGGACAAGGGTTGCTTTCATGGGTTGCTCTCCGGTGTGGTCGGTGCGTCGGGTCACTGGCTGGCGATGTAGGCGAGGAAGTCCGCCTTCTCCGCGGCCGTGCATGCGCGGCCGAGCGTCCAGTTGCAGTTGCGCCGCAGCCACTTCTCGACCTTGGCCTCATCGGTGAGCCGGGCGGGGTTGACCGACGGTGCGAGCGGCTTGATGGGCTTGCCCGTCGTCGCGTGCCGGCCCGGCCCGGTCAGGTCCTCGCCGTGGCAGCTCGCGCAGCTACGGGCTTCGCCGCCGCCCGCCTGCGAGTGCTGCGCGGCCCAGGCCGCGGCGCCGGCGGCGGCATCGCCGGCCGCTGCCGCCGGCACGGCAGCGGCAGCCGCGAGCAGGCCGGCGCAGAGCAGCGAAACGGACCGATGGGGGTTGGTGTTGGTCATCGTGCCGTCCTCCGGTCAGTCGCGGCGCTTGCGGCCGCTCAGCATGCCGCCGACGAGGTTTTCGCGATGCGCGAGGCTTGAGAACAGCACGCCGGCCACATGCAGCACGATGAAGCCGAGGGTCAGGTTGGCCAGCACCTCGTGGGTCTCTTCCAGCACCTCGCCCGTCGCGGCGGACGTGCCCGCCATGAGCGGCGCCAAGGGGCCGGAGAGCTCCTGCGCGCCGTACAGCGCCATGCCGCTGAGGCCGGTCAGGCCCACCAGCAAGAGCAGCGCGACGACCATCGCGCCGCCCGCGGGGTTGTGGCCCAGGTAGCGCGGCGCTTTGAGGCGCAGCGCGTCGCGGATGTAGCCGAGCACCTGCCGCGGCCCGCGGACGAAGTCCGTGAAGCGCGCGTGGCGCGTGCCGATGACGCCCCAGACCAGGCGCACGGCGATCAGCGTCAGCACCAGATAGCCGGCCCAGACGTGCACGCCGAGAAGATCGTCCTCGACGATGAAGGCCGTCGCGAAGCCCCCCACCAGGGACCAGTGGAAGATGCGCACCAGCAGGTCCCAGACCCGTACGCGGCTGGCGTCGGACTGGCTGGCGGGTGCGGCGCCTGCACCGCCGGTCAAGGTCTGCAACGTCATGGCGAGTCGCTCCGTTGTCTGCAAAGATGCATGCACATCGCGGCTGCCGCCCGGCGTCGGACCCTTGCCCGGCGGCCTCGGCAGCACGCTTGCGATGCAGAGTACCGAGCGGCTACTGACCGATCCCTGTACGGCCCTGTCAGCCTTTCGTCAGGTGGCAAGGCACACCATGCTCGGGCGGCAGGGCCGCGCACTGCGTGCCGAGCGGGCGCCGCGCGCGGCCCGCCGCAACCCCGAGGCAACAGGCGCAACAGCGCCGGAGCAACGTCATGCAACCGCTCCTGCCGACCGCGGCCCGCCGCGCCCGTCCCTGGGCGCTGCTGGCCGTGCCGCTGCTGCTGGGGTCCGTGGACCCGGCCGGCACGCATGAGCATGACCACGACCGCGCCCGCGCCGCGCTCGCCCGCGGCGAGGTCCGCCCGCTGGCCGAGATCCTGACCGTGGTGCACGCCGCGATGCCGGGCGACATCGTCGAGGTCGAGCTGGAGCGCGAGCACGGCCGCTGGGTCTACGAGCTCAAGGTCATCACCCCGGACGGCCGCCGCTTGGAGGTGCTGGTGGACGCGGCCACCGGCACCGTGCTGGAGCACGAGGAAGACGACTGATGCGCATCCTGCTGGTCGAAGACGACCCGCGCGTGGCGGCCGCCGTGGCCGCGGCGCTCGCGGCCGCCGGCTTCGTCGTCGAGCACAGCGCCGACGGCGAGGACGCCTGGTTCCGCGGCGACACCGAGAACTGGTCCGCCGTGATCCTGGACTTGGGTCTGCCGGGCATGGACGGGCTCGCGGTGCTGCGGCGCTGGCGCGAGGCCGGCCAGCGCTTTCCGGTGCTGGTGCTCACCGCCCGCGGCGACTGGCACGAGCGCGTGGAGGGCATCGACGCCGGCGCCGACGACTATCTGCCGAAGCCCTTTCGCATGGAGGAGCTGCTCGCGCGGCTGCGCGCGCTGGTGCGCCGCGCCGCCGGCCAGGCCTCCGCGGTGGTGCAGGCGGGCGGGCTCGCGCTCGATACGCGGCGCATGCAGGTGAGCCGCGACGGCGTGCCGGTGCACCTCTCGCCCACGGAGTACCGGCTGGTGGCCTATCTGATGCAGCACGCGGGGCGCGTGGTGCCGCAGTTGGAGCTGACCGAGCAGCTCTACGCGCAGGACTTCGAGCGTGAGTCCAACGCCGTGGAGGTGCTCATCGGGCGCGTGCGGCGCAAGCTCGGCAGCGGGCTCATCGAGACCCGGCGCGGCTTCGGCTACGTCATCGAGCCGGATGCGCCGGACGCCGCCGCGCCCGCCGACCCGCCGTGAACCGCAACTCGCTGCGCGCACGGCTCGCCGTCGCGGCGCTCCTGTCCATCACGCTGGCGCTGCTGGTGGCGGCGGCGAGCCTGGTGATCCTGTTCGAGCGGCATGTGGAGCGGCGCATCGGCAGCGAGCTGACGAGCCGACTGAACCAGCTCGCCGCCGCCGTGCACATCGCACCGGACGACGGCGCGGTCAGCGTCGAGCAGCCCCCGCAGGACCCGCGCTTCGGCACCCCGCTCGGCGGACTCTATTGGCAGGTGGACGACAGCGAAGCCGGCAGCGCCGGCGTCGGCCTGCTGCGCTCGCGCTCGCTCTGGGACACAACGCTGGCGCTGCCGCAAGACGCACTGGCGGCAGGCGAGGTGCACACGCACCGACTACCCGGCCCGGGCGGACAGGCGCTCCTGGTGCGCGAGCGCAGCATCCGGCTCGGCGGCGCACCGAGCGCGGACGCAAGCGGCGCAGCGCGCACGCTGCGCCTGGCCGTGGCCGAGGACCGCGCCGAGCTGGTGCGGGCGCGCAACGCCTTCGCCGCGGACATGCTGCCGTACCTCGGCGTCATCGCTCTAGTGCTGGGGCTCGCCACCTGGGCGCAGATCCGCGCCGGGCTGGCGCCGCTGGAAGCGCTGCGCAAGGGTGTCTACGCCGTGCGTGCCGGCACCGCGGAACGGCTGCCGGAGCACTATCCGGACGAGGTGCAACCGCTGGTGGCCGAGGTCAACGCGCTGCTCGCCGCGCGCGAAGCGTCCATCGTGCAGGCGCGCAGTTGGACGGCCGATCTGGCGCACGGCCTCAAGACGCCGTTGAGCGCCCTGGCGGCGGACGCCGACCGGCTGCGGCAGCAGGGCAATCCGGCGCTGGCAAACGACCTGGAGCAGCTTGCCCTGCACATGCGCCGGCGCGTCGATCGGGAGCTGATCCGCGCCCGCATGCGCTCCGGCTCGCACGCGCGCCCCGCCCGGGCAGATGTCTCGGAGGCCCTGAACCGCGTGCTTGGCACGCTCAAGCGCACACCGGACGGTGCCCGGTTGGCATGGCGCGTGGCCGGACCGAACGTCGGTGCCGTAGCCCTGCCCGCCGAGGATCTGCTCGAGCTGCTCGGGAACCTGCTCGAAAACGCGGCCAAATGGGCTCGTCGGCAGGTCGATGTGCAGGTCGCCGCCACGGCCGCAGGCGGCGGCGATGAGATACGGGTCGCCATCGCCGACGACGGCCCGGGCATCGCCCCGGACCAGTTGCACCGGCTCGGCCAGCGCGGGCTGCGTCTCGACGAGCAAAAGGCCGGCAGCGGTCTCGGCCTTGCCATCGCACGGGACATCGTGGCGGCGTACGGCGGCGAGATCGACTTCGGCCATGCCGAGATCGGCGGACTCGCCGTGCGGGTCTGCCTGCCCGCCGCGCCGGAGCCAACGGCCGAGGGCGGCGGGCGGAGCTTGCGCGAGCGCGCTGAACTGCCCCGCTCGGCCCTGCGTCCCTTACGCTGATAGTCCTGAACAAACCGTCGAAGAGGGATCGCCGCGCTCCCCGTCACCAGTACCAAGGCCGATGCCAGGGCCCGAAGCCGGGTCCGTACCAGGGCCCGAAGCGGGAGCCCGGCCAGCCGCCGTACCACGGGTCGTACCACGGGCTTGGGTATGGCGCGCGGACGCTCTCCGGCTTTGCCCACAGGTGCCTGCCGGTGGCGCGCACGACGGGGTAGCGATACGGGTAGTCGCCGACATCGTGCGTCTCGACGCCGGTGACGGTGCCGCTGACCGTCAGCAGGCGCCCCTCGGGATAGGTGGCCGGGTCCAGGAAGCCATCGAAGCGGGCGATGAAGCGGCCAAGCCGCGCGTCGTCGCCGCTGTCCTGCGCCGGCTCGCCGGCGGCGTCCAGCGGCCAGGCGAGGAGCTCGATGTCGGTGTTGGCAGCGTCGTTGCGCACGGCGAGGATGCGCCCGCCCCAGCGCACCGGCGTGCCGACGTAGCGCTCCGGTGCCGCACGGACGGCGGCAGCCGTGACCGGCGCCGGGGCCGGCGTGCGGATGTCTTGTGGCACCCGCGCCGCACAGCCGAGCATGAGCAGCGTGCCGAGGACGGCGAGCGCGATGGCGCCGCGCGCGTGCCCGATCGCGCACGGCCGAGTCCACGGTGCCCGGCGCCTGGCCGCTGACCACCGCCCGCCCCGGTACCCGCTGTACGCCGTCCACGCGCAATCGGCGACGCGGTTCCGGTCACACATCAGGCACCTCCGCTTGCAGTAAGCTTGCGCATATCACCAGCCCTTCGTATCCGGGCGGTACCCATGCTTGGCCGTCGCGGACTACCACCGGCGGCGCAGCGCTCAGGACTTGCATCGCGATCGGCGAGCATGAAGAAACTGATTCAGAAGAACCCGCAGCATACCGCGGCCGGCGCGGCGGTGGGGGGCGTCGATGAGCTGTCCCCCGCTGCCGACGGTCTGTTGGTGCGTATCCAGACCCTGACCCGGGTGGTCGAGGGCCTGCCCATGGTCGTGTACGTCCTGGGCGAGCAGGACGACTCGCCGCGCTACGTCAACGACTTTCTGGGCACGCTGTTGCGGCTGCCGGACGCCGACGACCGTCCGAGTCATAGCCTGTGGCTGGCGCATCTGCACCCCGAGGACCGCGAGCGCGTGCTCGCCGAGCGAGCGGCGAGCCGGATGGCAGCCGCGCCCTTTGCCGCGGAGTATCGGCTCACCGCGGCGGACGGGGCGGTGCTCTGGGTGAGCGACACGGCCCGCGACATGGAGGCGGAGGAGTCCGGCGCGCGCGTGCGGGTCGGCATCCTGAAAGACATTACGCAGCGCCGCGAGACCGATCTCGCCTTGCACCAAAGCCTCGCGCTGAACGCGCTGCTGCTGGCGGCGATGCCCGATTACGTCGCCTATCTGGACCCCGGCTGCTGCGTGCGCCACCTGAGCAGCGCGCTGGCGGAGGCGCTCGGCTGGACGGCGGCGACCGCCATCGGCGTGCCGCTTGACGATCTCCTGACCGACGCTGCCGTGCCGCTAACAGCGTGGCTGGAACGCTGCCGCGCGGGCGAGCTGCTGCGTCACGAGGTCTGGCTGACGCTGCCGAGCGCCGGGCGGCGCTGTCTGGATGTTCGCCTGATCCCGCACGAGGTCGACGGCGCGCTGGACGGCATTCTGTTCCTTGGCCGCGATGTCACCGATGTGGTGGAGCAGCGCGTGGCGCTGGAAGAGCGCGAGGCGCAGGTGCGCAACATCGCCGGCAACGTGCCGGGGGCGATCTTTCGGTACATCCAGTCGCCGGATGGCGGTCGGCGCATGCGCTACATGAGCGAGGGCTGCCGTGACATCTGGGAGGTCGATGTCGCGGATGTGGAGCAGGACGCCGCGGTGCTGTGGGAGATGGTGCTGCCCGAGGACCGGGCCGCAATGCGCGAGTCCGTGGACAGGTCGGCGCGGGAGCTGACGGACTGGGAGTACCAGTGGCGGGTGCGCACCCCGAGTGGCCGGCTCAAGTGGCTACACGGCCGCGGCAAACCGCAGCGCGGCACCGGCGGGGAGGTGATCTGGGACAGCGTGGTGCTGGACGAGTCCGCCCGCAAGCACGCGGAGCTGGAGCTGGACCGCCTGGCGCATCAGGATCACCTGACCTTGCTGCCGAACCGGCTGTCGTTCCAGCGGCGCCTGGCCGAGGCACTGGCGCGCAACGCCGAGCGGCGCGGACTCGTCGCGCTGCTCTTCATCGACGTCGACAATTTCAAGCAGGTCAACGACTCCTTCGGCCACAGCGCCGGCGACCGGCTGCTGGTGGAGCTGGCGCGTGTGCTCTTGGGCTGCATCCCGCCGGAGCAGACGTTGGCGCGCATCAGCGGGGACGAGCTCGGGGTCATCACCGAGCGCGCGCAGGACCAGCACGGCGTCGCCGCGCTCGCCCGCAGCCTGCTGGCGGCGGTGGACCAGTGGCGCTTTCAGGTCGATGACCAGGAGATCGCGGTCAGCATCAGCATCGGCATCAGCCTGGCGCCGCTCGATGCAGAGGATGCCGAGGCCATGCTGAGGACCGCGGACACCGCCATGTACCGGGCCAAGCAGCTTGGGCGCAACCGCTACCAGTTCTACGATCCGAGCTTCACCGAGGCCGTGCAGCAACGCATCGCCTTCGAGAACGGCCTGCGCCGGGCGCTGCAGGAGGACGGCCTGGTACTCCATTACCAGCCGCAGGTGGCGGTGCCGGACGGGCGCGTCGTGGGCGTCGAGGCGCTACTGCGCTGGCGTCACCCCGAGCAGGGCATCCTGCGGCCGGTGGCCTTCCTGTCCATTGCCGAGGGTGCCGGCATCATGGGTCCCATCGGCGAGTGGGTGCTGGCGAAGGCCTTTGCGACCTTTGCCGACTGGAAGCTCGCCGGCATCGCGCCGCCGCGGCTCACGCTCAATGTGTCCGCCAAGCAGGTGGCCGATACGGACTCTCCGCGCCTGGTCGAGACCATGCTGCGGCGTTTTGCGCTGGCGCCCACCGAGGTGGAACTGGAGCTGAGCGAGGACCTGCTGGTGGAGGAGGGTGGCGAGTCCCTGCGCGTGCTGCAGTCGCTCGCGCGGCTCGGGCTCACCATGGCCATCGACGACTTCGGCACCGGGCGCTCGTCGCTCGCCTATCTGCGCCGGCTGCCGCTGACCCGGATCAAGATCGATCCGTCCTTCATCGCCGCGCTGCCGGACCCGGACGCCGCCGCCATCGTGCAGAGCATCGTCGCGCTCGCCGGCAGCCTGCGGCTTCAGGTCATCGCCGAGGGCGTCGAGACGCGCCAGCAGGCCGACTTCCTGGTCCGAAACGGCTGCCCCGAGGTGCAAGGCTTCTACTTCGCAGCGCCCATGCCTCGCGCCGAGATCGAGCCGCTGCTCGCCGCCGGGCGCCTCGATCTCGCGCCCGTGTCGTGACAGCCCGCACCCCGCACCCTGCACTTCAAACTTCAAACTTCAAACTTCCTACTCCCTCCGCTCCTCCCGCTCGACCAACACCCGCGCCAGCGAGTGATACAGCGGCTGCGGACTCAGCAGAAAGGACACGCCGTAGCCCACCATCGCCGCCGCCATCAAGGCGACCAGCGTGTTCTGGTCGTTGGTCATCTCCATGACGATGACGAAGCCCGTGATGGGCGACTTCACGGCACCGGCGAAATAGGCCACCATCGCCATCAGCACCATCAGGTCCAGCGGTGCCAGCGGCAGCAGCCGGTGCAGATCGGCGCCGATGCCGGCACCGGTGGACAGCGCGGGGGCGAAGATTCCGCCCGGGATGCCGCTCAGGTACGACGCTAGGCTCGCGATGAACTTGTAGATGGGGTAAAGCGGCTCCGGCGCCTCGCCGGCGACGACGACAGCGCGCGCGATGTCGTAGCCCGAGCCCATGACCTGGTAGTCCGTGAGCACCCCCATCAGCACCAGCACGGCGCCGCAGACGAAGGCGACGCCGAGCCCGTTGCTCGCCACCAGCGGCGCCAGCGCCCGCGACAGGCGCAGAATCAAGAAGGCAAACAGCCCGCCCGCGAAGCCGGCGACGACGCCGCAGAGCAGTACCGCGAGCCAGGGGCCGAGGCCCTGCACGGGCCCGGCGGATGCGGTGCCGAAGTAGTAGCGCTCGCCCAGCAGCAGCATCGACACCAGCGCCGACACCAGCACGGACAGGATCACGATGCCCGCGAGCCGCGGCGTGAAGCCGCGCAGCATCTCCTCGAAGGCGAAGATGATCCCGGCGAGGGGCGTGTTGAAGGCCGCGGAGATGCCCGCCGCGCCGCCCGCGAGCAGCATGCCGCGCGCCATGTAGTCCGCCGGGAAGCGGGCGAGCCGGCGCATCGAGTACATGATGGACGCGGCGACGTGCACCGTCGGCCCCTCGCGGCCCACCGATGCGCCGCAGCCCTGACCGATCAGCGTGAGCAGGATCTTGCCCGCCGCGAGCCTCAGCGTCAGGAAGCGGTCCTTGTTCTTAAGCTCCAGTGCGGCGATGACCTGGTTGATGCCGCTGCCCTCGCTGCCCGGAAAGAAGCGCCGCGCGAGCCACACCACGAGCACGAGCCCGAGCGGCGTCAGCAGCAGCGGCGCCATGGGCGCCGCCTCGGCGATGGCCGCGAACAGCCGATTGGCCTGCTCGCTCAGTACGCCGAACACGGAAGACACCAGGCCCACCGCGAGCGCGCCCAGCAGAAAGGCCCCGCGCACGCGCCAGGCGCGCCGCGACAGGAGCACACGGCGGATGTAGCGCAAGCGGCGGGTTTTCATGGTGTCTGCGGGCTTACTTCGGGTTCCGACGCCGCCCGGTTGGGGCGTCGTGCCGGCACAAAAAAAGCCGGCACAAGGCCGGCTTCATCGACGCGCACCGGGTGGCGCGACCCGACGGCTCAGTAGCCGCCCTTGCGCATCACCTCGGGCAGGCCCGCGATCTTGGTTCCCTGCTTGGTGGGCGCTAGCGGGAAGAGCTTGTAGAGGTCCTTGCTCGTGGGCTTGGTGCCCCAGAGCTTGCCCATGTCCTTCAGCAACTGGCGCTCCATGGGCTGGTTCTGGTTGTTGTTCAGGTACTCATCGCGCAGGTACTTGATCACGTCCCAGTGCTGCTCGGTGAGCTCGATGCCCTCCGCATCTGCAATCACCTTCGCGATGTCTTCGTCCCAGGCGTTGGGATCGGTGAGATAGCCGCTGCCGGTGGTCTCGATGCTCTTGCCGTTGACTTCGATTGCCATGTAAGGGGTTTCCTCTCGTCATCGCCGCCCCGCTGGGGTACCGGCGCGTTCTTGTTCAATCGGTTTGCTCGGGCGCGTGCCGGCGGAGGCTGCTGCGCCGGCGCGGGGCCGGTGCCGCTGGCATCGCCAACATCACGAATCGCTGATATTAGTGAGATCGAGCGGGCACGTCACCCGCGCGAGATCGCTACTGGGGCTTTTGCACCGCATCGATGCCCTTGTGCGGGATGAACAGCCCGCAGCCCATGACCCGGTGCGGGCCCAGTCCGCGCTCCTGCAGCCGCACCGATTCTTCCGCCGACAGGTTTGCGAGCATCAGGCTGCGGGTGATGAGGGGGCCGGCCGGTGTCGCCAGCGCCGTCGCCTTGCCGCAGAGCGCCTTGCGCATGCGAATGTCCAGCGCGGTCAGTGCCTCGGCGGCCCAGCGCAGGAAGCCCTCCTCGTCCAGCTCAGCGGGGCCGGCGACATAGCGCGCGAACAGTGTCGCCGCTTGGCTCAGCGCCTTCGGCTTGCCGCTGCCGACGCCGAGTGCGGCGCCGCCGACATCGAAGGTCTTGCCTTCGAGCGCCGCCCTCAGTTGCTCGACGCGCTCGCGCGGTACACGGATCGAGAGCTTGGTGCGCCGCGACAGCAACAGCGCCTGATCGACGCCATGGCTCGGGCGCTCCCAGCCGTTCTGCGAGCCCGCCACATGGATGCTGTGAATGCCGCAGCCCGGCTCGTCGAGCCAGGGGGCGGCGTCCAGCAGTGCCGTGCTCAGGGCGTGGCAATGGTCCACGGGGATCTCGCGGCACTGCAAAGCAAACAGCACGTCCACGACGTTGTCGGGGATGGTGATCTCGGGGGTGTCCTCGTCGTCCTGCCAGAACATGGTCATGCCTTAGATTCGAAAATAAACGGTACACTCGTTGCGGCGGAACCGAACGTCGGTCTATCGCTATCGCTATCGCCGGTGAGCGACATCGCGCGCCACAAGGGGTTCGCACATCGACGCGGCTTGAGCCGAATGTGGGTGCAGGTAAGAATTTCGATGTCGATTTCGACGAAGGGCTGGCGGAACCTGAGTGTGTGTCAGTTGTGTCGTTCTTCGCCGGGCGGGGTCAGCTCGGCAGCCGCGCCTGCATGGCGTCGCGGTGGAACCACCAGTCGTCCTGCACCAGCACGTCGATGACGTTGCGCAACCGCACCAGGAACTTGTCCGGCTCGCGCAGCTCAAGCCGATCGCGCCAGAGGTCGAAGGCTTCCTGACTGTCCACGTGGCTGTGGCGCCGGGCGACATTGGCCAGGAGCTGCGACGTGAAGAAGATCAGGTTCTCGCGCTGTACACCTTCCGCCCGCAGGTCCGCGAGGAAAAGCGCGGTGGTGGCGGCCACGGCGGCGCCGTCGGCATCGTCCGGCGTTTCATCGATGATGTGATTCAGCAGGTCCACCGCCAACTCCACGTCGATGGGGCAGGTGACCGCGAGCCAGATGCCCTGGCCCAGGGCCGCGAGGGACCCCGGCTGCTCGGCCCGGAACAGCACGTCGCAGCAGTCGGCCGCCAATTCGAATTGATCAAGCGCCATGAAGGTGTCGAAGGCCTCGCGCGCCAGCGGCCACGCCTGCGTGCCGCGGCCGAGGCCCACCAGCGCGCGGCCCATCTGCAGCTTGATGTCCGCGAGTTGGCGTTCATCGGCGCCGATGCGGTTCAGCGTGTCGAACTGCTCCTGCAACGCGAGCAGATGCGACTCAAGCGCCGCCTCCTCTGCCCCTTGATGGCCGATGGAGTCGGCCGCGGTATCGGCCAAGCGTTGGGTGATCTCGTAAGCCTTCATGGATGTCGCCTGATGGGTTGGCCTGTGGCCCCGGAGCGCGGAGCCCGCTCCGGCAATCGCTGCTGATGGACCTCTTGGGACGGCGCTAAGGCGCACGTCGTTCAGCGGATCAGGCCGCTGAACGCGGCCTCCAAGCGGTCCTCCCAGTTCTCGGGCGTGTCGGAAAATGGCGGTTTCACGTCCATGCGGAAGAAGCGCTCGCCGCTGCGAGCCACGTCCTGCACGGCCGCCTCAAGCGCCGGGAAGGTTTCGATGTCCTTGCGTGAGACCAGGATCTCGCTGAGCTTCAACATGCCTGCTGCGTACCCTCGGTTGGGAATCGTGCCGGTGTCCCGGCGATGGTAAGCCGCGCGACGCGGCAGCGGCTGCCGGAGCTGCCGGCCGCGGCGAACCGGCGTCGCCCTCACGGATTGCCCCGATGTTAATGAACGTTTGTCCCGCTATCGCCCTTGGCAAGGGGAGGCGTGCTAAAGGTCCGCACGCCACATGGAACTTCCGCAGGCGCCGCGTGTCGGCTGTCGCTGGCCGGCTATGTGCCGACGCGGCGGGGGGAATGCAACGCGCGGTCAGCGCCGGCGGAGCCCTGTGGCGGCGGGCTGTATTAGTACATGGTTATATTAACGAGATTTGACATTCCCCGGGGGGTTGGCTAGACTCGCGCGTCTTGGTCGCGGGCCTAGGCGACGGCTACGGCCTTGTTGCAAATGCAAAAAATGCGCTGCGGTCAACTATCCCCAAGGGGATAGACCGCAGGGTCGTCTTCCACCCCCAATGCGGAGTTTCGGTGGCTGTCGGTGCCGGCTATAGTGCCTTCCCAGAACGCGGGGTGGCATTTGCGCCTTATAAACCCCGTCGCTTACCGAACACCGGTCCGGCAGTCCGCGGCGTGCTGTCTGACGCCGGGCACCGATAGAACCGACCTCAACGGGAGATTCAGCGACATGACGATCGAGAAGCACCACACTCCGATGATCGATCAGCTGGAGGACGGCCCCTGGCCGAGCTTCATCTCCGGCATCAAGCGGCTGCGCGACGAGCATCCGGACCCCCGCATCAACGCGATGACCAACGACCTCCTCGGTCAGCTTGAGCACTCCTACGAAACCCGCAAGGGCTACTGGAAGGGCGGCACCGTGTCGGTCTACGGCTACGGCGGAGGCATCATCCCGCGCTTCTCGGAGGTCGGTAAGGCGTTTCCGAAGTCCAGAGAATTCCACACCCTGCGCGTGCAGCCGCCGGCCGGCAACCACTACAGCACGGCCATGCTCCGCCAGCTCGCCGATAGCTGGGAAAAGCACGGCTCGGGCCTGGTCACCTTCCACGGCCAGACCGGCAACATCATGTTTATCGGCGCCGACACCCAGTCGACGCAGCACTTCTTCGACGAGATCAACGAGTACGGCTGGGACTTGGGCGGCGCCGGCCCTTGCGTGCGCACCGCCATGTCCTGCGTCGGTGCCGCCCGCTGCGAGATGTCCTGCACGAACGAGCTGAAGGCGCATCGCATGCTGGTCAACAACTTCGTTGACGACGTGCACCGCCCGGCCCTGCCCTACAAGTTCAAGTTCAAGGTGTCCGGCTGCGCCAACGATTGCCAGAACGCCATCGAGCGCTCCGACTTCGCCGTGCTCGGCACCTGGCGCGACGACATGAAGGTGGACCAGGAAGAAGTCCAGGCCTACGTCAAGGAGCGGGGCCGCCAGTACATCATCGACAACGTCATCACCCGCTGCCCGACCCAGGCCCTGTCGCTGAACGACGACGACACGCTGGCCGTCAACAACCGCGACTGCGTGCGCTGCATGCACTGCCTGAACGTCATGCCGAAGGCGCTGCATCCCGGCGACGACAAGGGCGTGACTATCCTGATCGGCGGCAAGCGCACGCTCAAGATCGGCGACCTGATGGGCACCGTTATCGTCCCGTTCAAGAAGCTGGACACGGAGGAAGACTACGAAGAGATGGTGGAGCTCGCCGAGGGCATCATCGACTTCTGGGCCGAGAACGGCCTCGAGCACGAGCGCTGCGGCGAGATGATCGAGCGTATCGGTCTCGCCAACTTCCTCGACGGCATCGGCATCGATCCTGACCCGAACATGCTGAGCCATCCGCGCCAGAGCTCCTACGTCCGCATGGACGGCTGGGACGAGGCGGCGGAGGCCTGGTTCGAGAAGCAGGCCGAGAAGGCGGCCGGCTGATCCGGCCCAGGCCTCGGCGCGCGGCGCCTTTTCCTCCCCGGAGGACATCCCCGGAGGAGCGCCGCGCGCCGATTCGCTGCGCGAGTGTCGATCAGCACCTAACTGTTTACTGATTTACTGGAGGAACATCGATGGCCAAAGACATGCGCGAGCCCGTCGAGAGCGGCTGCCCCGATCCGTGGCAGTACATGCACCCGGTGATGCGGAAGAACTTCGGACAATGGAAGTACCACGATCATCCCCGTCCCGGCGTGCTGCGTCACGTGGCCTACAGCGGCGACGAGATCTGGACCGTCAAGGCCGGCACCCAGCGCATCCTCGACGTCTTCACGCTGCGTAAGCTGTGCGACATCGGCGATGAGCTCGCCGACGGCTACGTGCACTTCACGCTGCGCTCGAACATCGAGTACATGGTCACCGACGGTGCCCGCGTGCAGCCGCTGATCGATGCGCTCGAAGACGCCGGCTTCATCGTCGGCGGCACGCAGAACTCCGTCACGATGATCTCCCACACCCAGGGCTGGCTGCACTGCGACATCCCCGGCACCGATGCCTCCGGCGTCGTGAAGTCGATGATGGACGAGCTCATCGACGAGTTCCGCAACGCGAATATGCCAAACCGCGTGCACATCACCACCTCCTGCTGCCAGATCAACTGCGGCGGCCAGGGCGACATCGCCATCAACGTGCAGCACACCAAGCCGCCGAAGATCAACCACGATCTGGTCGCAAACGTCTGCGAGCGCCCGTCCGTCGTCGCCCGCTGCCCGGTCGCGGCCATTCGCCCGGCCATGGTCAACGGCAAGCCGTCGCTGGAAGTCGATGAGCGCAAGTGCATCTGCTGCGGCGCCTGCTACCCGCCGTGCCCGCCGATGCAGATCAACGATGCCGAGCACTCCAAGCTCGCCATCTGGGTGGGCGGCAACCACTCCAACGCTCGCGGCAAGCCGACCTTCCAGAAGCTGGTCGCCGCCGGCATCCCGAACAACCCGCCGCGCTGGCCCGAGGCGACCGCCATCGTCAAGCGCATCCTGAAGGCCTACAAGGAAGGGGCGCGCGACTGGGAGCGGGTCAACGAGTGGATCGAGCGCATCGGCTGGCCGCGCTTCTTCGAAGAGGTCGAGCTGCCCTTCACCAAGTATCACATCGACACTTGGCGCGGCGCCCGGGCCAGCTTCAACAGCTCGTCGTACATCCGCTTCTAGGCGCTGTGAGGCGCTGCGGCGTTTCCTGAAGCTCGCGGCGGCCGGCAGCGGAGGGGGTCCGCTGCCGGCAGTCGCCGCCACTGCGAGGTCGCTATGAAATTTGCAATTCAAATCAACGAAGGACCGTACCAGCATCAGGCCTCCGACTCGGCGTACTTCTTCACGAAGGCCGCGCTGGAGAAGGGGCACGAGGTGTTCCGCGTGTTTTTCTATCACGATGGCGTCAACAATGCGTCGCGGCTCACCACGCCGCCGCAGGATGACCGCAACGTGGTCAACCGCTGGGCCGAGCTGGCCGAGCAGCACGACCTCGACATGGTGGTCTGCGTCGCTGCCGCTCAGCGCCGCGGCGTCGCCGACGAGGGTGAGATGCAGCGCAACGGCAAGGATGCGACCAACATCCACCCGCGCTTTCGCATCTCCGGGCTCGGCCAGTTGGTCGAGGCGGCCATTCAAGCGGACCGTCTGGTCGTCTTCGGCGACTGAGCGGCGGGGGATAAGGTCATGTCGGAAACCATCAAGAATTTTCTGTATCTCAATCGCAAGGCACCCTACGGGACCATCTACGCGTGGGAATCCCTGGAGGTCGTGCTCATCGGCGCCGCCTTCGACCAGGACGTGAGCCTCGCCTTCGTCGATGACGGCGTCTACCAGCTCACCAAGGGCCAGGACACCGCCGGCATCGGCATGAAGAACTTCTCGCCGACCTACGCGGCCCTGGGCGACTACGAGGTCAAGAAGATCTTCGTGGAGCAGGAGTCCCTCGACGAGCGCGGCTTGACCCTCGACGACCTCCAGCATCTGGTCTGGGAGGACGAGGACGAGGACTACGCCGAGAAGGACTCGATCAAGCTCGTCTCCCGCGCCGAGATGGCCGCGATCATGGACGACGCCGACGTCGTCTTCAGCTTCTGACATCGGCCTGAGCGAGGACACCGATGAGTACGCTTCACACCGTCAACAAGTCGCCCTTCGAGAAGCCGTCCCTGGATGTTTGCCTGGCCCACGCCACGGCCGGGGCCGGCGTGCTGCTGATCGAAGACGGCGTGTACGCCGCGACCAAGGGCACCGCCGTCGAAGATCGCGTGAAACAAGCGCTCGATTCCGTCAAGCTGTTCGTGCTTGGACCCGATCTGCTGGCCCGGGGCTTCACCGAGGATCGCGTCATCGACGGCATCAATGTCGTGGACTACGCGGGCTTCGTGGATCTCGCCGCGGAGCACGACAAGGTCCAGGCCTGGCTGTAATGCCAGCAACCCTAATTTCAGCAACCCTATAGGAGCAACGAGATGCCAATCGAAGTCAACGGTAAGACCTTCGAGACCGACGAGGAGGGCTACCTCTCCGACATCAACGCCTGGGAGCCCGGCGTTGCCGAGGTGATGTCCAAGGAAGACGACCTAGAGCTCACCGACGAGCACTGGGACATCATCAACTACCTGCGCGACTACTACGAGGAGTATCAGATCGCTCCCGCCGTGCGCGTGCTGACCAAGGCGGTCGGCAAGAAGTTCGGTAAGGACAAGGGCAACAGCAAGTACCTGTACGGCCTGTTCCCCTACGGTCCGGCCAAGCAGGCTTGCCGTTACGCGGGGCTGCCAAAGCCCACCGGCTGCGTCTGAGCAAGCCCACCGGCTGCGTCTGAGCAAGCCCACCGGCTGCGTCTGAGCAAGCCCACCGGCTGCGTCTGACCAAAGCCCGCCGGCGTCTGACCAAAGCCGATCGGCTGCGTCCGAGCGAAGCCGTGCGCTGTCGGTCCCGTCAAGGGACCGGCGGTTCGAGGCGCCGCGCGTGACGCCACCGGCAGCCGTACTCGCGCGCGGTCCGCGGACCTGCCGCCGGCCGACGCCCTGAGCGTCCGGCCCCGATAACGAACGCCATAGAGAACACCACAGAGGCAATGTCGCCATGACCTACATCTCCACGCTCTACGCCTATCTGTTCTATTTCGCGGCGTTCGTGCTGGTGGCGGGGCTGGCGGCGAAGGTCTTTCAGTACGCGCGCACCCCGGCGCCGTTGAAGATCCCGACGACGCCTGCGCCGACGACACGCGCGGGTGTCGCCTTCCGCATCACGCGTGAGGTGGTCTTCTTCGAGAGCCTGTTCCGCGGCAACAAGTGGATTTGGATCTTTGGCTGGATATTCCATTTCGGCCTGTTCCTGGTGACCCTGCGGCACCTACGCTACTTCATCGATCCCGTGTGGGCGCCGATCCAGTTCATCCAACCCTTCGGCGTCTACGGCGGCATCGCGATGGTGGTCGGCCTTGCCGGGCTGTGGGCGCGTCGCTTCTTGGTCGATCGGGTGCGCTACATCACGTCGCCGTCCGACCATCTGATCCTAGCGCTCTTGATCGCCATTGGACTCTCGGGACTGTCGATGCGCTTCGTCGTGCACACCGACGTCATCCGCGTGAAGGAGTTCTTCCAGGGGTTGTACGTCGGGCAGTTCTCGACCTTACCGGCGGATCCGCTGTTGCTCGGCCACCTGCTGCTCGTCGCCCTACTGATGATTATTTTTCCGTACAGCAAGCTGTTGCATATGCCGGGGCTCTTTTTCAGCCCGTCGCGCAACCAGGTCGACAACCCGCGTGAGCGCCGGCACATCGCCCCCTGGGCGCGGCGCCTGGAACAGCAGTGATGCACAACTTCGACGCGTCCGGCACCGGCGACTGCGTCCACTGTCGAAACGAAGCCAGCGAGGCCCGTTATCGGCGCCTCCCGTCAGAAGAGAGAGGCGCCGCTGCGCGCGTTACCGCTTTCGGAGACTCATGACCCATGGCTAAGGCTGATTTCGCAGTACCCGTCCTCAAGCAGTATCCGGAGATCCCGGCCATTGAGCCGGGCGTGATGGCGCATTCCGCCCCCTTCAAATCGAAGGAGGAGTTCCAGGCGCCGCTCGGTTTCCCGGGGCAGCTCGTTGACGACTGGCAGCAGAAGGCCCTCGACAAGATGGGCGACCTGCTCGGCCGCTATCGGGGGCTCCGGGTGTACCTGGACTCCTGCGTCAAGTGCGGCTCTTGCACGGACAAGTGCCACTATTACCTCGGCACCCACGACCCGAAGAACATGCCTGTTGGCCGCCAGGACCTGATGCGCAAGGTCTACCGGCGCTATTTCACGCTTGCGGGCAAGTTCTTCCCGAAGCTGGTGGGCGCCGAGGACTTCACCGAAGAAGTGCTGAGCGACTGGTACAGCTACTTCCACCAGTGCTCGCAGTGCCGGCGCTGCTCGGTGTTCTGTCCGTACGGCATCGACACCGCCGAGATCTCCATGGCCGCGCGCGAGATCATGGATCACATCGGCGTCGGCCAGAAGTACTGCAACGAGATCATCGCCAAGGTCTACAGGATCGGCAACAACCTAGGCCTGCCGGGGCCGGCGCTGGCCGACACGCTGGAGGGTCTCGAGGAGGACGTCTTCGACGACACTGGCGTCGAGGTGAAGTATCCGCTGGACCAGGAAGGCGTCGATATCCTGTTCGTGACCCCGTCGGCGGACTTCTTTGCGGAGCCGCACGTGGACGGGCTCATCGGCTACGGCAAGGTCATGCACGAGGCGGGCGTCTCCTGGACGTTCAGCAGCTATGCCTCCGAGGCCGCCAACTTCGGCATGTTCATCGGCTCCTACGACAACATGCGCCGCGTGGCCCTGCGCATCCGCGAGGCCGCCATCAAGCTCGGCGTCAAGCGCATCGTTTTCGGCGAGTGCGGCCATGCCTGGCGCGTTGCCTACAGCTTCTTGAACACGCTGGCTGGCCCCTGGGACTTCCTGGACCCGCGCTACCCGGTGCCGCAGCACATCTGCGAATTCACCTATGACCTGATGCAGCAGGGCAAGCTGAACTTCGACAAGAGCCTGAACGACGACATGGTGCTGACCTATCACGACTCGTGCAACGTCGCCCGGGCGTCGCGCATGGGCGATCGCCCCGGCGGGCAATTCGACATCCCGCGCGCCATCATCCGCGCCACCTGCAACAACTTCTACGATATGGACGAGGACACCATCCGCGACCGCACCTTCTGCTGCGGCGGCGGCGGCGGCCTGCTCACCGACGACCTCATGGAGATCCGGGTCAAGGGCGCGCAGCCCCGGGTGGAGGCGCTGAACAACGTCATTCAGGAAAAGGGCGTCACGCACATGGCCGCCATCTGCGCCATCTGCAAAAGCCAGTTCACGAAGGTGCTGCCGTACTACGGCATGGATATGGATCAGATCGTCAGCGTGCACCAGTTGGTGTCCAACGCCCTGATCCTGACCGGGCAGACATCCGATGAAGACGCGGAGGAGACCGCCGACGAGGCCGCCTGAACGGGGCCGGCCGCCGCAAGACGGCGGCCCGGCGGAGGCAGTCTTTCAGCTCAACGACACCGGCCGACGGCGCGTCGACCAGAACCTCATCGACAAGCGGGCGCGACAGCTCGCAGCGTAAGGAGCGTTATCCATGGCAACTTCCAGCGACGAAATGACCAAGCTTTCCTGGCGTCGGTTCGAGGACGGCGACAACGTGTGGGACAAGCTCACCGAGCAAATCTTCGTCCAGGATACCTCCCACAAGTGTCCGACCTACGTCCACAAGACGCCGCCCTGCCAGGGCAGTTGCCCGTCCGGTGAGGACATCCGCGGCTGGCTGCAGATCGTGCGCGGGCTGGAGCAGCCGCCGGAAGGCGTGACCTGGCAGGAGTACGCGTTCCGCCGCTCCACCGATGCGAACCCCTTCCCGTCCATGATGGGCCGGGTCTGCCCGGCGCCCTGCCAAGACGGCTGCAACCGCAACGAGCTCGAAGACTTCGTCGGCATCAATGCCGTCGAGCAGTTCATCGGCGACACGGCCATTGCCGAGGGCTACAGGTTCGCGCCGGCCCCGCAGGATACCGGCAAGCGCATCGCCATCATTGGCGGCGGACCGGCTGGCCTCGCGGCCGCCTACCAGCTCCGGCGCAAGGGCCACGCGGCCACCATCTTCGAGGCCCTCAGCGGCTTGGGCGGCATGTTCCGCTTCGGCATCCCGGGCTATCGCGTGCCGCGCGACGCGCTCGATGCCGAGATCAACCGCATCCTCGACATGGGCCAGATCGAGGTCAAGCTGAACACCAAGGTCGGCACCGATGTCACCGTGGAGCAACTGGAGCAGGACTACGACGCCATCCTGTGGGCCATCGGTTGCCAGTCCGGCCGCGGTCTGCCGGTGCCCGGCTGGGAAGGCACGCCGAACTGCGTCTCCGGTGTCGCCTTTCTGAAGGCCTTCAACGAAGGCCGCATGAAGGTCACCGCCGAGAAGGTCGTCTGCGTCGGCGGTGGCGACACGTCCATCGACGTCGTCTCCGTTGCGCGGCGTCTCGGCCACATCACCAAGAGCGGCAAGAGCGACCTGCCCGAGACCGTGATCCACAACGGCTATGTCGCCCACGACACCGCCATGACGGCCGCCGCAGAAGGCGCCGAGGTCACGCTGACCTCGCTGTTCACGCGCGACAAGATGACCGCCGCCGAGCACGAGGTGCACGATGCCTTGCATGAGGGCGTGACGGTCCTCGATGGTGTCATGCCGCTGGAGGTCATCAAGAACGAGAACGGCCGCGCCATCGGCCTCAAGGTCGCCGATTGCGAGATGAAGGACGGGCGCCCGACGGCGGTGGAGGGCACCGAGCGGGTCCTCGAGGCCGATCTGGTGGTCTCCGCCATCGGTCAGGGCGGCGACCTCACCGGCCTGGAGGACTTCGACAACGGCCGCGGCCTGATGAACTCCGACAAGTTCTATCAGGTGCCGGACAAGCCCGGCCACTTCGTCGCCGGCGACATCATCCGTCCGCACCTGCTGACCACTGCCATCGGCCAGGCCTGGATCGCCGTTGACTCGATTGATGCTTACCTGAACCAGGTCGAGCAGCGCAAGCGCCCGAAGGTGGACGTGCACCACTTCAACCTGCTGGAGAAGATGACCGAGGCGCACCTGGCGCCCGAGCAGTTCAAGGTGCAGGAGTCCGGCGATCTGCGCGGCACCTCCGACGCCAACTACGCGATCCACAACTACGAGGATCGCTCCGGCGCCGAGGTCATTCCGCACGACGAGCTGTTCCTCGGGCATTTCAAGTACGAGGCGCGCTACCTGCGCAAGGAAGAGGTGCCGAGTGCCGAGGAGGTGCTGGGCCACTTCAAGGAGCGCGTCATCGGCTACACCACGGACGAGGCCATCGCCGAGGCCAAGCGCTGCATGAGCTGCGGCATGTGCTTTGAGTGCGACAACTGCGTGATCTTCTGCCCGCAGGATGCCGTGTTCCGCGTCAACAAGGATCAGAAAACCACCGGCCGCTACGTGGACACCGACTATGCCAAGTGCATCGGCTGCCACATTTGCGCCGACGTCTGCCCCACGGGCTACATCAAGATGGGCCTTGGCGAGTAACCACCGCGCAACCAGCAACCACGAGCGTTCGATGGACCGCCGGTCCATCGGCGCTCGGGACAGAGCGATGACACACAATCAGCCACAGCCACTGCGTGCCCGCGTCGGTGCGCTCCTGCTCTCGGCCCTCCTGCTGGGCCTGGTGGGCGCGGTGCAGGCGACGGGCGTCGGCGACTTCGTCGTCGACAGCTCCAAGGCGGCGGCGCTCGGCAACTGCGTCGAGCCCACCGAGTACATGCGTCGCAACCACATGGAGGTGATCAAGCACCAGCGCGACACCACCGTGTATGGCGGTATCCGCTCCACCAAGCACAGCCTCATCGGCTGCGTTGCTTGCCACGCGGGCCATGATGAGAACAACGAGCCCATCGCGATCAACGAGCACGGGCAATTCTGCGCCGCCTGCCACGACTATGCCGCGGTGAAGGTGAATTGTTTCGACTGTCACGCGACCATCCCGAAGGGTGAGGGATGGAACCAAGAGACAGCGGCGGCCCACCAGCAGCTCGTGCCCGGTGCACGACCACCCCGCACCGCGGGGGTCGGTTACGCCGCGCCGGCAGAGGGTGAACACCAATGAGCCGAGACGAACAACTGAACGAAGGCCGTCGCCACTTCCTCGGCGTCGCCGCCGGCGGTATCGCCGGGAGTGCCGGCGGGGTCGGCGTAGTCGTGGCTCTGAGTGCGCTGACCGGCGCCGATGACGCCGACGCCGCGCCGCGCGCCGAGCCGGTGGACGACCGCCACCGCTGGGGCCTCTTCATCGACACGAGCAAGTGCGCGGAAGGCTGCAGTGCCTGTGTCGATGCCTGCGCCGAGGAGAACGGTCTCGATCTGCAGGTGCGCCCGCATGGCCAGGCGGCCGCGAAATGGCAGAACCAGCGGTCAGTGTGGGTGCGCAAGGTCAAGCTTGAGGACAAGGTCAGCGGCCATGTGACCAACCTGCCGCTGATGTGCCAGCATTGCGAGCATCCGCCCTGCGTCAACGTCTGCCCCACCGGCGCGTCGTTCAAGCGTGCCGACGGCATCGTCATGGTGGACCGCCACACCTGCATCGGCTGCCGCTACTGCATGATGGCCTGCCCGTACAAGGCACGCTCATTCATCCACGAGCAGGTGGAGGAAAAGTTCAGCCGCGCCCCGCGCGGCAAGGGTTGCGTCGAGAGCTGCAACCTCTGCGCGCACCGCCGTGACGACGGCCAGGACTCCACCGCCTGCGCAGATGCCTGCGCCGCCCTGGGTCACAACGCCATCGTCTTCGGCGACATCAAGGACCCGACGAGCCCGTTGCGCAAGGCCCTGCGCGGCCAGCCGAGCCGACAGATCCGTGAAGACCTGGGGCTCAACACCGGCGTCCGTTACGCGGGCCTCTGATTCCGATCCCCCCGACCCGCCGCGCGGCCGGCACGGGCCGCCCGGGCAGCAGCACCGAGATCCACGATGGCCAAGAGAATCGTTTACCGCGAATGGCTGATCCAACCCGAGCGTTACTGGGGGTTGCTTGCCGCCCTCGCCGCCGTCATCGCCATCGGCGGTGCCGCCGCGCTGTACATGGAGCATGAGGGGCATTGGGTCACGGGCATGACCAACTCGGTGGTCTGGGGCCTGCCGCACGTCTTCGCGGTGTTCCTGATCCTTGCCGCCTCCGGCGCGCTCAATGTCGCCTCCATCGGCACCGTGTTCGACAAGCCCGTGTACAAGCCGCTGGCGCGCCTGTCCGGGCTGATGGCGGCGGGCTTGCTGGTGGGCGGCCTGCTGGTGCTGGTGCTCGATCTCGGCCGGCCGGATCGGCTTGTGGTTGCGATGACCACGTACAACTTCACGTCGATCTTCGCGTGGAACATCTTCCTGTACACCGGCTTCCTCGCCATCACCATCGGCTACCTGTGGACCATGGCTGAGCGCAAGGGCAACCAGTTCCAGCGCCCGGTGGGCATCTTCGCCTTTCTGTGGCGGCTCGCGCTCACCACCGGCACCGGGTCCATTTTCGGGTTCCTGGTGGGGCGCACCGCCTACGACACGGCCGTGCTGGCGCCGATGTTCGTCGTCATGTCCTTCGCCTACGGCCTTGCCGCCTACATGCTGGTGCTGATGTCGAGCTTTGCTTGGGACGGCCGTCCCATCGGCCCCAAGCTGCTGAAGCGGCTCAAGGATCTGCTCGGGCTGTTCATCGGTGCGGTGCTCTACTTCACGCTGATCTACCACCTGACCAACCTCTACGGGGCCAAGGACGCGGACTTCGAGCACTTCATCCTGCTCAGCGGCGGCATCTACACGCTGCTGTTCTGGGGCGGCTGGGTGCTGATCGGCGGCCTGCTGCCCTTGGGCATCGTGTACCACCCGCGGCTCGGCAAGGAGCCGAACTGGATCGCCGGCGCCTGCGCGCTGGTCATCGCCGGGGGTCTTGCCGCGCTGTACGTCGTCATCATCGGCAGCCAGGCGTACCCGCTGGAGATGTTCCCGGGCAAGACCGTGCTCGCCTTCGGCGAGCCCGGGGACATCGGCGGCACCGTCGCGCCCTACGTGCCGAGCCTGCCGGAGCTCTTGCTCGGCATCGGCGGCGTCGCGGTGGCGATGCTGATCGTCTCCGTCGGCATCCGCGTGCTGCAGTTCCTGCCGGAGTCCTTGTCCGACAAGGAGATGGACGGCCTCACCGCGTCCGCCGCCTGAGGCCGGCTTGAGCCGCCTGTCAGCCCAGCCGCTGCGGTGCGGTACGCCACGTCCCGTGCTGTACGCGGGTGCGCGTCCGTGCCAGAACGGCGCGGGCGCCTGAGCGCAGCCAGCCCGCAGCCGCCGTTATGCCGCACCTGTACCTCGCCGCGACCCGCAAGTCCTCCGGCAAGACGACGCTCAGCATCGGCCTGACCCGCGCGTTTCGCGACCGCGGGCACCGCGTGCAGCCCTTCAAGAAAGGGCCGGACTACATCGACCCGCTCTGGCTGAGCCAGGCCGCCGGTCGTGCCTGCCTCAATCTCGACTATCACACCACCCCGGCGGATGAGATCCGCGGCGCCTTCGCCCGCGCGCTCGCCGGGGCGGATTTGGGCCTCATCGAGGGCAACGTCGGCCTCTTCGACAGCATCGACCTCCATGGGGCGCACAGCAACGCCGAGCTCGCGAAGCTGCTCGGCGCCCCCCTGGTGCTGGTTGTGGACGTGAAGGGCATGGGCCGCGGCGTCGCGCCGGTGCTGCTCGGGTTTCGCGCCTTCGACCCGGCGCTCGATCTGGCCGGCGTCATTCTCAACAAGGTCGGCGGCGCGCGGCATGAGAGCAACCTGCGCCGCGTCATCGAGCACTATACGGACCTGCCCGTGCTCGGCGCCGTGCCGCGCCTGGACGAGCTCGGCATCGAGGAGCGCCATCTCGGCCTGATGCCGAGCAACGAGGCCGACGCCGCCGAGCAGACCGTGCAGCGCATCGCCGGCATCGTCGCCGAGCACCTGGACCTGCCGCGCCTCGCTGACATCGCCGCCGCGGTGCCGACACCCGGGCTGCCGGGTGCGGTGTGGCCGGAGGCGATCAGCACGGCGCCCCGGGTGCGCATCGGCATCGCCCGGGACGACGCCTTTGGGTTCTACTACCCCGACGACTTGGCGGGCCTCGAGCGCGGCGGTGCGGAGCTGGTGCCCTTCAGCCCGGTACACGATGCTGATCTGCCCGCAGTGGACGCGCTCCTCATCGGCGGCGGCTTTCCGGAGATGCGCATGGATGCGCTCGAAGCCAACGCGTCCATGCGCGCCGCCGTGCGCGACTTCATCCGCGCCGGCGGGCCTGCCTACGCCGAGTGCGGCGGGCTCATGTACCTTGTCGAGCATCTGCACTGGCACGGCCGGCGCGCACGCATGTGCGGCGTGCTGAACGCCGACGTCGCGATGCACGCGCGCCCGCAGGGCCGCGGCTATGTGCGGCTCGCCGAGACCGAGGCCTTTCCGTGGCCGCGCGCGCAGCACCCCCATGGTGGCGAGATCCGCGCGCATGAGTTTCACCACTCCGCCATCGTCGCGCCGGACCCGGACTGGACCTACGCCTACCGCGTGCTGCGCGGGCAGGGCATCGACGGGCGGCACGACGGCATCGTGCAGCAGAACCTGCTCGCGAGCTATGCGCACCTGCGCTCGGTGGGCGGCGTTGCGTGGACGGAGCGCTTTCTCGCCCACATCCGCGGCGGGCTCTGAGCCGCGCCGGCGGGGGCTGCACTGACCCCGCGGGGCGACGCCGCGGGCGTTGGCGCGTTATGATTTCGCGTGAATTGGGCCGGCACCCAGACCCGCCGGCCAAGCAGACAGCAGTGGGAAGAGACGCATGTTCAAGTTGACCCCGGCTGCGGCCGAGCAAGTGCTGAAGGCGGCGAAGCAAGGCAATGCCGAAGGCTTGTCGCTGCGCCTCGCCGCCGAGCAGAAGCCAGACGGCGCCATTGAGTACCGCATGGGGTTCGAGGACTCCATCTCCGACGACGACATCCGCTTCCAGAGCGAAGGCGTCGACATCGTCATGTCGCCGGAGGACGTGCCGCTGCTCGACCAGGCGACCATGGACTATGCCGAGGTCGAGCCGGGCAAGCTCCACTTCGTGTTCCTGAACCCGAAAGACCCGCACTACAAGCCGCCTGCTGGATGAGGGGCTAGGGGCTAGGGGCTAGGGGCTAGGAGCCCACCCCATCTTCCTAGCACCTAGCACCTAGCACCTAGCACCTGAACATGGAATTGGCCAGCGAAGACAACTTCCGGCTCAACGTGCTGCTCGCGAGCAAGCCGAAGGCGATCCGCATCGACGAGTCGAAGCTGGTCGTCTGCGGACTCACGGACAAGGGCGAGGCCAAGGTCGAGCTCAAGCCCACCGGCCGCCCGGAGCAGTACCTGCGTGCCGTGCGCGAGCTGATCTCGGGCCACATCCTGGGCTCGCCCGGCGGCTATCCCGTCTATCTCAAGCGCTGGACGCGCATGGGCCAGATGCGCGACGAGAGCCTGGAGCAGCTTCTGATGCTCGGCGAGCCGGAAGCGGTGGTGGCCGCGGTGGGCTCGCCCGGCCTCACCGAGGAGCTCGCCCGCCGTGCCTGGTGGGCCATGGAGGACGCCGACAACGCCCGACGCATGTTGGAGAACCCGACGATCGTCGCCAGCGCCATGGGACCCGTGCTCGCGGCCTACGTGCTCGACTACCTGCCCTTCGAGACCGAGACGGACGCGCAGACCGACTCGGTGCGGCTCGTTCTCAAGCCCGGGCTGCTCACGCCCGCGCAGGTGCAGGACCTCTGGAGCAAGTCCGCCCGCAAGCAGGCCTACTTGGTCGGCTTTCTGCGGGCGCTGCCCGATGATCTGCCGCAGCCGCTGCCGGCACGCGTCGATCTCGCCGCCGTCGAAACGGGCCTGGCGGGCCTTCGCGCCGCCGGCAACCCCATCGCCGCGCTGCTCGCCCGCGTGCTGTCCGGTCAGGGGCAGACCTGGCTGCGCACGGTCGCGACCGTGTTGGACAAGCCGCCGAACCAGGATGTCGTGACGGCCGCCTTCGACTGTCTGCGGGCGTATTTTGCGGACCTGCGCCCTGAGGGTCACCCGAGCATGGCGCTGCCCGACCTCATCGCCGAGGCCGAGGCCTTCGCCGACACTGCCACCGCGCCTGATGCCGTGCGGTCCGTGCTCGCTACCCTGCCGCAGGCGCGCGCGGATCTCGTCGCGATGCGGGTACTGTCCGGCGTCGGCTACAGCGTGATTCGCCCGGTGCTGAGCGACCCGACCACACTCGGCAGTCTGATGCGACGCAAGCTCAAGCCCGTCATCGAGCCTATCTTGGGCTACCTCGACCAGCTTCGTGCGTCCAACCGCTGACGCACTGGGATGACCGAGCGCCATTGATCGCCCGTGCTGCGGCCGCTCGACGCGTTGCGTGCTGGTCGATCACCGGTTCCCGAACAAGCGACCGGGAGTAGAGAGTCCGATCCCCTCGCGCAGCCTGCGAATCCTGTCGACGTCGAGCGGGCGCGCAGGATTGAACCCGATTACCGGGTAGGGCTTGCGCTGACCAGGGGTGTTCGTGCACAAATGCCCTTGGCGCGGACGCGCCGGCTGCTTTGCCGTGTGCAGAGCCGGAGCGGTCCGCCTAGGCAAGACGCACGGGAGGGAGCTTGGACAACCCATTCTTCGAGCGGCCGATACTCAACTCGCCCTACGCGTGTCCGAGTCGGCATTGGGAGCTGGACCCGCAGGGCCAGCCGACGCAGCAGATCATCAACACGCGGCGCCCGGCTGAGTTCATCACGCCGATCCCGAAGCCGAAGAAGCGCAAGCCGAAGCCCCGACAGCAGGGCCTCGCGCTGGATGAGGTCGAGGAGCTTTCCGGCGAAACGCAGCGCTACGCGCACACCGCGATCTTGAACGAAGTCCGCGAGCACGTGGACCGTTGGCGTCTGCTGCCGGAGGCCGAATGGAAGGTCACGCCGGAGACCGCCAGGCTGCTTAAACGCTGGCGCCAGGACGACTTCACCGGCATCCGGCCCTTCTTCTGCCAGATCGAGGCGGTTGAGACAGCCATCTGGTTGATCGAAGTGGCGCCAAAGCTGGGCAAGGTGCGGCAACGCTACCTGGCGCACCTCGACAACGCCAACGCCGAGGCCAATCCCGGCCTCATGCGCCTCGCGCTCAAGCTCGCCACCGGCGCCGGCAAGACCACGGTCATGGCGATGCTCATCGCCTGGCAGACCATCAACGCCGTTCGCTACGAGACCAGCAAGCGTTTCAGCCGCGGATTTCTCATCGTCGCGCCGGGCCTGACCATCAAGGACCGGCTGCGGGTGCTGCTGCCGAACGATCTCGACAGCTACTACGCGAGCCGTGAGCTGGTGCCCACCGACCTGATGCCGGAGCTGGAACGGGCCAAGATCGTCATTACCAACTACCACGCCTTCAAGCGCCGCGAGCGCCTGGAGCTGGCCAAGGGCAACCGCGCCCTGCTGCAAGGCCGCGGCCCGGCGCTCGATACGCTGGAGACCGAGGGCCAGATGCTCCAGCGCGTGTGCCCGGAGCTGATGGGCCTGAAGGGCATCCTGGTGCTCAACGACGAGGCCCACCACTGCTACCGCGAGAAGCCGGCGGACCAGAGCGACGAGGACAAGCTCACCGGCGACGACCGAAAAGAAGCCCAGAAAAACGCCGAGGCCGCGCGGCTCTGGATCAGCGGCCTTGAGGCCGTGCAGCGCAAGCTCGGCCTCAACCGCGTCATCGACCTCTCCGCCACGCCGTTCTTCCTGCGCGGCTCCGGCTATGCGGAGGGCACGCTGTTTCCGTGGACCATGAGCGACTTCTCGCTAATGGACGCCATCGAGTGCGGCATCGTGAAGCTTCCCAGGGTGCCGGTGACGGACAACCTGCCCGAGGGCGAGATGCCCAAATTCCGCAACCTCTGGGAGCACATCCGTGCGCGGATGCCGAAGAAGGGCCGCGGCAAGTCCAACCAATTGGACCCGCTCAGCCTCCCGGTGGAGCTGCAGACCGCGCTCGAAGCCCTCTACGGCCACTACGAAAAGACCTTCGAGCTGTGGCGCGAGGCCGGCGTCGATGTGCCGCCCTGCTTCATCCTCGTCTGCAACAACACCTCCACGTCCAAGCTTGTGTACGACTACATCGCCGGCTTCGAGCGCGAGCAGGACGACGGCAGCGCCCGCTTCGAGCAAGGCCGCCTGGCGCTGTTTCGCAACTTCGACGAGCACGGCAACCCCTATCCGCGCCCGCGTACGCTGCTGATCGACAGCGAGCAGCTCGAATCCGGTGAGGGGCTGGACAAGACCTTCCACGCTGCGGCCAAGGACGAGATCGAGCGCTTCCGTCGCGAGATCATCGAGCGCACCGGCAACCGCACCGACGCCGACAAGCTGACGGACCAGGACCTGCTGCGCGAGGTCATGAACACCGTCGGCAAGCCGGGCCGGCTCGGCGGCTCCATCCGCTGCGTCGTGTCCGTGTCCATGCTCACCGAGGGCTGGGACGCCAACACCGTCACGCACGTGCTCGGCGTGCGCGCCTTCGGCACGCAGCTCCTGTGCGAGCAGGTGGTCGGGCGGGCGCTCCGGCGCCAGTCCTACGATCTCAACGAAGACGACCTCTTTAACGTCGAGTACGCCGACGTGCTCGGCATCCCGTTCGACTTCACCGCCAAGCCTACGGTCGCGCCGCCGCAGCCGCCCCGCAAAACCATCCAGGTCAAGGCCATGCGCCCGGAGCGCGACCACCTGGAGATTCGCTTTCCGCGCGTCGCCGGCTACCGGGTGGAGCTGCCCAACCAGCGCCTGGAGGCCAGGTTCACCGACGACTCCCGGCTGGTGCTGACCCCGAACCTCGTCGGTCCGTCCACCACCCGCAACGCCGGCATCATCGGCGAGAGCGTGGATCTGGACCTCAAGCACCTGGACCAAGTCCGCCACTCCACGCTGCTGATGCACCTCACCAAGCACCTGATCCTGACCAAGTGGCGCGACCCCGGCGAGCCGCCGCAATTGCAGCTCTTCGGCCAGTTGAAGCGCATCGCCCGGCAATGGCTCGACGGCTGGCTCGACTGCAAGGGCGGCACCTTCCCGGCGCTGTTGATGTACCAGGAGCTGGCCGACATGGCCTGCGAGCGCATCACGGCCGCCATCACCCGCGCCGAGATCCATCGCCGCCCCGTGAAGCCCGTGCTGGACCCGTACAACCCCGCCGGCTCCACCATCCACGTCAACTTCAGCACCAGCAAGGAAGACCGCTGGGAGACCGACGCCGCCCGCTGCCACATCAACTGGGCCATGCTCGACAGCGGCTGGGAGGGCGAGCTGTGCCGCGTGCTGGAGGGCCATCCGCAGGTCCGCGCCTACGTCAAGAACCATAACCTCGGCTTTGAGGTGCCCTACCGCATGGGCAGCGAGATGCGCCGCTACCTGCCGGACTTCATCACCCTCATCGACGACGGCCACGGCGAGGACGACCTGCTGCACCTGGTCATCGAGGTCAAGGGCTACCGCGGCGAAGACGCCAAGGCCAAGAAGGACACCATGGACACCTATTGGATTCCCGGCGTCAACAACCACGGCGGCTTCGGCCGCTGGGCCTTCGCCGAGATGACCGATGTCTGGGAGATGGAAGAGGGCCTGGAAGAGAAGGTCCGCGAGAGCTTCGACACGCTGCTCGCGGACAAGCTGCACCCCGGGAGCACGGACGATGCAGACTGACCGCGGACGCCGAACGCGCGCCCGCGACGCTGGAGCGTCGGCCAGACACTCCGACGCTGGAGCGTCGGAGCGAGGCGCGACGCCCACCCCGGCCCAGCCCGGCCCGCATTGCGCGCCTGGCACGCTGGCGCGCCTCGCTCCCACGCTCCAGCGTGGGAGCACGGGCAGACGCTCCAGCGTCGATTGAATGGAGGCCCCGCACATGGCCCGCGACCGCTACAAAATCCTCGACCCCACGGCCCCGCACTTCCTCACCTGCACCATCGTCCAATGGCTGCCGCTGTTCTCCCACCCCGCCAACGCCCGCATCCTGCTCGACGCCCTGACCTACCTGCAGCACAACGGCGACATGACCCTCTACGGCTACGTCATCATGGAAAACCACTGCCACCTGCTCGCCCAGTCGCCCGCCATCGGCAAGACCATGGCCAGCTTCAAGTCCTTCACTGCCGCGCGCATGATCGACGGGCTCATTGTCCGCAGATCACCGGTGCTTGATCTGCTCGCCTTCCACAAGCTGCGCCATAAGCGCGACCGCGAGCACCAGGTCTGGCAAGAGGGCAGCCACCCCGAGCTGATCGCCGATACCGTCATGGCCACACAGAAGCTGGAATACATCCACAACAACCCAGTCAAGCGCGGCTATGTCGATGACCCGCTGCATTGGCGCTATTCGAGCGCGCGCAATTATGCCGGCATAGACGCGCTGATTGAGGTTACGACGCAATGGTGACGCGCGCGCACGGGACGCTGGAGCGTCGGCCCTTGCTCCCCGGCTTCCGCGTGGGAGCGAGTCCAGCATCCTGGCGCCCGCCCGCCAGCGTGGCAGCAAGTCCAGCATTCCTGGCTCCCACGCTCCAGCGTCCACGCCTGGCTCCCACGCTCCAGCGTGGGAGCAGTAGCCGACGCTCCAGCGTCGCGTCTGCCGGACCATCCGCAACGATGACGGAAAGAGCACAGCACGTGGCGAACAAAGACCGGAAGACCATCGAGGCGCTGACGCACGCCGAGGCCAGGCGAGTCCGCTCCTGGCTCCCACGCTCCAGCGTCCACGCCTGGCTCCCACGCTCCAGCGTGGGAGCAGTAGCCGACGCTCCAGCGTCGCGTCCGCCAGACCATCCGCAACGATGACGAAAGAGCACAGCACACGGCGAACAAAGACCAGAAGACCATCGAGGCGCTGACGCACGCCGAGGCCAGGCGAGGCCGCTCCTGGCTCCCACGCTCCAGCGTCCACGCCTGGCTCCCACGCTCCAGCGTGGGAGCACTAACCGACGCTCCAGCGTCGCGTCCGCCAGACCATCCGCAACGATGACGGAAGAGCACAGTACATGGCGAACAAAGACCAGAAGACCATCGAGGCGCTGACGCACGCCGAGGCCAGGCGCACGAACATCCCCACCGCCGAGTATCAGCCCGTGCTGGCGGATGCGGACCGGCAGCCGCAGGAGGTGCGTTACCCCCGCGGCGGCGGCGGGCTCGCGGATGAGAAGGCCGCCCGCGATCCGGACTTGGACCCGCAGCTCGTGTGGCGCGGCAAAGACCGGCAGGATTGGTCCGACCTCGTGGTGCAGGCGCCGCCGCTGTTCATTCAGGAGAAGATTCACCCGAAGGTGCTGATTGATGATCTGGTGCGCCGCAGCGGGCTCCGGGACGCTGGAGCGTCCGCCCTTGCTCCCCGGCTTCCGCGTGGGAGCGAGGCGCTTGCGGCGCGCTCGGTGCCGGAGCAGTTGGACCTGTTTGCGGACTTCAATGGCATTGCGGCGGAGGTGGATAAGACCGAGTTCTATCGGCACGATGCCCATTGGACCAACCGCATGATCCTGGGCGACAGCCTGCAAGTCATGGCGTCGCTGGCGGAGCGGGAGGGGCTGCGGGGCAAGGTGCAGTGCATCTATATCGATCCGCCCTATGGCATCAAGTTCAACTCCAACTTCCAGTGGTCCACCACCAGCCGCGACGTGAAGGACGGCAACACCGCGCACATCACCCGCGAGCCGGAGCAGGTGAAGGCCTTCCGCGACACCTGGCGCGACGGCATCCATTCCTATCTCACCTACCTGCGCGACCGGCTCACCGTCGCCCGCGATCTGCTGACCGACTCGGGGTCGGTGTTTGTGCAGATTGGGGATGAGAATGTGCATAGAATAAGGGCGTTGCTGGATGACTTGTTCGGAGAGGAGAACCACATCGCCCAGATACTCTTCGTCAAGACTAGCGGGCGTACCCCGAAGTATCTTCCAAGTATCTCCGACTACATTCTTTGGTATGGGCGTGACGCATCGACAACAAAATATCGAAAACTGCTTGCGGAGAAAGAAGCGATAGACAATCCTTTGGAAAGGTACGTATGTATCGAAACCAATGCCGGCGATATCCTAGACCTAACGGTTCGGCAAAAGCAGGGTATTGTACCGGTGCCTAATGGGAGAATCGTTCGGCTCAAGGGAACTGACTCGCAAGGCGCGGGAGAAAGTCGCCCCGTATCGTTTCAGGGCCGGCAATTTAGGCCAACGTCTGGTAGACATTGGTCAGTAGAATACGGCGGTATCGCAGGCACGTTCTTGCGTTCCGGACATGCGTTTGCTGTAGGCACAAGTTTGCGCAGGAAGGCCTATCATGAGTCGTTTCCTTTTCGTCAGTTGACGAACAACTGGGACTCAATAAGAGCTTCTGGTTTCGGCGTAAAGCCAAATTATATCGTGTATACCCTTGAGGGAGTTATCGAACGCTGCCTGCTCATGACCACCGACCCCGGCGACCTCGTTCTCGACCCCACCTGCGGCTCCGGCACCACGGCCTATGTGGCGGAGCAATGGGGCCGGCGCTGGATCACCATCGACACTAGCCGGGTGGCGCTGGCGCTGGCGCGGGCGCGGATCATGGGGGCGCGCTATCCGTACTACCTGCTCGCGGACTCGCGCGCCGGGCAGCAGAAGGAGGCCGAGGTGACCCGCACGGCGCCCTCGACGGCGCCAACTCGCGGCGACATCCGCCAGGGCTTCGTCTACCAGCGCGTGCCGCACGTCACTCTGAAGTCCATCGCCAACAACGCCGAGATCGATGTGATCTGGGAGGACTGGCAGCCCAAGGTCCAATCGGCCCTGGAGCGCCTCAACGCCGCGCTGCGCCGCCACGCGACGCCCTACACCGTCGGCACCGGCGGCCGGGCCGGCAAGCAGGTGCGCTTCGACGCGCCCGACGCCGAGACCTTCACCATGCCGAGCGGCGAGGTGGTGCCGGCGCATCAGCTCACGGATTGGGAGGTGCCGCGCGACGCCCCCGCGGACTGGCCCGCGTCCGCCGCCGCGCCGCTCGGCGACTTCTGGCACGCCCGCATCGCCCGCCAGCGCGAGATCGACGCCAGCATCGCGGCCAAGGCGGACTACGAGTACCTGTACGACAAGCCCTATGAGGACCGCCAGACCGTGCGCGTCGCCGGCCCCTTTACGGTGGAGAGCCTGTCGCCGCACCGGGTGCTGGGCGTGGACGAGAACGACGAGCTGATCGGCATCGAGGACGACAAGCCCGGCTACGGCGAGGCGCGGGACTTTGCCGCGCTGATGCTGGAGAGCCTGCGCGCCGCCGGCGTGCAGCAGGCGCACAAGGACGGCCGCATCCGCTTCACGTCCCTCACCCCCTGGCCCGGCGAGCTGATCTGCGCCGAGGGGCGCTACCCCGAGCCCGGCGCGGACACGCCGGACGCGCCTGGCTCGCCTGGCTTCCACGCTCCGGCGTGGGAGCCAGGGCAGACGCTCCAGCGTCGCGGCGCGGCAGCGCCGGAGCCAGAGCCACGCGACGCTGGAGCGTCTGCCCGACACTCGGACGCTGGAGCGTCGGGGCGAGGGGACGCCGAAGCGTCGGAACCAGGCAGCGTCGAACGCCGGGCCGCGATCTTCATCGGCCCGGAGTTCGGCACCGTGTCGCGCCCGGACCTGGTGCAGGCGGCCCGCGAGGCCGCGGACGCAGGCTTCGACGTGCTCATCGCTTGCGCCTTCAGCTACGACGCCCACTCGGCGGACCTGTCCAAGCTCGGGCGCCTGCCGATCCTCAAGGCGCGCATGAACGCCGACCTGCACATGGCCACGGAGCTGGCCGACACCGGCAAGGGCAACCTGTTCGTGATCTTCGGCGAGCCGGACATCGACGTGCTGGATGCCGGCGACGGCCTGGTGCAGGTCAAGATCAACGGCGTGGATGTGTTCCACCCCCAGAGCGGCGAGGTCCGCTCCGACGGCCCCGACGGCATCGCCTGCTGGTTCATCGACACGGACTACAACGAGGAGAGCTTCTTCGTGCGCCACGCCTACTTCCTCGGCGCCAACGATCCCTACAAGGCGCTCAAGACCACGCTCCGCGCCGAGATCGACGAGGACGCCTGGGCCAGCCTCAACAGCGACACCTCCCGTCCCTTCCCCAAACCCGCGTCCGGGCGCATCGCCGTCAAGGTGATCAACCATCTGGGCGATGAGGTGATGAAGGTGTTTCGGGTGTGAGCTGTGCCGTTGCTGCTCAGTCTCGCTCCAACGCTCCCGCGTGGGAGCAAGGGCGGACGCTCCAGCGTCGCGATGCGGCAGTGCCCGCACCACGCGACGCTGGAGCGTCGGCCAGACACTCCGACGCTGGAGCGTCGGAGCGAGGCGGGCCCACCCATGCTGGCTCCCTCGCTCCCATGCTCCCGCGTGGGCGCAAGGGCGGCGTGGCAAGGCTGCTCAGTCTGGCTCCCACGCTCCGGCGTGGGAGCACGGGCAGACGCTCTAGCGTCGCGAGCCGGATCAGCATGCACGCGCCGCTGGAGCGCGGGCGCCACTCAACGGTTTGCCCATCCGCTGGGCATCGCTCATTCACCCAGCGACCTCACTGACCTGCCGTACTTGAACAGGAAGCCATCATGCCGACGATCATTGCCACCGACGACCTCTCCGACTGTCTGGATGACCTATCGCCCACGCATGTGGCCGTGGCCTTCATGGGTAGAGCCGGGGCACGCTATCTGAACCTCGCACTTCTTGAGCGCGTGATCATATCGCCCGGGCTCGGCACGAATCCGGCGGCCGTGGTGGAGCTCGCTGAATCCATCGGCTGGGAACGCGTCCTGCTATTGGAAGCCCTGCATTCCAAGTTGTACTGCGCCGCGCATGCGGCGTTGATCGGCAGTGCCAATCTCTCTCGACAGGCACTTGAGCCAGGCGGGCAGCAGGAACTTTGCGTCCTGCTCGACGACACGGACTCCGTGCGCACCGCAAGAGACCTCTTCGATGGCTATGCACGCGAGGCCGAGCAAGAATGTCCGACCACAAGGGACAAGCTGGCGCTGCTGCATAAGCTGCGGCGTCAACGTCGGCGTGCCGAAGTCTACGACGTTAGTCTGTCGGACGACCCTCCGCCCGTGGATGCCGTGGACCGGTTCGGGGATTACAACGTAGACCGTGACGGCGAGGTGTTTTGTGCATGGGTTATGAGTGACGAGACGGAATATACGGAGAATGTTCCGGAAGAGGTGCGAAGTGCCATTGCAGATGAAATCCACTTGGCGCCCGACGACTTGGATCCGGAGCAGGAGTGGTTCCTGTACTACCACGTTCATGGCAATGATCCGGGGCTGCATTTGGGGCGGAGACCAGTATTGCTTTACGTTCATCGCTTATTTGAGGACGGCTGCACGGACGAAGGCTATGAGAAGCTCGGAGTCCAAATGAGCGATCTGCGGTTGCCGAAGCCGCCGTTCGATGTGGAAGACCATTGTTTCGTGCAAGCCTTCCGCGAGGTCATGTCTCGTGACGAGTTCGCGGTGCTGCGAGGCGCTGCGGCCGATGATCCTGGTGAATTCGCGGAGGACACGTGGCGCTTTAATGATCACCGGGAACTCAATCGTCGGTTTCTGGGTGAGTTGAAGCGTGTCTACAAGCAGCGCTGCTGAAGCGCGGATCACGACCGGGCGATTCAGCCAGACACTCCGACGCGGGAGCGTCGGAGCGAGGCGAGCCCACCCAGCCTGGCTCCCACGCTCCCGCGTGGGAGCAAGGGCAAACGGCGCCCCTTACCCCGGGCGATCCTGTATGGTTTTGACCGCTACATTCTTTCTTCGTGTGCGGCCCGCTGAGCATCGGGATGAACGAGACAGCCACCCCCACAATCGTGCAGGCGGCGCCCGTCGAGGACGAGGAAGCACTTCAACGTCGAATGCGCCCCGCTGCCGTTTACGCTGTATCGCGTCGAACGGTCCTGATGGGCCAGCCGGAGGATGTCCCCATGCCCGCGATGACCGTCAAAGCCCATTTCGACGGCCGCACCATCCAACTGGACGAGCCCATCGCTCGTGCGCCGAACGCGGGTCGGCAGCGGGGCGTGCTGGAGTCCCCGCACACGATCGGCGCGAATTGGCCCGGCCTTGCCACGGCAGGGCTTGCCCGCGCCTTCGGCGACGATGAGCCGGACTATGGGCCGGAAGAGCTGCGCCGATGAACGCGGTTGACATGGAAAGGACCGGGCTCGACGAGCCGGAGCTGCTGCGCCGGCTGGTGGATATCATCGTGCGTGAGGCCGACCCGGAGGCGATCATCCTTTTCGGCTCCCGCGCCCGCGGCGATGCGCGACCGGATTCCGATATCGATCTGTTGGTGATTGAGCGCGAGCCCTTCGGCCCCGGCCGTAGCCGGATGAAGGAGGCCGCGCGGCTGTATCGGGCGCTCGGCGACCTGCCGGCCTCCAAGGACCTGTTGCTCTTCAGCCGCGATGAGGTGGCAGGCCGGCGCACTGCGCCGAATCATGTCGTTGCGCGGGCCTACCGCGAAGGACGGGTGTTGTATGGCGACGCCTGAGCACGCGGAGTGCATGCTCCAGATGGCCCGCGGGGACCGCGACGCGCTGGCGGCGACGGTCGATCTGTCCCACGCTCCGGCGTGGGAGCACGGGCAGACGCTCCAGAGTCGCGGCGGCCGCCACGGGGCCCGAGCGACGCGCCGCTGGAGCGGCGGCCACACACGCCCACGCTGGAGCGTGGGAGCGAGGCCCGACACGCGCACGCTGGAGCGTGGGAGCGAGGCCCGCACGTGTTTCGGTAGTGAGCCGTGCCACCGCGCAGCCATCGCGCCCGGCTCGGCGCGGAAGCACAAGCGTGCTCTGGCTCCCACGCTCCGGCGTGGGAGCACCGGCAGACGCTCCAGCGTCGCGGCGGCCGCCACGGGGCCCGAGCGACGCGCCGCTGGAGCGGCGGCCACACACGCCCACGCTGGAGCGCGGGAGCGAGCGCGCTGAGCCATGCACTTCCGCATCGCCGACACCTTCACCGACAGCCTCGCCCGGCTCACCGGCGAGGAGCAGAAGGCGGTCAAGACCACCGCCTTCGATCTCCAGCTCAATCCCGCCCACCCGTCCTTCAGCTTCCACAAGCTGGAACGCGCCAAGGACAAGCGCTTCTGGTCCGTGCGCGTCAGCCGGGACATCCGGCTCATCGTGCATCGCACGGACGAGAGCCTGCTGCTGTGCTACGTGGACCACCACGACGCCGCCTACGCCTGGGCGGAACGGCGCAAGCTCGAAGCGCATCCGAAGACCGGCGCCGCGCAGTTGGTGGAGATCCGCGAGACGGTTCAGGAGATCCGGGTTCCCGTCTACGTCGAACAGGCGGCACCGCAGCCCGCGAGCCGCACCGGCGGCGTCTGGCTGCTCGCGAAGCTCGACGACGACGTGCTGCTCGGCTACGGCGTGCCGCCGGAGTGGCTCGCCGAGGTGCAGGCCGCGGACGAGGACGGGCTGCTGGCCATCGCGGACCATCTGCCGCAGGAGGCCGCCGAGGCGCTGCTGGAGCTGGCCACCGGCGGGCAGCCGCAGCCGGCGGCCGTGGTCGCGCCGGCCGATGCCTTCTCGCACCCGGACGCGCAGCGCCGCTTCCGGGTCATGGAGGACGTTGACGCCTTGGCGCGGGCGCTGGCGTTCCCGTGGGAAAAGTGGACCGTCTTTCTGCACCCGGGCCAGCGCCGTATCGTGGAGCAGGACTTCAACGGCCCCGCGCGGGTCGCCGGCTCCGCCGGCACCGGCAAGACCATCGTGGCGCTGCATCGCGCCGTGCACCTCGCACGCTCCGATCCTGCCGCGCGTGTGCTGCTGACGACCTTCTCGGCGCCGCTGGCCGCGGCGCTGCAGAGCAAGCTCGGCCGCTTGGTGCACAACGCCCCGCGCCTTGCCGAGCGCATCGACGTGGCCGCGCTGGATGCCGTCGGCGAGCGTCTGTATCGTGCGCGTACCGGCGCGCCGACGCTGGTGGACCAAGACACGCTCGCCGCGTTGCTTGCGAGCGCCGCGGCGGGCACTGGCGAGGAGCCTCGCTTCCTGCTCGGTGAGTGGGCAGAGGTTGTGGACGCCTGGCAGCTCCCCGACTGGCCCGCCTATCGCGATGTGCGCCGGCTCGGGCGCAAGACGCGGCTGCCGGAGCGCCGCCGGCAGGGCTTGTGGTCCATTTTCGAGCAGACCCGAGCGGGGCTGAACGCGCGCGGCCTCATCACGCGGGCGGCACTCTTCACGCGCGTCGCCGAGACGCTCGCCGCCGACCCGCAACTCGTCTACGACCATGTCATTGTCGACGAGGCGCAGGACGTGGATGTCGCGCAGCTTCGGCTGCTCGCCGCGCTGGCCGGAAACCGGCCGAACGGGCTGTTCTTCGCCGGCGATCTAGGCCAGCGCATTTTCCGGCAGCCCTTCTCTTGGAAGGCCCTTGGCGTCGACGTGCGCGGGCGCTCGCGCACGCTCAAGGTCAACTACCGGACCTCGCACCAGATCCGTGCGCATGCCGATCGGCTGCTCGGTACGCGCCTGGCGGACGTGGACGGCAACGTCGAGGACCGCGGCGGCACCGTCTCCGTCTTCAACGGTCCGCCGCCGCAAGTGCTGCTGTGTGACGATGAGGCCGCCGAGTGCACCGCGATTGCTCGCTGGCTTCGCGAGCGGGCCGCGGATGGGCTGCACCCGCAGGAGATGGCCGTGTTCGTTCGCTCCGACGTGGTGCTCGGGCGCGCCCTGGCGGCCGTCGCAGCGGCCGGATTCCCCGCGGCCATCCTTGATGAGCAGATGCAGCAGCCGGCAGGGCAGGTTGCGGTTGCAACCATGCACCTGGCCAAGGGGCTCGAATTCCGTGCGGTTGCCGTGATGGCGTGCGACGACGAGGTCATTCCGCTCCAGGCCCGCATCGAAACCATCACCGACGAGGCCGACCTCGACGAGGTCTACGCCACCGAGCGCCATTTGCTCTATGTCGCCTGCACGCGCGCCCGGGACCATCTGCTCGTGACAAGCGGCGACGTGCCGTCGGAGTTTCTGGACGACTTCAGACCTACTGCCGGCGCACCGTCATGGTCGTGAGGGTGCCGCCCACCTGGCTCGATAGCTGATACTGCCCGTCGCAGATAGGGGCAGTGCGAGGATGGCCTCGTGACCGCAGAACCGGCCCCAGATGCGTCAGTCGTTTTTGCCGGTGCGGGTGACGGTGGCGTAGGAGTCGAAGCCGCCGACGCTGCCCGTCACCCGCAGCTCGCGGGCGTTGATGCGCGTGATCTCGGCGTAGGACTCATGCCCCGCGATGTGGCCGGTGGCCCGCCATTTGCGATCCTTGACGATCTCGGAGATGCTCGCAAACGACTCGTGGCCGTCGACCCAGCCCGATGCCTTCCACATGTGCGCCTCGAATCGTCGAATGGCCGCCCATTATGTTGTCCTCAGCGCGACCGTGGGCGCCGGCTCCGACGATTGCAATGGGCGCTCGCGGACACCGCTCAGCGCTGGCGCTTGCGTTCCCGTCGGCGGGCGGCGGCCTCCGCGAGCTCTTCGAGCATCGGCACCGTGTCGTCCCAGCCGATGCAGGCATCGGTCACGCTCTGGCCGTAGAGCAGCGCGACGCCCTCGGCGATGTCCTGACGGCCTGCGACCAGATGGCTCTCGATCATGGCGCCGATGATGCGCCCGTCGCCGCGGGCGATCTGCCCGGCCACGTCCTCGCAGACGCGGACCTGCTTCTGCGGCTGCTTGCGGCTGTTGGCGTGGCTGAAGTCGATCATGATCTTCGGCCGCTGGCCGGCGGCCTCAATGGCCTCGGCCGCGATGTTGACGCTCTCGGTGTCGTAGTTCGGCCGGCTGCCGCCGCGCAGGATGATATGGGTGTCGAGATTGCCGCGGGTGTTGAAGATCGCGGACTGGCCGTCTTTGGTGAGCGACATGAACACGTGCGGCCGGGCGGCGGCGGCGATGGCGTCGATGGCGACCTTGACGCTGCCGTCGGTGGCGTTCTTGAAGCCCACCGGGCAGGACAGGCCGGAGGCTAGCTCGCGGTGGCCCTGACTCTCGGTGGTGCGGGCGCCGATGGCGCCCCAGCTCACGAGGTCGGCGATGTATTGCGGGCTGATCAGGTCCAGAAACTCGGTGCCGGCGGGCACGCCGAGCTCGTTTAAGTCCAGCAGCAGCTTGCGGGCGATGCCCAGCCCCTTGTTGATCTCGAAGCTGCCGTCCAGGTTCGGATCATTGATCAGCCCCTTCCAGCCCACGGTGGTGCGGGGCTTCTCGAAATAGACCCGCATCACGACCATGAGCCGATCGGCCAGCGCGCGGCGGACCTCCACCAGGCGGTGCGCGTAGTCCATCGCCGCGTCGGTATCGTGCACCGAGCATGGACCCACGACCACCAGCAGGCGGTCGTCGTCGCCGTGCAGGATGCGCTCGATCTCGCTGCGGGCGTGGAACACCGTCTCGGCGGCGGTGTCGGTGATCGGGAACTCGCGATGCAGGTCCTTCGGCGCAATCACCTGCTTGATGTCGCGGATACGAAGATCGTCGGTTTCAGGGCGCATGGCTCGGCGCACCGCAGGGTGCTGGCTGGACTGGACGGCACGGGGCTGTCGGCGAGGCCGCGCCACGGCCTGCGGCGGGGCTCGACAATGCACGGCGCGTGCCGCGGAACAAGCGCCGCAGTATAGCCGATCAGGCCCCGAGGCGGCCGCGGCGCGATCTTGGCTGGAAGGGCTCTGCGCGCGACGTGACGGACTGCCGCCGCCGCGCTGCCCTACGTGCCGGCCGTCGAGGGATCAAGGTCGTCGGCATCGACGCCGAGCGCGGCGGCCAAGCGCAGCAGTGCGTTCGGATCGACCTTGATCTGGCCCGTTTCCCAGCGCTCGACCAAGCTCTCGGTCACGTCCGCCGAAGCGCCGAGCGCAGCGCGGTCGAGCCCCCGGTACTCGCGCCACACCTTGAGCGGCGGCTCGCCTGCGACCAGCCGCTTCACCACGTCGCCGGGAATCAGCTCCTCGCCGTCGGCAAGCGCCGCTGCCGCCGCCTCCGCCGCCGCCTCCACCGCCGCCTCCACCGCCGCCTCCACCGCCACAATGTCGGCCCGCTCCTCGGCGAGCGCCAATAGCCGGTGAAAGTCGGTCCAGGGAATGACGGCCCATTCCGGGCGACCATCCCGCTCAATAATCTGCGCCTTCATTGGTACACGTCTCCGCGAGGGCCAAATTCCAGTACGAGTATGACCAGACGTTCTTGCTGGATATCACAAATGGCACGCCAGCCGCCGACCCGCAAGCGCCAATAAGCTGTCCCGGTCAGAGGCTTCCAGTCTCCGCGATAAGCGGAAGGTCGGCTGGCGATGGCCTCCGGCTCAGCCACAACCCGGGCCTGAGTCTTCACGGGTGCGTTGCGCAGGGACTTCAGCGCGGACTTGCGATAGCTGATCTGGTACACGTCTGCCGACAGCCCCCGGGCGGTTTCGGGGCGTTTCGCGCCTCAGTCGGCGGCGCACGCGTCTCGACAACAATACCAATAGGTCGCGTGTTCTTGATTGGACGCCTCGATCTCAGGATCGGCGCTTGCCAGGGCCTCGACCTGGCGCCTGGGTGACTCGGCAAAGGGAAATCCCAGCGTTGCTCGGCTCGCAATCCGCCAGTACCCGAGTCCCTGATCGAAACGCAGAGACCAGCACTCCCCGTCCGGCCAGGTCAAACGCAGCTCGCGCGCATGCGGCAGTTGACGCGCGTGGGTCTCGTGCCAGCCGAACTCGGCCCAGGCTGCGCTGTACCAGGTCTCGATGATTTCTCGCCGCTCGAAGGCGTCCCGCCAATCATGTGAGAACAGCCGCGGCTCGCCCGGATGAGGTCGGTCCAGGGTCGCGGTGTCGACGCGCACGTGCGTCTCGGCGCCAATGCCACCGCTGTGCTGTCCGAGACCGTGCAGCAGGCGATGCAGCAGCACGAGCATCAGTGGCGAGCGCAGGTACCGGTCCGTATATTGGACCGCTTGCAGCGGCTGAGCCCCTTTCAATTTGGCGCCCAGCGCGGGAACCTCCGCCGCCAGCAAAGCCCAGGCGCGCTGACCGAAGCCGCCGGCGGACCCATCCAGCTCCCGCGTCAATGACAAGGCGGCGGCGCCGGCCGGGGCGCTGCGCAGCTCGGCAGGCGACAACGGCAACCAGTCGGGCGGCAGGGGAGTCAACGGCACGCCTTCGCGCGCGCGGGCGAACGGTCCACCAAGCTCGCCGCCGCCCCAGCGCGTTCCCGGTACCAGGGCCGCGTCGCTCGCGGCCGCCCAGCGCACTCGGCCGGCGTCGGACCCAAGCTCGATCATCAACGGCAGACCGCCACAGCGGACCGGCGGCTCATCGGGTGACAGAAGCAGCTCCGCGCTGCAGTAGGCTAGGAGCGCGGCCAAAGCGTCGGATTGGCTGTCGTCCAAGCGCGTGCGGGCGCCGGCCGGCATAACCAGGCGTAGCCTGATTGCATCGTTCGACCACCGCTCCAGCAGCCCCCGCAGCCGCCAAGCCAAGGGCTCCCAATCCTGCACGTTGCCGCCGAGAAAGACGCGCAGCTCGCGTACCTTCAGCCGCTGCGCCTCCCGGTTCATGGCGAGGCTAAGGGGCTCCAGCTCCAGCCGACTGGCAGCGCCAAAGGCGCGCAGGGTCTCGGGCAGATCGAGTGCGTGCAGGAAGGCGGGCGTCAACAGATCGAGCGCGGCCTTGCGGTCGAGGTCATCGACGTGATGCTGGGTGTCGTGGGTCAGCAGGCACGCCTGGCAGGCCGCGTCGCATTCGCGCGGGCAATGCAGGGCATCGCGCGCGTCGCGCAACAGCTCCGGCAGCAGCGCAACGGTCTGACGGGCATAGCCCGCGCCGCCGGTTGCGGTGTCGTAGAGATACAGGGAATAGCCCGCCTCGCCGTCCGCCATCCGGCTCGGGGCGGCGAGCACGCCGACCTCGCCCTCCTCAATGCCGAGCCGGCCGCAGAGGGCGCGGCGCAGCGCCACCGCGAGCGTGAAGGCAGTGACCCGGTCCAGGGGCCGTTGCGCCGCATCCCTCGGCTGCAGCTCGAAGACCTCGGTCTGGGCAACCACACCGAGGCGCACCCCGCGCGGGATCGCCCAGTCGGGGGTGTCGTTCCCCGGACACTGTCGCTCGTTGTCGTTCAGGCGCCCGCCGCGCAGCCGCTTGTGGGACAAAGGTCCCTGGTTGTCGACGCTGCCCACGAAGCTCGCCGGGAGCCGATCATCCGGCAACATCGAGTCGGCCAGCCCGCAGCGTAGGCACAAGGCGTATCCGCGGCCGTGCAGACCCTCGCTGTACTGATAGATGGTTGCCTCGGTACTGCTCCGATAGCGCCCCAGAGCGGCGTCGGGCAAGGGCATCCAGTCCGCCCCGTCCAGCGATACAAGCGGGTCTCGAACCGGGATGTACTGCGGAATGGTGATGTCGTTGTGCGGCTTGCAGCGAATATCCACCGCGAAGCCGGCGGGCTGCAAGTAGCGCCGGCGGTCGAGGGACGCCGCGCTCGCGCCGCAGCTCGGGCAGTGCTCCGGCCACAGCAGGCGCGTTCCATTGGCCCCGCAGTGTCGGCAGCGCCAGGCCCAGCGCAGGTTCTGCAGCTCCGGCGCGGCATTGGCGTCCACCGGCACTTGCCAGTTCAGTGTCACGCCCCCGCTGCGGTAGACACGGCCATCGAGCACGGTGTCGGTACCCGGCGCATAGTCTCGGATCGCGATGCTGAGATGCCGGCTCGGATAGCCGGCACGCTGCGCCCGGTTGTCTTCCCGCTCGCCGCGCACGGGTCGGTTCAGATCCTGCATCGTGGTCGTGACGAAGGGCACCACGTCCGTCGGGAAGCCGTAACCTGGCAAAAAGCCGACATTGGCCAACTCCCCGAGCAGATACTCGCGGCGCAGCCGCTCGAGCTGGATCTTGATGGCCTTTTCGGGCTTGGTGTCGCCGTCTCGGGTGTGCAACGCCTGCTGTTGGGCGAGCAGTGCGTCCAGGTCGGCACGCCAGCGCGCCGCGGCGCGGTTCAGGGCCGTCGCGGCGCGCCCGAGCAGGGCCGCGGCTGGGCGCCCGTCCAGCACGGTGCGCGCCGTCACGCGGGCAATACCGGCCGGTAGCTCGGGCGCCGTCGGCGCGGCGGCTTCGCACCAGTCCGCGAACTGCTCCGCGGGCGCGGAGCTGCCTTGCGCGGCGGCCTCGAAGAACCAGCCGGTGCGCAGCCGACGGATGTCCGGTGCTCGGTCGCGCAGGAACGTGGCCAAGGTCAGTGCGTTGAGGTGGCGCTGCACGATCGGCTCGCTTTGCAGAGAGACATGGGGCAGGCCGAGTCGGGTCTCGAACGCCCACAGGGGATTCTGAAATACGGCCTCCCCCTGCGGCGTGGCCTTGCACAGCGTGAAGCTGAGCGCCGCGGTCTCGCCGCGCCGCCCCGCACGGCCAGCGCGTTGCAGGAAGTTGGCCGGGTGCGGCGGCACGTTGTTCATCGCCACCGCGGTGAGCCCGCCGATGTCCACGCCCATCTCCATGGTCGTCGAGCAACTGAGCAGGTTGACCCGGCCCGCTTTGAATTCGGCGGTTCGGCGCATCAGGTCGGCGCTGCCGATCTGCGCCGAATGCTCGGCCGCGCGCAGGAAGCGCCGGTAGCGGGCCAGGCGGTCGCCGAGATCGGGCCAGGCACCGAGTGCTCGCAGCTTAAGCACATCCGGGTCGGATTCGAGCCATGCCTCGGCCGCCTCGGCCCCCTGGCCGCGCCAAAACGGGTGCGGCAGGCGGGGCATCGTGAGCGGCTGACAGCGCGCCAGCGCATCCGGCCCCGGCAGCGGCGGCAGATAAGGCGTGATGCCACAGAACGCCGCCGGCAACAGGCGCCGGGTCACCGGGCAGAACCAGGCCTCTCGGACCTCGCTCAGCACGGCCTTGGTGTGGAGCTCAAGCTGGAAACCGTCCGCAGTGGGCGACAGGAGCGGTCCCAGGCCATCCCAGATCTTGATTAACAGCTCGTCGAGAACGCGCGCGTGCTCGGGGTTGGCCAATTCCAGCGAGAAGGCATGTGAAAGCAGCCGAATCAGCCGATTCCGACCGGCAAACGCAGACCGGGTCGACGGCCATGGGCGCTGCACCCGGCGGTTCGTGACCGCGACCCCCGGCTGCACCAGAAAGCTCGCCCGGGCAGGGAAACCGAGCCAGCGAACGATATCGTCGGTCGCCTGCACCGCCGGCCGCCCGCTGCGCAACCAGTAGTCCACCGCGACTTGGAGCAGCGTGCGCCATTCCTCATCGTTCACGCCGCGCTGGCGAGCCGCCGCCGGAGCCGCCGCATGGGCCAGCGCCGGGTAGCGAAGCTGGACCAGTCCGAGACCTTCCAGCGAGAACTGCCGCCGTGGGCGTAGGAAGAACTCGCGCAGCAGGCACAGGTGGACCAACTGCCGCTCATTTAGCAGCCCAAAGGTCAGCGTGCCCAGCTCCGGCAATACCCAGGAGCGGAGCTCGTCGGTGGCCAAGAGCTTGTTCTCCAGCTCGGACCACGGGAGCGCACCAAGCGCCGGGGCTTGGATGCGATCGAGCTCCTGGCGCTTCTGCTCCAGGATGCCGCGCACCACGGCGTTGCCTTCGGCCAGGGGGCCTAGCTGCTCCACTTCGCGGCGCAACTGCTCGATTGCTGCGGGATCGGGGCTCGGCACGGCGCTCGCCAACTGGTGGTAGATGAAGCTGCGAACGTAGTCCCGCTCCGCCTCCTGCTGGAGCTTGGCCGCGAAGCGTGCGGTGCCCTGCCGGCTGTCGGTGAAGGTGATCAGGCGCCGGCCGTCCAGCGGCCTGGGGTCCGCGGGTGTCGCACTGGGCGGCATGGCCTCCAGCAGCGCGGGGATGGCGGTGCCGAGCATGAATGGCGCGCCGATGCGCACCGGTCGGAATAGCGCCCGGTCCCGCGAGCGCTCGTGACAGACGGCGCATTCAAGGCCGTGGCTGCCGGGAAAGCGCAGGTGCACCGCGACCCCTTGCTGCCCGGTCGGGTCGAGCCGGCCGTCGCTGCCGAGCCCCCAGGACGCTTGCGTGGCCCGATCGCGGCTGGTCAAGAGGCGTGGCAACTGGACGGCCGGCGCCGCCGGCGCGGCGTCACCGTCGGCCTCGTCGTCGGTGATCGGCTCCAGTTCCTGCTGGAAATCGTCCTCATCCTGCTCGTAGCGCTGGGGCTCCAGCCACTCCTGGCCGTCCCGATGCGCTTCGGCGGCGGCGAGATACTCGGCGCCGCACTCGTCACACTGCACCAGCTCGAAGACGGGCATCTCGCAGTGGGGGCAGTGTTGTCGGCGCTCGAAAAACAGCGCGCCAAAGGGCCAGGCCGGGTCGTCCAAGCGGGTGTTCTGGCGACCGGGACAGGCATCGTTGGCGCATGCCCAGAGGCCCGCGATGGTGCGCTGAAACAGGTGGGCGCGCAGCGGCAGGAAGGGCTGTCCCTGCGCAGTGACGGACTGGGTGCATAGGTCGGCCCATTCCAGCGTCTCCAGACGCGCATCGGTGTCGTCGCGCCCAAGCAGGACGGTCGCGAGCCGGCTCAAGCGATCGGGCCGCTCGACCAGGTGAGCGCGCAGCCCTCGGAAACGTCCATCGCCGGCCAAGGACGCGAAGCGTTCCGCCGGCGTCTGCGCGCGCACCTCCGCGAGAGTTCCGCAAGGTTCATCTCGGGCCATCAGCTCCGCAGGTAGCGCCGGCACCTCCCGATGTCCCTGTACGACCTGTACTCGGTCGAGACCGACGCCGGCCACGTCGGCGAGAAATTCGGCCAGCCGTGCACGGGATGAGTCGGTGCCGTCGCCAAGTGTGGCCGAGGTTGCAATGAAGCGCACCTGCTCGGCGCGGGCGCCGAAGGCGTGCAGCACCCGTCGCAGCAACAAGGTCAGCTCGGCCGCCTGGGAGCCCATGTAGCTGTGGGCCTCGTCGATGACGACCCAGCGCAAGCGCCCCTGCGACTGGTCCAGAATCGGCCGGTCCTCGTTGCGCACCAGCATGTACTCCAGCATGGTGGCGTTGGTGACCAAGAGCGGCGGCGGGTCGTTGCGCAGCGTGCGGCGATCCGGCACCTCGCAGGGCCGTTGCGCGTGGCCATGCTCGGGCGTGTCGCCGTTGTAGAGGCAGAACCGAAGGCCGCCCGCAAAGGGGCCGGTCCAGGCGATGAGCCGCTCCTGCTGGCTCTTGATGAGCGCGTTCAGCGGATAGAGAAAGATCGCGCGAATGCCGGTCAGCGGCGCACCCTGTCGCTCTTCAAGCTCGCGCGCCAGGTCGTCGAGGATGGGGATCAGGAAGCACTCCGTCTTGCCGGAGCCGGTACCGCTCGTGACCAGCACGGACAGGCCGTCGCGCGCGGCCTGCCAGGCCTGCAACTGGTGCCTGTAGGGCCGGCGGCGGGCAGGGAAGCGGTAGTCCTCGCCCCCCGGCACCCGCTCCGGCTCCCGCAACGCGCGCACCAAATCCGGGTGCAGCAGCGTGCCGGTCAGCCCGCCGAGGGTGACGTCGGCCGGCTGCCATCCGAAGCTCGCCTCGAGCACGGGGTCCGCCAGCAGCGCGCCCGGCTGTCCCGGTGGCTGGCCCAGGCAGGCCCGCAGGTACTCCCGCAGCGGGTCGCTGCGAAAGCCGCGCAACCCGAGAACGGCACGAGTCCCGCGCCGGCCGAGCTGCGCCACGAGGGCGGAGAGAAAGCGGTCCTGCTGCGGCATGTCAGCTCCCCGGTGCATGATCGACCGGCGGCAGCTCCGCAAGGCCGATGGTCAAGGCAATGGCGTGAACGCGGTCGAACCATTCGCGATCGAAGGCCCGCAACAGCCGCAGCTCGTGACTCAAACGGGCAGCAGGCTCGCTGCCGCTGAGCGCAATGTGGGCCGCTGCGAACGGGGCCTGGCGAACCGGTCGATAGAAGCCGGCCAGGTGGGCATAGCGGTAACCCCGCATCCAGCCCGTTACAGCCATCATCTGCGCCATGACCTCGGGGCCGTCCGGCCAACGCGCATCCGCGTCGTGGCGCCCTTGGAGCGCTGCTTCCTCGCCCTCGATGAGCTCATCCACCCAGCGGGTGTCGGCGCGTGCCCGGCGCAGCTCGCTGCTTGCGGGCAATGGGCGTTCCGCAAACACCTGTTCCTGCAACCAGTCGCAAAGCGCCCGCCAATAGGGGCGCCGCGCCGCAACGCGATCGCGGAAGTGCTCGAACTGCCCGAAGGCGACAGCGTCGGCGCACTCGATACCGGCCAAGCTCTGCCGCAGCCACTGGAAATAACCGGCCGCCGCGGCGCGCCAGTCAGCGACAGGCAGCAGCATCCACAGGAACGGCAGTTGCTCGGACAGAGCCCAGACCGCCGCAAAGCCCTGCTCGTCGCTGCGCAGCAAGAGCCGGGCAAGGGCCGCGGGCCTTCGCGTCAGCGCACAGATCGCGTCGAGGGAAGTCGCGGGCAGCGTTCTTGTCAGCGCAACGAATCCCGAGAGCAAGTCCCAATCGGGATGCGCCGGATCGGCCGCCAACAGAGCAAGCGCGTGTCCGATCGCTGCCGCGCGCACCTGCGGATCGGGTTCGCGGATGGCCGCCGTCAGTGCCGATGGCGCTGTCTCCTCCGCGGCATCGGCGGGCGGAGCCGGCGCCACCGACCAGAGCAACGGCCTGAATCGGGACCAGTCGCCGTCCTTCGCGAGCACCCACCAAGGTCCAGACTCCAGCCCGTCCGGAATCGCCCAAGAGGGCTCGCCGTTGGCGCAATGCGCCAGCTCGATCGGTACCGCGGTCGGTTCCCACAGCGGGATCATTCCGACCCGGACACGCTCGCGCCAGCCGGCATCGAGCCTTGCGACGACTCCCTCCGGCAAGCCCACCACGCCACGGTTGCGGTCCGGCTCGATCCAGGCATCGAAACGGGCGACCCGAACCTGTGCCAAACGCTGTCCGCTGCCGGTCTCGACGATCAGCCGCACCTGGTCCTCCAGGGCGCCGGCGCTCGCAAGCAGCGAGGCGATGCGCGCCTGCCAGCGATACAGCGCGCAGTCCAGGCGCCCCTGTTCCAAGGCCGGCAATCGCTGCTGAAACGGCGGCAGCGCGGCATCGCCGCCGACCAGCTCGATCCTGAGCCAATGCGCGGCACCACTCGCTGCATCCTGCACCACGACTTGTAGTCCGGCCAGGCGATCCAGCGCAATGCAGTCGTCGGGCGGTAGCACACGCCCGGCAAGCGCGAAGAAGGCGCCACGTTGCGGATACGGCAGCGTCAGGACCAGCGGCTCGGCGTCCGGCCACGCGAGCGTGATGGGCACGGGCTCCGGCGTCCGGCCCGTCGTCACCGGACAGCGGATCTCGGCGCTGTCCGCGCCCCGCACCGCCACCAATGGCTCGCCGTTGACCTCCGCCCGCACGGACACATCCGCGCCGGCGAGCGACGTAAGGCGCAACACACCCGGTTGCCCGGCGCTGCCGATGACAGGCGACACTTGAAACTGTCGCGGGAGGACGTGGATCTGCCGCCGGCAGCATTCCACGCCATCGACGCCGAGCAACCGTAACCAAAGCAGTCCGTGACCGGGCTCGGTGCGCGGACGCCAAGCCCCGCCGTCGCCCACCGGGCGCCATTGGACGCTGCCGGGCGCCTCGGTGCGGCCACCTAGGTCATCAAGCACCTGAAACGCAGGCAGCCCGAGATGGAGGGGCTTTATCGTCCCCGCGAGCGCGAGTCGGCGGCCGCTGAGGACATAGCTGCCGGCGGAATCGGTCTGCTGGCCGCAGCGGATGTGCCAGCGCTGCTGCTCCGGGTCGGCGAACGCGGCCGTGCCGGAGACCACGTAAACGAGCCGATCCGGGAGAGCCAACCGCCCCTTGGACTCAAAAACGCCGTCGTCGGCAGTTCCACAGGGCGCCATCCCCGGGGGCACCAGAACCAGCACCTGCGGGTCGCGCGTGCGAACTTGCCCCTCGGCCAACCACTGCCATTGACCGGACCGCCCGCGCTGGATGAAGACCCAGGGCAAAGGCCCCCAGGGGTCTTCGTCGATTGCCGGCAACACGGACTCCGTTTCGTCGTCGCTCAGCATCAGACGCGATGTCTCCATGAGCGCATCACCGGCCGTCGCGACGCCGCCGCGTCGAAGCCATTCCAGACGATAGCGTGCGGGGCTCGCCGACTCCTCGACGCGAGTCAGCCAGGCGATCGCCTCCATGCCATGCATGCCCGCCAGCAACAGTCGCAGCCGCGCCGCGGTCGGTGGCTCTCGCATCGCCCAAGCGGCGATTTGGTCCGGGGTTGCGTACTCCGGGAATTCCAAGCGCCGCTGCAAGCACCAGCCCTCTGCAGTGGGGCGAAGCACCCCGCACCAGCGCGGCTGTCCGCGCGCCTGCCGCGCCAGTTCCTCGGAGTGGCGGATCAAGCCCGTCAGCAGACGCTGGGCCACCTGATCGTCCAGCCGCAGCGGCAAGGTCCGACGCCATTGCGGGTTGCATTGGTCCAGCGCCGCGATGGGATCGGGCACCGCGCCCACCAGCCCTTGCAGCTCCGCCACGCGGACGACGAGCTGTCCGGCCAACTGTAGGACCGGTTCTTGGCGCAAGCTCGCGGGCAGCCTTGCCACATGCTGCCGCGCTTGGGCGAGAGCCACATCGGAACCACCTTGGCCGGCCCGAAAGTAGCCTTCCAACACGGCGCGGAAAAATCGCGTTAGGTGCGCGTCCTGCTGTGCCAGCAGACGCAGCGGCAGACCGCCTTCGCAGGCGATGGTGACGAGAAAAAGGCGCTGTCCCCCACCGCCGATCAACAGGGGACGCTGCCAGAACTTAAGCCCCTGCTCGACCCAGACCCCAATCTGCGGCTGTGGCGGTGCCGGCAGCCCGAGCGGCTGAAAAATAGTTTCCCAGGTCCAGGGGCCGCCCGCATGCTCGCGCCGGAACGTCTCGGCAGCGAAGAGACAGAACGCGGCTGGAAGCTCGATGGCGCTTCGGCTGGTTCTGAGCCGTTCGATCACGACGGCCCTCAAGTCGTCGAAGGCATGATCGGTTGCCCGATAGGCATAGAGCGGACGACCGTCCGGTTGCGTCTGACGGGTATGTGTGAACAGAAATTGCGCAAGCGGCATCGCAGGCTCCTCGCGGCGATCAGATCACGGCAGCACGAATAGTATATGACGACGGCCGGCGCAGAACGTCTCGTGAATGGTAGTGCGTGCCGTAGCGCATCTACCTGCGCCACCCCTACTCGTGCCTCGCCGCGCGATGATCCGGCAGCGGTCATGGCTTGTGCGCGTGCCCAAACCGTACAATGTTCGCCTTTTGCCGCCGGCCGTCCGGGTCGGTGCGACAGCGCTACGGCCGGCCACGGCGTTTACCAGCGGGCCGTAGTGCCAGACCACGCAACGAGATTCGATCACAGCATGAAGAACGACGGATTCGGCTCAGGGCCGGAACAGCCGGGGCCGCCGACCGCAGTCGCCAAGCCGCGCCGTGCGCGCCGCCGCCCGGCTCGCAGCCTCGACACTTGGGCGGAAGAGATCTACTCCGCGCCGGCGGACAAGCCCGAGGGCGAGGCGCAGGTCATCGTCAGCACCCGGCTGCGCAAGCCGAAAGTGCACCTGATGGCGCCGGCGACGGCGCCGTTCGTGGATCTTCGCCGCTACATGGGTCGCTGGTACGAGATCGCGCGACTGCCCTATTTCACGCAGCGTCGCTGCGTCAAGGACGTGCAGGCGGACTACGTGCTGGGCGAGGACGACATGGTCTATGTCACCAACCGTTGCACGCACGAGGGCGGCAACCTCGGTACCGCCAAGGGGGTGGCCCGAGTCGTGGACCGCGGCAGCAACGCGCGCCTGGAGATCAGCTTCCGCACCCTGTACGGCGTGCACGTGCTCTGGGATGACTACTGGATCATCGGCCTCGGCGAAGACTACGACTATGCGCTGGTTGGCCAGCCGACCCGCAAGCGCGGCTGGGTGCTCGCCCGCGACCCGAACCCGCCGGAGGAGCAGATCCAGCGCTGGTTCGCGGAGTTCGCGGACAAGGGCTTTCCGGCCCAGGAGCTATTGCGTACGCGACAGGAGGGACCGGCAAAGGCCGAGGCCAAGCAGGCGTCCGCTGCGCTGGACGAGGCCGTTTAGTCGGCGCAGGGTCGCGAAGCCCTCTTTGGGCCCTTGGCCCTTGGCCCTTGGCCCTTGGCCCTTGGCCCTTGGCCCTCAGGCCTTGGCCCTTATGGCCGCAAACGTGACGCGCCGAGCTCGCTGCCGGAGACGAATGCCGCCACATCCGCCGCCAGCGCGGCGAGCAGCGCCGTCGGCACGTCGTCGCTGGCCTGCGCCAGGCTGTGCGCACGCAGGATGAGCGTCGCGTCGTCGGCGCGGAGTTGGCCCGCGGGCAGGGCATCAGCGTAGAGCCAGACGGCGGCCCGGGCGGGCTCGGGCGCTTGGTCCTGTCCGGCACGCAGGGCGGCGGCGTTGAGCAGGGCGCCGAGCAGCAGCTCGGCAGCGGGGGCGACGCAGTCCTGGCGCAGCAGCAGCTCCGCGGCGTCGAGCTTCTGGCGGGCGCGGCGCAACAGCGGCGGCTCGGCGGGTGCGGCGGGCTCGGCGTCGGCAGTGGCTTGGTAGAGCGGTGCCGCCTCGGCCACGGGTGATGCGGTGCCCAGGCGCTCGAGCCCGCGTAGCGTGCGGCGGTCGATGAGCGCGATGGGCACCTGCTCCGACAGGGCCGCGGCGCGCGCGTCGTCGGCGTCGTCCACGTGGTCGAGCACCACCAGCAGGCCGCCGCGGGCGGCCAGGATGCGCTCGATGCGCAGGCCGAAGTGGCGCTGGAGCAGCTCGATGCAGCGGCGGACCTCGGCGCCGACGGCGGTGCCGGTGCCGGCTGCTGCGGTCTCCGCTGCGGACGCGGGCTCCGGGGGCTCCACGGGCTCGTCCAGCTCGCCGGCGGGCTCGGCGTCGGCCAGGGCTGCGAGCGCCATCGGGGTGGCCGCGTCCGCCGGCAGGGCGGCGGGCGGGGGTGTTGCTGCGACGCTGCCGCCGGCCAGATCCTCTGCCAGCACCTCGGCAAGGCGCTTGGACATGCCGACAACATCCTCGTCGGCATCGATGTCCACCACGTTGTCGAACAGGTCGCGCTTGCCCTGCACCAGGCGCAGCACGTGCTCTTCGTAGGCGTCGGCGGCCACCAGATGCACGACCTGGACCTTGTTGCGCTGGCCGAGCCGGTGCACGCGCGCGACGCGCTGATCCAGCACGGCCGGGTTCCACGGCACGTCCAGGTTCACCAGCAGCGACGCGCATTGCAGGTTGAGGCCTGTGCCGCCGGCGTCGGTGGAGATGAACACCTGGCAGGCGTCGTCGTCGTGGAACTTGTCGAGCAGCGCACCGCGCTTGGCGCTCGGCACGCCGCCGTGCAGGCGCACGCAGCCTAAGCCCATGCGACGGACCTGTTCCTCCACCATCTCGCCCATTTTCTCCCACTGCGAGAAGACCACGGCCTTGAGTCCGGCGAGCTGGCAGCCTTCCTCCAGGATGCTCGCCAGCTCGTCGAGCTTCGGCGAGCCCCGGGTCTCCTTGTCCACGAGCCCGGCGGCGTCGCAGGCCATGCGGGCGCGCTGGAGCGACGCCATCATGCGGTTCTGCTCGGCCGGCGTCAGCGGGCGGCGCTTCATGATTTGCGCGAGCTTCGCGGCGGCGGCGACGGCCTCGTCGTGGATCTCTGCCTGCTTCGGCGACAGCGGCACGTCGCGGCGCTGCTCGATGCGGTCCGGCAGTTGGTCGCGCACCAAGGCGCGGTCGCGGCGCAGCATGACCGGCCCGAGGCGCCGGCGCAGCTCCGACAGATTGCGGTAGCCGAGCACCTTGCCGCGCTCGTCGGTGATGTGGAAGTCCACCATGTAACGCCACAGCGGCCCGAGCACGCGCGGGTCCACTACCTGCATCAGGCTGTAGAGATCCTCCAGGCGGTTCTCCAGCGGGGTGCCGCTCAGCACGAAGGCATAGCGCGAGGGGATGCGCTTGATGGCGGTGGCGATCCGGGTGCGCCAGTTCTTGATGCGCTGGGCCTCGTCCAGGATCAACAAATCGGGCGACAGCGTCTCGTTGATGACGCTCAAGTCCCGCAGCACCAGCTCGTAGTTGATGATGTAGAAGCCGCTGCCCTTGCGGTACTGCACGCCTCGCGCCGAGGCCGGCCCCTGCACCAGGTGCGCCGCGGCGCCGGTGAAGCGCTCGATTTCGCGCTGCCACTGAAACTTGAGCGAGGCGGGGCAGACCACGAGCACGCGCTCGACGTTGTCGTTGCGGTGCAGCCAGTGGGCGGCGGCGATGGCCTGGAGGGTCTTGCCGAGGCCCATGTCGTCCGCGAGCAGCGCACGGCCGCGGCCCACCAGAAAGGCGACGCCGTCCACCTGATACGGATAGAGCCGGGCGCGGATCTCGGGCAGCCGGCCGCCGCCGGCCTGAATCCGCTCGGCGATGTCGCGGGCGCGCAGTTCCCGGGCGGCGTCGTCGGCGAGGCGGCGGGCGAAGCCCAGCGCATCGTCGCCGATCAAGAGCTCATCGCCGCCGTGCTGCTCGGCGAAGGCGAGAAACTCATCCGGCAGCCGGCCGCGGAAGGCGCCGTCGGCGTCGAACCACTGTGCCAGCACCGGCCCCAGGTGAGCGGCGATCTCGGCGGAGCGGTGCAGCCGGATGCGCGGGGCGTCGTCGCGCTGCCAGTCCAGATAGACGTAGGGCCGCGGCGCGGGCTGCTTGCCGATCAGTTTGAAGTCCTTGCGCTTGCCGATGCGGTGCAGCACCGCCTCGATGTGCTTGCAGGTGCCGAGCTGGTTGGTCGCGAAATCCGGGCAGGTGCAGTGGTTGGCGCGCTCCGTGAGCGAGCGGATCTGCACCTGCCAGTTGGATTGCACCGGGCTCGCGCCGGTGCCGATGGAGCGCGCGCGCCACGTGCCGAACCAGGGCGCGTCGTCGTGCTCGCCGGCGACGGGCTCGACCTGCACCTCCGCACGTCCGCGCTTGACCCGTTCCGCGATGGCCGCGGCAAGGGCGTCGCCGAGCTTGACATCCGGCGGCTCCGCGGTGCCGAAGGCGAGCAGCGCGGCCAGCGCGTGCACGCAGAGACCGCCATCCGCGTCGGCGCCGCCGCAGTCGCAGGCGTACCAGAGGTTGCCGTCGGCGTCATAGCCCAGGGTCAGCGCCAGATGCTCTTCGCTCTCCTCGTCCTCCACGTCGGCCTGGATCTCGCCGTCGATGAACTTGACCGCGACCACGCGCTTGTCCTGAGTATGGCGCCAAGCGCGGCGCAGCAGCGCCTCGCCGGCCAGCGCTTGCAGCTCCTCGTTGTCGAACAGGAAGTCGGTCGCGGTGGCATGCGCTGGGCTGGGGGTCGGGGACATGATCACTCCGGGTTGGGTAGGGTCATGCGGTCTGGGGTCGAGCCAGAAAGCGCAGCGGGCCGTCGAAGTGCTCGCGCGGCAGGGGCGAGGGCGTGTCGGTCGGTGTGCCGTCGAGCATCTGGACATGGCCGGTCTCGGGATCGAGACGGAGCTTGGCGGTGTAGACCTGGCTCGCGTAGCCGATCGTCGCCGAGTAGACCGGGCGGCTGTCATCCTCGGTCGTGAGCAGGCGCCAGGGCGAAACAGGCGTGGCCGGCGCGAGTGCTGCCGCAAGCGTCGGCTCCGCGACGGCATCCGGCAGGTCGTCCGCGTCGATGATCTCGAAGCGGCCGGCCTCGCCGCGGACGGCTGCGCAGAACCACCGCGTGTAGTCGGCTCTGGCGCGCGCGGTGTCGAGCCGGATACGCCCGTCGGCGACCAGCGTCTGCGGGACGGCGCTCTTTCCGTCCAGCAGCACCAGCCCGTCTGCGCCCGCCAAGAGGTCCAGCGCGCCGGCCTGGTCTGCGCCCGCGACCTGCACGTGGATCAGGTCCAGGTCGCTGAAGGACAGGGGGCGGCGCTCGATAAGCACGACGCTCAGGCTCGGCCGCCCCAGCCGGTCCCAGCCCGGTCCGGCCGGCGCCAGCGCCCTAAGCGCGTCCGGCAGCTCGGGGAGCATGCGCCCGAGCAGACTCCGCGCGGCGGCGAGGTCGAGCCGCTGCCAGGCGCCGGGAAGCAGGTGCGCGGGATGCGGCGCGGTGGCGTCGCCGTAGTGTGCGAGCAGGGCGTCGGAGTCGATGGCATCGGCGCTCGGCGGCTCCGTGTTCCAGAACGCCCGCTGCCGCTCCGCGTCCGCCGCCTCGGCGAGCCGGCGCTCGACGGTGATCAGCAGCGCATCCAGCTCCCGGTCCAGCTCGTCCGGCTCGGTACGGAACAGGTTGATGAGCCAAGGCGTCAGCAGCCCGCGCTCCTCCCGCGGCAGGCCGAGCAGCACCTCCGGGCGTTGCGCGGATTTGTACTCGACGCCGGCCGCGAGCAGCCGCAGCGGCAGTTGCAGTTGCGGGATGTCGCGGGCCAGCTCTCGCCAGGTGTCGAGCCAGGCGCGGGCGGTTTGCTCCGGAATCCAGTCGATGGCCAAGACGCGAAGGCTCCGGACCAGCGCCTCGCCAAGCTCAGTGAGCAGGCCGTGTTTGTCGAACAGCTCAAGCCAGAGCGCGATGTGGCGGCGCCAGATGGGGGGGCTTTGGGTGCGGGCGGGGAGCCAGCGGACTGGGACGAGATCTCGGCCCGACCAAACCGGCGGGCGAGTCTCGGCGAGGAGCCGATCGAGCGCGGTGCAGCCCTCCTCCCAGCGGTCGAGCCAGAGCAGGATGTCAGCGGACAGGAAGGTTCGCCGGAACGAGTCAACAGCGCTGTAGCCCGGCCGAGGCTGCTCCAGCAGACCAAGTGCCTCGGCGGGCCAGCCTAAAAGGGTCAACTCGGCCGCCTTGGCGTAGGTAACTGACGTTCCGCTGCGATCGAGATCGGGGTCAATCTCCGCCGCCAGATCGAAACTGCCAATCGCGGTCTCGAAATCGCCTAGGTCGGCGCTTGCATAGCCGCGATAGACCTGAAGCACCGCCGACTCGGGCATGAGCCGGGTCAAGCCGTTGGTGAGGCGCTCGATCGTCCGCGCTCGTCCCTGCTCCTGCAACGCGCCCAGTAGCTGGCTCCAGGCGTCCATGCGGCGCGGTTCCAGGGCCAGCGCCTTGCCTAAGGCCCGCACGGCCTCGTCGTGCCGATCTAGGCCCCAGAGGTCGATGGCGCGCTGATGCCAGTCGGCCGCGCTCTCGGGTTCGCCGGCCAGCTCGATCGCGCGCGCCAGATATCGCTGGGCTTCGGCGTTGCTTCCGGCGCGCTTGAGGTTCCAGGCGTGGTTGCGATTCAGCGCCGGATCTCCGGGCTTCAGCTCGACCGCCCGACCCGAAGCGTGCAGGGCTTCGTCGATAAGGCCGAGCTTGCTACAAATGATGCCTTGCTGGCTCCAACCGACGCTGATCTCGGGGTCGATCTCGGTCACGCGCCGCCAACACGCGAGCTGATCTTCAAGCGAAGCCTCTAACGCCGCAAGACAAACCGCCTTGCGGCACCAACAATTCTCGTCGTCGGGGTCACGCTCCAATGCGCAGTTAATCTGTGCGAGCGCCCGCTGAAGGTCGCCCTCCTGCATGGCGCTCAGGAACGCCTGCTCCAACGACGCCCGCAGCGGGTCCGGCTCCGACTTGGCCCGCTCGACGGCCGCTTGCAGATGGCTGCGCTCCAGGTCGCAGGCGGTAGCGCTGCCGGCCAGCTCCGCCAGCTCGCGGCCGCTGTACCAGATGCGCAGGAAGTCGATGAAGAGCGGGATAGTCTCGCCGCGCTGCTCCTTGACCTCCAGGCACAGGCGCATCAGCGGCTCGCGCAGCTCGTAGTAGTTGTTGCGGCCGATGCTGTCGGCTTGCAGCACATAGCCCAGCTCCACCAGCTTGCCGAGCTGCGTGGATGCGCTCTGCGGGGTGACCATGACCTCGCGGGCGATGGTCTTGACCGGCACGGCGACCTTGAGCCGGCGCAGCGTATCGACAATGCCCCGCTGCAAGGGCGCGAGCCGGGCCATGCGCGACTGGTAGTAGGGGGTCAACTCGTCCATGAGCTTCATGAACGGCTGCACCAGGTCATCTAAGGACTCGCGGCTCAGAAAGTCGTGGAAGATCACGTAGACGCGCGGGTTGCCGCCGGCCAGGTAGTGCACCGCGCGCACGCGGGCGAGGCCGAGCGGGCTCCAGATCAGGTCCGCAAGCGCCGTGTCGCCGGCGTGCTCGGCGAGTCGGGCGAGCAGCGCGGCGGCGTCCTCGACGCCGAAGGGCTCCAATCGCTGGGTGCGGAAGAAGCCGTAGAAGGCCTCTTTCTGGTCCGTCAGCGGGTCGGTGAGGCTGGTCGTGGTGGCCAGTATGGCGACGCGCCCGGTGTTCTGGATCAACGCGCGCAGCTTGCGCTGGCCGTCCTGGCGCAGGTCGGCGAGCAGGTCGTCCAGGTTCTCCACCAGCAGCAGCAGTGCGCGCGCGCGCGCCGGGTCTTCGGCGGGGTCTTGCAGCGCCTCGGCGATCAGTGCCTCCAGCATGGCCTCCTGGTGGCCGGTGTCGGCAACGTCGAGCACGGCCTCCAGGCGCTCGCCGAGCCAGCCCAGGTCCGGCTCGTCGTCCCGCAAGCGGCGCAGGATCAGCGCGAGCAACTGAGCGTAGCCGGGCACGTAGGGGTCTTCCGGCAGCCAGGCGATGCGCAGCCGCGCGGTCAGCTCCGCATCGGCACGGACGCGGTGGTTGATCAGCGCGACCAGGTGGGTCTTGCCGATGCCGCGCGGGCCGACCAGGAGGCGCTGGTGCTTGTTGTCGGTGAGCGCGCTGTCGCGGATGCTGGCCAGGAGGCTTCGGGCGAGCGGCTCGCGGGCGACGAAGAGCGCCTCCAGCTTGTCCGGGTCGCTGGGGGTGAAGGTGGAATGACCGTTGGTCATGGTTGGCCGGCTCCCGCGGGGGCATCTGCCGGCAGTGGCCCCAGACCCAGATCGAGCCGCCACCAGCGGCGGATGAGCGGGAAGCGAAAGCCGAAGCGGCCGTCGGCATCCTGGCCCAGGTAGTGATCGCGCTGCATCAGCTTGAGCAGCCGGCGCAGCGGCTCGCGGTCGGGGCCGCAGAGGGCGCGGGCGGTGTCGCTGTCCGGCCGGAATTGGAGCGTGAGCGCCTCGTGCAGGTCGCCGAGGGCGAGCGGTCCGCGTTCCGCGAGGGTATCGAGCAGCGCGCGAGCCGCTGCCGCCTTGGGGCCGTAATAGCTGGCCAGGCGGCTGCGGTAATGCTCCAGTTGCCAGGGGTCGTTCGGGTCGGTCAGGGCGTGTTGGATGATGCGGGCGGCCAGGTCGGGCGTCGCCGCCTGCCCCCCGTCGGCCAGCTTGGCCACGACGTGCTGGATGTAGTACGCGATGCCGTCCAGCTCGCGGGCGATGTGCTCGGCCGCGGCCGATGCGTCGGCGCCGTCGAGCCCCTCGCCGCGCACCAGCAATAGGGCCAGCTCCGTCGCGTCCGGCTGTGCCAGCGGCGGAATCTCCACCGTGCGCATGTCGTTGATTGGTGAGTGCACCCAGCCGTCGTCTTGCAGGCTGGTCAGGACGTGATGCAGCCCGATGGAGCCGGTGAATACCAAGCGCAGGCGCGCGTGGGTTTGGCGCAGCCCGCGCAGGATGTCCAGCAGGTCCACGACCACGGCCTCACCCTCGGCGCGGGCGATCTTCTGCAAGGCCCAGGGGAATTCGTCCCAGATCAGGGCCACCCGCGGCTCCGCGTTCGCGGCGAGGCCGCCGAGCAGGCGCTCCAGTGCCGTCTTCCAGGGCACGCCTTTGGCGCCGGGCAGCTTGAGCACGCCTGCGACCTCCGTGCCGCCCAGCGCGGCCCACAGGTCAACAAGCCAACGCTTGGCCTGACTGGAGCCGCCCAGGTGGCCGCCGATGGACTGCGCCGTGCGCTCCACCAGCTCTGCCGGGCTGCTGACCCGCTCCGCATCCATGTACACGGCGCACAGATCGGCGGTCGGCTCGGCCATCATCTTGCGGATGATCGTGGTCTTGCCCATGCGCCGCTCGGCGGTCAGGACCAGGCCCTGCCCGTCCAGCATCGACCACAGCCGAGCGATGAGGGGGTCGCGCCCGACCACGTGCTCGGGCGCGATGATACCGCCGGGAACCGCTTTCATATGACCTTAAAGATGCGCATCAGGTAGGACGTACGTCAACTCTAGCGTGCTTTTGGGTGCGTGCAAAGCCCGCTGTAGCGAAGACACCGCGTTGCCATCGGCCCCGCCGAGGTCAGGATGCAGACTCCCGGCGATGCTGCAGCGTTGCGGCCGCGCGCCGCGAGGGCGGGCCGGCTGGAAGCCGGCCCCACCGAATCAGTCCCAGCTCAGCGCCCCGCCGGTCTGGTACTCGGTGACGCGAGTCTCGAAGAAGTTCTTCTCCTTCTTGAGGTCCAGCACCTCGCTCATCCACGGGAAGGGGTTCGCGGCGCCTGGGTACTGCTCCGGCAGGCCGATCTGCGCGCAGCGGCGGTTGGCGATGAACTTGAGGTACTCCTCAAACATCGGCGCGTTCAATCCCAGCACGCCGCGGGGCATGGTCTCGTGGGCGTAGCGGGCCTCCAGCTCCACGGCCTCGCGGATCATCGCCACCAGCTCCTGGCGGAAGGTCTCGGTCCAGAGGTGCGGGTTCTCGATCTTGATCTGGTTGATGACGTCGATGCCGAAGTTCATGTGCATGGACTCATCGCGCAGGATGTACTGGAACTGCTCGGCAGTGCCGGTCATCTTATTGCGCCGACCCATGCTCAGCACCTGCACGAAGCCGACATAGAAGAAGATGCCCTCGAAGATGACGTAGAAGGCGACCAGCTCGCGCAATAGCCGCTGGTCATTCTGCGGCGTGCCGGTGTGAAAATGCGGGTCCGCCAGGTATTGCGTGAAGGGCAGCGCCCATTCCGCCTTGCGGGCCACCGCGGGCACCTCGCGGTACATGTTGAAGATCTCGCCCTCGTCTAGCCCTAAGCTCTCGACGACGTATTGATAGGCGTGGGTGTGTAGCGCTTCCTCGAAGGCCTGGCGCAGCAGGTATTGGCGGCACTCCGGATTGGTGATGTGGCGATACACCGCTAGCACCAGGTTGTTCGCCACCAGGGAGTCCGCCGTCGAGAAGAAGCCGAGATTGCGCTTGATGATGGTGCGCTCGTCATCGGTCAGCCCGTGCGGGTCCTTCCACAGCGCGATGTCCGCGTTCATGTTGATCTCTTGCGGCATCCAGTGGTTGGCGCAACCGTCGAGATACTTCTGCCAGGCCCAGTCGTACTTGAAGGGTACGAGCTGATTCAGGTCCGCTTGGCAGTTGATGATGCGCTTGTCGTCTACGCGCAGGCGCCCGGCACCCATCTCCAGGTTCTCAAGCCCGGTCGCACCGCCGTGGGCCTCGCGGTCGTAGGGCAGGGGCTCGGCGCGCGCAGAAGGTGCCGCGACGGGCGGTTCCTCGTCCAGCAGCGAGCGCTGCACCGGCAGCGGGTTCGGGTTCACCACCGGCGCGGCACCGGCGGTGCGCATCAGCGCGTCGTTGGCGACCAAGCCGCCGCCCGGGCGCACCGCGGGCGACGGTTGTTGCTCCTCCGTCAGCGCGAAATCGTCTTCGCCGTCGGCCGCGAGGAACGGCTCATCGCCGAAGCTTGCATGCCGCGGCGCATCGTTGCGCGGGCGGGTGTTCAGGTTGGCGAGCGGGTCGTCCCAATTCAGCATGAGGTCTACTCCGACTACTCTGTGGATGGTGTGTTGGTGCCGAGCGAAGGCCTGGTCACCGCGGGGGCCGGGCTTGGGCGGCGGGGCCGCATGGCGATCAATGCTCCCCGCCCCCGGGCGGCGGACCGCCGGCGTCCGCCTGCGAGACCAGCCAGTAGGCGACGCCCAGCGCCAGCACGATCGCGCCGATGCCGATGAGGTCCAGCGCCGTGTATTGCTCCGTGTCCAGGATGATGATCTTCCGCGCAATGGCCATCATCGCCGTCGCGACGACCAGCTTGACGGGAAACACGTCCGTGCGCAGGTACAGCGTGATGTTCGCGAAGATCTCATAGGCAATGAGCACGGCGAGGAAGGCGCCGAAGGTCTGCACGATGTTCGGCACCATGAAGTACGGGGGTCGCGACATGCTGCCGTAGAGCGTGTGGATGACGCTGACAACGCCCTCGATGATGACCACGACCATGGCGATGGCCAGCACATAGGTCGCGATCCGCAGCACCCGGTGTAGGAACCGCAGCACCGGGTCGGGTGCCCGGGTCGGGAATTCTTCGTGCCCGCGTGGCAATAGATTCATGGACTGGTCCCCGGCCGGCGTGGGCAGCGGCGCATCCTGTGGCTGCTCGCCGCCGCCCCGGCGCCGCCGGCGCACGAGCAGCGTGCCGAGCAGGCCTGCAGCCGCCACCGCGGCGAGGACGACGGCGACGCGGGCAAAGTCTGGCCAGTCCCACCATGACAGGGTGTCGGCTTCTGGCATTGGGGGCTCCGTCTGGCTGGCATTGATGGGAGCAATCTGGGTACATGTCTTCGGTGCTCAGGCGGTGCAAGGCTAACCGTCCAGTGCGGGGTATCAGCCGAGGCGCCGCGACCGTTCGGCGTCCGCATCCTCACAGTCGCCCGTTCGGGAAAAGCCGCGGGTTGAGCACGCGCCTCAGCGCCGAGTAGGGCACCTTCACGTCGTGAAAGCCGATGGCATAGGGCCCGACCTGATACTGCTCGAAGACCACCCGCAGCCCGTCGCCCAGCGGCAGCAGCTTCTGGTAGTTCTCGGCAGTGGGCGCCGTGCCGGTCATGAGCCACTCCTCGCCGCCCCTGAACACGGCCTGCCCCGCCAGCGCCTTGTAGCTGTGCTCGGACAGCGCCTTGAGCCAGGGGCTCCCGGGCTTGAACAGGCCCGCCGGCGGCACGCGCTTGCCCGTGTCGCGGTCGATGACCACGGGCAAGTGCGCGACGCCGCCGTGGGCGCCGCCGGTATAGCTGTAGCTCGCGAGCCCGATAGACCAGAACCGCGGTGCCGCGTACACCTCGCCGTAGTCGATGTCGAGCGCCCAAGGCTGCCCTACATGCCCGCCCTCGGCGAGCATCTCCCGGTACATCTGCCGGAAGTCATCCACCTCCGTCTCGACGACGCCGGCCAGCGTGCGCTCCGCGGCGGCGGCGGCCTTGTCGCCGCCGAGGCGCGGATAGGCCGCCTTGACTTCGAACCGTGGCCCTTCTTGGGTTATGCGCACCGATTTGGCCGTGCGTTGGAGCTTGGGCTCACCCATCGCCGCCGTCGCTGCGCTGCCGCCGCCCGGCTTGTCGGCGGCACTGCGTGCCGGCGCCCCGCCCAAGGCAGAGATGCGCGCCCGGTAGGCGTCGGCGACGCAGGTGCTATCTGGGCAACGGTCGCGCAGGCGCAGCCAATCCCGCTGCGCGCGCTTCATCGCCGCCGGTTCGGCTGCGCTGCGGCGGGCCTCGGCGTACAGCCGGCCGAGCTCGGTGTCGAGTCGGCCCAACTCCGCGTCGGCGCAGATGAGCTTCTCGATGCGGGTGCCGGCCTTCGCGCAGTCGAAGCTCGCGGCCGTCGCCATCGGCGCCGCGGCCACAAGCGGGAGCAGGCCCGCCACGCGGAACAGGATGGCGATGCTGTGTTGCCGATTGATGGTCATATCGGTCCTGCCCTCTCAGGTTGGTTGGTCCACGCAATCGACCTGCTGCGGTGCCTCATCGCGCCGATGCATCGCGGCCGGCGCAGGCCGCCGTTGCTCAATCGTAGGGACCAAGGAAGATCATGCCGCCCCAGAACACCGCACAAACCAAGGAAAATGAAAAACACGCCCGCATCAAAAAGAACTGCGCCGAATGGGTAGCCTGCAGCGCCTCCCGGAACAGGCCCACGTCGTCCGGCAGGTTCGTCTCCGCCACCACGATGGCCTTGACCAGGCGCTGTTGAATGTCGATGGAGCGCCAGATGATCAGCATGACGATAATGGACCACAGGAACAGCACCATGTTTGCCGCTCGCGCCGTGTGCGGGTGGATCTGCACCTTGTCGAAGGCAAGCATCAGCGCGGTAATGGCCAACACCTGCACGATCACGTTGACATTGAAGCGGGACCAGAACCGATCCAGCTCCGAATTCAGCGTCGCGATGTAGATTTCGAGATAGCGAGGGATCTGAATGGTCATTGTTCGGTTGTCGGCCTTGTCGTGATGGTGCCTGTTCAAGTGTCCCGGCTGCGTACGCGCACAATCGCGCCGCCGCCGCCGACGGCGCATGATCCGCCTTGATCACAACTCCGACCACAGCAGCCGTCGCCTGCGCAGTCAGGCCATCCTGGCCTGACGCCACCAGGGCTTGAAGCCCTGGCTGCGCACGGACCCGCGGCGCGGGCCGGGATAAGGATCAAGGCCGTATGATCGACCAGGCAGAACTGCTGATCAGCCCCTGCAGCACGCCCGTCTACGAACGGTTTTGCAATCCGGAGAGCGCGAAATTGGCGGCCCTTTCATCGAATTCCTCGGCATCGAATGGCCCCCCTACCCATTCCAGCATCGACTCGTGCTCCGGATCGGCAGGATCGGCCAGGACCTTGAGCAAGGCGGCATAGCCCCAGACGCCCCCGCAATCTTCCGGGGGGCAGGCGCGCTTACCCTTGATGCACACCGGCAGCGCTTCCTCCTTATCGTAGGGCAGCACCTGCTCGAGCATGATCTGATGCTCCCAGCCGTCGCCGAAGTCATACTCGTAGCTTATCGACTGCTTCTCTCGTGTGAGTAGGTCATGCAGCTTGACCTTGCTTTCATCTTCGACCCCCATGTCCTCCCCGAAGTCATTGTCCGGGACACCGAAAAATACGCCTTGAGCTTCAAACTGGTGCAAGTGACAATCCAGCCAGCCCATTACGAGCTGGATCACCAGGTGGAGCTGATCGAGACGGATATCGCTCGGCACGAGCACCCGCCGCCAGATCGGCGGCTTTGCGCCCTTCAGCGTGATCTTCAGTTGGTAAGTCCGCTTCGGTTGTCTTGCCATGGGATGGCCTCCCCCATCGAGTTGGTCAGTGTCAGGAGTATCAAGTGCGACGCCGCTCTGGGTCCAATAGGTCCAATAAGGGGTCGGTCCAATAAGGGGTCAGGTCCAATAAAGAGTTAGCGCCCTTTTCCGGAGTCACTTGCTCCGCGTGCCTGTTGCAAGAGCGGTGCGTCAATGTTTATCCTCAGACAAACTCCCGAATAAACTCATAGTATCCCCGTGGGCCTGACGCGGAGTGGCGCTTGACAGAGCGCTTGATCTTATCGATGCATGACAGGTACTCCTTGAGGGTCAAGTCGTTGATCTTGTCGATGCGCTCGCGACCGACGGCGACACACCAATCGACGATGGGTTCGGTGCCGGGCAGGATCTTGAGCGGCTCGTTCTTGGCGTAGCCGAAGGCCTGCTTGGCGGCGACCTTGGCGCTGTCCAGCGCGAACATGCATTGGGTGTCGGTGAGCGTCGGCGAGCGGTCGTACAAGCTGCGCAGGCCGACCTCAATGTTCTGCAAGACGTCGATGTGCGGGTCTTCGTTGGAGTCTGTTGTCACGTGCGATTCCCGTGGTGGTGGTTGGCGTTAGGGTATCGGTGAGCTCTTATGGCGTGTGCGGATGTGGCGCGCGGCTGCGCCAGCCGGGCCGACTAAAGTCGGCGTACCCAGGGGAGGGGAGGCCGGTCATTGTTGACGCACCCGGGTCAGACGCATTAGGCCCCCGCCTTGATCCGCTTCGCGATCCACTGGTTCAAGCTTATGCCCTCCGCTTCAGCGCGGGTCGCGGCGCGCCGGTGGAGCTCCGGGGGAAGGCGCAGCGGGACTCTGCCGTTGAAGCTGCGATCGGGCTGCTCGCCGCGCTCGGCGCAGAAGGCGAGGTAGTCGTCAATGCTGTCGTGAAACGCCTGCTCGACTTCCGCAAAGCTTTCGCCCTCAAAGGTGATGACATCGCGCAGGCCGATGGCCCGGCCGAAGAAGCTGCCGTCCTCGGGCTCGACGGCGCCTTGGTAGCCCTTGTACTCAAGCATTGTCATCCTCCGAAACTGGTAGCGGGTGAGCCGCAGGGTCTTGTCGGCGCGGGACGAGATTATCTGGCGGCGGCAGGAAGTCCGGGACGGTTTCGCTGTCGCCTAGGGGCTCATCTGTGTAGAGCTGATTGTTGTGGACTTCCGCTGTTGCTGTCGACATTGAACCGATCTCACGCCGGGGCAGTAGAGTGCGGCTGTCGCCGCGTGGGCGGACTGAAGTCGGCGTATCCAGGTCGGGCCGACGAAAGGCGGCGTACCCAGAGCGGGCCGACTAAAGTCGGCGTACCCAGAGCGGGCCGACTAAAGTCGGCGTACCCGGGCAGCCGACCAGACGCCGGCGGTCTCAGTCCGCGCGCTCGCCATTTCAAACTTCACCCTTCAAACTTCACCCTTCAAACTTCACCCTTTTCTTATTGGCAACTCTCGCACTCCGGATCCAGCACCGAGCACGCCTTCGGCTCGGTGGCACCCGCGCCATTACCTTTTCCGTTGCTCTTGCCCACGCTGATGTAGCTGCCGCCGACGGCCGAGAGCCGATTCGACTTGGTCGCGTCGTCCATGGTGGACTTCTCGACGTGGGTGGCGCCCATGGAGCGGAGGTAATAGGTGGTCTTGAGGCCGCGCACCCAGGCGAGCTTGTAGAGGTTGTCGAGCTTCTTGCCAGAGGGCTCGCTCATGTAGAGGTTCAGGCTCTGGGCTTGGTCGAGCCACTTCTGCCGGCGGCTGCCGGCTTCAACCAGCCAGCGGGCGTCGATCTCAAACGCCGTGGCGTAGGTCTGCTTGATGTCGTCCGGGATGCGGTCGATCTGCTGCACGCTACCGTCGTAGTACTTGAGGTCATTGACCATGACGCGGTCCCAGAGACCGTGCTCCTTGAGGTCTGCAACCAGGTAGGGGTTGACGACGGTGAACTCGCCGGAGAGGTTCGACTTGACGAACAGGTTCTGATACGTCGGCTCGATGGACTGGCTGACGCCACAGATGTTGCTGATGGTCGCCGTCGGCGCGATGGCCATGCAGTTGCTGTTGCGCATGCCGACAGTGGTGACCCGCTCGCGCAGCCGGTCCCAGTCCATGGTGAAGCCGGTGTCCATTTCGAGATAGCCGCCGCGCCCTTCGGCGAGCAGTCGAATGCTGTCGATGGGCAGGATGCCCTGGCTCCACAGGCTGCCCTGGAAGCTCTGATAGCGCCCGCGCTCTTCGGCCAAGTCCGTGCTGGCCTCAATGGCGTAATAGCTCAGGATCTCCATGCTCTGGTCCGCGAACTGCACGGCGCCCGGGGTCGCGTAGGCGATGCCGAGCTTATACAGCGCGTCCTGAAAGCCCATGATGCCTAAGCCCACCGGGCGGTGGCGCAGGTTGGATTTCCGCGCCTGCGGCACGTTGTAGAAGTTGTAATCGATGACGTTGTCGAGCATCCGCATGGCGGTGCCGACGGTCTGCTTGAGCTTGGCGGTGTCGAGGCCGTTCGGGCCGACATGGTTGGCGAGATTCACGCTGCCGAGGTTGCAGACCGCGATCTCCTGATCGTTGGTGTGCAAGGTGATCTCGGTGCAGAGATTGGATGAATGCACCTGACCCACGTGCTGGTTGGTATAGCGCAGGTTGCACGGGTCCTTGAAGGTGATCCACGGATGGCCGGTCTCGAACAGCATGGCGAGCATCTTGCGCCACAGGTCCACGGCCTTGATGCGCTTGTAGACACGCAGCTCCCCGCGCTCGCCGCGTTCCTCATAGGCCGTGTAGGCGCGCTCGAACGCCTGGCCCATCAGGTCGTGCAGGTCCGGCGTCTCGTCCGGGCTGAACAGGCTCCAGTGCTGGTCTTCTGCGACGCGCTTCATGAACAGGTCCGGCACCCAGTTGGCGGTGTTCATGTCGTGGGTGCGGCGGCGGTCGTCGCCGGTGTTCTTGCGCAGGTCCAGAAACTCCTCGATGTCTACGTGCCAGGTTTCGAGGTACGCGCAGACGGCGCCCTTGCGCTTGCCGCCGTTGTGCACCAGCGCGGCGGCGGTCATGTAGCTCTCGTCGCCATCGACCTTGAGGTCATGCACTTGGCCCACCGGCGCGATGGGCTCGACGGCCTTGACGCGGGTGAAGACCCAGTTGCCGAGCCGAAACCAGTTCTGCTTGGTGAGCGCCGGCACGCCGACCAGGTCCGCCACCATCGGCGCTGCCGGGATGCGCAGATCGAAGGCGCGGGTGGTGCCGGTGAAGGACACGACGCTGCCATCGGAGCGCGTGCCCACATGGCCGTTGTCGCGCTCGCGGTACTGACCGGCGCAGGGTATCCCCAAGCGCAGCAATTGGTAGCGCAGGCCTTCTGCGAGCGCGGCGGAAGTGCTGGTGAAATAGATCTCCTTGCCTCGGCTGACGCCGCCGTCGGTCTCCAAGAGACCCTGGATCAGCGCCAGCGCCTGGTTGTGTGGCAGGTGGCTGAAGCGCCGAGCGATGCGCTTGTTGCGGCTCGCGTCGTACAGGTCGGCTTCCGCGAAGGGCAGTGCGGCCTGGCCTTGCCCGACCCACTGGCCGGTGGTGGCGCAGCGCGCGAGGCCCTTGCCGACGGACCACTTGATCTGGAGGTAGCTGTCGCCCCTCACGCTCTCCCAGAAGTGGATGCCGTGCTCGCTAAGATACGCGCGGACAAAATCCAGATGCCGGCTGTCGCGCGCGGGATTGCCGGAGATGCCGAATTCACAGCCGCGGGTGAGGTGCCCGTCGCCGAGCAGGATGCCGTAGAAGCGCGCGTCGGCCTCGGTGAAGCCGTCCACCGGCAGCACCTCGCCCGGGATCACCTGCGCCACGTAGTCGCCGCGGCCGAGCTCACCCGCGTCGACCCAGTCCGGCTTGAGCTTGCCCGCGTCGATCTGGCTCAGTGTGCGCTCGATGGACTGCTCCTGCGGCACGCCCTGGATGGCCCAAAACGGATGGCCGGCGGTGACGCGCAGGTCGTTGATCGAATGCTTGACCCGCACCCGCACCATCGGCGCGTCCTTCTGCTCGTAGACGAAATGCTCGGTGACCTCGCGGTAGCGCCCGCGCTGGCCGAGCACCAGGTCGCCGCGCTTGATGTCGGCAATGGGCTTGAGGCCGTCCGCGCTGAACACGGTGGTGTCCGGCGCGAAGCACTGATTCACGGCCACCGCCGTGTCATTCGCCACCTTCAAGAACGGCACCACGCCCTGCGACTTGCCGTTCGTGCCCTTGATGTGCGCGCCCATGCCGCGCACGCGGGACCAGTCGTTGCCTAAGCCCCCGGCAAACTTGCTCAAGAGCGCATTGTCCTTGATGGCGCCGTAGATGCCGTCGAGATCGTCCGGCACCGTGGTCAGGTAGCAACTGCTCAACTGCGGCCGGAGCGTGCCGGAGTTGAACAGCGTCGGCGTGCTGCTCATGAAGTCGAAGCTGGAGAGCAGCTCGTAGAACTCGATGGCTCGCTCCTCGCGGTCGATCTCGTTGATGGCGAGCCCCATGGCGACGCGCATGAAGAAGGCCTGCGGCAGCTCGAAGCGCACGCCGCGGTCGGTGTGGATGAAGTAGCGGTCGTAGAGGGTCTGGAGCCCGAGGTAGGTGAACTGGAGATCGCGCTCGGGCTTGAGCGCGGCGCCGAGGCGGGCGAGGTCATAGCGGCTGAGCTGCTTGTCCACCAGCTCCAGATCGCCGGCGCGCTGGATGTAGGCCGCCAGGTAGTCCGCGTAGCGCTCGTCCATGTCGCGCTGGGTCTCGACGCCGACGGCCATGCCCAGGAAGCCCAGCGCCTCGCGCCGTAGGATATCCAGCAGCAGGCGCGCGGCGGCCTGGCTGTAGGCGGGCTCGCGCTCGATCATGGCCCGCGCGGACATCACCAGCGCCTGACTCACGTCGGCCTCGTTGACGCCGTCAAACAGATTGCGCAGCGTGTCCTTCAGGATGGCATCGGCGTCGACGCCATCGAGCCCGCGGGCGGCCTCTTCGACGAGCCGCGCGAGCCGCTCCGTGTCCAGCGGCCGGGTGCTGCCGTCCGGCAGCGTGACGCTGATGCTCGGGGTGCCTGCGGCGTCCGGGGCAGTCACGGCGGCGGTCTTCTCAGCGCGCTCGCGGGCGCGGGCGTCTCGATAGAGCACATAGTCGCGGGCGACCTTGTGCTCGCCGGCGCGCATCAGCGCGAGCTCCACCTGGTCCTGGATGTCCTCGATGTGCACGGTGCCGCCGCCCGGTAGCCGACGGGTCAGCGCGCTCGCGACCTGCTCGGCCAGTTCTTCGACGCGATCGTGGATGCGCGACGACGCCGCGGCGCCGCCCCCCTCCACGGCCAGGAAGGCCTTGGTCATGGCGACCTTGATCTTGTTCGGATCGAAATGCGTGACCTTGCCGTTGCGGCGGATCACCTGCACCCGACCCGGCTGGTGCGCGCCGATGTCGGCGGTGTAGGCGGGCAGGTCGTCCTGGGCCGCGCGCGCGGCGCCGGCGTGCTCGGATTGCTTGGGCGTGGTGTCGTCGGCGCGGGTCGCGGCGGCCATGGCGGTTCTCCTGGCGTGTGGTGGTTCGGTTTGTCGTCTTTCGCTTTGTCGTCTAGGGAAATGCGACCGGGCCGTCGGACCCGCGGAGCTGTTCCCGCTCCGTGCCCGAGACACGTCAACTCCTCGCCCCCAGCTTCAATGCTCGGAATATATATGCTCGTGGTGACCTGTCAACCACAAGATATTGTGCTCAAGTCCGTTGGAAAGCCGTTAGCGAGCTGTGCGAAATCTGTGGATAACTTGGTGCCGACAGTGCGCGAGGGTGCGCTATTGCGGGCTTCGGCTGTGGATAGTCGACGGGTGTGAGGGCCGGGCTCGGCGGAGCGCCCGGCGACGGGCGGCAGCGGCAGGCGGCGGGGGCCAAGGGCCAAGGGCAGAGGGATGCGCTCCTCGGCCCTCGGCCCTCGGCGCTTGATTCAACTGGCGCCGACGCGCTGCGCGACACGCGCTTCGGAGTTCCGCCGGGGGCGGTGGCTCAGCGCACTTCGACGACGAAGTACTTGGACGGAGTCTGGCGTTGGAGGTTGACCTGCGCCGAATAGGTGCGGGTCTCGCCCGGCTGCAGCTCCGGGATGTCTGCGGGGGTGATGGTCTGGGTCTTATCGAGTCGCGCGGCGCCGGTCTGGAGTCCGGACTCGTCGAACAGCACGATGTCCACCTGCGGCAGGATCGGCCCCGTGCGCGCGTTGTGCACGACGGTGGTGAACTCGATGGTACTGAGATCGCCCAGGCCGGACTTCACGAAGGTGATGTTCTTCACGTACTGATCGTTGAGCTCGATCTGCCGATCGAACACCAGCTCGTCGACGCCGGGGATGCGATTGGCGAGCAGGATGCGCAGATCGTTGTTGAGCTCGGTGATGCGCTCCCGCGCCTTGGCGAGCTCCGCCTCCATTTGTTTCTGCTCCACCGTCAGCGACGTTTCCTCCATGCGCAGGCGCTTGCTGTGGAAATAGAGCACGACGGAAAACACGATGCTGGCCACGAGCCCCGCGGCGAGCCCCGCGGCGAGGATGCGCAGCCGCCGGATCTTGCGCTTGCTGCTGCTCGAGGTGCGGTGATGCGTGGGGCCGCTCCTGCGGGGCCGGAGCTGGCCGTACACGGGCTCCGCCATGCCCTCCTGCCGACGCTGGCCATCGCCATAGCTGGGCTGCGCACCGCCGCGCGCTGGGATGTCACTCGGGCCGCGGCCCTGCCAGTCCGGATTGCGGAAGTCGTTCATCGCCGGGGTCCCATGTTGAATTACCCTGTCGTCCTCGCGCTCAAGCGGGCGAAGCAGCGAATCTTACAGTCCGCCGACGCTACTGTCAGTGCTGCGCGTCGGAATCTATGACGGAGTCGGTTGACAGTGCGCCTCCGGCGACGAGACAGCTCATCCGGCCAATGCGATACTTGGAAGGCGACCGTCGGCGCAGCTCGCCCGGCAGCCGCCGGGACCCGCAGGCGCGACATGCGGGCCCATCCGCATCTGGAGGACCCCATGTTCGTTGTACGCTCCCGCCGCCATCCTTTGCCGCCGGCCCTTGTCTTGCTCGCGGTGCTGTCCGTGCCCGCTGCCGGGCTCTGCGAGTCCGCAGCCGAGCCGCCACCCGCGGACCCGGCGGCCGTGGCCGCCGCCGAGTACGACCAAGTCATGGCGCTGACACCCGATATCGACAACGGCCGTCGCGCCTATCTGACCTGCGCGGTCTGTCACCTGCCGGAGGGCTGGGGCAGCATCGACGGCAGCTATCCGCAGATCGCGGGCCAGTTGCGCACCGTCATCATCAAGCAGTTGGCCGACTTCCGCGCCGGCAACCGCGATAATCCGCTCATGTACCCTTTCTCGGTGCCCAGCATCCTCGGCGGGCCGCAGGAGATGGCCGACGTCGCGGCCTACGTGGCCGCGCTGCCGATGACGGCTGACAACGGCTTGGGCCCAGGCACCGACCTCGAGCGCGGCGAGCAGCTCTATCGCGAGCAGTGCATGGATTGCCATGGCCCCGCCGGCGAGGGGGACGTGCAGGACCACATCCCCGCGCTTGCGGGCCAGCATTACGCCTATCTCGTGCACCAGTTCGATCAGATCCGCGCCGGCGAGCGGCGCAACGCGGACTCCAAGATGACCAAACAGATCGAGCACTTCACCGCTGCCGACGAATCCGCGGTGCTGGACTACACCTCCCGGCTGCGCCCACCCGCGGACAAGCTTGCACCGCCGGGCTGGACCAACCCGGACTTCCCGAGCTTCGTCCGCGATGCCGCCGGCATCCGCGCGACGCCGCCCGCGACGCCGTAGCGGGCGGATTCCGCAGACCGGCAAGGCACTGAAGCGAGGGCCAAGGGCCAAGGGCCGAGGCGAGCCCCTTGGCCCTCGGCCGTGCGTCCGCGGTGCCCCTTCTTCACTGCGCGAGCGCGCCGCGAGCGGCATCCGCCGCGGCCGGCGACTCACCACGCCGCCCCAGGATCCGATAGACCATCGGCACCAACAGCAGGGATACGAACAACGAGAAGCCGAGCCCCCAAACAATGACGATGGCTAGCGGTTGCAGCATCTCGGAGCCCTCGCCGAAGGCCAGCGCCAGCGGCAGCATGCCGAGCACCGTCGTCAACGTGGTCATCAGGATGGGCCGCAGTCGCAGCCGCGCGGCGCTGACGATGGCCTCTGCCATGGCTGCGCCCTCGGTGCGGCGGATCTCGATGAACTCCACCAGCACGATGGCGTTGTTGACGACGATGCCGGCGAGCATGATGAGCCCGAGCCAGACTGGCATCGACAAGGGGGTGTCGGTCACCTGCAGCCCGAGCACCACGCCGATGAGCGCGAAGGGCACCGACAACAGAATGATCAGCGGGTTGCGCAGCGACTCGTACTGCACTGCCATCACCACCAGCACCAGGAACAGCGCGAGCGCGAGCAGGATGCGGCCGAGATCCCGGCCTTCGTTCAGCGTGTCTAGCGCGCCCGCCTCGTAGAAGGTATAGCCGCGCGGCAGCGGCAGGTCGGCGAGCGCCGCCAGCGCAGCGCCGATGGCCGTCTCCAGGGTCGCGTCGCCGGCCACCGACGCCGACACCTCCACCACCCGCTGCTGGCGGTCGCGCATGATCCCCCCCGGCTGCGGCAGCACCTGGACCTCGGCAATGTCGCCGAGTCGGATGGGCCGTCGCTCCCCGGTGTTGCCGAACAGGATGATGGACTCGATATCCCCGGGTGCGCCCACGTCGTCGCGGTCGAGCCGCAGGCGCACGGCAACGCCGCGATCGTCGTCGATGAGCTCCGTGACGGTCTCGCCCTCCAGCGCGAAGCGCAGCACGGCACCGATGTCCTCGACGCTGAGCCCGTAGCTCGCGGCGCGGCGGCGGTCTACGCTCACGGAGAGTTCGCGGCTCACCTCCTCGTTGGAGTGCTGCACGTTGGCGAGGCTCGGCACCTCCTTGAGGCGCAGCACGGCGGCATCGGCCAGGTCGATGAGCTGCGCTAAGTCCGGTCCCTGGAAGCGCAGGCTCACGTCGTCGTCGCCGCGGTTGAAGCGGATGCCGCGCACGCCGCTGGTGTAGTAGTAGGCGCTGAGGCCAGGTATGGCCGCGTCCCGCACCAGGCGCTTCAGCCGCTCGATGAAGGCGTCCGACGTGAGCCCGTCGCGCGCCGCTGACGGCCGCAGCAGCACCTGAATGCCGCCGCGGTTGGGGCTCTCCCAGGCCGAGCGGCCGAACACCCAGCCGCCGACCGTCGTGAACACCGCGTCAACCTCCGGCTGGGCGGCGACGATGGCCTCGACTTGGCGCGTCATGCGGTCCATCTCCTCGACGCTGATGCCCTCATCCGCCCGGAGCGCGATCTGCACGTCGCCCTCGTCGAGCTCCGGCAGGAACTGCTGCGCGCCGGTGAGAAAGCTCGGCACCGTGAGCGCGAGCCAGGCGCTGAAGCCGGCCACCACGAGCCAGCGCAGCGGTAGCAGGCGTTCAAGCAGCCAGCCATAGGCCGCCTGGAGCGCGCCGACGCCGCGATCGATGCCGCGCCGCAGCCAGCCCTCCCGCGTCGCCGGCACCCGGCTTGCAAGCGCCGGCACCAGCGTCAGCGCGACGATCATGGACGCGAGGATCGCCGCCGAGATGGTGAAGATCAGCTCTCGGAACAGGAGCCCGACCAGCCCGCCGATGAACAGAAACGGCAGCACGGCAGCGAGGTTCGTCGATGTGGAGGCGACGATGGCGCTCGTCACCTCTTGGGCCGCGTTGACGGCCGCGGGCACCGGCTGCTCGCCCAAGCGCTGGTGGCGCTGGATGTTCTCCAGCATGACGATGGTGCTGTCCACCAGCATACCGACGCCGAGCGCGAGCCCGCCCAAGGTCATGATGTTGAGGTTGAGCCCGAAGGCGGCCATCAGAATGAAGGTCACCAGCACGGCGATGGGCATGGCGCTGCCGATGATGAGCGTGCGCCGCACGCTGCCGAGGAACAGATACACGACAAACATCGCCAGCGCGGCGCCGGTCAGCGCCGCCTGCGCGGCATTGCGCAGGCTCGCCCGGATGTAGCGCGCCTGGTCGCTGACCTTGCGCACGCTGATGTCCGGCGGGATCTGGGCCTGCTCGACGAGGGTCGCGAGCGCCGCATCGACCCGCTCGACGACGCTGACCGTGTTCTCAAGCGGCTGCTTCTGGATCGAGAGCTTGATGCCGGGCTCGTCGTCGAGCCGGATGCGCAGGCGCTCCGCGGCGGCGCCGTCGATGACCCGCGCCACGTCGCCGACGCGCAGCAGCCCGGGCGGGGCGCGCGCTGCGCGGTCGTTGTCAGGGCGGGCAGCGCCCGGCGGATCAGCCTCGCCTGCCTGCCGCAGCGGCAGGTCGATAATGGCCGCGGCCTTGTCGAGCCGCCCGCCGATGCGCCCGCTGATCTCGCCGTCGGTCATCATGAGCCGGCCGGCGGGGATGTCGCGGTTCGCCGCCTGCAGCGTGTCACGCAGGTCCAGCAGGTCCAGCCCGACGCCGGCGAGGCGATATTGATCCGCGACGATGCTGATCTCGCGCTCTAAGCCGCCGCCCACCTCCGCCGCCGCGATGCCTGGCAGGGTCAGCAGCGAGCGGCTCAGGTTGTACTCGACCCAGTCCCGCAGCTCGACGCTGTCGCGCAGGCTCGAACTCACGACGTACTCCGCCACCGGCAACTGAAAGGGGTCGCTCTTGTAGATGACCGGCGGCTCGACGGTTTCGGGCAGGAAGCGCCGGGCCTGGTCGAGCCGGGTGCTCGCATCGCGCAGCGCCCGGTCGATGTCCTCGCCGTAGCGAAACGACAGGTCCACGGCGCTGCGCCCCTCGCGGGTCTCGGACTGGATCGCGATGGCGCCCTCCGTGGCCGCGAGCTGCTCCTCCAGCAGCCGCGTCACCTCGTCCTCCATCACCGCCGCCGGCACGCCCGGGTCCAGCACCCGCACGCGGATGTCCGGATAGGTGATGCGCGGCAAGAGATCCAGGTTCAGGCTGCCCAGCGCGAAGCCGCCGAGCACCATCACCGCCAGCGTCAGCATGACGACGCCGATGGGGTGGCGGACGGACCAGGTGGAGAGGCCGGTGATCATGGGCGAGCGAAAGCATCCTGGTGGGCTTCGCGCCGCCGCCGGACAGCTCGGCTGCGGGCAGGCTGCGCGGCGCTGGCGTGCATCTTGCTCAGACATGCGGACGCCTCAGGGTTCCGAAAGGGCGCCGCTGTCGGCATTCCAGCTCGCCGCAGTGCCCGCCCTCGACGCCCGGGATTAGAATGGCGCCTCATCTGTGATGCTTGCGTCGGCACAGCTTGCAATGGAGCGAAGCAATGAGCGAGGGCTTTCAGAGCAACCGTTTCCGCAAACGGGTCTGGCTGACCAACCATGCCATTGAGGCGATGGCCAAGCGGCGTGCGACCTTGGCGGAGGTGAAGACGCTCATCGAGCAGGGCGCGCTGCTGGAATAAGTCGAGGGACACGCCTGGATTTCGCACGATTCTCGGGCGCGCCGCGGTGACAACCTGGTGTGCGCTGCCGTCGTCGTCGGAGACGCTGTCGCGATCAAGACCGTCATGGTCGACTGGCAACAGAGGTATCGGGAATGAAGATTGTCTACTACTAGCGAGGCAGAGCCTCAGACCGACCAGGGCACGGCGCCTAGTCTTGCGCCGCCCGCTCGTCGGCGTATTGAAGCAAGGGCCAAGGGCCAAGGGCCGAGGCGGGCTCCCTTGGCCCTTGGCCCTCGGCCCTTTCGCCTGCAAGCGCCGTGTCGTCGTGAAACTTGACTCATCTGCAAACATTCGCCGCCGTCAAGCGCTCTAGGAGGATGACATCCTCTTTCTGGCGCTTGCCAAGGGCGAGATCGTCCGGGATGAATCATTGAGCTGGAACGTGAACATCGGCTACACGGCCGACGGCATCGGCGAGATCACGATCCTGGATGCCCAGAAGACCGGCATGTATCCGCTGCAGATCAAGCGCGTGCTGGCCGACGCGGCCTGAGGCACGCCGCCCGGAGCCGCTATCATGGTGCCCGGTCACAGCAGAGCAACCGGGAGAACGGCATGGATCGGGCAGTACGTATCGGCGTCGTCGGGGTCGGCTATCTGGGGCGCTTCCATGCGCTGATCTACTCGCGCCTCGACGGTGTGGAGCTGGTGGGCGTCGCCGACACGGACCCGGCGCGGGCGCAAGCCGTGGCGGCGGAGGCGGGCTGCGCGGCGCATGCGGACCCGGCGGCGCTGTTGGGCCTGGTGGATGCGGTGAGCATTGTCGTGCCCACCACCGCGCACCTGGACGTGGCGCGCCCGTACCTGCAAGCCGGCGTGCACACGCTCTTGGAGAAGCCGGTGGCGCCGGACATGGACCAGGGGCGGGAGATCGTGCGGCTCGCCGAGGCGTCCGGCGCGATCTTGCAGATCGGCCATCTGGAGCGCTTCAACGCGGGCATCATGGCGCTGGCGGCGCGCATCGACCGGCCGCGCTTCATCGAGGCGCAGCGCATGGGCGGGTTCAAGGAGCGCGCGACAGACGTGGACGTGGTCTCGGACCTGATGATCCACGACATCGACATCATCCTGTCCTTGGTGGGCGACGCGTTGACGGACGTGCGCGCCGTCGGCACGCCGGTGTTGACCGAGCACGTGGACATCGCCAATGCTCGGCTTGAGTTCGCCAACGGTGCCGTTGCCAACATCGTCGCCAGCCGCGTGTCGGACCAGACCACGCGGCGCATCCGCGTGTTTCAGCCGGGCGCCTATCTCTCGCTCGACTTCGTCGGCCAGACCCTGGACATCGCGCGACCGGTGCCGCAGCCGGGCCAGCCGCGCCCGGAGATCGTCCGCGAGCGCATCGCGGTGGAGCCGGTGAAGCCGCTCGATGCCGAGATCGCGGCCTTTGTGGACAGCGTGCGCACGGGCCGCCGCCCGCTGGTGGACGGCGCCGTGGGCCTCAGGGCGCTGGAGGTGGCGTTGGAGGTGGGTCGGCGGATGGCGGATTGAGCCTGCTCGTGCCGTGCTTGCGTCCCGGGGAGGAGCCGCCTCAGCGGGGCGCGCCGGGCGCCTGATTCCGCTCCAACTCCGCCATGCCGATCGCCATATCCAGCGCGGCGGCGAGGCTGCCCACGTCGGCCTGTCCGGTGCCGGCCAAGTCCAGCGCGGTGCCATGGTCCACGGAGGTGCGGATGATGGGTAGGCCTAGTGTCACGTTGACGGCGTGGCCGAAGCCCAGGTGCTTGAGCACCGGCAGCCCCTGGTCGTGGTACATCGCGAGCACGACGTCGGTGTCGGCGAGCCGTGGCGGCAGGAAGGCCGTGTCCGCCGGCACCGGACCGCGCACGTCGGCGCCGCGGGCGCGGAAGTCCGCAATGACGGGTGCGATGATCTCGATCTCCTCACCGCCCAGGTGTCCGCCCTCGCCCGCGTGCGGGTTCAGCCCGCAGACCACGATGCGCGGGGCGGCGATGCCCAAGCGTCGCGGCAGGTCGGCGAGCAGCGTCGTCAGCACCTCCGCGATGAGCTGGCGGTTCAGCGCCGCCGGTACGTCCTTGAGCGCCAAGTGGGTGGTGGCGAGCGCGACGCGCAGCCCTGGCGCCGCGAGCAGCATCACGGGCTTGGCGTGGCAGTGCTCGGCAAAGAGCTCCGTGTGGCCAGTGAAGGCGAGCCCGGCGTCGTTGATGACGCCCTTGTGCACGGGCGCGGTGACCACCGCCTCGAACTGCCCGGCGAGACAGTCGCGGCAGGTGGCGTTGAGGGTCTCGATGACGTAGCCCGCGTTGCGCGGGTCGAGCCGCCCGGGCCGCACCGGCTCGCGCAGCCGCGCCGCCGCGTGCACCTGGAGCGTGCCGGCGCGCTGCGGCGCCGGGATGCGGTCCGGGTCATGCGGCAAGATCTCCAGCGGCAGGCCGAGCAGCCCGGCGCGCTCCTGCAGTAGGGTCGGATCGCAGACCGCGACCAGCTCGGCAGCGTGAGGGCGCTGCGCGAGCGCGACGCAGAGGTCCGGGCCGATGCCGGCGGGCTCGCCGGGGGTCAGCGCGATGCGCGGCGGCGGCGGCTGGCGGATGTCGGTCATGGGCTGCAGGGCGGCTCCCGGGCGGGTCGGGTTGGCGGACGCCGGGCGCGGCGCATCAGTAGTCGCCTGCGTCCAGGCGCAGGTCCACGTAGGCCTCGTCGCGGAGCTGGCGCAGCCAGATCTCGGTCGCCTCCTCGGCCTTGCGCCGACGCAGTGCGTCCTCGGCGCGCATGCGCATCAGCGCGTCGGTGGTTTCCTGACGGCGGCGTTCGAGTACCTGCACGATGTGCCAGCCGAAGGGCGACTTGAACGGCTCGCTGACCTCGTTGGGTGCGAGTGCGTCCATCACCTCCTCGAACTCCGGCACCGTGGCGCCCGGGTCGACCCAGTCGAGGGCGCCGCCCTTGAGCGCCGTGCCGGTGTCATCGGAATGGGCGCGGGCGAGGGTGCCGAAGTCGTCACCGCCGACGATGCGCAGGCGTAGCTGATCGAGCCTGCGCTTGGCGTCGTCGTCCGACACGAGCTCGCTAGTGCGGATCAGGATATGGCGGACGTGTGTCTGGCTGACAGGCTCCGGGTCGTCGCCCTTGATGTCGGAGATCCTAATGAGATGAAAACCACTCGGGCTTTGAATGGGCTCCGCTGTCTCGCCCTTGGCGAGCTTCTGCGCGGCATCCACGGCGAGTGTCGGTACCTCGGCCATCGGGAACCAGCCGAGGTCGCCGCCCTCCAGCGCGCGGCGCCCTTCGGACTCCGCCGCGGCCATGCTCGCGAAGTCGGCGCCGCCGCGCAGGCGCCCGAGGATGCTCTCTGCCTTGCTGCGGGCGGCGGCGATCTGGCTTTGCGTGGGGTTGTCCGGCAGCGCGATGAGGATGTGCTGCAGACGCACCTCGCGGCGCTGGATCAGGGAATCCCCTTCGCGCTCCAGGAAGCGGTCGACCTCGGCGTCGCTGATGCGGATGTTGCGCATCACGGCCTGTTGCTGGAGCTGCGTGGCGACGATCTGCGCGCGAGTGTCTTCGCGGAAACTCTCGAAGTCGATGCCGCCCTGCTGGAGGGTCAGGCGCAACTCGTCCAGCGACAGGCCGTTGCGTGCAGCGATGCTGGTCATGGCCTCCGTCAGTGTCGACTCGTCCACCTCAATGCCGAGGCGCTCGGCCGCCTGTAGCTGCAGGCGCTTGAGGATCAGTCGCTCAAGCACCTGCTTTTCGAGCACGTCGCGCGCCGGGATGCTCGTGCCGCGGGATTGCAGCTCCGGCAGCACCAGGTCGATCTCGGCCTGCAGCTCGCTCTGGACGATGACATCGTCGTTGACGACCGCAACGATGCCGTCGAGCGGCCCGGCCGCGCCGGTCGCCGCGAGGATCAGCAGCAAGCCGGCCAGCAGGTTGCAGGCGAGCCCGCGTGTGTCGCCGACGCGCGGGAATCGTGTCCGATGCGGCCGGGCGGGTTTAGTTCGGGTTGTAGCCATAGATCTCGCGTTCCAGGAAGTCGCCCACCGGGTCGCCGATGGCGCCGAGGCCGGCAAGCTCGAGTTGCAGCATCACCGACGTGCTTGCGGGGTCGCCCGCGCTGCGCTTGAAGTGCCGGCCCACCAACCGCAGTCGCCCGCAGCACTTGCCGAAGGCGATGCCGGCGACGGCGTCCATGGTCTCGGCGTGGCGCACCGAATAGAGCCAGCGCCCGACCATCTCGATGCGCTCGCCGAGGGGCAGGCGGAAGGACAGGTCCGAGTCTTCATATCGGTTCTCGGGGTTCGTCGCCGTGAGATCGGCATGGTACGAGAGGTTCAGGACCCGCTGCCCCGGGTCGCGGTATTCCAGTCGCAGTGTACGCCGCTGCCAGGCGTCGGTGTCCGCCTCTGGGTCAAATTCAATGCTCGCGCGGCCGAACCAATTGGTAAACAGCCGGGCCGACAGCTCGCCCGCGTAGGGGGAGGTGTCGGATGTCTGCACGGGCTCGCCGATCTGGACCTTTCGGTCTGCGAAGTAATAGATCTGGCCCAGGCTCAGCCGGAACAGCTCGACCCCGCTGGCGCCCTCCAGCAGCCGGGAGCTGATGCCGGCGGTGAGTTGATTGGCATCGCCAATGCGATCGCGGCCCGTGAAGCGGCTGCTTCGGAACAGGTTTGCAAAGGCGAAATCGAGCTCGGAGCTGTCGAAGATCGGCGTGTCGCTCTGGTCCTCGTAAGCCGTGTACAGATAGTAGAGCCGCGGCTCCAGGGTCTGTACCGCGCTGGTGCCGAACCAGTTGGCAGGGCGCTCGAAGATCAGTTTGCCGTCGAGATCGACGCTCGGGATCGCATACGCCGGGTCCTCCGAGATGCCAGGGGCGGTGTCCGTGAGGTCGTAGCGCGATAGGTAGAGACGGGCGCTCGGGATGAGATGACCGTAGCTGCGTTGCAGCGGCCAGGTCATGAGGGGGGTCAGCGTTCCGCGCTGGCCGTGTACGGCGTGATTGTGATCGAAGTAGTTGTACTCTGCCTCCAGGCCAACGGTGGGGCGCCCGAGGTAGCGGCCGCCGCCCTCGGGCAGCAGAGCCCGCGGCGGGATGCGGAACAGCACCTGAGGCAGGCGACCGTAAGGGCGGCTCGCCGGCGCCAAGTTCTCCTCCACGGTCTGAAACGCCCGCAGGCGCGTGAGCAGCGACCAGCCGTTGCCGAAGTACTGGATGTCGCCGCTCTGTTGCAGGTAGCGGGTGCTGGTGGCGTCGATGGTGTTGCCGAGGTCTTGAAGGTAGTCGTCGTCGCTGATAGCGCTGTAGTCGACCCGCGTGGCCAGACGTCCGAGCCAGAGACCTTCCTGCAACACGTCAAAGGCCCAGCGGAGCTTATTCTCGCCGTCGTAAGCCTGATCCTGCGGCAGGATCTCGGCGCGGATCTCGCCCCGGTCGGCGCGGGTCAGGTAGCGGAGCTCCGTGCCGAGCTGCAGGCCGCGCTTGCTCATGATGCGCGGCGTGATCGTGGCGTCCAGGTTCGGTGCAATGTTCCAGTAGTACGGCAGGGCGAGGTCCAGGCCGCTGCTGTCCGATGACCCGAACGCCGGGACCAGGAGGCCGCTGCGCCGACGGTCGTCGATGGGAAACTGCAAGTAAGGCGTGTAGAACACCGGCACGCCGGCGATGCGCAGGTGTGCGTCCCGGGCGACGCCGAGCCCGGTGTCCTGATCGAGCTTGAGCTTGTCTGCCCGCAGCGACCAGGCATTGCTGCCGGGTGGGCAGGTCGTGTAGATCAGGTCGCGGTAGGCGGTGCGGCTCGGGCTCACCACGTAGGCGGTGTCGGCGAGCCCGCGGGCATTGAGCGGTCCGGCGAGCCGAAAGCGCGGTGCATCGACGCGGCCCTGCTCGGTGGCGAGGTTGATCTCCGCCGCGGCGCCCACCAGGCGCACCTGCGGATAGCTGAGAAAGGTATCGCCGGGACTGGTGACAATCTCGCTCCGGCGGTCGTAGCTGATACGGCCCGCCTCGACGCGTTGCGCGTCGCGCTCGATGGTCACGGCCCCGACGGCGTCGATGATGTCCTGCTGCCGGCGATAGGAGATACCGCCGGCGTCCAGATCGACGGGGCCGGACTGCGCGGCGGGTGCGGCGAGGAGCTCGTCCGTATCGGGCCCGGCGATGCCCGGGGGGCGCGGGCCGCAGTAAGCCCAGTCGAGGCCTTGGTCGAGCCGGCCGGAATCCGGCTCGATGGGCTCGGTGACGATGCCCGCTGTGGTCCCGGGCTGGTCCAGGTAGCCGCGGTCGCGGCTCGGGGTGGCCCCCGGCAGGGTGGTCACGCGCGGCGGAATGGCCGCCGCGGGCAGGACCCACAGTGGCTCGTCGTCCGTAACCGTTGGCGCAAGGGCCGCGGGGCCGACCCCCGGCAGCAGATAGGGCGAGACAGGCGTCGGCAGCAGCGGATTGGGCGCCGTTTCGTCTGCCAGCATGTCGGGAACGGGCGGCAGCTCGGCGGGGCCTTCTGGCGGCATCGGCACAGCCTGTGCGTTGCTGCGTGCCGGCGGCATGCCGAGCGCTGCGGCCAGCAGCGCTGCGGCGCATGCTGCGGAACGGCGGCGGCGGGTGTTGCGGTTGAGGTTAGGCATTGCAAGCTGTGCACGGTGCCTCGGCGGGTCCATTCGACAGCGCCATCGCAGGCTACAAGGGGGCCGCGACGCCCGTCGGCCAAGCTGGCCGCTTCAAGCGACCATCCGGCTCTGCACCGGTTGTCGCGACGCCCGCCCCGGCGGGATGTCGGGTGCAATTCGACAAAGTCGCACATTCGGCAAAAGGCATCAATGCGTGGGTCGAATCTGCTAGTCTCCGCTGCGCCGTACGGGGGCTGCGCACAGCGGTGGTGCGGTGGCGCCCGCAGGTGCGCGGCTTGGCGTTGTAGGGTCGGAGGTTCTGTTGACAGAGCGTGGTGAGCTGTTTCAGGCGTGGTTGCGGGCGGCGCTTGGCGGGGAGCTGCCCAGCCTCTCGGCGGCATCGGCGGATGCGAGCTTTCGTCGGTACTGGCGCGTTCGCCAGGGTGCGGACACCGTCATCGCCGTGGATGCGCCACCGCAGACCGAGGACAGCGCCGCCTTCGTGCGCCTGGCGCGGGCGTTCGCGGACATCGGTCTCAATGTGCCGCGGATCATCGCCGAAGACGTGGCGCAAGGCTTTCTGCTGGTGGCGGATCTGGGCGACCGGCACTACCTCGATCACCTCACGGATGCGAACGCGGATCGGCTGTATGGGGACGCCATCGGCGCGCTGATCGCGCTGCAGGCGGCGGGTCCGCAGACCGATCTGCCGGCGTACGACGAGCCGTTCTTGCGCCGCGAGCTTCGCATCTTCGACGAGTGGCTGCTGGACGGCTTGCTCGGCCTGCCACATGAGGCGCAGGACCGTCCGATGCTGGAGCTGACCTACGACCTGCTGGTGCAGAGCGCGCTCGCGCAGCCGAAGGTCTGCGTCCACCGGGACTTTCACAGCCGCAACCTGATGCTGACCGAGCGGGCCAACCCCGGCATCCTGGATTTTCAGGACGCCGTGCTCGGGCCTGTCACCTACGACCTTGTCTCCCTGCTGCGCGATTGCTACATCGACTGGCCCGACGAGCGCGTGCAGTCCTGGATCGACGCCTATCTGGACTCGGCATTGCAGTGCGGCATCCTGCGCGATGAGCACATCCCGGCCTTTGTCGGTTGGTTCGACCTGATGGGGGTGCAGCGCCACCTCAAGGCGGCCGGCATCTTCGCCCGGCTCGCGCTGCGCGACGGGCGACGGAACTATCTGCAGTACCTGCCGCGCACACTGGGCTATGTGAGAGCCGTTGGCACGAAACAACCGGCGCTGGCGCCGCTCGCGAGCATCATCGACGAGCGGGTGCTGCCGGGGGTCGCGGCGCACCTGGCGTGAGCGTCCCGCTGCGGCGCGATGCGGCCGCGCTCAGTGGGACCCGCGGCGCAGCCCCTTGCGCAGCAGGTGCAGGGCCAAGAGCCCCGGCGGCATCCGCAGCCAGTGGGAGCGCAGATACAGGAGCCATGCCGAGATGTGCGCCGGCCTGCGGGTCGGGTAGCGGGGTTCCAGCACGCGCGGTACCAGCAGGTCCATCAGTCGCCCGTTGAGTTGGCCCGGCGCGAAGGCCTCCGCGGCGCGCATGACCTCGTTGGGCACCGGCGTATCGAGCAGACGCCGGCAATAGCGCAGCGCGTAGTAGAGGGGGCGGCCGAGCTCAAGCTGCTCGGCCCGCGGCAGCAGCCGGTCCCAGAAACCGGCTTCGTCGCCGAGCTCCTGCATCAACTGGTGCAGATCCAGCAGCCCGCTCAAGTCGCCCGCGATCTCGCCGTCCTGGAACAACTGCGCCGCGCTGTGCAGCAGCATGTCCTCCGGGCAGAGCACCCGATAGGGCGAGTCCGGGAGCGGGCGGCTTGCGGCCCAGAGCAGCTCAGGGTCCGGTCGCACCCGGCCGGTCAGCGGCAGCAGGGCGTGATGGACGTCGACCTCCAACAAGCGCGTGCGATGGTGCAGCGGCGGCAGCTCGTGCATCCACCGGCGGTAGTAGCGCTGGTCGTAGCGGTCGCGGGTTTCCGACAGCCAGCCGCCGCGCTCCAGCGCCGTCTCCGCGGTTTCCAGTTGCGTGCGCGGCACCATGATGTCGACATCGGCGAAGTCGCGACCGCGTGCGACTTCGAGGTCCGCAAGGGCATAAGCCGCGCCTTTTAGCAAAAGCATAGGCACGCCCACCGGTGCAAGCGCTTTGTTCAGCTTGCGCAGCTCAAGGCGTACCTGAGATTGCTTGTAGCGTGCAAAGCAGCGCTGAGCGTCGAGATCGTGCCCCACCAGCGCTGGGCAATCGGCCTCAACCCCGTGTCGTTCGAGGAGGCAGCTCAACCTGCCGCCCAGGCGGTGCGCATGGACTTCCCGCAGTAGCCGATCCCAGGCCGACAGAGACAAGTCGCGCACTGTGCCAGGCCTTCTGAGGGCCTGCAGCAACAGGCTCATGGCGCTGGTGATGGTAGGCGGTCAAGGGCGGACAGGATGCTGTCGAGGCCGCCGTACTCCGCGCTCCAGCATGAGCATGTGTCGACCACATGCTCGACTGCTGCAAAGCCGGCCACACCTATCAGCCTGTAATTGAAGGCGTTCTGTGAAAGGCGCACGAAGGCGAGGTGACGCGGCAAGGGCGTGAGCCGAACAGAGCTTCCGGCACGGTAACGAGGGAACACGATCCAAGCTGGGCGAACGGTTTCCATGTCACGGCTCAGGGCCTGCTTGTCGGGGCGCAGGTGTGCGACGTCGCCCTTGCGCGTGCGTGGAAAAACGGGGCCTAGATCGGCTTGCGGGGAGAATCGGCGGATGATCTCGATGGAGTCGTTCTTCAATGGAATGGCTCTAGGAACAGGTTGCAGTAGACCGGTTTTCCAATCGAGAAGCCCGAACTCGTCCGATAACAGCCGCCATCCCGACAATGCGAGCGCAGCAGCAAGCGTACTCTTGCCGGAGCCAGGTATTGCAGGCAGGATCAAGGCGTGCCCATCTCGCTCGAGTGCGGCCGAATGCAGCATCAGATATTGGTGGGCACGCGTTGCGATGCACCAGTTGAGTCCCCACTCCAAAAGCGCAAACGCATGGTCGCGGGGAAAGGGTTGGAACGGAGTTTCGCTGTCGGTGCGGAATACCGCCTGCGGCGCGAACAGACGCCGGCTCAGTGAGCCCTTTTCAACTGCGACGTTGAATAAGGCGAGGTCCCGAGGCTCGGCGTCAACGTTGGTTCCGTAACACCATCGAACCAACTGAATCAGATCATGAAGCGGCGTGCGCAGGCGCACCGAAAATGGGCCGACGCGGTAGGTCAGCACAGACCCGGACCCAATTTGACCCCGCCACACGCCTGCGGCGTGTGTAGGCGCAATCACGGCGAAGCAGCGAGCTCCACAAGCTCGATCTCCGAAAGCGTCTGGAGTGAAGTGTGGATCTTGTCGCTGAACTGAGGGCTCGGCGCCCCTGCATCCAAACAGAGAGCCAATATTTCTGCGGTGGTCATTTCGCCTTTGCTCAAGGCAAGCAGTATGAGCGTCGGTAGCGCGTTCAAGATGTGGGTCTCGCCCGTCTCGCCATGGAACAGCAGACTCTCCGCGTCCCAGTTCGCCCATCGGAACGTCGCGGGGCTGACGGCTCTCCAGTGGTCGCCATCGCGGTTGGTATGGCTTGCGCTATCGGTGGTGTGCTCCATCGTTCTAGCGTTTCCCTCTGTGACATGGGGAGACACCGATTTATATTGAGCTCCTGCCCGGCGGGAAATGCCGAATACTTAAGCGTTTCCCTAGAGTGCAGCTCCCAGTGCTGTCTATGTCGGATGGCGAAAGGGGTCGGGATATCCCACGCTGCTTATGTGCTTTGAAAACTGAGCAGGCAACTCGTTGTCAAGGGGATGTTCCCCGCCTGATTCGGGTCCACCTGGACCGCAAAGGGGTAGAAGCAGTAATTCGGCGGCTCCGGCTGGGAGGTCGCTTCTGGCGGCCAGGACGGGCTCGTTATATTGCAGTCGCTTGGGAGGTTGTCGTTACCAACAGCGACATCGGTTTCTGGATCCACGACCTCGAACCTTGTCGTGTTGTAAAGATAGAGAAACTGGGCCGGTTGCGCAGGGTTTATTGGAGTTGTGAGAAGACCGGGGTCAACCCAGGTGCCACGCGGCGCGGCGCTGGTATTCTGAGGATTGTCGCCGACGACCGTAACAGGGTTGCTCTCGATCGTGAACCGGAAAACGGTGATAGGACCAAAACCGACAGACGCGTCAAAAATCAGGTAGTCCTGAACCGAGCCCGGAATGCGAATGTAGTGGTCTCCAGGCGGAACTGGGTCGAACACGACTGGACTCGGTGTGTCCCGGCCGTTCTGTCTGTTGATCACGCAGTGTGGGGCGCTGGCGGCGGCCAAGGCTTCGCCGCTGGGCAGAGTAGCAATGAACGGTGCCGCCGAAGCGGCCGCCTTAAGCAGCCCGCGACGCCGACGCGAAATCGCGTCGTCGCTGGAAGTGCACGGCTGATTGCTTGTGCCGGCCGATGCTGCGGCCTGCACGTCCTGTTCGCGTTCGGGTCGTTGCATGTCGGTCATATCGCGCTCTTTACAGTCCTATGCCTCATGCCTACTCTACTGCACGCGGCGTGCCACAAATGCCAAGACTCTGATTTCTGAGTCTTTCGTATGGTAGAGCACAATCAGTGCTCAGGCGAGTGTAAAATTTGACAGTCAATCCTCCGGCGGGATCGGTCTCCTGGAGCGAGTGTCATCCATGCTCGTCTGAAGCGTGTCTCCAAAGAAGCGCAGGCCACTCATGCCTGCCCTCCCTGCGTGGCTATCCGCTGGCCAGTCCGGGATCGATGCGGATGTGCGCGCACCCAAAAGGCTTAACTGTCAAGCGGGTAGCGTGTCCGGGGCCTTGTTCCGGCCGCTATTGTTTGCCGATGTCGTGGCGATAGAACCCCCCGTTCATTTGAACATGCAGGATGGCCTCGTACGCCTTCGCCCGGGCGTCAGCGAGCTCGGGCCCAACCGCCGTGACGCAGACCACGCGCCCCCCAGCGCTGAGGAGCGTTTCATTATCCAACCGCGTGCCCGCATGAAAGACCTTGATGCCGGGGCTCTCCATGCGGGCAATGCCTCGAACGGGAACACCTGTGTCGTAAGCGCCCGGGTAACCCCCGGCGGCGAGCACGATACTCACCGAGGCTTGTTCGGACCACTGAGGACGCACGACATCGAGTCGTCCCTCCGCGGCAGCAGCGATGAGCCCCGTGAGATCCGACTCAAGCCGCATCAAAATTGGCTGGGTCTCCGGGTCTCCGAGGCGGCAATTGTACTCCAGTACCGTCGGTGTGCCGTCGTCGGCAATCATTAGCCCGGCGTAGAGAAAGCCGACGTAACGCAGTCCGTCCGCCGCGAGCCCGGCGACCGTCGGGCGCATGATCTCATCCATGATGCGGCGCTCCAGGTCCGGGGTGACCAGCGGCGACGGGGAGAAGGCGCCCATGCCGCCGGTGTTCGGGCCGCGGCCGCCGTCGTCGCGGGCCTTGTGGTCCTGGGAGCTGGCCAGCGGCAGGATATTCGCCCCGTCCACGAGCGCGATGAAGCTCACCTCGGTCCCGGTGAGCCGCTCCTCGATGACCACCGTCGCGCCGGCGCTGCCGAAGCGGTTGCCGGCGAGCATGTCACGCACGGCGGTCTCGGCGCCGGCGAGGTCGTCCGCGACCACGACGCCCTTGCCCGCGGCGAGGCCGTCGGCCTTGACCACGATGGGTGCGCCGACCGCGTTCAAGTACGTTAGCGCCGCGTCGAGATCCGTAAACGTCCGGTGCCGCGCCGTGGGGATGCCGTGCCGGACCATGAAGTCCTTTGCGAAGGCTTTGGAGCCTTCGAGCCGCGCCGCTGCCTGCCTGGGGCCGAAGCAGCGCAGGCCGGCCGCCTCGAAGGCGTCGACGATGCCCGCGACCAACGGCCCCTCGGGACCGACGATGGTCAGGCCGATGCCTTCTTCGCGCGCGCAGTCGACCAGCCCGTCGATATCGTCGGCGGCGATGGGCAGGTTGCGCACGCCGGGCTCCGTCGCGGTGCCGCCGTTGCCAGGGGCAACGAGGACTTCTGCCACGCGCGGCGACTGAGCGCACTTCCACGCGAGGGCATGCTCGCGACCGCCGCTGCCGACGATGAGGATCTTCAACTGGGGCTGAGACACGTGGAACGGGCCGATCTGAGACTGCTTCTGGTGCGCCATATACGGCGGCGGCGCTTTGACGCGCAATGATGCCACGCGGTTGTCGCGGTGCCTACCTCCGCCGGCGCGCCCGGTTTGTGGCGTGCCCGTACCTAGGCGTCGCTGGGAGCCATGCACCCTCCACCTCGTCGGTCTCTTGCCACCGTTTGGCACTTGCACGCCGTCCGTTACAGGCAAAACTAGGCGAGTCTCCTATAGGCCACATTAAGGAATAACCTCCAAACTTGACGGCAAAACGTCGCCTCCCGGTGCGGGCACAAACTTGGCGGCCGAGAGACGCAAGCACGAACAGCTAACATGATGACTATCACGCCACCGTCGACCGAGCGTCGGCAAGACTGGAAGCTGCAGGCACTCGATGACGTCGCCGGCACGGCCGACTGGCTCAGCGCGCAGCGCAGCATGGACGTGCGCGACGCCCTGCCGGCGCTTGTGCTGCGCCTGGACCGCCTGCGGGAGCTGGAGCTGGAGCCCGGGACGCGCTTGGAGCTGATGCGCCTGTACAAGCGCCCGGTTCTGAAGGCCTGCGCGGCCCTGCCGAATCCCGACCCGCAGGCGCCGGACGGTGGCTTCGGCGGCACAGGCCTGACGGCCGAGCAGCGGCTCGATTGGCTGATGCGGGTGAACCTGGGGCAGTTGTTCCAGGAGCTGGATCGCAAGCGCTATCGCTGTGCCGCGGCCACGGAGGACAACCGCCAATGGGTGCTGCGGAACCTGTTCAAATTCCTGCGCCGGCAGATTCGCTACGCGATGCTGGCCCGGCGTCCATGCCCGCGGCAGACCTGGCAGGACCTGCATGACCTCTTTGTGTATCTGGTCATTCGCGGCAACGTGCAGTTGGACAGCGCGGTCCATGTGGATGCGTTCGACGACGGCTTCGATGCCGAGAGCGAGTACAAGCGCCTGCTGCTGTTGGGCTACGCCCAGGCGTGCGGCCTTGCGGGACAGCCGGCGCTTGATCTGCTCCAAAAGGCGCCGGAATGGGCGCGCAGGTCACGCTTGTCCGACCCGGGGGCGCACCTCGGGCTCTTCAAGCTGATGCTGGTGGAGGTATCCCACGACCGCCCTATGCGCATCAACGACGGCAGCCTGCGCGAGGGCTTTCGCGGTTGGGTCCTGCTGCCGGCCGACGCGTTCATCCAGTTCATCCAGCACGGTACGCGGCGCTCGCGTGCCCGCAACGCCGCCTGATGATCGGCGCGGGCTGCGGCGCCGCCGCTCACTGCGGCCCTGGCCACTGCGGTACTGCGGTTGCGCAACTTGACACATCGCCCCGGCTCTTGCCCGAGCCGTGACGCTGGGTCTTCAAGGGCGGGCCGATGGCCGGTCAGTCTTGGTGTCGTAGGCGCCGCACGCGGTTGCGGCCCTCGCGTTTGGCCTCAAACAGCCGATCGTCCGCGAGGCGCAACAGACCGTCCAGGTCTTCAGCGCCGTCGCAGCGCAGCGCGAGCCCGATGCTCACCGTCATGTGCAGATCCGGTTGCGGCGGCGCGAAGCGCAGACCCTCGACGGCGACACGGATCGACTCTGCCAACTGCTCCACCGCGTCTAGGCTGCAGCGCGGCGCCAGCAGCGCGAACTCCTCACCGCCCAGCCGACCGAACAAGTGTGTCGGCGGCAGCAGGGCGCGCACCACGTCGGCGAAGCGGCGCAGTGCCGCGTCGCCGACGGCGTGCCCGTGGTTGTCGTTGACGTGCTTGAAGTGGTCGATATCCAGCATCAGCGCGGCCAGCGGCGCGTCGTCCGTCTGGGCGTCGTGGAACAGTCTGGCTGCCTGCTCGAAGAACGCGCGGCGGTTGTGCACGCCGGTGAGATCATCGGTGACGGCCGTGCGCCGCAACTGCTCCATGGCGCGCCGGTGTTCCACTTGGATGCGCACGCGAGCCAGCAGCTCGCGGGAGCGGAACGGCTTGGTGACGTAGTCGCCGCCGCCGACATCGAAGGCGCGTACGAGGCTCGCCTCATCGGTCTTGGCCGTGATGAACAGGATCGGGATGTCGCGCCAGCGCGGGTCGGCCTTGATCCGGGTGCAGACCTCGTAGCCGTCGATGCCGGGCATGACGATGTCGAGCAGGATCACGTCCGGGGTCTCGTGCCGCAGCAGATCGAGCGCGCTGTGGCCGTCGAGCGCGACGATCACGTCGTAGTCGGCGAGCAGGCCGAGCAGGATGTCGAGGTTGCTCTCGTTGTCGTCGACCACGAGCAGCTTGGCGCGCGCCGCGTCCATGCCGTCATCCATGCGGTCGCTGCTCCAGGACGCACAGCGCGTCGCGCAGCCGGTACCCGGCCACCAGCGCGGCGACATCTTCGAGCAAGGGTTGCAGCGGCGTCCCGGCAGCGCGGGACTTGAGCTCGGCGACCGCCGCCTTGGCCTCCCGGGCGCGGCCATGGCGGAGCCACTCGGCAAGCTCGTCCAGCCGCACCGCAAGCAGGGCGGGCGGCAGCGGCTCGCGTTGTGGTTCGCTGTCCATCGGGTCTGCCGCAGCGGGCGGCAACGCGGATATCACGGCATCGCAGAGCCTGGGCAGCGCGCGCTCGATCTGTTGTGCAACGGCGACGGCGTCCGCCGGGGCCGGTCCGTCTTGGCGCAGCAGCTCGCACAGCGCGGCCGCGAGCCCGCACAAGTCCTCGGCGCCGAGATTGCCGAGCATGCCCTTCAGATCATGCGCGCGACCCAGTGCGGCTGCCTTGTCCGTGCCGAGCAACGCGGGCAGACCGTCGGCGGCGCCGCGCTGGGTCGTGGCGAACCGGCGCAGGATCGACGCCGTCAGGGACGCGTCGCCATCGACGCGCTCGCTGAGCGCGCTGATGCTCAGCCCGGCGATGTCGGCAGGTGACAGATGTTTCACCATGGCGCTCGGTCGTGGTCGATGGTGGCAGTTGCGCCAGCGCTTGCAGTTGCCCAGCATGACGCTTGCGCGCCCGGCGACGGTGGGCGGGTCTTCCTCCGCTGCTCTCCGGTAGGATACCAACTCCGGCAAACCACCAGCCCACCAACCTGACCAGCAACCTGAGTCGCCCCGGCACGGCCGCTGTCTCGGCGCCGGAAATTGACCCTGTGTGCGGTGGTTGCTTTAATCCGCTACCGCTTCTTCCTTCCGGCTTCCGCGAGAACCGCATGTCCCTACTCCCCGTCATTCTCTCCGGTGGCTCCGGCACGCGGCTTTGGCCGCTGTCACGCGAGGCTTATCCGAAGCAGTTCTTGCCCTTGGCCGGGGAGCATACGATGCTCCAGGCAACGGTGCAGCGGCTCGATCGCCTGGCCGAGGAGCACCCGCGGCTGGGGCTCCATGTGCAGGACCCCCTCGTGGTCTGCAACGAGGCGCACCGGTTCCTGGTGGCCGAGCAGTTTCGCGTGCTTGGCCGCAGCACCGCTGGCATCCTGCTGGAGCCCGTCGGCCGCAATACCGCCCCGGCGCTGACACTCGCCGCGCTGGCAGCCGTCGCCGGCGACGCGGCCCGGGCCGACCCCGTGCTGCTGGTGATGCCGGCGGATCACATCATCGCCGATGCGCCCGGCTTCCGCGCAGCGGTGGCCGACGGCTATTTGCTGGCCGCGGACGGTGCCGTCATCACCTTCGGCATCGTGCCGACCAAGCCGGAGACGGGCTACGGCTACATCCGCCAGGGCGAGCCCCACGCCCGCGCGGGCTTGGCCGGCGCGGCGTATCGGCTGCACGCCTTTGTCGAAAAGCCCGACCTTGCCACCGCCGAGGGCTACCTCGCCTCCGGTGAATACCTCTGGAACAGCGGCCTCTTCATGCTGCGGGCGTCGGTGTGGCTCAGGCTGATCCGCCGCCTCCGCCCCGACATCCTGGCGGCCTGCGAGGCCGCGCTCGCGGGCGGTAGCCGCGACGGGGACTTTTTGCGCCTCGATACCGCGAGTTTCGAGGCTTGTCCGAGCGACTCCATCGACTACGCGGTCATGGAGCGGCTGTCCGCGGATGTCGCCGAGCATGGCGCCGATCTGCCGGCGGCCCTGGTGCTGCCGCTGTCCGTCGGCTGGTCCGACGTCGGCGCCTGGTCCGCGTTGTGGGAGGTACGCGAGCACGACGCCGCCGGCAACGTGCTCGACGGCGACGCCTTCGTGCACGATGCCGAGAACAACCTGGTGCTGGCCCAGCACCGCATGGTCGCCGCCGTCGGCGTCAACAACTGCATCATCGTCGAGACGCCCGACGCCGTGCTGGTGGCGGACAGGAACCGAGCCCAAGACGTGAAGGCCGTGACCCAGTTCCTGAAGAACGCGCAGCGCAGCGAGCACCGCCATCATCAGCGCGTGCACCGACCCTGGGGTGCCTTCGAGTCCATCGACGCGGGCGAGCGCTACCAGGTCAAGCGGCTCACCGTGAGCCCCGGCGAGTCCTTATCGCTGCAGATGCACCACCATCGTGCGGAGCACTGGATCGTCGTGTCCGGCACTGCCCGGGTCACCTGCGCCGACAAGACCTTCCTGCTCGCCGAGAACCAGTCCACCTACATTCCGGTCGGCGCTACGCACCGGCTGGAGAATCCGGGCAAGGTGCCGCTCGAGATCATCGAGGTGCAGTCGGGAGGTTACCTCGGCGAGGACGACATCGTTCGGTTCGAGGACGTCTACAACCGCACGCCGGGCGAGGGCTGCTGAATCGGCCCGAGCCCGTGGATCGCGGCTGGGCTATCATGGCCGGCTTTCCGTCGAACCTTTCCATCGGTCTTTCGTCATGGGCTTCAAATGCGGAATCGTGGGCCTGCCGAACGTCGGCAAGTCCACGCTGTTCAACGCGCTGACCCGCTCCGGCATCGCGGCGGAGAACTATCCCTTCTGCACCATCGACCCCAACGTCGGCGTGGTGCCGCTGCCGGATGCGCGCCTCGATGCCATCGCCGCCATCGTCAAGCCCGCGAGCATCGTGCCGACGACCATGCAGTTCGTGGACATCGCCGGGCTCGTCGCCGGTGCGTCCCGCGGCGAGGGGCTCGGCAACAAGTTCCTCGCCAACATCCGCGAGACCGACGCCGTCGCGCACGTGGTGCGCTGCTTCGAGGATGACGACGTAACCCACGTCGCCGGCAGCGTCGACCCGGTGCGCGACATCGAGATCATCGACACCGAGCTGGCGCTGGCGGACCTCGAAACCGTCGGCAAGGGGCTCGATCGCGCCATGAAGGCCTCGAAGACCGGCGACAAGTCCCAGCTCGTGCGCAAGGCGCTCCTGGAGCGCGTCGCCGCGCATCTCGACGAAGGTCGGCCGGTGCGCGCCATGGACCTCGGCGAGGACGAGCGCGCCGGCCTGCGGGATCTCTTTCTGCTCACGGCCAAGCCCACCATGATCGTCGCCAACGTTGCCGACGACGGCTTCGAGAACAACCCGCTGCTCGATCGAGTGCGCGAGCACGCCGCCCGCGAAGGCGCCGAGGTGGTGCCCGTCTGCGCCGCCATCGAGTCGGAGATCGTCGAGCTGGACGAGGACGGGCGCGCCGAGTTCCTCGCGGACTTGGGGCTGGACGAGCCCGGCCTCAACCGCGTCGTGCGCGCCGGTTACCGGCTGCTCGGGCTTGAGACCTATTTCACCGCCGGCCCCAAGGAGTGCCGCGCCTGGACCATCCCGCAGGGCGCCACCGCGCCGCAGGCCGCCGCCGTCATCCACACCGACTTCGAGCGCGGCTTCATTCGCGCCGAGGTCATCGGCTACGACGATTTCATCGCTTGCAAGGGCGAGCAGGGCGCCAAGGAGGCCGGCAAGCTCCGCAGCGAGGGCAAGGACTACATCGTCCGCGACGGCGACGTCGTCCACTTCCGGTTCAATGTGTAGCCTGGGGCAGGGCCGAGGGCCGAGGGCCGAGGGCTGAGGAGGAAGAACTGCCGGCGGAAGGCCAAGTCCCCGTGCTTGACGGAGGCAAGCCGGCCGGCTAAAGTTCGCGGTCTTTCCGGCTACGTAGCTCAGTTGGTTAGAGCGCGGCACTCATAATGCCGATGTCGCTAGTTCGAATCTAGCCGTAGCCACCAGATAACCGAAACGAATCAGCCGCCTACTGGCGGCTTTTTTGTGTTCGCGCTAGCCCGATTGTGCGCGCCCCCAGCGCCCCCAGCGCCCCCAGCGCCCCCCGCGCCTCCCCCATCGCCAGCACGCGCTCCGTCATGGCCTCGTCCAGGTACTATTCGCCGCAGTTGTCGCAGACCATCGCCGGCACCTGGTTGACGACGACAGTCGCGCCGTCCCGTTCCAGCGTCACTGTCACGGTGCCGGGCCGGGGTTCGCTCTGCTTGCAGATCACGCAATGCATCATTGGCTCCGGGTTCTGACCTGGTCGTCCCACAATGTCGGGTCGGGCCGATAAGCGGTTACCACCGCGCAGGTGCCGTCAACCGGGCTTCTAGGGTCGGCTGCGCGGTTGCAAGACTGTACACGGTGGCTAGGGGCAGGCCACGTGCAGCAGCCTTAGAACCGCCCGAGCACGATCCAGATCATGAGTGCGAGCGCAGGCGGCAGGAGCCAGCCCCAGGGCGTCAGCAGCGTGAGTCCGGCCACCAGCACGGCCAACATCCCGAGTAGCCCCGGCAGCAGCACGTCGCCGTACTTGGCGAACAGCGTGAAGGCGGCCGATGGCTTCGCTGGTGCCGGCAGGTCGGCGCGCGCGAGCGGCTCGCCGGTGAGCAGGAAGTCGGCTATCGAGTCCGTGTTCTGCCCGCTCAGCATGGCGCCGTGGCCACCGGTGTAGCGGTTGTAGCCGATCAGGTCCCGGTCGCCGTACTCGAAGCCGTCGGCGCCGCCGGCCCCGAGGCTGCGCATGCCGAGCCGATGCAGCACGCGGCAGAGCACGCCGACGGGCCAATCCTCCGAGCCCATGTCGCAGCGCAGCCGCTGCACCTGCTGTCGCGCGCCGATGACCTGCTGCCAGGGGTAGTCCGCCGGCAGCAGGCTCGCGGCAAGGTAGACTCGCTCGAAGCGCAACCGGGGGAAGCGGCGCAGCACCTCGCCCAAGATGTAGGTGCCGTTGCTGTGGCCCGCATAGCAGAAGGTCGCGCTCGGGTTGCGCGCGAGCTGCTCGCTGATCTGGTCAACGAACCAGGGCACCAGGTTGTTCCGCGCGCGGGTGCTGAGAAACCGCCGGGCGGACAGGTAGCCGTAGGTGGGCACGATGACCTTGGCCTGCGGGTCGCGTTGCTCAAGCTGCTCCGCGACGCGCTGGAAGCACTCGCGCGAGTCGCGGATGCCGTGCATCAGAAAGAACACCCGTGTCGCCTCGGCCGGGGTGGTCACCTCCACGTCCGCCTGGGACGCGCCCAGGAAGGCGCGCACCAGCGCCGTCGAGGTGTTGGCGTTGGGCCGGACGATGCTCGCATGCGTCGCCCCCGGCACGCGCACCGGCGTCGCGTTCGGGAACTCCTCCAGGTCGATGACGTCCTCCGGGCGGATGAAGGGGTCGTTGGTGCCAAGCAGGTGAATGACCCGCGGCTGGTTCGACTCGTTGCGGTTGAACAGCACCCAGTCGATGCGCAGCCGCGAGATGTAGTCTGCACCGCGCAGCATCGCCCGCAGCATGCCGCCGAAACCGAGGGCGCTTGCCAGGCGCATCAGCGGCGCGAGCCAGATCCGCTGCCGCCACGGGACGAAGTGGGCGCTGAACCCGCGCCCGAAGGCGCCGAGCAGCACGATCCGCGTCACGAGCCCGGGCCAGACATCCGTGCGGCCCACCTTGGCGCCATAGCCGGAGGCATCCAGAAAGGCCCGGCGCACCAGCGTGCTGCCCATGCTGTGGCCGGCGAGGATGATGCGCGCGACCTGGGTGCGGTGGGCGTAGACGTAGTTCTCGATGGTCGCGTTCAGGTTCTCGGCGATGCCTTCCGGGTCGCGGTTGCTGAGCGGCGAGAGCCGATAGTCGAAGTCCAGCCAAAGCGCATCGGCGAGGTCCGTCTCCCGCAGCAAAAGCTCCTTCAGCGGCGCGAGGTTCGCGGGATCTCCGCGGTAGTCCGGCACCAGTACGACCAGGGTCTTGCTCATTATCGGGGCTCCTCGGGGCAGACGGCTTCGGCCAGCGCACCGTTCGCGGTTCGCGGACACTGGACCGGCGTTGCGAAAAATTCGTTACTACGCACGAATTGTCCGTCGTGTGCGCCGCCGCGACGACCACATGATGAGCCGTCAGTGCCGCGGGGGTCCTTTTCTGCTCCTTTGCGCTCGACCCGCCCCGCCGCTGTCCCACAACTACAACCCCGAGGAACCGGGAGGAGACCTATCCATGCTGAGATTAACCCTATGCGCGGCCTGCCTGGCGGCATGCCTCTCCACCGTGGTGCTCGCAGACAGCCAATGGCGTGCGCCGGAAGAGGTTCTGCAAGCGCTCATCGACGACAACGAGTCCGCGTATCTGACCCAGAGTGAGCAGAACATCATGATGATGCCGGACAACGCGGCCCTATGGGTCGCGGAGGAAGGCGCAGCGCTGTTCAGCGAGCCCCGTGGCCCGAACAACGTGTCGCTTGAGACCTGCGACCTGGGCAAGGGGCCCGGCGTTGTCGACGGCGCCTATGTCGAGCTGCCGCGCTTCTTCGCGGACACCGGCCGGGTCATGGACCTCGAGACCCGGCTTGCGCACTGCATGACGACGATTCAGGGCTTCTCGGCGGACGACCCGGAGGTCAAGACCCGCCATGGCTCCGACTCGGACATGATGAAGCTCCAGACCTTCATCGCCTATCGATCCAGCGGCCTGCCCTGGAACCCGCCGCTGGAGCATCCGCTGGAGCAGGCCATGCGCGACGCCGGCGAGGCGCTGTTCTTCCGCCGCGCCGGCACGTCCGACTTCAGTTGCAGCACCTGTCACGGCCAGTCCGGCAAGCGTATCCGTGCGTCCGTGCTGCCGAGCGTCAACGAGCCGCACGAGTGGAGCAAGGCCATCTCCTGGCCGGCTTATCGCGTCGGCCAGCAGGAGGTGCGCAGCAGCAATCACCGCATCCGCGGCTGCTACTGGCAGATGCGCCAGCCGCAGAGCATCTCGGGCTCCGACGCCGCCATCGCGTTGATGTCCTTCTGGACCGACGCCGCGCGGGGCCAGCCCGCGATCCTTCCGGACAAGAAGCGTTGAGGACAAGAACAGCCATGAGCGTAGACCGCATGATGATCCGATACCCCACCCTTGTGGCCGCAGCGACTGCAGCGCTGCTCGCCCTGCCCGCCGCCACCGCCGCACCGCCCTCGCCGCAGGCCGCCTACACGGCCATGAGCCCGGAAGAGCTCGCGGACTATCTGATCTTCGAGGCCGGCGGCTTCGACCTGGAAGCTGGCACCCAGACCGGCGGCACCGCGCGCGAGCGCATGGTGCAGGACCGCACCCAGAAGGTCTGCTCCGCCATCGCCCGCGCCGGCGCGCAGCTCGACCGCGCGACGGCCGCCAAGATCAGCGCCCTGGCGGACGCCTCCATTGTCTTGCCGGAGGATGGTTTGAAGCTCGGCGACTGGCAGCGCGGCGAGGCGGTCGCGCGCTCCGGCTTCGGCTATCGCATCGGCCACAACCCGGACGACCACGACAGTCAGCCCCCCGGCGGCAACTGCTACGCCTGCCATCAGCTCGACCCGAACGAGACCGCGTACGGCACCGTCGGCCCGAGCCTGACCGGTTATGGCCGGCTGCGCGGCACGAGCGAGCCGATGCTCAAGCACACCTACCAAATCCTGTACAACGCGCACCTGTTCTTTCCGTGCACGACCATGCCGCGCTTCGGCCACCACGGCACGCTGACGCCGGAGCAGATGGCCGACGTCATGGCCTATCTGCTCGATCCGGAGTCGCCGGTGAACCAGGACCTACCCCAAACCGTGGAGGCTGACGCGGCGGCGCAGGACTGACCGGCCCGCCGGCGCTTGCTCCCGAGGGGCGCCGGCGGCCGCTGGGTCTCGGTGCTTGGGACGCGCACCGCCTGCAGCCTGCCGGCTCAATGGGTGAGCCGGCGGCCGTGCTACAACGACGTTGACGCTGATCAACTCGTTTCGGCCAACCGGCCGCCCGGCAGGGAGGAACGTCGATGCCCCTTTATTGCTGTGCCGACTCCAAGGCACCCGTCGTCATCTCTTCGACGGTAGATGTGCGGTTTCTGGTCCAGGGCCAGCCGCTCGACCTCATTGCGCCCGAGGCGCTCTACCGCGCGCTGTGCCGGGCACCGCGCTGCGGGGATTGGTTCGCAGCGACGGACGTACTCGCGATCGCGGCCGTGCAGGTGGACGCGGCGGAGGGCCGCAGTGGCGCCGGCGAGGGCGCCCGATCACTGCTGCTGCGCCTGCCCGCGGAAGATCTGCCGTGCGTGCTCGGTCTGGCAGGCGGCGTCCTCTACGTCGATGGATTGGAGGTCCGTTTCGCTCCACAGGCACTGGTGGAAGCGATCAAGCCCTGCGCGGTGCTGCACTCCCCTTGGGTCACGCTCGCGACGGCGCAGAACGGGCCGGACTGGCTCGGGCCTCGGCGCTCGGCGCGCGGCGTCGGCGGCGACACGCTGGCCGGCTTCGCCGCGGCGCTGAGCGATGAGCTCGACGCGCTTGAGGTTGAGGCCCTGGTCTCGCTGGAGCCGGCACCTGCGCAGCCGCCGCTGCAGGAAAGGCCCTGCTGCGCCGTCACGCTGAGCGGCTTGAGCCCTGACGACAGCGTGCACCTGCAGGAGGCGGGCTTGGGCGAGCTGCGCAAGCTCGGCTGCGGCATCTTCCGCCCGCATCGGCAGCGCTGAATCCCCGCGCGGATGCGCGCGCGGCGCTGTCAGCCCGCCACCGGCCCCGCGCGCCCGTGCTCGACGGTGAAGGTCGCCAGGGTGTCGCAGGGTGCCTCGGGCTCGCGCACGCTCGCCACCCCTTGCAGCTCGGCCGTGAGCCGCTCCGGCCTCAGTGTGAGTCGCAGATAGCCCCGGTGCAGGCCGGTGGCGTAGTGGATATGCGGGTTCTCACGCAATGCGGCCTGGATGTGGTCCTCCGGGGGCGGACGCGAGCTGATGGACGTGCCGACGAATTCACTCGCGACCGTTGGGGAGCGCGCATTGCCGAAGTCCGGCTTCAAGTCCGCGACCCAGAACGAGTGCACGTCGCCGCCGAGCACCACGGGATTGGCGCAGACGTCCTGGGCGAACAGGTCGAGCAGCCGCTGCCGGGCGGCCGGATAGCCGTCCCAGCCGTCGGAGAAAAATCGCTCCCCCGGCCCCTCGCGGCCATCGGCCTCAGCCATCAGCGTCTGCTGGCCGAGCAGGTTCCAGCGGGCGGCGGAGCCGCGCAGACCGGCGGCGAGCCAGCGCTCTTGGCGCTCGCCAAGCAGCGTCGCCGCCGGATTCAACCGCTCGGCGCAGTCGCCGCCGATCATATTGGAGCCGGCGCGGCCGGGCTTCGGGCAGGGCTGCGGGCTGCGGTACTGGCGATCGTCCAGCATGTGCAGGCGCGCAAGCCTGCCGTAGTCCAGGCGGGTGTAGATGCGCATGTGCGGGCCGAACGGGACCATGCCGCGCGGCAGCGGCATGTGCTCGTAGTAGGCGCGGTAGGCCGCCGCGCGGCGGGCGAGGAACCACGCCGGCTCGTCGTCGTCCTGCGACAACGCGCCGGCGTAGTCGTTGTCCACCTCGTGGTCGTCCCAGACCACGAGCCAGGGGCAGCTCGCGTGCGCGGCCTGCAGCGCCGGGTCGGACTTGTACAGGGCGTAGTGCCGGCGATAGTCCTCCAAGGTCACCGGCTCCACGTGCCCCTGGGAGCGCACCAGGTCGGCCCCGCCCGGGTGCTCGTAGATGTAGTCGCCCAGGTGCAGAAACAGATCCAGGCCATCGGCCGCCACATGCCGGTAGGCGCTGTAGTAGCCGTGGGCATAGTGCTGGCAAGAGCCCACCCCGAGGCGAAGCTGCGCCGCGGTCGCATCGAGCGGCGGCGCGGTGCGCGTGCGCCCCACGGGGCTCGTGGCACCGCCGGTATGAAATCGGTACCAGTAGTCGTGATCCGGCGCCAGGCCGTAGGGCTCGACATGCACCGCGTGCGCCCAGTCCGGCGTCGCGTACACGGTGCCGGCGGCGGCGATGTCGCGAAAGCCCTGGTCCCGCGCGAGCTCCCAGCGCACCGGCACGTTCACGGGCGGCATGCCGCCGGCGGGCGCAAGCGGCTCCGGCGCGAGACGCGTCCAGAGCACCATGCCGTCCGGCCGCGGGTAACCGGATGCGACGCCCAAGCTGAAGGGGTCGCGCGCGAAGGTCGGCGCGGCGAGCAGCGGGGTGGCGACGCCCGCGAGCGGCAGGCTCGCGAGGGCGCGGAGCAGGTCGCGCCTGCTGAAGCCTTGGGGCGGAAACATTGCTTGGCCCTCGACGCAGCGCGCAGGATTGTGCCCGGTGCTCCCCGGCGTCTGCGCCCATGAAGAACTCCGAATACAGCCGCAAGCCGGGCGGTCGGCTGCGGTGCTGCTCGCCTTCGGGCTGATCGACGGATCGGCTTTCGCCCGACGGCAGGGCGACGAGGTTACCAAGCGGATGTGTCCGCTTCATGTCGGCGCGGGCGGCGACCGCCGCGTGCACCCGCGCCAAGGGGGCTAAGGGCTAAGGGCCGAGGAGGGCACCTTGGCCCTTGGCCCTCAAGCATAGGGTCACCGGCGGCGCGGCGACGGCAGCAGGATCAATCGCCGGGACGCGCCGTCGCGGCCTCGTTGCCGATGCCGAGCGGCGGCTGCGTGCCGATGCCGCCGATCTCGACGATGACCTGCGCGGCCTGCGCCCGAGTCAGATACAGCCGCAAGCCATCGTCGCTGGTGATGACGATGCGCTCTTGGTCGCCGCCATCGAGGTCGGCAACGGCCTGCGCGGGCGCGATGGACTCCAGGACCAGGGTGCTGCCGGGGCGGATGCCCAGCGCCTCGATCTGTTCCCGCGCGGCCTTGCCGCCAAGGATAGCGGTGACGAAGAAGGGGTGATCCCGGCGCGCGTTTGCGAACTGCACGTTGCGGCCGTTCAGCTCGCCCCAGAGCTTGGCGGCGACGCTCTCGGTGAAATGCACGCGGCGATGCTGGCCCAGGCGCGCCGTGTAGCGCATGGGCGGGATCTTGCGCAGGAGCTGCACGCGGTCGTTCTCGTGCAGCCCGAGCGTGGCGAGCCCCGCCTCCAGTCCGGCGCCGCTGGTGAGGCCCTCGATGTGGCCGGCCTCGCCGGGCAGCATCTCGATGATGGGGGTCTTGTGGCCGTCGTCGTGGTGCACGATGACCTTGGCCGCCATGCCGGCGGACAGGGTCGCCTCGCCCTGGGGGCCAAGTATCCGCACCGGCGCCAGAACGACCTCCTCGTCCTCGCGGTGCAGCAGGGAGCCGCGATGCAGCCCCAACCGCGCAAGGCGGACATCGAGCTGGCACTGCATCACCGCGGCGAGCCTGAGCGCCTCGCCCACCGGTGCCTGGTCAAGCGAAATCTGCATCGCGCGCCTCCGCGTTGGCTGAGTGCTCAAGGTGCCGCGCGCCCGTCGCGGCGAGCGCGGCCGGGGCCGCGTCGTCCGCGTTGCCGGCATCGATGTCGTCCGCGGCCTCATCCGGCGGCTCAGCGCCGTCGTCGCCGACTGCGACCGGCAGCGTGAGCGCCCGGCCGGTGCGCCCGGCCAGGGCGGCGTAGCCGAGGATACCGACGGTGCTGCCGTTGTGGATCGTCGCCGCGGCCACGGGCGGCAGCAGGCCGGCGACGGCCAGCGCCATGGTGGCGCTGTTGATGCCGATCGATGCAACCGCGCACTGCTTGAGTACGGCCTGTGTGTGCCGCGCCGTGGCGACGGCCACCACCAGCGCGTCCAGGTCCGGGCGCATCAGCACCACCTGGGCGGCCTCGCGGGCGAGGTCGGCGCCGTTCGGCATGCTGATGCCGACATCGGCGCTGACCAGCGCCGGGGCGTCGTTGACGCCGTCGCCGAGGAAGGCGACACGGCGGCCTTCGGCCTGGAGGCGGCGGACGGCGACGGCCTTGTCCTCCGGCTTTAGCTCCCACAGCACCTCGTCGATGTCGGGCAATGCGCGGCCGAGCGCGCGGCCGGCATCGCGGTGATCGCCGGTGAGCACCACGGTGCGAATGATCCCCAAGCGCTTCAGGTCCGCAAGCGCCCGCACCGCCTCCGGGCGGATGCGGTCGCGCAGCGCGATGAGGCCCACCAGCTCGCCGTCGCGTGCGACGTAGAGCAGCGACTTGCCGGCGCCGTAGAGGTCCGCCTCCAGTGCATCGGCGGCGGTGCAGTCCACGCCCTCGTCGTCTTCCAGGAAGTGCCGGCTGCCCACCAGCACGCGCTGATCGTCTACAAAAGCGGACACGCCGTGCGCGACGACGAAGTCCACCTGGCTGATGGGCGGCAGCGCCAAGCGGCGCGCGGCGGCGGCGTTGACCACGGCGCGCGCCACGGGGTGGTCATAGTGCTCCTCGGCGCCGGCGGCCAGGGCGAGCAGGCCGTCCTCGTGCAGCTCGGCGAAGGCGATCAGGTCCGCCACCTGCATGTCGCCGGTGGTGAGGGTGCCGGTCTTGTCGAACACCAGCGTGTCCACCCGGTCCAGATCCTCGAGCGCCTGCGCGCCCTTGAACAGCACGCCGGCGCGGCTCGCCGCGTAGAGGTTGCTGCGCACCGCGACGGGGTTCGAGAGCTTGATGGCGCAGGAGTAGTCCACCGTCAGCACCGAGGCCGCCCGGCCCAGATCCCGCGTCAGCGCGTACACGACGAGCCCGGTGGCAAAGGTGAGCGGCACCAGCCGGTCGGCGAGTCGGGTGCTCTGCTCCTCGCCGCTGGAGCGGGTGCGCAGCGCCGTCTCCAGAAAGCGGTTGATGCGCGCCATCGAGGTCTCGGCCCCCACCTGCTCGGCGCTGATGCGGATGTGACCCTCGTGGATGACGGAGCCCGACAGCACTGCGCTGCCGGCGCCCACCGGCACCGGCAGCGACTCGCCGGTGAGGCTCGCCTGGTCCACGGCGGCTTCGCCGTCTAGAACCCGGCCGTCCACGGGGATCAGCTCCCCGGGGCCGCAGACGACGACGTCGCCGATCTGCACCTCGGCGAGCGGCAGCTTGGTCTCGACGCCGTTGCGGACCACCCACACCGACTCGGTCTGCGGCGTCAGCAGGCGCTTCAGCAGATCGTTGGAGCGCTGCTCCGATGTCGCCTCCACGTACTCGCCCCAGTTCAGCAGTGCGCCGATGGCGTTGGCGGTGAAATAGTCGCCGCGCAACAGCGACAGGAGCTTGGCCGAGCCGTCGAGCACCTCCACGCGCACCCCGTCCTCGACCAGCGTGTCCACGCCCTTCGCCATGGTCGGCAGCGCCAGGGTCCAGCTCACGAGGATGCGCAGCGGCAACGGCAGGAGCGGCGTCGCCAGCGCGAGCAGCGTCGTCGCAATGGCGCGAAACGGGTCGGGCGGCTGCTCGCGCACGGCGTCCGGGCGGTAGGCGTCGTCCGGGATGTTGGCGAGCGCCGTCAGCACCCGGGTGCGGGTCGCGGCGTCGCCGTCGAAGTCCACGACAATGCAGCGCGCGCCGCGATTGATGCGCACGCGGGCGACGCCGGACAGCGCCGCCACCAGAGCACTGAGATAGGCGAGGTCGAGGCAGGGGTGGGCGATGACGCCGCCGCGCAGCCGCAGGCGCCTGGGTTGCGCATTGACGACCTGGAACACCGATCGGGGGATCGGCTTGCAAGATCGCGAAGACAACGAACGAGCCTCCTGCCTGGTCAACGAAGGGTTGGCGTGTCGGCGCAGGGCGCCGCGGGGCTGGTCAGCGGCAACGGAAACTCCGGCAGGGCATCGGCTGTGTCTGGGGCCAAGGCCAACAGCTCCGGGTTGATCGGCGATTGAGAGACTGGAACCAATCGCTTCAATGAGCCCGTTCAACACCCCGAATCGCGCGCTTGCGAAGTCTAGCGCACCTGCGAATGCTTTGCATTTGCTGTTCGTTGAGGGCTGATTCTGGGATGCAGGCGGTCGTTGTTCGGCAGGTGATTGCGGATCAGCCCCGGCCCGTGGTGCCGGCGGGCATCAAGCCTTAGGGTCCAGCGCCAGGCGCTGGTTGCGCCGCGACAGGTTGCACTGCACCGTGATCTTGAGCGTGCCGGCCGCGTCGCCCCTGGTGATGAAGGGCACGCCGGCCTCGCCGCCGAGGCTGACGCCGAAGGCCAGCGTGACCAGCTCGATCTCGGCGTTCGTCTCCTGCAGCGCGGCCACGGCGCCGTCGACAAAGCCGCGCAGCGTCTGCTGCACTTGGCCCAAGTCCGCGCGCCAGGCGCCCTCGCGGCCCGAGCGGGCGTAGCCGGGGGCACCGATGGCGGAGCGCGGCACCGACACCTCGTCGTCGATCTCCACCAGCACCGTACGGCCGTCGCCAAGGTCAAGCTCGATGAGTTTCGCCATGTCCCAGCCTGCTATGGACGCTTCTATGGACGTTTCTATGGACGTTTCGTCACAGCGCGCCAGTGTAACCGAAGCGCCGCGGCGACCTGAGCAAAAGGGCCGAGGGCCGAGGGCCAAGGGATGCCTCCTCGGCCCTCGGCCCTCGGCCCTTTGGTGAGGCTCTGCCTCGCTAGTGTTGATGCACGGCAAGGTTTTCCGCACACCACTCGCGCCGGCTTGCGTCATGTCAGCGCGCGGGGGCCGGCGCTGGACGATGCTTAGCAGCCAAGGTCTTGCGGCGCGCAGTGAGCTCCGCCATCCACCGAACGCCTGCCTGGAGAACGGACCATGCGACCCCACGGCGACTCATGGGCGAAGCCCCCATTTCCGAACGCCGGCGCCGACGCGCGGCGCCGCGCCGGCGCCTGCATCGCGCTGCTCGTGGCGCTGCTGCTGCTGCCGCCGCTGCTGGCCGGCGCCGAGGCCGGCAGTTGGCCAACCCCGCCGGCCACCGCGGAGCCGCCGCCGCAGGTGTCCGGCCCGCTGCGGGGCGGGACCGCGGATCACACCAAGTTTAAGGAGCTGCAGGGGCCGTTCGAGTCGGGACCGGAGGTCACCCGCGCCTGTCTCGGCTGCCATACCGAGACCGGCAAGCACTTCATGCGGAACATCCACTGGACCTGGTCCTACCAGAACCCGGATACCGGCCAGCAGCTCGGCAAGAAGTACCTGATCAACAACTTCTGCACCAATTCCCGCGGCAACGAGGGCATGTGCGCGCAGTGTCACGCCGGCTACGGCTGGAAGGACGAGCACTTCGATTTCACGGACGAGACCAACATCGACTGCCTAGTCTGCCACGAGACCACTGGCACCTATTACAAGACGCCGAATTCCGAGGGCAGCCCCGCGTGCTCGGTGATGTTTGAGGGCAAACCCCCAATCGACCTTGCCGCCGCGGCGCAGAGCGTCGACCTGCCGCAGCGCGCCAACTGCGGTGCCTGCCACTTCAACGGCGGTGGCGGCGACAACGTCAAACACGGCGACCTGTCCTCGGCATTGAAAGCGCCGCCGCGCACCCTTGACGTGCACATGGGCGTCGATGGGCTCAACTTCGCCTGCTCGGCCTGTCATGTGACCAACCAGCATGTCTGGGCCGGCAGTCGCTACAAGGTGGTCTCCAAGGACACCGAGGGGACGGGCCTGCCCGGACAGCGCACGGACGTGGCCACCTGCGAGTCCTGCCACGGGCTTGCACCGCATCCCGTTGACTCGCTCGCCGCCTTCAAGCTCAACGACCACGTGCAGAGCGTCGCCTGCCAGACCTGTCATATTCCGGCGTTCGCCCGCGGCGGTGTTGCCACCGTCGTCGATTGGGACTGGCGTACCGCCGGCAGGACGCGCGACGGCGAGGGCTACCACGAGGAAGGCTACATCCAGGGCAACGGCGAACATCGCTACACCTATAAGTCGATCAAGGGCGATTTCACCTACGCCGAAAACCTCGTCCCCGACTACGCCTGGTTCGATGGGCAGATGGTCTATACCACCATCGAGACCAAGTTCGACCCCGCTGCCGAGTCCATTGACATCAACGGCTTCACCGGCTCGCGCGAGGATGCGCGCTCGCGTATCTGGCCCTTTAAGCGCATGCACACCTGGCAGCCCTATGACAAGGGCAACGGTACCCTCGTCTACACGCATCTCTGGGGCGAGGATGACGCCGCCTATTGGGGCAATTACGACATGGGCGCCGCCATCGCAAAGGGCATGGCCGACTTCGGGCTCGACTACTCGGGCGAGTACGGCTTCATCGAGACCATTTCATGGTGGCCGATCACGCACATGGTGGCGCCCAAGGAAGAGGCGCTCGCCTGCGGCGACTGTCATACACCGGATGGCAGCCGATTGGCTTCCGTGGCAGGGGTTTACATCCCGGGCCGCGACCGCAACGCCTGGCTCGACACGATCGGCACCATACTCGCCTTCGGCACCCTGGCAGGCATCCTGATCCATGGGCTGGTCCGATTCTTCTCGTCCAAGGGGGAGCACCACTGATGGCAATGCGTCGCGTCAAGATCTTCAGCCTGTTCGAGCGCTTCTGGCACTGGGCGCAAATGCTCCTGATCGTCGTGCTGCTCTTCACCGGCTTCGGCCTGCATGGCTTCCACGGCCTATTCTCTTTCGAGGACGCGGTGACCCTGCACACCGGCGCGGCGATGGCGCTGCTGGTGCTGTGGGCCTTCGGCACCTTCTGGCTCTTCACCACCCGCAGTTGGCGGCACTTCATCCCGACCATTCACGGCATGTGGGGCGTCTTCCGCTACTACAGCTTCGGCATCTTCCGCGGTGAGCGGCATCCGTATCGCAAGGCCTATTGGCGCAAGCACAACCCCTTGCAGGCACTGGCCTATACGATGCTGAAGCTCGTGCTGTTCCCGGCCATCTGGATCAGCGGGCTCATCTACCTCTTCTATTTCTCGTGGCGGAACCTGCCGCACGCCCCGGAGTATCTGCAGGGCGTCGCCTTCGTGCACACCGCGGCAGCCTTCGCGATCCTGACCTTTGCTTTTATCCACGTCTACATGCTGACCACCGGGCACTCCTTCCGCGACCACGTGATGCCAATGGTCACGGGCTTCGACGACGTGGATCTGACGCCGGAGGAAGAGGCCTACCTGCGCAAGGACCAGCCGGAGGATATTCGCTGAGCGGGCGAGGGCCGGCGCTCGGCGCTCGGGGCTCGGCGGGGCGGGTCACCGCGGGTCGGGGGTCGGCGCGGGGCAAGCGAGTTGCTTCCTGTTCGGGAGATGGCCCCGACCACGCCAGCGGGCGAGCCCGCAACCTGTCGAATCGGGTTGATATACTGGCGTCGAAGCAGCGACCGACGGCAGCAGACATGGCCCTGGCACAGGAAGACATCGAGTTCATCAAAGACCACCTTGGCGACTGGCTCGCGGAACGTAGTCTCGGCAAACCGCCGGCGGTCTACGAGATCGAGCTGCGCGAGCGCATGGTGCGCGTCGAAGAGGAGCTGCGGCATCAGCGCGAGTTGATGCGAGAAGGGTTCGCGCAGATGGAGAAGCGCTTGGAGCAGATCGACAAGCGCTTCGAGCAGATCGACAAGCGCTTCGAGCAGATCGACAAGCGCTTCGAGCAGGTCGACAAGCGCTTCGAGCAGGTCGACAAGCGCTTCGAGTCCATCCAGGCAGACATGGATAAACGCTTCGAGGCAGCCCGGCAGGACATGCGCGAGCTGCAAAGACGCATGGACCGTTTCATGCTTTGGTCCTTCAGTACCACGGTGGCCGTCGGCGCGCTGGTGGTTAGCTTGGTCAAGTTCTGGAATCCCTGAGACTGCGACGGGCAAGCCACGCGGCGACATTGCGGCAGGCTGGAAGCCTGCGGCTGCCGCAGCGCCGCGAGTCACTATTGTTGGCAGGCTGGCAGGCTGGCAGGCTGGCAGCCTGCCCCACTGCCGAACGCCCGTCCCACTGGAGGAGCACGACGACATGCAGCCCCGAACGGTCACGAAGCCAGGCCCGACGCCCACCGCCGCGGGCGCCGGCTCCGCCCGCAGCGCCAGGCCCACGAGCTTGTCCATCCGGCTGCGCAGCCTTGCCTTGTTTGTGCTGACCACGCTGCTCGTGATGGTGCATGCACCACTCGTGTTCCTGGTGGCGCCATTCATGAGCTTCGAACAGCGCTATCGCTTCGTGAATCTGTGGAGCGCCGTCGTCATGTGGCTGCTCAAGTACCTTAACGGCGTGCACATCGAGGTGCAGGGGCGTGAGCACATCCCCCGGGATCGGGCCGTCGTGGTCATGGCCAACCATCAGAGCCCCTGGGAGACCTTTTATCTGCAGCTCCTGATCTCGCCGCAGGCCACAATCCTCAAAAAGGAACTGCTGTGGATCCCCTTCTTCGGCTGGGGGCTCGCGATGCTCAAGCCCATCGCCATCGACCGCTCCGCCGGCGCCCAGGCGCTCAAGACCATCGCCAAGGTTGGCGCGGAGCGGCTCAACGAGGGGATCAGCGTGATGATCTTTCCGGAAGGAACCCGACAGCCCCCCGGTACCCTCGGGCACTTCAATGCCGGTGGCGCGATGCTGGCCACCCGGACCGGTGCCGACGTCCTGCCGGTGGTGCACAACAGCGGGGACTGTTGGCCGGCGCGCTCTCTGATGCGCTATCCGGGCAGCATCCGGCTCGTCATCGGCGAGCCCATCCCATCCAGAGGCAAATCCGCGAAGGCGCTAACCGCCGAGGTGGAGCGCTGGATCACGGCGCACTATCCAGGGGAGCGCGCCGCGCCGGCCGCGGACGGACAGTAGAGGGGGAGCGCACCGCACCGGCCGCGCAAGCCGCCATAGCGATCTGACCGAAGAGTCGCGTTACCCCCGGGCTTTCGCGCTGCGGCTGCGGTCAACAGCAGGGGGCGCCAAACAGGAACGCGGCGTCGCTGGCAGGCGCGCCGCGGAATGGTCCAACAGGATGATGCGCCCTCTACCGGTGGTGGCGCGGGGGTAGAGATCAGCCGGTCGCGGTCTTGAGCGGTGCCTCGGCCTGTTCCGCAAGCTGCGCCTCCTGCTCGGCTTGATAGGAGGCGTTGACGCGGTCGCGCAGCTCCTTGCCGGGCTTGAAGTGCGGGACGTATTTGCCGGCCAGCGCCACGGAGTCTCCGGTCTTCGGATTACGGCCGATGCGCGGCGGGCGGTAGTGCAGCGAGAAGCTGCCGAAGCCGCGAATCTCGATGCGCTCGCCAGCGGCGAGTGCGCCGCTCATCTGCTCCAGGATGCAGCGCACGGCGAGCTCGACATCCTTGCACGCGAGATGACTTTGCTGCTCGGCCAGGATCTCGATGAGCTCGGATTTCATCATTGTGAATCACCCTGAGAGTCTACGGGGGCCGCACCTCAGACCGACAAGGGCAAGGAGTGGTCTTGTTTGACGCGCTCGTTGCTGCACATGGTCCGGAGGCCGAGGGCCGAGGAGGGCTGTTCAGGGCGTTCGCGCACGCGCAGCCCTCGGCCCTTCGTTGTGAAGGTGCTGGTGTGGTTTTGAGTAACTTGACGCTTGTTTATGGGGGGGCGCGCCGTTAACCGACCCAGGCAGCTCCGCCCCGGCGCCGGACCCGCACGCTAAGGGCTTTCCGGCGCGCGGCCGGGGCGGCCCCGCAAGGGTCAGTCCTCTCGTGCGGCCTCCTCCATCTGCTGCTTGAGGATGTCGCCGAGCGTTGCGGTGCCGGCCTGTGCCTCGCGGGCATAGCCCTTGATGGCAGCTTGCTCGTCGGCCATGTCCTTCGCCTTGATGGAGAGCGAGATGGTGCGGTTCTTGCGGTCGACGCCCATGAACTTGGCCTCGACATCCTCGCCGGCCTTGAGCACCGCGCGCGCATCCTCGATGCGGTCGCGCGAGATCTCGGACGCGCGCAGATAACCCTCCACGCCGTCGCCGAGGTCCACCGTGGCGCCCTTGGGGTCCACCTCGGTAATGACGCCGTTGACGATGCTGCCCTTCTCGTTCAGCGCGACGAAGCTGGAGAACGGATCCTTGTCCAGTTGCTTGACGCCGAGCGAGATGCGCTCGCGCTCGGGATCCACCGACAGCACCACCGTCTCGACCTCGTCGCCCTTCTTGAAGCGACGCAGCGCATCCTCGCCACCCTCGTCCCAGGAAATGTCGGACAGGTGCACAAGGCCGTCGATGCCGCCGTCCAGGCCGATGAAGATGCCGAAGTCGGTGATGGACTTGATCTGGCCGCTGACCCGGTCGCCCTTCTTGTAGGTCGCCGAGAATTCGTCCCAGGGGTTGGACTGGCACTGCTTGATGCCGAGGGAGATGCGCCGGCGCTCCTCGTCGATGTCGAGGATCATCACCTCCACCTCGTCGCCGAGGGATACCACCTTAGACGGATGCACGTTCTTATTGGTCCAGTCCATCTCAGAGACGTGCACCAGGCCCTCGACGCCCTCTTCGATCTCGACGAAGCAGCCGTAGTCCGCGATGTTCGTGACCTTGCCGAAGACGCGCGTGCCCTCGGGGTAGCGGCGGGAGATATTGACCCAGGGGTCCTCGCCCATCTGCTTGAGGCCCAGGGAGACACGCTGGCGCTCGCGGTCGAACTTGAGCACCTTGACCATGACCTCCTGGCCGATCTCGACCACTTCCGACGGGTGCTTGACCCGTCGCCAGGCCATGTCGGTGATGTGGAGCAGGCCGTCGATGCCGCCCAGATCCAGGAAGGCGCCGTAGTCGGTGAGGTTCTTTACCACACCCTGCAGCTCGAGACCCTCCTCCAGCTTCTCCAGCAGATGCTCGCGCTCGGCGCTGTACTCCTCCTCGACGACGGCGCGGCGGGACACGACGACGTTGTTGCGGCGGCGGTCCAGCTTGATGACCTTGAACTCCAGCTCCTTGCCTTCGAGGTAGGCGGTGTCGCGCACGGGCCGCACGTCCACCAAGGAGCCGGGCAGGAACGCGCGCACGCTGCCGAGCTCCACGGTGAAGCCGCCCTTGACCTTGCCGTTGATGAGTCCCCTGACGGTGTCGCCGTCCTCGAATGCCTTCTCCAACTGGTCCCAGGCCGCGAACCGCTTCGCCTTCTCCCGCGACAGCCGGGTGGTGCCGAAGCCGTCCTCGACGGCGTCGAGGGCCACCTCGACGTCATCGCCGACGGCCACCTCCAGCGAGCCGTCCGCTGCGAGGAACTGGCTGCGGGGGATGATGCCCTCGGTCTTGAGGCCGGCGTAGACGATGACCACGTCGGGCGTGATCTCGACCACCTGCCCGGTGACGATAGTGCCGGGCTGAAGCTGGGTGTTGGACAGGCTTTGTTCGAAGAGTTCGGCGAAGCTTTCGGTCATGGGGTTGGACGTTTCCTGGCCGGACGGCGCTCCCCTGTCGATGGCCGGTCGCGGCGCGTGGCGCTGCGAATCGGTGCTCGGCGGTGCGGAACGGACGTGATACGCGGCCTGTTACTGTGCAGAAGCAAGGGTTGATGACACGCCGGGGCAGAGCACCGGCAACGCATGGCGGCGATACCGTCGCCGCGGTTCGGACTCTCCCGACTCGGTGCGCGCCCCGAGTCGAGGACGCGAACCGGTACACGCTAAATGACAACGGGACAACCCGGCGCACGGCATGTGGGCCGCGGCGGCCAAGTCAGACGCTATCGGGCACGGCCGCGGGCAGCACTTGGCGCACCTGTGCGACCACGCGGGCGAGCACCGCGTCGATGCCCAGGTTGGAGGTGTCGATGACGACGGCGTCCGCCGCAGGCACAGACGGGCTCACAGCCCGCTCGCGATCGCGTCGGTCGCGTTCTTCCAGGTCCCGTGCAAGATCGCGCAAGTTAGCATCCATGCCTTTTTCTTTCAACTGGTTATAGCGACGTTCCGCGCGCACCCAGGGGCTCGCGTCCAGGTAAAGCTTGAGCAGCGCCTCCGGGAACACGACGGTGCCCATGTCGCGCCCGTCGGCAATCAACCCGGGCGGGCGCACGGCGTCTCGCTGCAATCGCCACAGCGCTCGGCGCACGGCGGGGGAGGCCGCCACGCGGGAGGCATGCTCGCCGGCGGCGGCGGTGCGGATGTCGCCGCTCACATCCCTGTCGTCGAGCAGCACGCGGGTATCGGCAAAGCGGATGCCGAGCCCCAGCGCAAGCGCGCCGAGCGCGGCATCGTCGTCGAGCGGCACGGCCCGCTGCACGGCAGCAAGACCGACACAGCGATACAGCGCGCCGGTGTCGAGCACATGCCAGCCGAGCAGCGCCGCGAGGCGCTCGGCGATGGTGCCCTTGCCGGTGCCGGACGGGCCGTCGATGGTGATGACCGGGGCCTCGATCGGGTCGCTGTTCCGGCTCACGCGTCGTGCTCCTCGATGCCGAGCCCGGCCCCGGCGGCGAGCGCTGCAAAGCCCGGGAAGGACGTGCGCACGTTCTCGCAGTCGCGCACCAGGATCGGCGCCTCGGCCCTGAGTGCGGCCATCGCAAAGGCCATCGCGATGCGGTGATCCCCGTGGCTGTCGATCGTACCGCCGCCGAGCCGCCCATGCTGCCCGACACCCCGGATGCGGATGCCGTCCGGCAGCACCTCGGCGCTGACGCCGAGCTGCGCCAGCCCCGCGGCCATGACGGCGATGCGATCGCTCTCCTTGACGCGGAGCTCCGCCGCGCCCGTGAGCAGCGTTTCGCCCTCGGCGCAGGCCGCGGCAATAAAGAGCGCCGGAAACTCATCGATGGCCAGCGGCACCTGCTCGGCCGGGATCTCGATGCCGTGCAGCGGCGCGCTCTGCACGCGGATGTCGGCCACCGGCTCGGCCCCGCAGTCGCGGCGGTTCGTGATCTCGATGCGCGCACCCATGGCCTCAAGGATGCTCAGCACGCCGATCCGGGTGGGGTTGATGCCCACCCCCGGCAGCGTCAGGTCCGCCGCGTCGGCGATGCTCGCGCCCACCAGGAAGAAGGCCGCGCTGGAGATATCGGCCGGCACTTGCACCGGCGCGGCCCTGAGCCGGCTGCCGCCCTGCACGCAGACCGTGGCACCCGCGCGACGCACCGGGCAGCCGAAGGTGGTCAGCATGCGCTCGGTATGATCGCGGGTGACGGCGGGCTCGGTGACACAGGTCTCGCCGCGGGCGTAGAGCCCGGCGAGCAGTAGGCAGGACTTCACCTGCGCGCTCGCCATCGGCATGTCGTAGTGGATGGCCGCGAGCGCCGGCGCTGGGCTGATCACGAGCGGCGCGGTGCCCGCCTCGGTGCCCTCGATGGCGGCGCCCATGCGCGCGAGCGGCTCCGTCACGCGGCGCATGGGCCGGCGCGACAGCGACGCATCGCCGATCAGCGTGCTCGCAAAGCGCTGCCCCGCCAGCAGCCCGCACAGGAGCCGCATGGCCGTGCCCGCGTTGCCGACATCGAGCGGCGCGGTGGGTGCCGCGAGCCCATCGCGACCGACGCCTCGGATCAGCACCCGCCCCTGCTCGGGGCCGTCGATGCGCACCCCCATGGCGCGGAACGCGGCCAGCGTCGCCAGGCTGTCGGCACCTTCCAAAAAGCCCGTGACCGGCGTCGCGCCATCAGCCAGCGCCCCCAGCATGATCGCCCGATGCGAGATCGACTTGTCCCCCGGCGCTTGCACGGAGCCGCGGAGCGTGCCGCCCGGGGCGACGCGATAGGCAGGCGCGCAGGCCGGGGCCGCAGCGGCGGCGCGATCGGTTGGGCCGGTGGTGTCGATCAAGTCTACTCTGCTCCGCAAGGTTGGCGGCGACCGTCGCCCCCGACCGGTTGTCGATACTGCTGCCGGATGCGCGAACCGGAGCGCATGCAGCCGCGCGACGCGGGGCGCGGCTTGCATCGGGGTGACAAAAACCCGGCAAAATAGCGCACGGGATGACCCCTGTAAATCACCGAGCGGCCCGCCGGTGTCGGCGTCGGACCGACGTCCCCGCGGGCATCCCCGCCAAACCTCCCGAGGAGACAGCCAGGTGCAAGAACGAATCGTCGACGTCGCCATCATCGGCTCCGGCACCGCCGGGCTCAACGCCATGGCCCAGGTGCAGCAGGCCGGCAAGACCTTCGTGCTCATCAACGGCGGCGAGCCCGGAACCACCTGCGCGCGAGTCGGCTGCATGCCCTCGAAGGCCTTGATCCAGGTGGCCGAGGACTATCACCGGCGCACGCATCTCGGCAAATACGGCATCGACGGCCACGCGGAGATGACCCTCGACATCCCGGAGGCCATGGCGCACGTGCAGGACATCCGCGATACCTTCGTCGATCGCGTGCTCGGCAGCAGCACCGACGACCTGCCGGAGGACCTGTTCATCCAAGACTACGCGCGCTTCCTGGAGCCGACGCTGCTGGCGGTGGGAAAGCAGCGCATCCGCGCCGCTGCCGTCGTCATCGCCACCGGCTCGACGCCGCTGGTGCCGGCGGCGTGGCGGGCCTTCGGCGACCGGATTCTGACCACCGACACCCTGTTCGAGCTGGACGACTTGCCGCAGTCCGTCGCCGTCGTCGGGCTCGGCACCATCGGTCTGGAGCTGGGGCAGAGCCTGCGGCGGCTCGGCGTGGCGGTCACGGGCTTCGATCAGCAGGCGCACATCGGCGGCACCCGCGATCCGGAAGTGAACCGCGCCGCGCTCGAGATCATGCGCAAGGAGTTTCCGATTCATCTCGGCGCCGCGGCGGAGATCGGCGCCGACGGGGACGGCCTGCGCGTGCAGGCGGGCGAGCACGTCGCCGCCGTCGAGCGCGTGCTCTGCAGCATCGGCCGCGTGCCGAACGTCGCCGGCCTTCAGCTCGGCAACCTCGGCGTGCCGCTCGACGCCCGCGGCCTGCCGGAATTCAATCGCCACACGCTGCAGGTGGGCGACCTGCCCGTGTTCATCGCCGGCGACGCCAACGGCGAGCGGCAGATCCTGCACGAGGCCGGCGACGAGGGCCGCATCGCGGGCTGGAACGCGGCCCGCGGCGAGCGCCGTGCCTTTCGGCGCAAGACGCCGCTGCACATCAACTTCTGCGACCCGAACATCTGCGCCGTCGGCGCGCGCTTCGACGCGCTCGACCCGGACACCACCGTCGTCGGCGAGATCAAATTCGCCCCGGTCGGGCGTGCGCTCATCATGGGCAAGAACCGCGGCGTGCTGCGCGTCTATGCCGACAAGGCCGACGGCCGCCTGCGCGGTGCCGAGATGGTCGGCCCCAAGGGGGAGCACTTGGCGCACCTCATCTGCTGGAGCATTGAGCAGGGTCTCAGCGTCGGCGCGATGCTGCGCCTGCCCTACTACCATCCGGTCATCGAAGAGGCCCTGCAGGCGGCGCTCTACAACGCCTACGGCAAGGTGGAGCGCAAAAACGACGGCATGACGGAGCTTGCGACCCTGGCGGAGTAGGCCCTGCCGGGGGCGCGCTCAGGCGATTGCCGGAAAAAAACGTACCGAATGGCGCAGGATTTTCGTCTGCCTTCAAGGAGCGGCAGCGGGTGCATAGTCGAACTATGCACCCGCTGCCGCGACGCAGAAGGCGGGCGAAAAGACAAGCCAGGCGGTATGTTCTTTGACAGAAATCGCCTCAGGCCTCCGCCACCGGCAGCCAGCGCGCCAGGGCCGCGTAAAGCTGGGCGCTCTTGAAGGGTTTGGGCACGTAGTCGTCCATGCCGGCGTCGAGGCAGGCCTCGCGGTCGCTGTCCATCGCATTGGCGGTCATCGCGATGACCGGGAGCCGGGCGGCGCCCGCGGCCTGCTCGCGCGCGCGCAGCGCCCGCGTGGCCGACAGTCCATCAAGCACGGGCATCTGCACGTCCATCAGCACCAGGTTCCAGCCACCGGTCTGGAGCCGCGCGAGGGCTGCTTCGCCGTTGTCCGCAAGCTCCGCGTGCACGCCCATCCTGCCGAGCATCGACAGCGCCACCTGCTGGTTGACGACGTTGTCCTCCACCAGGAGCACGCGGCCGCAGAGCAGTGGGCGCGGCGGCTCCGGCGGCGGCGCCTTCGCATAGCTCGGGGTCGTGCCGTAGAGCACTTGGTACAGCGCGTCGCGCAGCACCCGATAGCGCACCGGCTTTGCGAGCCGCCGCGCAAAGAGTGCAGCGTCTGCGTCGTCCGGCTCCATCGGGGAGCTGAGCAGCAGCAGCGGCAGTCCCGACCAGTGTGGCTCGGCACGAATGCGTTCGGCCAGTGCGTAACCGTCGAGCCCTGGCATGTCGAAGTCCAGCAGCGCCAGGTCGAATCGCGCGCCGGTGGCGGCGGCGGTTGCAAGCGCCGCGAGGGCTTCGGCGCCGTTCGCCGTCAGCGCACAGTCCATGCCCCAACCGTGCAGATAGTGCTTCAGGATCTCGCGGTTGGTCTCGTTGTCGTCCACCACCAGTGCGCGCCGGCCGTCGAGCCCGGCACTGCCCTGAAGGTCCGCCCCGGCCGGCTGCAACAGCAATGGCAGCCGCACGCGGAACACCGTGCCGCGGCCGAGTGCGCTCTCGACGTCGATCTCGCCGCCCATCAACTGCGTCAGCCGCTTGGTGATGGCGAGCCCGAGCCCGCTGCCGCCGAAGCGCCGGGTCATGGAGCCGTCGGCCTGCCGGAACGGCTCGAACAGCCGCTCGATTTGCTCGGCGGTCATGCCGATGCCGCTGTCGCGGACCTCGATCTCCAGTTGCACGGTGCTTGCGCTGCGCGCGAGCTCGCGCAAGCGCAGCGACACCTCGCCACGCTCGGTGAACTTGACCGCGTTGCCAAGCAGGTTCGACAGCACCTGGCGCAGGCGCATCGGATCGCCGATGACCCGCGTCGGCAGCTCCGGCGGCACGAAGCAGGTGAGCTCGAACTGCGCGTTCTGCACGTTCGCGGTAAACAGCGCGGTTACGTCCTCGGCGAGCCCGCGGAGATCGAAGGGGACGGACTCCAGGTCGAGCTTGCCCGCCTCGATCTTGGAGAAGTCCAGGATCGCGTTGATGACGTTCAGCAGGCTCTCGCTGGACGTGCGCGCCACCTCCACGAAGCCGCGCTGGCGCCCGTCGAGGTCGGACTGGGACAAGAGCTCGATCATGCCGAGCACCCCGTTCATCGGCGTGCGGATCTCGTGGCTCATGTTGGCCACGAACTCGCTTTTCGCGACGCTCGCGCTCTCGGCCTGCTCCTTGGCGGCGGCGAGCTCCTCGGCGATGCGCCTGCGCTCCTCTACCTCTTCGGTGAGGCGTGCGTTCAGCGCGCGCACCCGGTCCGCCTCGGCGGTGATCTCGGTCATCAGGTCCGCGTTGGCGTAAGTGAGCTCCAACGCATTGCGCACGGTGCGATGGTGCGCGCGCGCCGTGACCAACATGAAGATGCCGAACAGCACAATCAGCGCGAGGAAGGTCAGCGCAAACCCGCCGCCGAGCAGCGCCATGCGCAGCGCGAGGGGGACGAGCGCACCGAGCAGGTAGGGCACATAGCTGCTGAGCCGGGGCGCGAGACTCGGAATGGCGCCGGCGACCATGCCGGCGATGACGAAGGACAGAAAGACCTCGTCGGTGTAATCGGCCCAGGGCAGCACGTAGACCGACAGGCCCCAGGCAAGACCGGTCACGGCGGCGCCGAGCGCGAACAGTTGCGACCAGCGCCGCGTCGGCAGCGCCTCGGGCCGGCGCCGATGGTTCAGCACCAGGAGGGCGCGCAGCAGCAGCACCACGAGCATCGCCCCGAACCAGGACCACGCCAGCGGTGCGTCGTAGAACCAGCTCACCGCCGCGGCGACGATGCCCGCGTTGATGGCCGACACGCCGAGCCCGAGCGGGGCCTGCGCAAACAGGAGCCCGACCAGATCGGCGTCGACGCGCTCCGCCGTCGCGGCGGCCTGGCCCGCGGCTGCGTTGGGGACGCTGAGCTGCGGCTCGACTGCCGCGTCGGACGCTTGCGCCGGGAACGCGGGACCTTGGGCCACGGTTACCACATCAGGTCGTCCGGGACCTCGAAATCCGCGTAAGGGTCGGCGTCCGCGCCCCCGGGCTGCGGGCGATTCCAGAGCACGAGCGTCGCCGGGTCCACCTCCAGGGCGCGCTCGGCGACACTCTGCGGCACCAGCTCATAGAAGCTCTCGTGGCGCACGATGGCAAGCGTGCCGGCGGCGATGGCCTGTTGTTGCTCGGCCTTGACGTAGATGCGCTTCAGCGCCGTGCCGTCGGCGAAGTTGTAGGCGATGTCGCTCTTGCCCCGCGGTACGCGATTGTCGTGCACTAGCTGCCACAGGGCCACGATATCCGCCTTGCGCCGACGCTCCTCCTCGCGCTGGCGGTTCAGCTCCTGGTCGTGCTGGCGTTTTTCGGCCGCCGCCCGTTGCGCCTCGGCGCTGCGCTGGGCTGACTCCGCGCTCTGGCCGCCGCCCGCGCGCTTGCCCTTGCGCTGCTTGGTCTTCGCTTGCTTGAGATTCTGCTCACTGACGAGCCCCGCCTTCAGTAGCTGGTCCTGCAGCGAGTTGGCCATGTCATGTGTCTCCGTCCGGTCGCGGTGTTGGAGGAAGCAGAGACCCCAGGCCGATGGCCGGCAAGGCCCGCCGTGCAGGGGTTCTGGACCCATCAGCGTGGACGGCACTGCGCGGCCGCCCAACGAACCCGATTGTAGCCCAGCACCGAATCGGCGTTCCGCAGCGGCCGGGCTGTCGCTCACCCGGCCGGGGCAGTAAACTCCCGCAGCGACAGCCCGGCAGCGCGCAACCTGCGCCGGCCGCCCTCAAACTGACCGCACGCATCATCTGCACAAGCTCCCGGAGACACCCCATGCAGCCCCTCGCCGCTCGCCTGCTCGTCATCGGCCTCATCGCGGCCTGGGCCTCGCCCGCCGCCGCCGAGGGCGTGGGCTTCGTGAACATGGAGCGCATCTTCGCGCAGAGCCCGCAGGGCGCCGCGGTGCAGCAGCGGCTCGCCGATGAGTTCGCCGAGGAGCAGCGCGCGTTTGCTACCCGCGAACAAGAGATCCGCCAACTGCAGGCCCGCCTGGAGCGCGACAAGCCGTTGATGAGCAAGGCGCAGCTCGAAAAGCAGGAGAACGAGATCAAGGCCCAGATCGAGCAGTTCGAGAAGGACTTCGCCGAGGTGCAGCAACAGGTCGCGAAGATCCAGCAGGAAGAAGGCGAGAAGCTCCTGGAGCCGGCCCAGGCGGCCATCTCCGCCGTGGCGAAGGAGAAGGGCATTTCCGCCGTGTTCGAGATCAACACCTTCGACCCGAACCGCGCCGGCATGATGTATTTCGAGGAAGGCTCGCAGGTCGACCTCACCGACGCCGTCGTGGACAAGCTGAACAAGCCGTAGCCCTGGCGGCAACCGCGGCCGGCGGACGTCGGCCAGGCGCAAACGCCGCACCCAGCCGCGCACCGGGCGGCCTTTTCGCGCACTTCCATAATCCAGGTCATTCCCCTGCCATCCCTGGTGGTTTTGGTTAGATGACCAGTCGTTTACAATCGAGCCGCAGTGCGGCAGCGACGCACACACTGCGGCATGCCGCCGCACTGCATCCAGTGAACGACGCACGCCGACCCGGCACCGGCCTGCGGGAGTCCGGCATTTAACTGCAACCGGGGCATTCACAACGCGCCGCCATGGCGCGCTGCTGCGGAGGACGATCACCCGATGCTCGGCGAAAAACATGATTTGATTCACGAGTTTCCGGAGCTCGAAGGCAAGATCGAAGCCATGCGCGAATCCAACGAGCCCTTTGCGTCGCTCATGGATCAGTATGACGATCTCGACTCCCGCGTGCGCAAGCTCGAGGAGCTCGGCACACCGGTGGCCGACGAGACCATTGAGGAGCTGAAGAAGCAACGCCTGTTGCTGAAGGACCAGCTGTACGAGCTGCTGCGCCCCTGACCGGCGCCCGGCTCCGAGCCCGCTCGGCACCGCCGGCGCTGCCGCGCCAACCCCCGCGCAGCGCAGGCGGGCACGCTGCTCGCGGAGAGCTTGCTCTGCGCGCGACGATGCACCCCTCCGTAGCTCCGCCGCGCCGCGGCCGAGCCCGCGCCGCCCCCGAGATTGATACCCTGTCGCGACCCGCCCCTGGGCCACGTCCTTCTGCGCCATCGTCCTAGGCGCTCCGCCTAAGCCACGCCGTGTCGCCGAGCTACCATGCGCCCCACTGGACCCGCCACCGACACCGACCGCGCCAACAGCCGTCGCCTGGGACCGCTCGTGCGGCTGCTCGGCTTCGCGCGGCCCTACTGGGCGCGGCTCACGCTCGCGCTTACGGCGCTGGTGTTTGCGGCCGTGGCGTTGCTCGCCTTCGGCCAGGTGATCCGCGCCGTGGTGGACCGCGGGATCGCCACGGGCTCACCGCACGCGCTGAACCTGGCGCTGGCGCTGTTCCTGGGTGTGGTGCTGTTGCTCGCGGCGTCCATTGTCGTGCGCAGCTATCTGCTCAACTGGATCGGCGAGCGCGTGGTCGCCGACGTACGTCGCGCCGTGTTCGCCCGCGCGCTGGCGCTGGACGTCGGCTTCTACGAGACCACCCGCACCGGCGAGCTGATCGCCCGGCTCACCAGCGACACGGCGCTGCTCCAGGTGGTCGTCGGCTCGACGCTCGCCATGGGGCTCAGGAGCGCTATCCTCGCCGCGGGCGGGCTCGTCATGCTCGCCATCACGAGCCCCAAGCTCACGGCGCTGGTGCTGCTCGGCGTGCCGGTGGTGATCCTGCCGAGCTGGGCCATCGGCCATCGCGTGCGCCGGCTGTCGCGGCAGAGCCAGGATCGCATCGGCGACATCGGTGCCTACGTGGATGAGACGTTGCACGCCATCCGCACCGTGCAGGCGAGCTGCCACGAGCCCATCGACGCGGCCCGCTACGGCGAGCGGGTGGAGGAGGCCTTCACCACGGCGATGCAGCGCTCGGTGGCGAGCGCGGGGCTGTCCGGGCTTGTCACGCTGCTCTCCTTCGGCGCCATCGGCACCGTGCTCTGGTTCGGCGGCCATGCGGTGCTGGCCGGCAGCATTACGGGCGGCGAGCTGTCGGCGTTCCTGTTCTATGCCGTGCTCGTCGCGGGCTCCGTCGGCTCGTTGAGCGACATCGCGGGGCAGCTCCTGCGCGGGGCCGGCGCGGCGGAGCGGCTCATGGAGCTGCTCGTCACCGAGCCCGCCATCGCCCCGCCCGTGGTGCCCAAGCCGTTGCCGCAGCCGGTGCGCGGGCACATCCGCGCCGAGGCCCTCACCTTTCGCTACCCGGCACGGCCGGACACGCCCGCGCTGGCCGCGCTCGAGCTCGACATGGCGCCGGGCGAGCGCTTGGCGCTGGTGGGGCCGTCGGGTGCTGGCAAGTCGACGCTGTTTCATCTGCTGCTGCGCTTCTATGACCCCGAGCAGGGCCGGCTCAGCTTCGACGGCGTGGACCTGCGCGCGCTGGATCCCGCTGAGCTCCGCCGGCACATCGCCGTGGTGCCGCAGGACCCCGTGATCTTCGGCACCTCGGCCAGCGAAAACATCCGCTACGGCACGGAGGAGGCGACGGACGCGCAGGTGCAAGCCGCCGCCGAGGCCGCCCATGCGGACATCTTCATCCGCCGGCTGCCGCAGGGCTATGACACCTACCTTGGCGAGCGCGGCGTGCGCCTGTCCGGCGGCGAGCGCCAGCGCATCGCCATCGCCCGGGCCATCCTGCGCGACCCGGCGCTGCTGCTGCTCGATGAGGCCACGAGCGCGCTCGACGCCGAGAGCGAGCGGCTGGTGCAGGACGCGCTTGAGCACCTGATGGCCGGGCGCACCAGCATCGTCATTGCGCACAGGCTCGCCACGGTGCGCGAGGCCGATCGCATCCTCGTGCTCGACCACGGGCGCATCGTCGCGCAGGGTCGCCACGACGAGCTGCTCGCGCAGGGTGGGCTCTATGCGCGGCTCGCGGCGTTGCAGTTCCAAGACCGGCCGGCTGCCGAGCCGGCCTGAGGGTAAACGCCCGCCGTCGGGCGCTCGCAACCATCTAGCGAGGCAGAGCCTCAGACCGACCAGGGCACGGCGCCTCGTCTTGCGCAGCCCGCTCGTCGGCGCATTGAACCCAGGGCCAAGGCGGACTCCCTTGGCCCTTGGCCCTTTTGCCTGCAAGCGCCGTGTCGTCGTGAAACTTGACTCATCTGCCAACATTCGGCGCCGTCAAGCAACCTACTCCGACCCGACTGAAACCGCGCCCCGGCCGTCACAGCGCCGTAGCCACGGCGTCACGCAAAGATCATGCAACCGTCAATCGGTTGCAGTCCCCATCGGTCACACTGCCTCACCTTGAGGGAAGGCAGCCGGCCGCAGGGATCGCGCGCGTCACTCACCCGCTCGCGAAACTCCGGGGTCAGATATGTTTGAAGCTCTTCCGCGCCGCGTCGGCGCCGCATCGCTCGGCGTTATCCTCGCCTGGGCAGCGGTGCCTGCCGCCGCCGACGTCACCATCACCGGCATCCTCGACGGCCCGCTCTCCGGCGGGGCGCCGAAGGTCATCGAGCTGTACGTCTCCGGCACCGAGGACCTCGGCTTCTACGAGCTGGAGCGCTCGGCCAACGGCCGCGCCTTCGGCAACGCGACACCGCTCGCTGGCACCTATACCGACGCCTTCGTCTATCTGGTCGGCACCGCCGGCAACGGTCGCGCCGACTTCGAAGCGCTGTTCGGCGCGGCAGGCGACTTCGCAAACGTTGCCCTCGTGTCCGGGAATGTTGCCGGCAACGGCGATGACGGCTTTCGCCTCGTCGAGGCCAGCGGCGGACCGGTCATCGATCAGGTCTGGACCGAAGACACCAACGATGTCTATCGCGACAGCTATCTCTACCGCAACGACGGCACCGGGCCGGACGGCGGCTGGGTCGCGGCCAACTGGACCTTTCCCGGCAACGATGTGCTCGATGATCTCAGCGCCGCACAGATCGCTGCGGCCGTGCCGTTCGGCACCTTCGTCGCCGGAGCGGCGAGCGCCGGCCCGGTGATCGCGACCTCGGTGCCGGCCAACAACGCGGCCGACGTCGACCCGGCCATCGGCACCCTGGCACTGACCTTCAGCGAGCCGCTCGCGGCAACCACGGACACGAGCGCGTGGTCCCTGCGCTGCCCGAGCGACGGCGCGCAGTTCTCCGGCACGCCGGTGGTGGACCTCGCCGCCGGCACCGCGACCCTGCCGCTGGACGATCTGCCAGCCGGCACGTCCTGCCAACTGACGCTCCCCGCGGGCAGCGTCACCGGCGCGACCTCGGGCCAGGCCAACAGCGCCGCGCTCACCGTCGCATTCAGTACCGCACAGCAGTTCGCCGGCTGCGGCGACGCCGGTGCCACGCCGATCTGGCAGATCCAGGGCGACGGCGCCGTGAGTCCGCTGGTCGGGCAGGTTCAGGACATCGAAGGCGTCGTCGTCGGTGCTTACCAGGGCACCGATGGCAGCGGGCTCAGCGGCTTCTTCGTGCAAGAGGAAGATACCGACGCCGATGGCGACCCGGCGACCTCGGACGGCATCTTCGTCTTCGACAACGCCGGCGTCGCACCCCTGCTGGCCGTCGGCGACATCGTCCGCGTCACCGGCACCGTCGCCGAGTTTGCGCGCAGCGGCGACACCAGCGGCAGCCTGACGCAGTTGAACAAGGTGCAGGCGGTGACGGTCTGCACCGGCCTCACCGGCACGGCCACCCCGGCGGTCGTGGAATTGCCATTGGCGTCGGACCCGACCACCGATTTGGAGCCGGTTGAAGGGATGGCGGTGACGCTGCTTGCCACCGACGGTGAACTGACGCTGGCCGAGTATTTCAACCTCGACCGCTTCGGCGAGATCCGCGTCGCCGCCGGCGGGCGCCCCGAGCAGTTCACGATGGCCAATCAACCGGACCCGGCCGGCTTTGCCGCGCATCAGGCCGAGCTCGCCCGTCGCACGCTGATGATCGACGACGGGCGCTCCGGGCAGAACCGGGACCCGCTCGCGTTCGGCCGCGGCGGCCTGCCGATCGATGTGACCATCGCCCCGCCGAACCTGCTGCGCGGCGGCGATACCGTCGCCCGCATCGACGGCGTGATGCACTACGACTTCGGTGTCTATCGCATGCAGCCGGTGCTCGCCCCGAGCTTCGTCGCCGGGAACGAGCGCCCGGCGGCACCGCCGGCCATCGCCGGCTCGCTCAAGGTCGCAAGCTACAACGTACTGAACTACTTCCAGCAGCTCGACGACGGCACGGCCAAGTGCGGGCCGCCGGGCTTCCAGCAGACCTGCCGCGGCGCCGACCAGGGGCCGGTGGACGGCCTCGGGCGCAATGAGCGCGACCGCCAAGAGCAGAAACTGATCCCGGCCCTGCTGGCGCTCGACGCCGACATCATCGGGCTGATCGAGATTGAGAACGACTTCGGCGCCGGCGGTACCTCTTCCGCACAGAACCTCGCAGACCTGATGAACGCGCAGAACGCGCTCGACGCCATCACCGCTTGCGCGCATTACTCCGCCGTGGACCCCGGCGACTGGGTCGGCACCGACGTGATCGCGGTCGGCTACCTGTACTGCGCCGACACCGTGGAGGTTGCGCCCGGCAGCACGCCTGCGATGCTCGATGACAGCGGGCTTGCCGACCTCGGCCTGGCGGACCTGGCGCCGCTGTTCAATGGCGACAATACCAGCCGGGTGCCGCTCGCGGTGAGCTTCCGGGAACTGGCAAGCGGTGAGGTGCTGACCATCGCCGTCAATCACTTCAAGTCCAAGGGCGACTCGGGCCTGGCCAGGACCACGACCTGCCGGGACACCCCGGCGCTCGACCCGAACTGCGACCAAGCAGACGGCGCCGGCTTCTGGAACGGCCGCCGCGCGGACACCGCCACCGCACTGGCCGCGTGGCTCGCGACCGGCCCGACCGGCAACGCCGACCCGGACCTGCTGATCATCGGCGACCTGAACGCCTACGCGAAAGAGGAGCCCATCGCACGCCTGGAGGCCCTGGGCTACGAGAACCTGAGCGCCCGCATCGGCGGCTATTCCTTCCTGTTCGATGCCCAGCTCGGCAGCCTGGACTATGCGCTCGCGAGCCCCTCGCTGGCCGCCAAGGTGGCCGGCATCGCCGAATGGCACATCAACGCCGACGAGCCCGACGCCCTCGACTACGACATCAGCTTCAACAGCGAATTCTGGTATCGCGAGGACGCGTTCCGCACCTCCGACCATGACCCGCTGCTGGTCGGCATCGACCTCCTGGCCATCCCCGAGGCCATCCCCGGCGACCTCAATGGCGATGGCCGCGTCGATATCGCGGATTTTCAGGTCTTCCGCGCCGCCCTCGGCAGCCGCACCGGCCAGGCGCGCTTCAACGCCGATGCCGACTACGACGGCGACGGCGTCGTCAGCTATCGCGATTACCGCATCTGGTACGGCCACTGGCAGGCCGCCGTCCGCGGCTGAAGCGGCGCGCCCGGCGGTAGGTCCGACGGCTCGGCGCTCTCTGCCGCCGACCGCTGCCGCGGGGCGCTTCCCCCAACCACCAGCCTTGCCGCCGGCAGGGCTGCGTAGCCAAACCAGCATTTGAGGTAAACGAACCATGCGCAGATCCACCGTCCATCCCCGACTCCTTGCCGCCGGCGCCCTGTTGGCCCTGCTGGCGCTGCCCGCCGGTGCCTTCCAGATCACGATGACGCCGCCCCTCGCGCCCATCGCCGTCGGGGACAGCTTCAGCGTCCTGGTCACGGCCGAGGATCTCTTCGACGGCAATAGCACAGACACGCTGATCGCCTATGGCTTCGAGGTCGATACCGGCGGCGGCGCGGCGCTCACCGGTGCGACCGTTGCCGCCGGCTTCGACGATGATGCGGGCGCCCTTGGCCTTAATGTCGCAGCGTCGAATCTCCCGGGCCTCACGGACCCCGGCGGCACCTTCGACCTGCTGCTGTCGGAGCTGACGTTGACGGCGCTGGTCGCGGGGCCGCTGTCGCTCACGCTGAGCGCGGACACGCTCGATCCGTTCCAAGGGCTGTTCTTCGCGGCCGGCGGTCAGTTCGCCTTCAGCGACACGCTGACCCTCGAGATCGAGCCCGCCGCCGCCCCGCTGCCGGGCACGGCGCTGCTGCTCAGTGCCGGCCTGCTCGCGCTGCGCCGCCGGCGCCGCGCCTGACCATCGGCGCCGGCGGGCGCTGCCGGCGGTCGCGGTGCAGCCGACGACAACCCCATGACCCGCGCGCTGTTGCTCGCCGCCGCCCTCGCGGCGCTGTGGCTCGCGCTGTCCGATGTGCTGACCTTGGAGGTGCTGATGGACCAGCGCGCTCGGCTCGCGGCGGCCTACGCCGCCGATCCCGCGGCCGTCGCCGCAGCCTTCGTGCTGTTCTACGTGCTCGCCGTGTCGCTGTTCCTGCCGACGGCGGCGCTACTGACCGTCGCGGCTGGCGCCATCTTCGGCTTCGGCGTCGGTGTCGCGGTGATCGGCGTCGGCTCCGCGCTCGGTGCCGCGCTCGGCTTTCTGCTCTCCCGCCACCTGCTCGGCCGCCGGCTCCGCCGGCACTGGCCGCGGACCTTCGCGCGCATCGATGCCGGCGTTGAGCGCGAGGGGGCGTTTCATCTCTTTGCGCTCCGCGTGGTGCCGCTGGTGCCCTTCTGCGTCGTCAACCTCGGCATGGGGCTGACGCGGATGCCGTTCGGCCGCTACCTCGCCGTGTCGCTGCTCGGCACGCTGCCGAGCGCGCTCGTCTTCGTCAACGCCGGCGCGAAGCTCGCCGCCGCCGGCACGGCGGCCGAGCCGCTCAATGCGTCCCTGATCGTTGCCCTGTGCCTGCTCGGGCTTTTCCCGCTCGCGGCGCGGCATGGGGTGCGCTGGCTGCGGCTGCGGCTCGCCTGAGGCCGTACATCTGATGTACATCGGCCGGCAACAGATGTCCGGCCAATGCGCCAAAGGCAGCTCGTCCAGCTCGGGGCAGATCACGGAACTCGCGGTTTTATAAGCGGCTTTCGGCGCTCGCCAAACCGGGCACGCGCCTTGATCAGCATCGGTTACCTTCCCCCGCAACGACAGGAGCAACCGATGTCCCTCTTCAAACGCCTCTCCGCCACGCTGTCCGCCCGCGTGGACGAGCTGGTGGGCGAGATCGAGAACCACGACGCCGTCGTCGAGGCCGGCATCCGCGACGCGCGCCGCGCCTACGCAACGGCCAAGGTCCGCCTGGAGCGGCTCAAGCACGACGGCGAGCGCCTGCGCGAGCGGCTCGATGCGCGCCGCACCGACGCCGACACCTGGCGCCGGCGTGCCGCCGGCAGCGATCACGAGACCCGCGGGCTGGAATGCCTGCGCCGGGCCAAGCGCGCCGCCGCCGAGGCCGACGCGCTCGCGGAGACCCTGAGCCGGCACGACGCCACCTGCCGGCGCCTCGATGCGGACGTGGACGGGCTCCGCCGGCAGGTCGAGACCCTGGAGCACCGCCGCCGGCTCATGCGCAGCCGCGCCGCGAGCGCCGACGCCGCCGCGCGCCTCGCGGACCTGGACGGCGCCCCGGCGCTGAACCTGGACGACACCTTCGAGCGCTGGGAGATCCGCATCGCCGAGCGCGAGGTCAGCGCGGTGCGCATCGACGACGCCGACGACAGCTTCGCCGCCGCCTTCGACGCCGACGAGGAACGCGCCGCGCTGCAAGCGGAGCTCGCCCTGCTCAAGGCCGAGCAGAACCCCGAGCAGAACCCCGAGCGGAACCCCGAGGAGAACGACCATGCGCGCTGATCTCGCCACCGACGACCTGAGCCTGGACCTACCGGAGGACTTCGTACCGCTGCCGGTGCGCCGGCCGCAGCGGGTCGCGAGCGCGCCCCCGCGGCGTGCGAGCGAGCCGGATGAGCGGGATGAGCCGAGCGAAGCGCCCACCACCACACTGACCCTGTCCACGCTGCTGCGCGGCCTGGGCGCCCTGGTGGTCACCGGCGCCTTCGTGCTCTACCTGTTCCAGGGCTGGCGCGGCGGCGACGACCTGACCCGCGCGTTGCTGCTGCTCGGCCACACGCTCGCGCTGACGCTCGCGGGCTTCGGGCTCGGGCATTGGCTGCAGGAGCCCCGCGGCGCGCGGCTCTTCATCGCGCTCGCACTGGCGGCGATGCCGGTGAGCTTCGCGTTCCTGGGCGGGCTGCTCTACACCCACATCGGCACCGTGCCGCCGGACGCCGCCGCCGCCGGCTTCTGGCAGCCGGCGGCGGGGGGCGCGCTGGCGCTCGCGCCGGCGCTGCTGCTCACGCTCGGTGCGTCAGCGGTGCTCGCGCTCGCCATCGGCATCGGCTTTCTGGTCCTGGCGCGGCGCTCGGCCTGGCCGTTGACGGGGCTGTATCTGGCGGCGAATCTGGCGCTCTTGGTGCCGGTGCGCGACGGGCTCGGCGTCGCCGCGCTGCTGCTCGGGCTCGGGCTGCTGCTCGGTGCCGGCGCCGCACGGCTGCGGTCGCGGGATGCGGCGCTCGCGACCGCGGAAGGGCGCTTCGCGCAGCTCGTGCTGGCGCTGCCGCTCGCCGTCATCGCCGGGCGCAGCCTCTGGCTCTATGCGCCGGACGCGCTCCTGTTCGCGGTGCTGGCGCTGCTCGGCTACGCGGCCTTGCGCGCCGCGCTGGACGCCGGCGTGCGCTGGCCGGCGGCGCTGGAGGCCGGCGCGACGCTGTTCGCGCTGCTCACCGCGAGCGCGATGCTGGCGGTGCTGATCCCGCTGGCGGGCGTGCCCGACCCAGCCAAGCTGCCCGCCACGGCGCTGGTGCTCGCGGCGCTGCTGCTGGACCTCGGCAACCGGCCGGCCTTTGCGGCACCGCGGCATCGGCGCACGGCGGCGGGTCTCGTCGCCGGTGTCATGGCCTTTAACCTGGTCGCCTTCGGCGGGCTCGGCCCGGCGCTCGGCGCCGTCGCCGCCGGCGGCGTCGCGCTCGCCGCAGGCTACGGGCTGCGCAGCCGGATGCTGTTCGCGTTCGGCTTAGCCGTGACCTTGCTCGGGATCGGCTACGCGGTGCAGGGTCTCATCGCCGGCTTCTCGCTCGGCACCTGGACGACGCTGGTGCTGCTCGGCAGCGCGAGCATCGTCGCCGGCTCGCTGGTGGAGCGCCATGGCACGGCCCTGCGCGGGCTGCTGGCGCGGGGGCGGAGGCGTTTCGACGCGGCGACCTGACCGGCCCCGCGTCGCCATCCGCGCCAAGGATCGTCGCGGTGGTCATGGCCTGAGCGAAGGGTCAAGGGCCGAGGGCCAAGGGAGCCGCCCTCGGCCCTCGGCCCTTTCGCCTTTCGAGCCGTCAGGCGGGCCCGGCCTCGACCCGCGCATGGGCCGTGACCCACTTGCGGACCTTCTCGACATGATCCTGCTCGTTTTTGCTCGGCGTGCCGGAAGCGCTTCGCCAGATCGTCCTGACCCATTTCCTCGGCGAGATTGGCGAGCAGCACCCAATTCTCGTCGTCGGCCAGCCTGGCGGTCAGCAGCGCATGCAGGCACTGACCGATGGTGGTGCGCGCATCGGCGAACACCGAGCCCGGGCCCTGGCCTTTGATGCCGGCGAGGTGGATGGACTGTTGGGGATGGACGACGATGGGCCGGGCTGAAACCCGGCAGGTGCAACCTTGGTGCCAGCGGGAACGTGCGGCACGTCGGCAAGCCCGGCGCGGGGCCGGGCCGCGGATGGCGCCGGAGCGTGACGGACCCGGCTCACAAGGCCAACGGGCGGGGGAATAGAGCCTCTTTGTCGAGGTCGAGGTCGAGGTCGCGGTCGAGGTCGCGGTCGACATCGAGCGCAGCCAATTGCCGATGACGATTACGACAACGACAATGACAATGACAACGACAACGAGCGGAGACGCCCTTCCGGGGCTAGGGCAATCAGCCCCGCGTCAGCCAACCCGCCGTCATCTGCTTCGCGGTCTGCGCGACGATGCGCCCGGTGCGCGGGTCGCCCCTCAGCAGCGCGCGCATGAAGCTCGCGACCTGCTCGGAGCTCAAGTGCGGCGCCAGCGGCGGTACATTCGGGTCGCACAGCGCATCGATAACCACCGGTCGGTCCGCCGCCAGCGCCTCGTCCCGGGCACCGCCGATCTGCGCCGGCCGGCCGACGCGCAGCCCCTTGAGCCCCAAGGACTCCGCATAGCCGGCGTAGTCGAATTCCGGGATCTGCTGGCTCGCCTCGAACGCGAAGTCGGCGTCTGCCTCGCCACGTCCGGCCCCGGCGCGATCCACCTGCTGAACGGGCTCTACGACGTGCGGCTGGACTCGACGCCGGTGCTCGCCATCGTCGGCCAGCAGGCGACCACCGCGCTCGGCAGCAGCTTCCAGCAGGAGGTGGACCTCGCCATGCCGAGCGCCGGTGAGCGCGCCCTCACTCCGAGTAGCCGATGCCGAACCCGCGCGAGTCGCGGGCGAAGAACGGCGTGCGCCCGCGCGGCACCACGACGACGCCCGAGGGGGTGACGACCCAGCGGCGGCGGTCCTCCTCCGGGTCGATACCGATGCGCGAGCCGTGCTCGACGAGGTTGTGGCGGTCGATGATGGCGCGCTTGAGCTTGGCGCCGCGGCCAATGCGGGTGTAGTCCATGATGATGCAGTCCTCGACTTCGGCGCCTTCCTCGATGACGGCCTCGCGACGGACGATGCTGTTCTTGACGCGCGCGTTCTCGACCACCGTGGCGGCACCGAAGAGCGAGTTGTCCACATCCCCGCGCAGCACCTTCGCCACCGGCCCCTGGTAGTTGCTGGAGAAGATCGGCCACTGCGGGTTGAACATGTCGAGCGCCGACTCGGCGCCGAGCACGTCCTGGTGCGCCGCGTAGTAGGCATCGATGGTGCCCACGTCGCGCCAGTAGGCATGCTCCTCGTAGGATTTGATGCCCGGCACTCGGTTGTCCGCGAAGTTGTAGGCGAAGAGCCGGTTCGAGGTCAGCATGCGCGGCAGCACATGGTTGCCGAAGTCCGTGCCGCCGTGGCGCCGGGCCTCGCGCAGCGCCCGCACCAGACAGCCCGAGTTGAAGATGTAGTTGCCCATGGAGGCATAGACGCGGCTCGAATCGCCCGGCATCGGCGTGCCGCGGGCGGGCTTCTCCTGGAAGTCGCGGATGCGTCCATCGTCGTCGGCGGCGATGACGCCTAAGTGCGGCGATTGCTCCACCGGCACCGGCAGCGCCGCCACGGTGACGTCGGCCTCGCGCTCTTGGTGGAAGGCGATCATCTGCTGCAGGTCCATGCGGTAGATGTGGTCGGCGCCGAACACCAGCACCAGCTCCGGGTGCTGGTGATCGATGAGATCGATGTTCTGGGCCACCGCGTCCGCGGTGCCCGAAAACCAGGCCGAGCCGCTCAGCATCTGCGGCGGCACCACGGTGACGAATTGATCCGGAAACAGCGGCGAGATGGTCCAGGCCTTGCGGATGTGCTCGATCAGCGACTGCGACTTGTACTGCACCAAGAGATAGATCGTGAAGATGCCGGAGTTCACCAGGTTGCTGAGCACAAAGTCGATAATGCGATAGCGCGAGCCGAAGGGCACCGCGGGCTTGGAGCGCTTGTCGGTGAGCGGCATCAGCCGCGACCCCTGGCCGCCGGCCATGACCATGGCCATGACATTGGTCGCGCAGCGGGTGCGTGCGGGGTAGCTCGGCATCGTGGGTCTCCGGGGCTGGGGGCGCGACACCACGAGCGGCATCCACGCCGGACAGTCGGCACCGAGCTCTGCGGAGCCGGCGCTCGTCTCGACTGCAAAGCAAGGAGCGGACCCGTTCGCCGGCGCGCCAGCTCCACCGGCGCTGGGTGCGCAGCGACGGGTCGGCCGGGAGACCGCCGCCCCCGGACAGCGCGGCGGTGCGAATGCACCGTTCCGCGGTGCATTGGCACCGGCCGCCATGAGCGGGAGCCCAGGTGCGGCGCGGAGCGGGATGGGCAGACAAGGCCTTGCCAAGCCCCGGCACGCTTTCTGCTTTCGCTACCGGCGCAGTCCGCGTCCGCCGAGGTGAGCATGCTGAGGGACACGACGACGCCGCGACCTGAGAGGGCGATCGTCAGCGGGCGAACTTCGCGAGGCCGCTGATTTCCTCGGCGTGCTCGCCCCGCCGGCGGTCTTTTTGTGGGCCATCTCGGAACACGCAGACGCGCCTGGCCTCGGACCCCAAGCGGCGGTGGGATTGAGCGCCGCCTTGCCGCAGGCCGCCTTGCCGCAGGCCGCCTTGCCATAGCACGAAACCGTAGAGGCATACCGATGATCGATGTCCAAGAACGCCCCGACAGCAACATCGTTGAGCTGCACGCGTCAGGCTCCCTGTCCACCGTGGAGTTCGACGACACCCTCGCCAAGCTCAAGGCCGCGATGGACCGCTACGGCCGCATTCGGCTGCTGCAGGACATCGGCGAGCTGGACGCGCCGCCGATCCCGTGGAGCAGGATGTGGGAGGACATCAAGTTCAGCTTCGAGCACCTGAGCGACATCAGCCATGTCGCCGTCGTCGCCGACCAGACCTGGATCAGCGCCTACGTCAACATGATGAAGCCGGTGATGAAGCCCGAGATGAAGCACTTCAAGCGCGCGGACCTGGACGCCGCACGCGCCTGGATCGAACAGGCCACGTGACCCGCCCCGGGTGCGCCGACTTGAGTCGGCTCTTCGGATCGGAGCGCCGGGCCGGATGAGTCGGGCCAGATGAGTCGGGCCGGATGAGTCGGGCCCGATGAGTCGGGCCCGATGAGTCCGGCGTACCCGGGTGCAGCAGGGTTCAGTCCGGCACGAAGCTCAGCACATTGCCGTTGATGCAGAAGCGCTTGCCGGTGGGGGGCGGGCCATCGTCGAAGACGTGGCCCAGGTGGATGCCGGAGCTGGCGCTGCGCACCTCCGTGCGGCGCATGCCGTGGGCGTCGTCCGCGTGCAGCGTAATGGCGCCGGGCACGGGCTGCAAGAAGCTCGGCCAGCCGGTGCCGCTCTCGAACTTGGCGTCGGTGCGAAACAGCGGCGCGCCGGTGATGGGGTCCACGAAGGCGCCGGGGCGCTTCTCGTCCAGGTGCGAGCCGGTGAAGGGCCGCTCGGTGCCCTGCTCGAAGGCGATGCGCCGCTGCGCCGGGGTCAGCACCTGCTGGCCGAGCCATTGCCAGAAGCGCTCCGCGTCGCCCTGGTAGCCGGTCCAGCGCGAGACCTCCCGCCCTTTCTCGAACAGCACGATGGTCGGTGTGGCGAACAAGGCCTTGTCCAGCTTCCAGCCCGCCGGCGGCTCGCTGGCGAAGGTCGTCGCGACCGGCACCGAAGACGCCCAGCCGTCCAGCACCTCGGCGCGGAACAGCTTGCAGTAGGGGCACTCCTCGGCCTCGAAGACGATGAGCTGGCGGGCGCGGTCCAGGTCCGCCGAGTCGAGCACGACGGGCTCCGCACGCGCGGGCTCGCCGGGGTAGGCGACCTTGGTGCCGCCCAGGCCGCAATAGCCGTTGGGGTTCTTCACGAGATAGTCCTGGTGGTAGGTCTCGGCGCGGTTGTAGTGCTTGAGCGGCGCGATCTCGGTCGTGATGGGGCCGTAGCCGGCGGCGGTCAGTGCCTGCTGATAGGTGTCGCGGGTGGCGACGGCCATGTCGCGCTGCGCGTCGCTGTTGTAGTAGATGGCGCTGCGATAGTTGCTGCCGATGTCGTTGCCCTGGCGGTCGCCCTGGGTCGGGTCGTGGTTCTGCCAGAAGGCGATGAGCAGCGCTTCCAGCGACACCTGCGCGGGATCGAAGCTGACCTTCACAACCTCCGCGTGGTTGCGTGCGTCGCTTCGCCCGCGCTGTATCGCTTCCTCCAGCCGCAGCACGCCGCGGTAGTCGATGGTCTCGGCGTCGCCGCCGGCATAGCCGGACTCGGCGTCGATGACGCCGGGCACCGCCGCCATGCGCTTCTCGGCGCCCCAGAAGCAGCCCATGCCGAGCACGATAGAGTCGGTCGCGGCAGCGACGGGCAGCGCCGCCGCTAAGAGTGCGGCGGCGAGTAGAAGGCGTGTGGTCATGTGCATCGGATTGCCTGTTGTTGATGTTGAACGGTTGCTGCTGAGACCCGGGACGGCGGGGTTTCGTTTCCTGCTGCGGCCGCCGGTCGTCCACCCCGCGGCATATCACCCGGTTGCCGGGGCAACCGGCCCCGGCGCCGGCGGACAGGTCCCGGCGCGCGACGGCCTGATCCGGCGGATCGACGAGGCCAATCGGCGCGGGGCCGAGCCGCGCGGCGGCGGACTGAGGCCCGCGGGCGCGGGTGCCGACCAAAGCCGGCGCATCCGGGTACGGCGAGCGCCCGCTACAACTCGATCGGACAGCGCAAGGAGCTTGACCCCATGACCGATCTGATCAAGCCCGTCGCGGAGTGGTGCGCGCTGCTGGCCGAGACCATCGGCATCGCGATCATCGTCGCTTTCGCGGTCTATAACCGTGCTGGTCGGGTTGTGGCGGGCCATCGTGCACAGCGCGGAGCATCGCGTGTTCAAGGAGCTGCGTCACCTGCTGGGGCGGGGTATCCTGCTCGGCCTGGAGTGTCTGGTGGCCGCAGACATTATCCATACGGTGGCCGTGGAGCTGACCTTCCAGACCGTCGGCGTACTCGCGCTGGTGGTGCTGGTGCGGACCTTCCTGAGCGCTAGGCTGGAGGCCGAGATTACGGGCCATTGGCCGTGGAGCCCGAACCGGTCGGATCGGGACGCGGAGATGTAGAAGTCGCGCGCCAGCGGGAAGCGGCGGCATATGCTCTCGGGTGCGCAGGATGCATCCGGCCTACTTGCCAGCCTGGAACAGGGCCGGAGAGCCGACCTCCAGGTCGGCTCCGCGCCGCGCCATGAGTGCATGCCGGGCCGGCGCTGGTCGGCGCCCGCCCGACGCTCGGCCCCTCGGGCCTGGGAGCGCTTACAGCTCCTCGATGCGCTGCTCGATCCACTGCCGGTGGCGGCGCTCGTCCTCCAGGTTGCTCTGGATGGTCTGCTTGAGCTCCGCCGCCATGTCGGCGTGGGCCATGGCCTGCTCGTAGGCCGTGTTGGTGTCGTCCTCGTTGGACTTCATCGCCTGCAGCATCGCCTTGTCGCCCATCAGATCCGCCATGACGACCTTGCCCTTGGTCAGAATGCCCTTGGCATCGCCTTTGGTCGGCACCTCCTCGCCCATGGCGCGCAGGTGCTCGCCCAGGTTCTCCGTATGCTTCCGGTGGTCCGCCATGAACTCGGCGAGGCGGCTTTTGCTCTGCGAGTCGGCGATCCGATCAATGGCGGACTCGTAGGCGCCGATGGCGTCGTAGTCCAGCTCGATCAGGTTGCTGAGGCGTTTGGCTAGGCTGTCTTCGTTGCCGACTGTCGTAACCATTGCTTTTCGTCCTCGTTGTCGGTGTTGCAGTGGGCCGGGGCGGCAATTGCCATCCCAACCGCATTCGCGTCGCGCCGGGGCCTCGCACACTGGGCAGCGGACCGCGGCGCACGCACGACCGCCGGCGGGCCGGGCACTCGGCGTCCTCGGGTAGGGAGCAAAGGCTGTGCCGCCGGCCGCGGACGCGGCGGCAGCGGCCTTGGTGGGCGGTGTCGGGCGCGGTTGGGGGGGCGGATGGGGGAACGAATGGGAAGCGTCCGGCTGCTATTCACCGGGGCGCGGTGACAATGCACCGGCGGTCGACCGCGGGCGACCCTGCCGCGCCGCTTTCAGCCAGGCCGGCTCTGCCCCGGGTACGCCGACCGGCCGGCACCGCCTCTGGGTACGCCGACTTCAGTCGGCCGGCGCGGCGACAGCCGCGCGCCGAGGCGCAAGCTCGACCCGTCTCGACAGATCGAACCAGTCCACGGGGCGGAGTCTGGCAAGGCGGGTGGTGCGCTGCGGCCGCTTGTCGCGCTATACGCCGGCCCGGCACCGCAGCCCGTGCAGATTGTCGTACCCTTGCGCTGCGGGTCGAGCCAAGCCGTGCCCACGGCGGGCCTCGGCACCGCGCCGGCGGCGCAGCCGCCAACCAATAGCAAGATGCGCAGAGCGCACGATCGCCCGAGTGCCGGCTGTTGGCTCGGGTCACCTACCAACCAAAGGGGAAAATCCACATGAGCAAACGCGACGTTGTCGTGCTGGGCGCAGCACGTTCCGCTATCGGGACCTTCGGCGGCGGCCTGGCCGATGTCGAGCCGGCGGACCTGGCCGGGATGATCATGAAGGCGGCGGTCGAGCGCTCCGGCGTCGATCCGCAGGCGATCAACTACATCACCGTCGGCAACATCATCCCGACCGAAAGCCGGTTCGCGTACGTGGCCCGCGTGGCCGCGGCGCAGGCCGGGCTGCCGATGACCTCCGTGGCGATGGCCGTCAACCGGCTCTGCTCCTCCGGGCTGCAGGGTATCGTCACGACGGCGCAGAACATCCTGCTCGGCGATTGCGACTACGGGGTCGGCGGCGGCGTCGAGGTCATGAGCCGCGGCGCCTACCTGTCCACCGCGATGCGCAGCGGCGCCCGCATGGGCGACACCACCATGCTCGACGCCATGGTCGCGACCTTGACTGACCCCTTTGGTGTCGGGCACATGGGCATCACGGCCGAGAACCTGGTCGAGAAATGGGGCATCAGCCGCGAAGAGCAGGACGCGGTGGCGGTCGAATCGCACCGGCGCGCGGCCGCGGCGATCGCCGAGGGGCGCTTCAAGTCGCAGATCGAACCGGTCGTGAAGAAGACCAGGAAGGGGGAGGTGGTATTCGACACCGACGAGCACGTGCGCCCGGGCACCACGCTCGAGACCCTCGCAAAGATGCGGCCCGCCTTCAAGAAGGACGGTACCGTGACCGCCGGCAACGCCTCCGGCATCAACGACGGCGCCGCCTTCTGCGTGCTCGGGGATGCCGCCGTCGCTGCCGCGGACGGATACAAACCGCTGGCCCGCCTGGTGTCCTACGCCGTCGCCGGCGTGCCGAACGAGATCATGGGCGAGGGTCCGATCCCGGCCACGCAGCTCGTGCTGAAAAAGGCCGGCCTCACGCTCGACGCGATGGACGTCATCGAGAGCAACGAGGCCTTCGCGGCGCAGGCCATCGCCGTCGCGCGCGGACTCGGGCTCGACATGGAGAAGACGAACCCGAACGGCGGCGCCATCGCCTTGGGCCACCCCATCGGCTGCACCGGCGCCTTCCTTGCCGTGAAGGCGATCTACGAGCTGCACCGCACCAATGGCCGCTACGCGCTCGTGACCATGTGCGTCGGCGGCGGTCAGGGCATCGCGGCGGTGTTCGAGCGGCTTTGACACCGGGGTCGGTGGGCGTCACGACAAGCCGTCTCCGCACAGAGTCCTCGCCCGGGTTCGGCGGGCGTTGCAGGCCGGCGATGTCGCGTCGGCTGCGAGCCTGGCGAAGGTTTAGTGGCTGGAGCCGGTCGCGGCGTGACGTTGCGCGGTAGCGGGGTCAAGCGCAAGTAGCTGACGAGGTAAAACAGGGGCCGCGACTCCGCGGTGCCGAGGTAGAGCCTCGGCACCAGTCGGAGCAGCGGCTACGCGCGCCGGCGCCGGCCGGAGCGCCGACCTCCAGGTCGGCGCGCTTCAGCGCATCTTCATGCGACAGGTACGGCGACCAACCCGTCTCATCCTCGATCAGCTCAACGCGAATCTCGGCGGCATAGCCGCCTTCATGGACCAACTTGATGCTGTCGCTAGTCTTCGCTATGGGCAAAGCCTGAGCGTACTCGAATACTGAAATATCGATGGCCCGCGCTGGAGGTCTTCCGCCCTCGATCAGGGCCTGAATGCGTTCCACTGTCTCCGGCGAGAAGAATTCTTGTCCCGTCTCTTTGCAGCCACGGGCAGGTACGTTCTCGAAACAAAGGGTCTGCCGTCGAATATGATGGTGTAGGTCACGGTCGTATCGATCATCGTCTCTGCCACCGTAGCCGCGCCTCGCTCCCACGCTCCGGCGTGGGAGTGTCTCGCCAACGCTCCAGCGTTGCGCGTTGCGTGTCCGAAGCCTGACCTGCCGATGCCGCGACGCTGGAGCGTCGGCCCGTGCTCCCACGCTGGAGCGTGGGAGCCAGACGGCAAGATTGGCCGCAAGGCAGAGCCTCGAAACGAGACTCCACCCACGGCCTACTTGCCGGCCAGCGTGGGTATCACCTTGGCAAGGGCGTCGCGCACGGTTCCTTCAAATTCCGAGAGCTGCTCCTCCAGGGGCTTCGCCCCATCCATTTCGCCGTATGCGAGCCAGTAGCACCCGTCGTCCGTGCTGCACCGATCAGGTTCCTGGTATGGCACGATCTTGCCGATCTTCGACTCCATGAATTCACACAACCACTTGAAGTTTGAAGCGGTCATGTGGACGCCAGCCCATTCCCCTCGCGCATCGAAACCGCAAGAGACCTGGACGCGCTTGCGGTCGCAAAGCCACCCGGCCCCCTCCAGTTCCAGAGCGCCATAGGGCAGGCCGGTGCGGGAAATTGCCTTGGCGACTTTGAACCTGGCACTGAGCTCGTCTAGCTGTTCTGCATGCTCGTCGTTGAGACATGTTGCGAGCTGATCCAGCGTTCGCTTGAGCAGCAAACTGTCGCGCCCACCACCCTCGGGAACGAGAACCGTCGAAGTGGTTGCGGTTATCGAGGAAAAGCTCAGGATTTCGGCCAGATTGTGCATCTCCTTATCGGACAGCTCTTCCTTGCTATCCGATGCCAACTGCACGGCGGCGATAAAGCTCTCGATGAAGGCGGGCAGACGCTGCATCATTTGGCCCTTGCCCCCGCCCAGATCCTCGCTCAGCCGGCACAAGTCGGCGTCAGTACCTTCTGGATCCAGCGCCTTCAGGTCCGTTAGGCAGTTCGCCGTCAGCTCGCTGCCCTTGTCGATAAGGTGACGATAAACCGGTTCGAACGCCGTTTGCAGGCATAGGCAGGCCAGCAGGATGCGCTGCCGTTCGTCGCGCGTCGCCGCGTCGGTATCCTTGAGAACTTCCTTCTTCGCCGCCACCAGCGAGATCAGTTGAAAAGCATTGAAAAGTCGCTTCATGCTGCGGGGATTGAGCCCCACCGATTTGGTGATCAGCCCTTTGTACGTCTCAAGGTCCGTCTCCTGCGCAGTAATGCCGATCCGGGTCAGCAGGTCGCGGGTATAGCGCCCGGTGTCATACTGGCTGACCGGCATGGAGAAGGGCAACTGAATGATCTTGTCGAAGAAACTCTTGCCCTTCAACTCCCGCTCGCCGATGCCGAACTTCTTCTGCAGGCCTTGGGCGATGACTTGATAGTCACAGGCCAGCACGAAGACACAGCCTTTCACATCGAGAAACAGCTTGAATACCTCAAGCAATTCCACGGCCCGCTCGGGCACTAGGCGATCTAGGTCGTCAATGAAGACCACCACGCGCTCCACCCCCATCGCCCGCCGCCGCTTCTCGGTTAGCTCATCAAGCTGACGCTTGAGTTTGCTGATCGCTTCCACAGGCCCCAACGGCTGAGCAACCCCTTCCTGCAGGCCACGGGCACCATCGGCGCTGCCAGTAAGCCACATCGAGCCGGCAATCGCCGCGAATCGTCCGACCCCTGCCAATACGTTCAGCATCTGCTCGCGATTGTCTCTGGATTCGCCCGCCACTTCAGTAATGAAATGCGTCAACAGCGATAGGCCGAGCTGGTCCTGCGCATTGAACTGGGAGTATTGCCAGGTATTGAACCAGACCGGGCAAGCCTTACCTGGGTACTGAGCCAGCATTGCCGCCTTGACCAGATTCATCATGCTGGTCTTGCCCGACCCCCAGTCCCCCTGAATGGCGATGGTCATCGGCGTGTCGCATTCCATGATGAACTGTGCCAGGGCTTCGGCATACGCACGAATTTCGAGCGTTTCATCATCGAATGAGTCGATGGGAAGATCCGGCAATCCGCTATTGGTCATGATGAAGCTCCGTAACAAATGGGGTGGCGCGGTTTGTGTCCGCGACCGGGTCGGTTGCACGATGTTCGCGGCGCGACTCCTCGATACCGATTGAGCGAACTAGGGGACGAGCGAAATACGCGAGCGAAATACGGGACGCACCACCATTCTTGCTGCCTGGCTCCAGTGTGAAGGGGAAACAGGGACGCATCACAAGGGTGAAGCTGCCGACTCGGATACAAACTTCCGTTTACCCGCTTCCACCAGCTCCGCAAATGTCGGATACACGGAGCCAACGCGCTCCAAGGCGTCGCGCAACGGCTCCATTGCATCGTCTAAGGCATCGTTGGCATAAGCCTCCGCGAGGGCTTTGGCTTGGACCTTAAAAGGCAGAAACCAACTGCCGTCCTTGTCGTTGTACTCGAACCCGCTCTTTTCGATCTCGGGATGGGCTTGATGAAACTCGCGCGCAAACCTCTTCCAGGCCGGCTTTCCCGCTCCAAGGTCCGCGTGAAACGCAAAGCCGATCCTGCCTCGGCGGGCTCCCAACAACCGTGTCAACCAGGTGTCCTCATCCGGGTCTTCGGCATCCAATTCAAACCAGGCAATCCATTGCTCCTCCCCTTCGCCGATCCGTACCCATTCCGTTGCCCAAAGCGACGTTTCATCATCCCAGAATGAGAATTTGCCCTTCCATCCCCTCGCGTCCGCCCAATGGCAAATCACTCTATCGATTTCCGCGAAGACCTCCTCGCCCAGTTCCCCGTTTGCAAGGGCCATCGCGTCCTCGAGCATCGCGATGTTCTCGATGACCAGCGCCGCAGCTTCGTTATCGACCATGTTGGAGCCTCTCATCTTCCTCAAAGAGTACGGATACGCTCCGCGTACTGGCGGAGCACTGTGCGTGCAAAGCAGTCGGGCAGCGTTTCCGCGTACCGACAAACAACATCTGCCAAGCCGCGCCACGACAGAGAAGCCAGCCTCCCGCGCGCTGCCCCGGGGGCACAGCCGGCGGGAAGCCGTCCGTGGCGGGTCAGGTAGATCACCCCCCAGGGACGACCGCGGGCCTTGGCTTCGGCGAGCGCGAAGTAGCGATCGAGCTGCCCCGCGGTTTCGGGTGCGTCGATCTTGACCTCGACGAACAGGAGCAGGCCCGGACCGTCGATCTCGATATCGATCCGACTGTCCTGCTCGCCCAACGGGCACGACTCGACACGGGTCCAATAGGGCTGATCGGTCGTCTTGGAACCGGGAAAGCCCTCGCACCCCATGTCCACTCGATCAAGCAGGGCGCCGAGCAGTTCCGCCCCCTGGCCATGCGAGCCCCATCGATCCAGGAGCCACGCGAGCACCTTGCTGTTGCGCATTTCGTCCCTGCCTAAATCGCTCGCAGCCCAAACGTTCATGCGACCCCCCGCGCGGTGCAGGCGCGCTTGGGCGTCTAGGGCGGGTCTCAAAACGTCAATAAAACGCGCGAAGTCGGGCAGACGCTCGGTCCAGTCGAGCGTCGATTCGGGCGCCGGCGCCGAAATGCTCGCCGCGAGGCGCAGTTGCAGCGGACTGCAGGCGGCCAAAAACCCGCGCAGACGCTCCGCAAGCGGCTTGTTTGCGTTTGCAGGCTCGTCGGCGACACCTGCATCGGTACGCGCTGCCCAGGCCGCCACGAATGCTCGAAGCTCCCCGGGCGCTACGCACGGGGGCTGGGCAAACGGCGGACGGCCCACAATGCGCCAGCGGGCAAAGAAGTCCGCGAGCTCGGCCGGAGGCGCGGCGAAGCCTGTGGAAGTCGTCATGGCGGAAGTGCCCGCGATAGCTCCGGAAAGTCTGGCGAGTATACGTCCACGCAACCGGAGTCAGCAATCGCCCGATGGGAAGCATCTCGGTTGCCCGGAGTCTATCGCCGATTCCACGCAACGACCGCCGCTTCAGGGCGCCAACCGTTCCGACGCGCTGCACCCATTCGGAGGCGCGGACGGTGACGCCGCCGGCGTTGGCGAGGATGTGCGGCAGCCCCTGATGGCCTTGGCCGCGAGCACATCGTACGCCGCGGGCGTGATTAGCCGGTTGGCGGCCTTGAGCGTTATCCCGACCAGCAGCGCCGCGGGTTGCGTGCGTAGCCAGGGCTTCCGGCCCCTGATTGCGTCAGGCCAGGATGGCCTGCCTGCGCAGGCGACCGCTGCTGTGGCCGGAGTTATGATCAAGGCCCTGTCGCGGCACTGGGTCTTGACGGCTCTGCCATCGGCCGAGCCGTTGCCCTGATGCGCGCAGCCCCGGGCGGCAGCGCCATCGATGGGCACGCTGCGCCTTGTGCGTCCTACGCCGTTGATTGCGTGTCCGGGGATGCAGCGCCTGATGCGCGAGCGAAAAGTGCAAACCTAATCGTCACGGCTTGGTCGCAAGCGCCGTCCGCACGAGAACCACTGGGTACGTAAATTGCAGGGTCAGGTCTCACACGTAACAGGTTCGAAAGGATGGGAAAAGCCAGATCCCGCGCCTTGTCGCGCCGTTTGGTTGCTCAACAGAGCGCAGGGCAGCCCCGATGTCCGCTTACGGGCGAGCCTAGCCAAGGCCATCGCGTAAGGCCAGGTCGGAGAGGGCGGCGGCGCTCTGGAGCAGGATGTTGCTGTCCCGCAGCTTATCAGGACTACCACTAGCGAGGCAGAGCCTCAGACCGACGAGTCGGGCTCATGGCTATCGAAATCGCTATCGAAATCGGGATCGGGATCGGGATCGGGATCGGTTGCCGCCCTATTCGATTTCGATCCCGACGCGCCTCGCTCCGACGCCCCGTGGAAGGTTGACTCATCAGCAAAGCAAACACTCGGCGCCGTCAAGCAATCTAGACCTCACTGAACGCGATATGCACAATCCCCCCATCCCGGAGAAACCCTGCGTGAAGACGTGCTGCCGGCGCTCGGGCTCACGGTCACCGAGGCAGCGCGGCAGCTCGGCATCACCCGTGCCGCGCTCTCCCGCATTCTCAACGGCCGCGCCGCGATCTCGCCGGAGATGGCGTTGCGTCTTGAAGCCTGGCTTGGCGCCGAGCAGGGTGGACGCGCGGAGCTGTGGCTCACCCAACAAATGGCCTACGAGGTCGGGCAGGCACGCCAGCGACCGGCGCCGGAGGTTGGCCGGGCAAAGGCGAGTTCGGCGTGATCGCGGATTCTTGCGGCTTGCGGTCAGGCCGGATTGCCCGGGCGGGCCTTGCGGGTCGCGAGGCTTTGCCGCGGCGCAGAGTCCTGCGGCTCTGCCGGCGGCGCAGGGCTCGGGGCGGCAGAGCCGCGAAGAGGCGTACCGAGGCAGAGCCTCGGCACGAGACAAACACGATCTTCACGGCTTGGTCGCAGGCGCCGTCGGCACGAGAACCACGGGGTACTGAAGACGGAGTTGCTCAGCCCGCGTTCGGATGCCTTTGTCCAGCGTCGCGAGACCGCAGTCCTTTCCCGCCAGCGCCAAATGCAGCGCATCGGCGAAATCCATACCGGCTTCGTACCAGTCGAGAGCCAGGGCGAGCGCCTCCGCCTGCTCGACCCGCACCCTGGGAAGTCCCGCGATGCTGCGCACGCGCTCGGCGACCGTGACCGCATCGAGCCCGTACCCTCGCTTCGACGACATCCCCCAGACCACCTCCAGAACCACTGTCGGCAGCAGCATTCAATCGTTGTCGCGCAAGAAGGCTGTCGCTGAACGGGCCTGCTCGGCATCGTCCTTCAGCGCGTAGCGCAGCACGACATTCGTGTCGATGGCGATCACCGTCGCTGGCCGGCCTCCCAATCCACAGCGTCGCGCATGCGCTCCAGGCTCAGCGGTGGCCCGCGGTAAACGGACGGCGCGTCGGGCGGTTCGAGCTGAGTTTTCGGGAAGGGCGAGCCGCTCGCTTGAGCCGGCGCATGCCCCTCTGCGTCGTCGGACGCCTGCTTTGTCAACAGGAAGTCGGCGAGCTCCGTGAGGAGCTGCAGCCGCATGGGATCGAGTTGCCTGGCCTTTTCGGCCAGCTCTTCAACTGCCGTCATGAGTTGGGTCTGCGTTGAATGGGTGACTTCGTTGCGCGGACTGGTGCTGGAGGAGGCGCCCCGGTTCCGCGTCTCGACCGGTCGAACGTAGCGCACGGGGCGGGGTTGGGCAAGGCGGGCGCGGCGGGGTTGGAGGGGAGTCGACCTGGAGGTCGACTCTCCGGCCGACTCCGGCCGACTCCGGCCGACTCCGGCGAGCTAGTCTCCGGCCGGCTAAAGCCGGCGTACCCGGGGGCTGCGCGGGCCGGCTGAAGCCGGCGTACCCAGGGCTAGGGCCAGATGCCGCGCTGCTCGACGACGAGGGCGAGGCGCTCCAGGGCCTCGACGAGGGCGGCGGTGCGCAGATCCGTGCACATGGCGGGGCTGCCGTCGGGGTGGTCGGTGGGGAAGGCGCGCCAGCGGGTGACGACGCGGTCGGTGGCGGCGTTGATGCGCGAGCGCAGCCGCCCGTTGATCTCCTCCAGCGGCCAACTGTGGTGCTCGATGTTCTGCACCCATTCGTAGTAGCTGACCGTGACGCCGCCGGCGTTGGCGAGGATGTCCGGCAGCACGCGGATGCCGCGGGCGGTGAGGATGTCGTCGGCCTCGGGCGTGATGGGGCGGTTGGCGCCCTCGACGATGAGCCGTGCCTGCACGCCCTCGGCGTTGCCGGAATGGATCTGCCCGCCGAGGGCGGCGGGGATCAGCACGTCGCAGGGCAGCGCGAGCAGGTCGTCGTTGGTGATGCTGCGGCTGCCGGGCAGGCCGACGACGGTGCCGTTCGCGGCCTTGTGCGCGGCGACGGCGTCGAGATCTAGGCTGTCGCCGTTCTCGGCGAGCACGCCGCCGCGGGAGTCGCTGACGGCGATGATGTGTGCGCCGCGCTCGGCCAGCAGCCGGGCGGCGACGCGGCCGACCTCGCCGAAGCCCTGGATTGCGACCCGCGCGCCGCCGATGTCCTCGCGCCCCGGCATGATGCCGAGCGCAAGCGCGCGTTCGAGCGCGAACACGGCGCCACGGCCGGTGGCCTCGTCGCGGCCTTCGGAGCCGCCGAGCTCCAGCGGCTTGCCGGTGACCACGGGCAGGTTGTTCTCGCCGGGGTGCATGTTGTCGTAGGTGTCGTACACCCAGGCCATGGTCTGGGCGTTGGTGTACATGTCCGGCGCCGGGATGTCGGTGTAGGGGCCGATGTTCTCGCCGAGGCTGGCGATGAAGCGCCGGGTAATGCGCCGGAGCTCGCGCCGGCTCAGATGCTTCACGTCGCAGGTGACGCCGCCCTTTGCACCGCCGAACGGAATGCGCACCAGCGAGCACTTCCAGGTCATCAGCGCCGCGAGCGCCGTGACCTCCGCGAGCGATACCTCGGGGTGATAACGGATGCCGCCCTTGCCGGGGCCGAGCAGGTCGCTGTGCAGGACGCGGTAGCCGACGAAGTTGGCGACGCGGCCGTCGTCCATCTCCACCGGCACGTTGACGGTGATGGTGCGCTGCGGCAGCCGCAGGAAGTCCACCAGCCCCGGTTCCAGGTGGTCGAAGTGGCGCTTCGCGCGGGCAAACTGCTCGGCGATGATGTGGGTCGGCGACAGCTCGTCGCCATTGGGCTGTGCGTTATTCATGGAAGAGAGGTGCTAGCGAGGCAGAGCCTCAGATCGACCTGGGTACGGAACGTCGTATTGCGCCACCCGCTCGTTCTCGCAAGTGAACCAAAGGGCCGAGGGCCAAGGGCCGAGGAGATCTTCCTTGGCCCTTGGCCCTCGGCCCTTTTGCCTTCCAGCGCCTTGTCGCCATGCTTGACTCATCTGCAAGCAGTTGGTGCCGTCAAGCGATCTAGGTGCTAGGTGCTAGGTGCTAGGTGCTGGGAAGCCCTACTAGATCCCAGCCCCTAGCCCCTAGCCGCTAGCTCCTAGCCCCTACCCGGAGGCACGGGCTCCATCCGCCAAATATCGTTGTTGTACTCGCCAATGGTGCGGTCCGACGAGAAGAAGCCGCTGTGGGCGCTGTTCAGGATGCTCATGCGCAGCCAGCGCTCGCGATCCCGATAGGTCTCGGCGGCGAGGAGCTGGGCGCGGCGGTAGCTGTCGAAGTCCGCCGCCGTGAGCCAGGGATCGTGGGGGCTGCGGATGCCCTGCACGATGCGGTCGAAGATGCCGGGCTCGAACTGGTTGAAGTGCCCGGACTCCAGCAGCCCCATGACCTCCGAGAGCGCCGGGTCGTTGGCGATGATGCTGTTCGGGTCGTAGTGGCCGCGGATGCGCTCGACCTCGTCTGCCGTGTGGCCGAACAGGAAGAAATTGTCGTCGCCCACCTGCTCGCGGATCTCGATGTTGGCGCCATCGAGCGTGCCGATGGTGACGGCGCCGTTCATCATGAACTTCATGTTGCCGGTGCCGGACGCCTCCTTGCCGGCGGTGGAGATCTGCTCCGACAGGTCCGTGCCCGGCGCCAGCACCTCCATGACCGATACGCGGTAGTCCGGGATGAACGCCACGCGCAGCCACTCGCTCACCTGCGGGTCCGCATTCACGACGGCGGCGACGTTGTTGACGAGCTTGATGATGAGCTTGGCAATCTCATAGCCCGGCGCGGCCTTGCCGCCGATGAGCACGCAGCGCGGTGCGCCGATGTCGTGGTCACCGCGCTTGATGCGGTTGTAGAGGTGAATCACGTGCAGCACGTTCAGGAGCTGGCGCTTGTACTCGTGGATGCGCTTCACCTGCACGTCGAACATGAACTCCAGCGGGAATTCGACGCGGCAGGTGCCGGCGACGAGCTGCGCCAGGCGCTCCTTGTTCGCGCGCTTGATGCCGTCCCAACGCTCGCGGAAGGCGCGGTCCTCGGCCTTCGGCGCCAACGCCTCCAGACGCCGCAGGTCATGCACCCACTCCTTGCCGATGATCTCGTCGAGCAGTGTCCGCAGGCCCGGGTTGCACATCGCCAGCCACCGACGGGGCGTGACCCCGTTGGTCTTGTTGTTGAACTTGGCGGGCCAGAGCTCGTACCAGTCGCGGAACAGGCCCTGCTTCAGCAGCTCCGAGTGCAGCGCCGCGACGCCGTTGACGGAGAAGCTGCCGACGATGGCGAGATACGCCATGCGCACCTGCGGGTCGCCGCTCTCCTCGATCAGCGACATGCGTCGCTGCCGCTCCATGTCGCCGGGCCAGCGCGCGGCGACCTGCGACAGGAAACGCGCGTTGATCTCGTAGATGATCTCCAGCACCCGCGGCAGCAGTTGCGCGAACAGGCGCACCGGCCAGCGCTCCAGCGCCTCCGGCAGCAGCGTGTGATTGGTGTAGGCCATGGTGCGGGTGGTGATGTCCCAGGCCGTGTCCCAGTCGAGCTGCTGCTCGTCGATGAGCTGGCGCATCAGCTCCGGCACTGACACGGCCGGGTGCGTGTCGTTGAGCTGGAAGCAGTTCTTGTCCGCGAACGCGCTGAAGTCCTTGCCGTGCAGGCGGATCCACTCGCGCAGCACATCCTTGATGCTGGCGCAGGCGAGGAAGAACTGCTGGCGCAGCCGCAACTCCTTGCCGTTCTCGCTCGCATCGTTGGGGTAGAGCACCATGGTGATGTGCTCGGCATTGTTCTTGGCCGCGACGGACTCCGGATAGCTGCCGGCGTTGAACTCGCCTAGGTCGAACTCATCGGTCGCCGCCGCGGCCCACAGGCGCAGCGTGTTGATCGTGTCGTTCTTGTAGCCGGGGATCGGGATGTCGTAGGGCACGGCGAGCACGTCGTGCGTGTCCACCCAGCGGCGGTGCAGGCGGCCGGTCTCGTCCTTGTACTGCTCGGTGTGGCCGCCGAAGGGGATGCGCTGGGTGTATTCCGGGCGCTCCAGCTCCCAGGGGTTGCCGTCGCGCAGCCAGTGGTCCGGCTCCTCCACCTGGCGGCCGTTCTCGATGATCTGGCGGAACATGCCGTACTCGTAGCGCAGCCCGTAGCCCTTCACCGGCAGTTGCAGCGTGGCGCAGCTATCCAGGAAACAGGCGGCGAGCCGCCCCAGGCCGCCGTTGCCAAGGCCCGCGTCCATCTCGGCGGATTCGAGCTCCTCGTACAGCAGGCCCAGCTCGTAGAGGGCCTTCTTGGTCTCGTCGTCGATGCCGAGGTTGAGCAGCGCGTTGGACAGCGTGCGCCCCATCAGAAACTCGAGCGACAGGTAGTAGGTGCGCCGGCAGTTGGCCTCTTCATGCGCCGCGCGGGTGCGCTTCCAGCGCTCCATGAGCCGGTCGCGCAGCGTGATGGCCAGCGCCTTGTACGGGTAGTAGGCGGACTTGCAGTTGCGGTCGCGGCCGAGCGTGTGCGCGTAGTAGCGGCGGAAGTCGGTCGCGATGCCCTGCTTGTCCATGGGCAGCGGCGCGAGCTCGAACAGGGCCGCTTTCGGGGAGCTTTGGCTCAGATCTCGGAATGGGGACATGGGGCGTGTTCCGGCAAAAGGGGGTCGAAAGGGGGTCGATAAGGGGGACCGCGGCTGCATCGACGGCGGCAGCGGGCGTCGCCCGCCGACCGATGGCAAGCAGCGATCCGTCGGGCGTGCTTGGGTTGCAGGCAAAGATAACGCGCACGTGGCGCGGCGCGAAGGTCTTTGCGCACGCCGAGGCCAGCATTTTTTCAAAAGTACCCGACTCGAACGAAAAGCCTGCGCAATCTTGGCGCATCGGCGGCGAGGTGGGCTCGCTTGCGGTGCGCCGAGCCGCACCCCGATGTTCACGCAACGGGCGCGAGCGAGCACCGGCCATCGGCGCGGATGGGGGCGACGCAGGCGGCCTGACCGCCGCTGCGCGCGAGCATCAGGCGCCCGGCAGCGCCTCGCCCAGGTCGGCCGCCACCAGCCGCTCGCGCACGGCGTGCAGGTGGCCCATCAGCGCGGGCTCCAGCGCGGCGTAGGCGTCCGCGTTCGGCACCCGCTTGACGACGACGCCGAGCAGCTCCGTGATGGCGTTGCCGATGGAGTTCTGGCTGATGGTCACGAACAGCCGGCCGTCATCGCCGCGATAGATGAGCTGCTTGAAGGCCGGCTCCCAGCGGATGGCGTTGGCATAGGCGGGCTCTTTGATGCAGCGCTCCCGCACCATCTTGGCCGCGGCCATGAAGGCGTCGTCGGCGAGCAGCACGCGCTCCACGGCGGCCGGAAAGTACAGGTCCGGCAGCCGGTCCGCGTTGCGGCTAGACACCTGGCTGAAGAAGCTCCGGTAGAAGTCCAGAAAGCCCATCAGCAGCAGGTCGTACTCGCGCCAGAAGCGCACGTCGTGAATGGTCGCCGCGCCGCCCGCGATCTCCCAGCAGGGCAGGCCCTGCGGATAGCCCGTGAGGGCGAGCGCCGAGTCGACGCCGTGCACGGGGCGCAGCAGCGCAAGCTCCAGCGCTGTCGCGAAGAAGGCCCGGTAGACGTCGCGCATGTGCGCCTGGAACAGGCTGTTTTGGCCGCCGTCGGTGAGGTTCGGGTTGCTCGGGTCCGCCGGCTCCGCGGCGCGCAGGTCCGCCATCGGAAACACCATGAAGTGGTTGTGCAGCATGCGGATGCTCGGCACGCCGGGGGCCGTGAGCGGCCAGGTGGCGTCCAGGCTCGCCTCGCCGGCCAGCACCAGCGCCGTGGCCGGGTCCGGCCAGTGCTCCAGCATGTAGCCGATGATGACGGCGTTCATGCGGTTCCAGATCCGCCGCACGCGCTCCGGCACCTGGGTGCGCCGCACCGGGCGGCCGAGGGGGTTTAGGATCTCGCGCGCGGTGTTGTAGATGATGGAGCAATCAAAGCTGCCGGAATGCCCGAGCGCCTTGCGGTACAGGAGCAGGTTCTCCGGGTTGCCGAGCAGGCCGTTGTTGGTGACCAGATCGTTCAGGTTCTCGGCGCTGTTGAAGAACTCGTTCTGCGCCATGCCCGCCGGCACGTCGAGCGGGATCGGGCGAAACGGCGTGACGAGTTGACGGGGGCCTGGTTGCATGGCGGGCTCCGGGGGTTGGCGGAGGATGGGCGGCGACCGCGGCAGGCAGTGTAGCGCCTACGCACCGCAGGGCGGCAGCGGCGGCGGCTCGTCGGCGCGGACAACGCGCCGGAAGCCGCGGCGGCGTTATGCTCACTGCAGTGCCGACACTCCACCGGAGACAGACCATGCTGATCACCTTCAAGACCCCGGCGTATGCGGACATCACGATGTTCGGCGACGTCGGCAAGGCTTTAATCAAGATGCTGGGCCACAGCGGCAGCATCCCCGGCGCCATCCTCGCTGAGGACGTGCCCAAGGCGCTCGACAAGCTTCGCGCCGCCGTCCAGCACAACCCGGACGCGCCGCTGAACCCGCACCGCGACGACGATGACGACCGACCGAGCGGCGAGAGCGTCAGCCTCGCCAAGCGCGCGTTGCCGCTCATCGAGCTGCTGGAGGCCGCGGCCCGCGACGGCAAGCATGTGATGTGGGACCAAGGTTAGAGGGCCGAGGGCCGAGGGCCGAGGGCCAAGGACCAAGGACGCGATCCTCGGCCTTCAGCCCTTGGCCGTGCGCACGTCAGGTCGCTTGTTGCTCCGTTCGTTTGACCCGAGCCGCGTCGAAGCCCTGGGCCGCGGCGATGGCCATGGCTTGGTCATACGCCTCGGCTTCGATGTGCGGTGCGCGGGCGATGAGCCAAAGCCGTTTCCGGCTCGGCGTGCCCGTCAGCACCCATCGGTACTCGGGGTCCAGGCCGATCACCCACAGGTCGCCGCGAATGAGCTTGAAGAACCTCAAGATCAGCTTCGACCCGCTCGGGTCCGCGGGATGGACCGTGCCGGTCACTTCGCTGCGGCGCATCCGCGCCTTCGCGTTGCGGCCGACGGTCTGCACGGTGAGCCCGCCGTCCGGGCGCTTCGCATAGGTCGCGGTTACGTTCACGCTGTGTTGGCCAGGGCCGTCTGCCTCCAGATTGGGCAGCCGCGCCACCTCGAACCAGGTCCCTAGCAGCCGATCCAGATCCACCTGCGCGACGGTCGCGGGCGGATCGCGACGCTGGCCGAGCTGGCTCGGGAGCAGATTGCGAAACATCTCACGCGCGTTCTTGATCATGCGTCGGCAAGTGGGCGTGCAATTCCTCGGAAGCAACCCGCGATCCGCTCCGGTTGGCTACCCGCGGCGTCCTGCCGCCGAGCATCAATGGCAACACGGCTGCTCTGCGTGTCGGCGCGTGCCGGAAAGTCGCTGGCAGCGGCGGCGCCAACGAGCGCCGAGCAGGCGCAGCTATCTCGTTACGTGTATTTTCAGCAAGCCTTCGCGCGGTTCCCGCCACGTTGTAAAATGCTGTCAAATATAGTAAAAAATGGGTGATGTCGCCCGTGCGCCGACGGCCTGGCGGACGGCCGCGGCAGTTGCGCGTCACCCGTTTCGTGTAGCATATCGCTCTGCCGACGCGCGACCCCCCGCCGGAATGAACCCTTTGCACGTCCCGCGCTCGGATCAGAACCACGGAGCCTGCCATGGGAATGTTCGATTCCTTTCTCATCGACATTGATGGGCATGAGGTTGAGGTGCAGACCAAGCGCTTCGATCAGGTGCTCGCGCGCTATCGCGTGGGCGATGTGGTGTCCGGGGCGGCACCGGGCGTACAGGTGCTGACGGACCAGTTGGCGCTCGATGCCGCTGGTCAGCAGGTGTACGGCGAGCGCGATGGGGCGTCGTGGTGGACGGTTTTCATCGTGCTCGGGCATGGGCTGTTTGCATGCTACGAGGCGCATGCCGGCAGGCTCTCCGTGGCGGCACGGCTGGCGCGCATCCGGGCGCTTGCGGCCGCTTGGGAGGACTCGGCCCGCCTGCTCGGCCGCATGGCGCAGTCCGTTGGCGAGAAGCAGGCACAGCTCGAGCGGCTCGGGGCCTGGCTCGGCTATGTGCGCGCAACGGTGGCGGACGCCCGCCGCCTGCGGGCGGGCGAGCAACTGCAAGCCCCATTCGGGCTGGAGCGCGACGCGACCGTGCGGCTCAAGTCCGGCGAGGACCCGCTCGCCGTGCTGGAAGATCTGCTGCTCGCCGAGCCCGCCGATGCCATGGGACTCGGCTTTGCGGGGCCCTTTCGGCTGGCCGAGCGGGACCCGCTCGCGCCCTATCGCCTGTGACCCGACGAGGCGCGCGGCCCACTGCGCGCCGCGCCCGCCGAGGAGCGACCACCACCGATGCTCGATGATCCGGAATTGAGCCAGTTGCATGGGCAGGTGGCGGAGCGCCTGCGCGCCGCCATGCCCGCGGTGGTGCCGCTCGACCTGGACGACGACAGCGCCCGCCAGCTTTGGCGCGCCTGCGAGCTCTGCAGCTATCTCGACAACCGCGTGGCCGATCCGGCAGCGCTGCCGGACCCGCGCGGCATGACCGCCGCGGACATCGACGCTTGGTCCGCGCGCCTGTTGCTGCTGGGCGAGCGCATCACGGACCCGCGGGACTCCGACTGGTATCGGTCGTATTGGCTCGTGGCGGACGGCCGGCGCATCGGCACCATTGCGCTGCAGGTCTGGGATTGGGGCTGGGCGGGGCCGCATCTCGGTTTCGCAAGCCTGTACCTGCTGCGCGAGCACCGCCGCCTCGGCCATGCGAGTCGCTTGCTGCGCGCTCTCCACGAGACCGTCGCGGCGATGCCGTTGTCGGCGCTGCGCCTGGACACGGACTGGCTGTGGCAGCCGGCGGTGCGGCTCTATCTCAGCGCCGGCTTCTCGGTGGCCAATTGGAAGCATGTCCTGAGCCTGGTGCGCTGGCGCGACGAGCCACCGCCGCGGGTGCAAGTCACAGCGCACCGCATGGCCCTGCTGCGCGCGGCGGAGGACACGCCCATCATCAGCGCGACCCGCGACGGCGAGCGCCTGAACTGGCACGACCACCGCACCGAGGCGGAGCGTGCGGACAGCGCCACCTGGCTGCGCCGGGAGCCGACGCTGTCGCTCTGGCTCGCCGTGCACGGCTGGCCGCTGATCCGCGGCCCCGAGTCCTGGGCGGAACGGGAGCGCTGGATGGATACCGGCATGCCGGAGGGTCTCGCGGAGAAGATCCAGCGCTGGGAGGCCTATGCCCGCCGCCATGGACTCGAGGTGCTGACACCGCGCATTCCCGGGCTCAGCTACCCGAGCTCATACCCATAACCCGCAACTCTCCCCGATGCCTCCCGATGCCGCGCACGGCGTTGCGCCCAAGCGCGACATCCGGCACGCGTCTTGGGCCGGCGCGGCTGCTGAGGCGCCGGAGACCTTGAGTCCTAGACTGCTTGACGGCAATAGGGCCGCGGGAGCCCTCCTCGGCCCTCGGCCCTTTGATTCACTTGCGCCAACGAGCGGGCTGCGCAAGACGACGCTCCGTGCCCTGGTCGGTCTGAGGCTCCGCCTCGCTAGCGCTTGACATCTTTCAGTGTCCCGTCGCCGGAAGCCCGGATAATGGCCCGTTCCTCCAGCCGATGCCCCGCCCCGGTGTCTGCCCGATAGCATCGGCGTCTATGTGTACGCCTCGCGAGGCGCTAGAATGCCGCGCGCGCCGGGGCACCCTCGGCGCCGCCCTGCTCGGCGGGGCGCAGTCGGATAACAAGCCGAGCCCTTCAGTCATGTCCCAGAGCTACCCGGTCCGCCCTGGTCGCCGCTATCCGCCTGGCGCCAGCATCAACGACGAGGGCATCAACTTTTCGCTGTACAGCCGGCATGCCACTGGCGCGACGCTGCTGCTCTACGAGGCGGGCGAAGACGCGCCCTTCCAGGTCATCGACCTGGACCCGGAGGTGAATCACACCTTCTTTAGCTGGCACGTGGAGGTCGTGGACCTGCCGCCCGGCACCCGCTATGCGTGGCGCCTGGACGGCCCTTGGGACCCGGTGCACCACGGCTGGCGCTACGACCCGCGCGTGGAGCTGCTGGACCCCTGGGCGCGGGCGCTGGACGCCGGCGCCTGGGACCGTGCGCGCCGTTGCAGCGACGGCCCGCGCCCCGGCGACGGCATCCGCGGCGTCGTGCTCGCGGACGCCTACGACTGGGAGGGCGACGAGCCGCTGCGCCTGCCCTCGCAGAACATGATCATCTACGAGCTGCATGTCGGCGGCTTCACGCGCCATCCGAGCGCCGGCGTCGCGCACCCCGGCAGCTTTGCCGGCGTGGTCGAGAAGATCCCGCACCTAAAGCGCCTCGGCATCACCCATGTGGAGCTGATGCCGGTGATGGCCTTCGACCCGCAGGACGTGCCCCCCGGCACGGACGCGGCGGGTCTGCGCAACTTCTGGGGCTACAGCACGCACGGGTTCTTTGCGCCGCACCCCGGCTTCTGTATCGGGGAGCCTACCGAGCACCGGCGCGAGTTTCGCGACATGGTGAAGGCGCTGCACCGCGCCGGCATCGGCGTGCTGCTGGATGTGGTGTTCAACCACACGGCCGAGGGCGGGGAGGGCGGCCCGGCGATCCACTTCAAGGGGCTCGGCAACGAGACCTTCTACATGCTAGACCCCACGGACCGTAGCCGCTATCTGGACTTCACCGGCTGCGGCAACACCGTCAACGCCAATCATCCCTTCGTCGCCCGCTACATCATCGACTGCCTGGAGTACTGGGTGCGGGAGATGCACGTGGACGGCTTCCGCTTCGACCTCGCCAGCGCGCTCGCCCGCGGCGAGCACGGCGCGCCGCTGGAGCATCCGCCGGTGCTCTGGGGCATCGAGCTGTCCGATGTGCTCGCCGGCGCCAAGATCATTGCCGAGGCCTGGGACGCGGCCGGGCTGTACCACGTCGGCAGTTTCCCGGGCTACCGCTGGATGGAGTGGAATGGCCGTTATCGGGATTCGCTGCGCGCCGCCGTGCGCGGCGACCCCGGCCTGGTGGCGGAGCTGGCGACGCGCATCGCCGGCAGCAGCGACCTCTACGCCCGCGGGCTGCGGCATCCGATCAACAGCATCAACTTCGTCACCTGCCACGACGGCTTCACGCTCGCGGACCTGGTCAGCTACAACGATAAGCACAACGAGGCCAACCACGAGGGCAACCGCGACGGTTGCGAGCACAACCTGAGCTGGAACTGCGGCGTTGAAGGCGACACCGACGACCCGGCCATCCTGGCACTGCGGCGCCGGCAGGCGAAGAACCTGCTGACACTGCTGCTCATCAGCCAGGGCATCCCGATGCTGAACGCCGGCGATGAGTTTCTGCGCTCGGCGGGCGGCAACAACAACACCTGGTGCCAGGACAACCCCACCGGCTGGCTCGACTGGGCGCTGGCCGACGAGAACGCCGACATGCTGCGCTTCACGGCCGGGCTCATTGCGCTGCGCAAGCGCCATCGCAGCCTCAGGCGCCGGCACTTCCTGCACGACGGCGACATCCGCTGGCAAGCCCTCGACGGCGGTGCGCCCGGCTGGATGGACCCGGAGTCGCGCGAGCTCGCCTTCACGCTGCGCGGGCGCAACGACGCCGAGGCGCCGCTGCACGTGCTGATCAACCTCAGCGACAAGGCACGCACCTGCGTGCTCCCGCCGGCGCTCGGCGACTGGCGCTGGGCCATCGCCGTGGACACCGGTGCCCCGGCACCGCGCGACCTCATCGAGCCCGACGAGCAGCGCAGCATCGGCGCCCGGCGCTGGCGCATCGGCGCGCGGAGCGTGTTGGTGCTTGAGGGAAAGTCGGATTTTGAAGTTTGAAGTTTGAAGTGTGAAGTGTGAAGGGGGCCAGCGGGCGGGGTGCAGGTTGCAAAAGTGCAAAAGTGCAAAAGCGCAAAAGCGCAAAAGCGCAAAAGTGCAAAAGTGCAGGGGGGCGGGTGCAAGCGTGCAGGGTGCCCTCCTCGGCCCTCGGCCCTCGGCCCTCGGCCCTGTCGCCGTGTTGTCGCAGTTGACGCCATGGCGGGGCTGGACTAGCGTCGGGTGACCCAACATCCGAACTGCTCCGGTCCGCCGTCGGGGCGTAGCGTTTGGCGAGCCGGTAGACGACCCGGAGCCGCGCGATCTCGCCAATTCCCCGCCCGATCGGGCACAATTCCCGTTTGCTCTGTTTGCTTCCATGCCCTGATGCTGGACACCAATATCTTTCACGCGCTCGGGCTGCACATGCACCAGCCGCCCGGCAACCTGGCCCTGCTCATCGAGGCCAACCCTTGGGAGGCCGAGCAGATCATCCGCTGTTACGAGCGGCCGACCCGCTATGCGCAGCAGTATGCCGATGTGGGCCACCTGCACGTCGGCTTTTCGGGCATCCTGCTGGAGCAGTTCCGGGACCCGGCCATCGTCGATCGCTATCGGCACATCATCGACATCCCGGCGATGCTCGATGCTTACCGCAGCACGCCGAACATCGAGCTCATCGGCATGGGCTACTTCCACCCGATCTTCCCGCTGATCCCGCCGGCGGACTGGGAAGAGCAGTTGCGCACCGGGCGGGAGCTCATGGCGGAGATCTTCGGCCGTGCGCCGCGCGGCTTCTGGCCGCCGGAGATGGCCTTCTCGATGGAGATGATCCCGGCGCTGGTGCGGGCTGGCTACGAGTACGTGGTGGTCGACGGCGTGCATGTGCACCCCGAGGACGGCGTCACCGACGTATTCCGGCCCTATCTTGCCTGCCACGACGGCGACTGCATTACCGTGGTGCCGCGCGACCGCGATGTCTCCAACGCGCAGGAGAGCGGGCTCGACGCGACCTGGTTCGCGCACGAGGTGACGCACCGCTGCCGCTTCTCGCCGCGCCCGCACGAGCCCAGGCTCTGCACCACCTGGTCCGACGGCGAGAACGGCGGCTGGTTCCGGCAGACGCACGAGGGCTCCGGCTTCTTCGGCCACTACTTTGCGCCCTACATGGAGCACGTGCGCGGCGGCGAGTACCCGATCCGCCCGGTGGGCTTGAGCGATTACCTCGCCGCCCATCCCGCAAGCGCCCATGCCCATGTGCAGACCGGCGCCTGGAACGTCGGCTCGACCTCCGGCTTCGACCTGTCGCAATGGGCGGGCTCCGACGGCCAGCGGCACGGCGCCGAGACAGTGCGCGCGCTGAGCCGGCGTTGGTGGGACCTGCACGATCGCGGGCGCGCCGACGCCGGCACCCTGGCCCGCGCCCGCCGGCTGGTGCTGGAGTCGCAGACGAGCTGCTATTTGTTCTGGGGCGACGACTGGCTGCCGAAGCTCGCGGAACTGACGGACGCCGCCGCCGGCCTCATTAACGGCCTGGAGCAGGCGGCTGGGGAACAACCGGAGGCGCCGGTCGTGCCGGCTGCGGCCAAGGCCAAGGCCGTTCCGGAGCCCGCGCCGGAGCAGGTGCGCCCGAGCGCCGAGCAGTCCGCCGAGCTAAGTGCCGGCGCCACTGGCGCTGCCGAGCCCGCCGCGCCAAGCGCCGAGGCGGCTGGCGCTGCCAAGCCCGCAGAGCCCACCAAGCTCACCAAGCCCGGCGCAGACCAGGCGGCTGCCGACAACGCCCCGCCGCCAGCAGCCGCGCGGCAAGGAGAACCAGCCCCGACGCCAGCGGCGGCGCCGCCGGCCCCCGCCGAGCCCGCGACGCCGGCGAAGGCTGCGACCGCTCCCGCAGCCGCCAAGGCAGCGGACGCCGCCCCGGCCGTCCAGCCCGCGGCAACCGGCATGGCCGAGCCCACCGACGAGCCCAAAGCCGTCGCGAGCACACCTGCCCCGGACCCAGCCAAGGTCGAACCGTCGCCCGGCGACGCGCCACCGCCGACGCAGAAGACCAACGCCGTTGCCGGCAGAAAGGCGAAACCCGCGTCGCCCCGGCAGGCAGCGCCGCCGGTGCCGGGCGGCAAGGGCAAACCGAAGGACAAGCCCCCGGCGAACAAGAAGAAACCGGGGAACGGACCCTGACCGGCCCGCTGACGCGACCAACCCCGGCGTGCGGAGCACAAGGTGAGCACTGATCACGGCGACGAGCCGCCGGCGCCGTTCGATCCGAGCCTAGACGACGCCCACGCCGAGGGTCCGTTTCCAGACACCGCGGCCGGTACGAGCCTGGTGCTGTATCAGACCGAGGGCGGCGCCGTCGATCTGCGCTGGCGCATCGACCCCGCGGACATCGCCCACGCCCGTGCCGCCTTCGCCGGCGCCGAGGCGCGCCCGGTGCTGCGGCTGCATCGTAGCGGCAGGGACGGCGCCGATCAGGTCATCGCCAATGCGGAGCTCGGCGACGACGCCGCCGCGCAGGGCGGCCTCGCGCACTACGACGGCACCGGCGGGGACGGGCTGCTGCGCGCCGAGATCGGGCTCGCCGGTGACAGCGGCGGCTGGATGCTCATCGCCCGCTCCAACGGCCTGCCGGCGGCCGTGCCCGTGGGGGTCGAGTTTCTGCATGCCGATGCCGCGGTGCCGAGCGCGCCCGAGGCAGCGCCCGCGGCGCAGGACGACCAGGCGTTGCCGGCGGCGGACGCGGCGGGCCAGCCCACGGCAGCGCAGACCAAGGCGCCCGCGCCGGTGTGGGGCCTGGCCGCCGAGTTCCCACTGGTCGAGCCGGTGCTGTCGCTGCTGGCCGAGATCGCGGCACTCGGCGGCACGCTGGCCGTCGATGCCGACGCTGCCACGCAAGCGCTGCCGACCTCGCCTGCCGCCTTGCACCTCGGCTTGGACATCGGGACCGCGGCCGCCGTCAGCAGCCCGGCCGAGGGCCTGCCGCCGGGCGCCCTGCGCGCGCCCGAGGAGCCGCCGCCCGGCGGCGTCGTGCCGCGCTTGCGGCAGCGGCCAGCAGCCGTTGCGGCTCGCGTTGGTCCCGCCGGCGGCCCGGCCGCGCCCGCTGCCGGCCCGGTGGCCGGCAGCGGCCCCTTGCGCCGGCCCGACGCCGATGCCAGCCTGCACGCGGAGCTGGTGGTGCACGGCAGTGCGCCGCCGGGCACCGTGCTTGATCTGGGCGGCCACGCCTACCAAGTCGGCCCTGGCGGGCGTTTCGTCTTGCGCATCCCGATCCGCGAGCCCGGCCTGGTGCAGCGTGTGCTCGGGGCGCTGCCGCACCTGCCGGTGGCGCCGCGCCCCGACGGCGAGACCTGATCGTGCCGAGCCCGATCGGCGGCGTCGGGTCCGCCTGCTCTGCGGGCGCAGGCAGCGCGCCGACAGACGCCCCGCGGCGGCGCGTATAATCGGCGGCTATTCCCGCCGCTGACCTTCCGCGCTCCCGGCGCCGATGTCGGGCAGTCTCAACGCCAGCGCCGCATCCCGCAGCGCGTCCCAAGCTTGCAGCCAAGGAGCGCCACAAGGAACGCCCTATGTACATCGTCATGGCCAGCCCCGAATGTGCCCCCGTCGCCAAGGCCGGTGGGCTCGGCGACTTCGTGCACGGCCTGGGGCGCGAGCTGTCCATCCGCGGCAACCACGTGGAGATCGTGCTGCCGAAGTACGACACGCTCCGCTTCGACCGCATCGGTGGCATGCACAAGGTCTACCGCGACCTGTGGGTGCCCTTCTACGACAAGGCCATCCACTGCGACGTCGAGTACGGCGAGGTGGACGGGCTCAACTGCTTCTTCATCGACGCCCACTCCGAGCACGGCTTTTTTAACCGCGGCAAGATCTACGGCGACGCCGACGACGCCGACCGCTTCGCGTTCTTCTCCCGGGCGGCCATGGAGTTCTTGTACAAGTCCGGCCGGCGCCCGGACATCATCCATTGCAACGACTGGCATACCGGCCTCATGCCGGTGCTGCTGTACGAGATCTACGCCGGGCTCGGCATGGGCCACAGCCGCGCCTGCTACTCGCTGCACAACATGGGCCATCAGGGCTGGGTGGCGCCGCACGTGCTGCGGATGAACCGCCTCGATGTCGGCCGGCTCATGGTCCCGGAGCGGCTGCAGGCACCCGGCAATCCGGCCGAGGTGAACCTGATGAAGGGCGGCATCGTGTTCTCGAACTTCGTCACCACGGTATCGCCGCGCTACGCCTGGGAGATCCAGCACACGGAGCAGGGCATGGGCCTGCAAGGGCTGCTGAAGGTGCACGATCGCAAGTTCGGCGGCGTGCTGAACGGCATCGACTACAACACCTGGAACCCCGAGATCGACCCGCACCTGCCGGCCAACTACGGCCCGGACAGCCTGCCCGCCAAGGCCAAGTGCAAGGCGGCGCTGCGCGCGCGCACCGGCCTCACGGACGTGTTCAAGCCCGTCGTCGCCGTCGTCAGCCGGCTCGACCGGCAAAAGGGCGTGGAGCTGATCCGCCACGGCATCTACTACGCCCTCGCCCAGGGCTGCCAGTTCGTGCTGCTCGGCAGCGCGCCGGAGCCGGCCGTGAACGCCGACTTCTGGCAGATCAAGCACGAGATGGATGCGAGCCCGGACTGCCACCTGGAGCTGGGTTACGACGAGGACCTGGCGCATCTCATCTACGCCGGCGCCGACATGATCCTGATCCCGAGCGTCTACGAGCCCTGCGGCCTCACGCAGATGATCGCGATGAAATACGGCTGCGTGCCCATTGCGCGGCGCGTCGGCGGGCTCGCGGACACCGTGTTCGACGCCAACTATTCAGACCGGCCCTTCGAGCACCGCAACGGCTACGTCTTCGACGACTACACCTACGCGGGGATGGAAGGCGCCCTCGGCCGCGCCATCGGGCTCTGGAAGCGCTTTCCGGAGTATTTCCGGCAACTGCGCGTCAACGGCATGCGCCAGGATCACTCTTGGAACGGTCCGGGGCAGCACTATCTGGACATTTACAACCATATTAGAGCCTAAGGGCCGAGGGCCGAGGGCCGAGGGCCGAGGGCCGAGGTTGCGCCGAGTCGGCACGGCCGCCGCTTGCTGCCGGAAGTGTTCGACGCCATGAGCCCAGCCTATCGTCTTGAGGCGCTGCCTTACCGTGCGGATACGGCGGCGCTGTTCGAGCCCGTGGCGGGGGAGCCCTGGGCGGTGTTTCTGGACAGCAATGCGGGCTGCGCGGCCGGCGGGCGCTGGGACATCGTCGCGCTGGCACCGCGCGTCACGCTGCGCACCGTCGGACCTCTGACCGAGATCCGCAGCGGTAAGCGGACGCATCGCTCCACCGCGGACCCCATCGCGCTGCTGCGCGATGCCCTCGGCGCCGACTTGGGTCCGGCTCCGGGTCCGGCGCTGCCCTTCGTCGGCGGCGCCATCGGCTGGTTCGGCTACGACCTCGCGCGCCGCTTCGAGCGCCTGGGACCGTTCAGCAGGCTGCCCGCCGGCGCGCCGCAAATGGCCGTCGGCGTCTACGACTGGGCGCTGGTCATCGATCACCAAGCGCGCGCGAGCTGGCTCGTCGGCCGCGGCGACCCGGCCGACCCGCCCTGTCGGCGGCTGCGGCGCCTCGCCGAGGGCACAGAGGCGGCACCGGCGCGGACCTTTCGCGCCACCGGGCCGCTGGTCACCGACCTGGACTGGGCCGCCTACGGCGAGCGCTTCGCCGCGGTGCAGCGCTTCATCCGCGCCGGCGACTGCTATCAGGTGAACCTCGCCCGGCGCTGGCAGGTGCCGGTCGCCGGCTGCCCCTGGGGCGCCTACCGGCGGCTCAAGGCGCTCAGCCCGGCGCCCTTCGCGGCCTACCTCAACACGCCGGGCGTGCAGGTCTTGTCCGCGTCGCCGGAGCGATTTCTGGCCGTGCGCGACGGCCGGGTCGAGACCCGCCCCATCAAGGGCACCGCGGCGCGCGACCCAGACTCGGCCCGGGACCGGGCGCTGGCGGCGGCGCTGGCAGCGAGCCCGAAGGACCGCGCCGAGAACCTGATGATTGTCGATCTGCTGCGCAACGATCTCGGCCGCTGCTGCGAGACCGGCAGTGTCAAGGTGCCCGAGCTCTTCAAGGTCGAGTCCTACCCCGGCGTGCACCATCTGGTCAGCACCGTCACCGGCCGGCTCCGCGCCGACGCCGACGCGCTGTCGCTGCTCCGCGCCGCATTCCCCGGCGGCTCCATCACCGGCGCGCCGAAGATCCGCACCATGCAGATCATCGACGCGCTGGAGGGCGCTCCCCGCGGCGTCTACTGCGGCGCCATCGGCTATGTCGGCTTCGACGGCGCCATGGATACCAGCATCGCCATCCGCACCGCCGGCGTCGCCGGCGGCGTGCTCGACTTCCGCGCCGGCGGTGGGCTCATCGCGGACTCCGACTGCGACGCCGAATGGGCCGAGATCGGACTCAAGGCGCGGGCGATGCTGGAGCTGGCGGCGGAGCTCGGCGCCGCAGAGTCGCGCCCGGCTGCTGCCGACGCGTACGCCACCGGGTCGCGTCCGGCGGACGCGACGGCAAGGATGCGCCGTGGTCCGCAGCAGAGGGCCGCTGCAGACTGAATTCGCCAAGGCAAGCCGCGGGCCCGCCTCGGGGCTTGCGCTTCGCTTGGCCGACCGCCGACGCCTTCAGCGCAACGCGGACCCGCGCATGCGGGCTGCTCGACGCGCGGGGCTCGACCGGCGCACCGGCGAGCCGGTAGGCTCGCACACACCGAGGCGCAATTGCGACGGAGTTCTGCCCATGCCCAGCCTTCAGCACGCCTTCGCCGAGATCCTGGCGCGCATCGACCGCCCCGGCGACTACTTCGCCGCCGGCACTATCGACATGTATCCCCCGCGCCTCAGCGTCGCGGGCGTCGGCACCGTGGCGCTGCCGCTGCTGCCCGCGCAGGCGGAGCAGCTCCTCGCCGTCGCCGAGCAGGCGCCCTACGGCCGCGGCACCGAGACCCTGGTGGATACCGACGTGCGGCGCACGTGGCAGATCGATGCCGGCCGCATCCGCCTGGAAGGCAAACGCTGGGCCGATGGCCTCGCCCGCATCCTGCGCGCCGTGACCGGCGGGCTCGGTGTCCACGGCGTGGTGGAGGCGGAGCTGTACAAGCTCCTGATCTACGACGCCGGCGCTTTCTTCGTCAGCCACCGCGACAGCGAGAAGGCCCCCGGCATGTTCGGGACTCTCGTGCTTGCGCTGCCCTCGGCGTACAGCGGCGGCGAGCTCGTGATCCGCCACAAGCACCACGAAGCCACGGTTGATCTGCACCGCGACGAGCCCTCCGAGCTGGCCTACGCCGCCTTCTACGCCGACTGCCGGCACGAGGTGCTGCCGGTCACCGCCGGTCATCGCTGCGTGCTCGTCTACAACCTGCTGCGTCGCGACGGCGGCCCCCTGCCGCAGGTGCCGGACCACGACCGCGAGCGCGGCGAGCTCGCCGCACTGCTGCGGGACTGGGCCGCGGCCGATCCGGGCGCCGACATGCCGCACAAGCTCATCTGCCCGCTGGAGCACAGCTACACCGAGGCGGAGCTCGGCTTCGCGGCGCTGAAGGGCGTCGACGCCGCCATGGCCGGCGTCATGCTCGGTGCCGCCGCCGATGCCGATTGCGACCTGCAGCTCGCAATGCTCACCATCAGCGAGAGCGGCTCGGCCGAGCACATCGGCGGCGGCTATTGGCGCGACGACGACGACGCGGACTTCGAGATCGGCGAGGTGCTGCACGGAAAAGAGGGACAGACCACGTTTCTTGAGTGGAGAACAAGTAGTCGTCGGCAAAGTCGTTGCCATCCGCCGATCCCTGATGCGGCATTACGCCGGCGAAGCTCGTGCGGCGGCCCGGAAGTCCCGAGACGCGCTCGCGGGAAAAGAGGCACGGGAAAAGAGGGACAGACCACGTTTCTTGAGTGGAAAACAAGCAGTCGTCGGCAAAGTCGTTGCCATCCGCCGATCCCTGATGCGGCATTACGCAGGCGAAGCTCGTGCGGCGGCCCGGAAGTCCCGAACCCGTCTCGTGTCGTCGCGGGCGGATTCACTCGCGACACCGCGCCAGCGGGCTCGCGCATCGAAGGGCACTCTGCGCCTCGGGCCAGCGATGCGCGGGAACGGCGGAGACTTGGCAGCGAAGCACGTGCCCTCCCGTAGCCGAGCCGAAGCCGGGGCGGGCCGAAGAGCCAACCTCCACGTCGGCTCCGCAGTCGCGGCATCAGTGCCTCCCGCGCTGTCGCCGTGTTGACCTGGAGGTCAACACTCCAGTCAACCCGCGTCAACACCGCGCACATTCGATTGCGACCACGATTACGACAGCGACGACGATGACGAAACCACGGAAAAGAGGGACACACGGAAAAGAGGGACACGGAAAAGAGGGACAGACCACGTTTCTTGAGTGGAGAACAAGTAGTCGTCGGCAAAGTCGTTGCCATCCGCCGATCCCTGATGCGGCATTACGCAGGCGAAGCTCGTGCGGCGGCCAGTCAACCCGCGTCAACACCGCGCACATTCGATTGCGACCACGATTACGACAGCGACGACGACGACGACGACGACGATGACGATGACGAAACCACGGTCTCGGGATTTCGGAAAAGAGCGGAAAAGAGGGACAGACCACGTTTCTTGAGTGGAAAACAAGCAGTCGTCGGCGAAGTCGTTGCCATCCGCCGAGCCCTGATGAGCGGAAAAGAGGGACAGACCACGTTTCTTGAGTGGAAAACAAGCAGTCGTCGGCGAAGTCGTTGCCATCCGCCGAGCCCTGATGCAGCACTACGCAGGCGAAGCTAGTGCTTCG